>JBMFRA010000008.1:0-65586 GCA_049968315.1 Acidobacteriota bacterium
GACCGTCCCGCCTTCTCTTGCGGGCGGATGGCCGGAGGATTTTGGACAGGTGTGACACTGGACATGGACGCCACGGCCATGGAGGCCCACAAGGGCGTGCTGGCCTACAACCTGTACCAACTCTTTCTCGCCCATGCTCTTGGGCCCGCCTTCGCCCGCTGCCAAGTGCAGAGCGTACGGTTCCACCTCTACGCCATCGCCGGCAAAATCGTCCGCCACGCCGGGGCCCTCCTCCTCAAGGTCCCCAGGGAGGCCTTCGGCCTGCTCCAGGGCCTTCGGTCCCCCATCGCCACGGGAACCGTCACGTCGAACACACCAGGCTGCCAGCCCCGTCTCCGCTTGCCCTGCCACCGCACTTCAGGCCGCCCTCTGTCCCCATGTCACCTTTCCATGCCCATCGGCGCCCAGCCACAGGGTTTCTTCCCCGAATGCATCCTTATCGTCCAGCCCATGGGATCGTTTCCGGGCCCAACACCGCCTTCTACAGTTCCCCTCCCCCCACGCCTAACCATCCATCGCGGGATTTGGGTAACAAGCCTTTTCATAACCCACCCTCCAAGAACGTGATTGGTTGCTCCTTGAGGCACCTAACGCACATTAGCCCGACGCGTTAGCCCGCCACCGTGCGGGCTAGCACGGAGGCTGGCGGCCTATCCCGTCTCCGAACCCCTCGGTGCGCCATTGTTAACCTGTAGGGGACGCTACCACAACTTGCCGCGGCTGTGCAAACCCGCGGGGATGGGCCAACGGGTTAGCCCGCCGGGGAGCGCCGCGTTGAAAGACGGATCGGCCGCCCCTCCCGTTCTTTCTCTGCGCTCTTTGGGCTCTCTGGGGCGAGGAGCGCCCGAAAGGCGGCAAAGCCAGAACTTCTATACCTCAGCGCCGCAGCGGTGAAATCCTTCCGTTTGCCTTCGAAGGGCTGCCTTCACCTTCCTAACTTCCTCACTTCCTCACTTTCCTCACGCCTCTTCGTTTTCGCTCACGCTGGCCTCCAGCCGGCGGATGGCGAGGCACGCGAGGCCCACGAAGAGCACCCCGTAGAAGACGAGGAAGAGCAGAGCGGCGGTCTTGCTCTCGGTGGAGGCGAGGAGCTGCTGGATGAGCCCCTGGGGCCCGGCCCCGTGGGGAAGCAGGGTGTGCAGGTGGAAGAGGAGGGTGAAGCGCTTGAGGAAGCCGGGGATGTAGCCCACCAGGTTTTCCCAGCCGAAGCCGATGAGCAGTCCGGCGAAGAGGGGCTTCTTGAGGAGCAGGCCCAGGAGGACGAAGAGGGCCCCGTAGGCCAGGACCCCCAGCAGGAGGACGCCGAGGTCCAGGAGGAGGAAGGGGAACTCCCGGAGGAGGGCCGCGGCGCCGCCCTCCGAGACCCCCAGAAGAAAGGCCCCCGCCGCCGACGCCCCGTTCAGGATCCAGAGAAAGGCCGCCGTCGCGGCGAAGCGCGTGAGGAGGAGCTTGGCGCGGGGGATGGGCCTTCCCAGGAGGTACGGGAGGGTCCCCCCCTCCCGGTCGTCGGCCAGGAGCCCCACCCCGAAGACCAGCGTGGAGAGGGGAAGGAGGAAGCCGAAGAGGTACACCAGCACCACCGAGGCGTAGAGGGTGACGCCCCCCAGGGGGACGGGAACCCCCTGGAGGACCAGCAGGCGCAGGAGGAGGGTCACGGCCCAGGGGAAGGCCGCCAGCAGGGCGAAGAGGAGCCCCCGGACCGAAAGGGCCGAACGGCGGAGGGTGTGGCGGAGGAGGGCCCGGGTGGCGGCGTCCATCTCAGGCCACCAGGTAGGCGAAGACCGCCGAGAGGTTGTCGTCCAGGGGGTTGAGGATCTCCAGTCCCATCTCCCGCTCCGAGAGGAGGATCTTCAGGCGCTCCCGGAAGTCGGCGGCGTCCGAGACCTCCACGGTGAGGTTCCTCCCGTCTCCTCCGAAGGAGACCGAGGCCACCGACGGCCAGGCGATGAGGGCCGCCGCCAGGGCCCGGGCATCCCGGGAGCGGACGAAGACCTTGAGGGGCCTGGAGGCGATGGCCTTCCGAACCTGCGGGACCTCCCCCGAGGCCAAGACCCGGCCGTAGTGGAGGAGCAGGATGCGGCTGGTCATGGCCTCCACCTCGTGGAGCAGGTGGGAGGAGACCAGGACGCACCGGCCCTCCCGCCCCCACCGCTGGATGGTGGCGACGGCCTGGGCCCGGCTCGGGGGGTCCATCCCGTTGAGGGGCTCGTCCAACAGGAGGATCTCCGGGTCGTGGACCAGCGCCTGGGCCATCTTGACCTTCTGCCGCATCCCCTTGCTCATGGCGGCGATCTTCCGGGACCGCTCCTCCCCCAGGGAGACCTCGTCGCAGGCCCGTTCGGCGCGCTTCAGGGCCTCCCCCCGGGGAAAGCCCGAGAGGCCGGCCAGGAAGGCCACGAACTCCACCCCCGCCATCTCCTCCCAGAAGCGGTCCGCCGCGGGGCAATTCCCGATCCGGCGGAGGGCCCGGGGGTTGCCGAAGACCGGCCGGCCGTCCAGGGTCACCGACCCGGCGGTGGGGCGGAGGAGGCCCGCCAGGAGGTTCAGCAGGGTGCTCTTCCCCGCCCCGTTGACCCCCAGGAGTCCCGTGACGCCGGGTTCCAGGACCAGGGAGACCCGGTTGACCCCCACCACGAGGCCGTACCAGCGGGAGGCGTTCTCCGCTCGGATCACCGCAGCACCCCCTTTCCGCGGAAGCGGACCGCCAGGACCAGGAGGCTCGCCGCCGCCAGGGCCGGGAAGAAGAGGAGGGGTGCGCCCGGGGGCAGGACCGGCCCGCCCCGGCCGGCGATCTCGGCCCCCAGGCAGACCACCGCCAGGGTCTTCAGCTCCGTGAGGATGGAGGGGTACCAGACCACGGGCAGGCGGGTGACGGCGTAGAGGACCCCCGACGCGGCGGGGCCGAGGAAGACGATGCCGAAGTAGGTGAGGCCCGTGAGCCGTGGGTTCTTAGAGAGGGAGGAGAGGGCGAGGAGAAAGAGGACCAGGGGGCCGCACCCCAGGAGGGCGAAGAGGAAGGTGCCCCAGAGGACCCGCCCGTGGGCGAAGAGCCAGCCCAGATCCCCCGTGAGCCCAACCTGGAAGAGACAGAGCAGGAGGACCGGAACGACGGAGAAGAGGAGGAGGAAGAGCCCCAGCGCGGCGCCCTTCGCCCAGAGGTACGCCGGGGCCGAGAGGGCCCGGCCCAGGAAGACGCCGAGGGTCCCGTCCTTCCGGTCCCGGGCGACGAGTCCCGAGCCCACCCAGATGGTGACGAGGGTCAGGAGGAAGAGGTTGTAGCCGTTGCCCAGCAGGGTGGACACCAGTGCCTCGTCCACCTCAGGAAGTTCCGCCACGAAGGCCTTGACGCTGGGCGAATCCCCCAGCTGGGTGTGGAAGAAGGTGAGAAGGATCCCCCAGATCCAGGGCAGGAAGGCCAGGCCCAGGAGAAGGAGGAAGCGGCGTTTGCGGAGGTACGGCAGGACCTCCTCCCGGAAGAGGGGAATCCACCGCCGGGAGAGGGAAATCCGCTCTCCGCCGTACCCCTGGTACCCCTGATCAAAGACCGGCACGGTGCTCCTCCCCGTTCTTCTCCAGGACGTCGAGGAAGACCCGCTCCAGGGAGGTGGCCTCCCGGACGAGCCGGGTGATGCCGCCCTCCACCCGCCGGCCCAGGGCGAAGACCGCCTGCAGGGTCTCCCCGGGGGGAAGGACCACCCGGAAGAGGCCGCGCCGTCCTTCCTCCACGGTGTACCCGGCCTCCCGGAGGGCCCCCACGAAGGCGGCCCCGTCGCCCTCCCACTGGACCAGAAAGTGCTGGGCCTCGGCCCGGGTCCAGTCCTCCACGGAGGCGTCCCTCAGGAGTTGGCCTCGGTGGAGGATGAGGACCCGCGAGCATACCGCCTCCACGTCCTTCAGGATGTGGGTGCACAGGAGGAGGCTCTTTCCCGCCTCGGCGAGGTCCTTGAGGAGGGCCAGCATCTCCTCCCGGCCCACCGGGTCCATGCCGGAGGTGGGCTCGTCCAGCAGGAGGAGGTCGGGGTCGTGGACCAGCGCCCCGGCCAGCTTCAGCCGCTGCTGCATACCGGTGGAGTAGGTCTCCACGTTCCGGTACCGGATCTCCCCCAGGCCCACGAACTGGAGCACCTCGTGGGCCCGCTCCACCGCCGCGTTCCGCCGAAGGCCCGAGATCTCCCCCAGGAGGGCCACCCAGGCGACGCCGCTGAGGCCCGGACGGACCCCTTCCCGCTCGGGAACGTACCCCACCCGGTCGCGGAGGGCCGCCCCAGCCCCCTGGAGGGAGCCCCCCGCCCGGAGGGTCACCGAACCGCCAGCCGGCGGCACGAGGCCCAGTACGGCCCGGATCAGGGTGGACTTGCCCGCTCCGTTGGGGCCCAAGAGCCCCACCGCACCGCCGTCCAGTGCGAAGGTGACCCCCCGGAGGGCCTCCCGCTTTCCGTACCGGACGCGTAGATCCTGGACCTCCAACATCCCGCCCATGCCCCTTCCTTACGGGGGAGCCGTCCCCGAGGTTTCAGGGGAAGGGGGAGGACTCCGCCGAAGCTTGCGGTAGGCCTTCCGAAAGCGCCCCAAACGCTCCCCAAGGTCCGCCCGGGCGGCGGCCGCCGACTGCCAGAACCCCTGGAGGAGCGCGCCGGCGGCCAGGAGCTCCCCCTCCGGCGCCCTCCCCGCCTCCACGGCCCTGCGAAGCCGGACGGCGGCCACCACCGCGTCCTGGTGGGCGCCGAGGGCCTCCTGGAGGTCCACCGCCGCGGCGATGAGGTCCTCCGCCTCCTGGGGAAGGACCTCTCGAAAGAACTCGGCGGCGTACCGGGCCCGCTTGAAGAGAATGCGCAGGCGGTGGAGGGCTTCGGGGGCGGGGTCGGGTCCCAGGGCCTCCGCCGCCGCCAGGGCCCGTTTCCCCGTTCGGCGGACCAGCCGGCGGGCGGCCTCCGAGGTCCTCTCCGCCGCCGCCCCCCGCGGCCTGGAGGGCGGGGGGGAGAGGACCAGCCGGCGGATTCGCTGGAGCAGCCGGTGAAAGCGGCGGCTGGAGAGGCCCTCCCTCAAGGCTTCCAGCGCCCCGGCCCGCTCCCCCGCCACCACCGCCCGCAGGGTATCGGGCCCCGGGAGCCCGGGGGGGAGCCTTGCCGCCTGCCGGTCCCAGGCCGCAAGGAAGACGTCCAGGTCCCGCACCTCCCCCAGGAGGCCCGCCGCCCACCGCAGCTCGGCCCTAAGGGACTCGGACCGCCGCGGCCCCAGGGCGGGCCCCAGTAGGCGCAGGAGGGTGCGGGCCCGCCGGGCGGCCACCCGCGCGTCGTGGACGAACTCGGGGTGAAGGTCCCCCAGGGCCCAGGGGACGTTGGCCTCCAGGCGGGAGAGCTGGCGTCCCAGGAGCCGCCTTCCGGCGGCGGAGAGGGGCTCCTCCGGCCGGAGGGGGCTCTCCGCCCGCGCCTCCCGGGAGGGATCCCCGGGGCCTTGCCCCCGCCGCAGCTGGGAAGCGAGGTCCCCCTCCGCCGGCTTGAGGCCGGCGCGGTCCCGGAGCAGGACCTCCAGATGGCCGAGGCTCGCCGCTCCTTCCGCGGAAGCCGCCGCCACCTGGAGCAGCGACGGAACCCCGCCACCCTCCCGGGGCGCGGGGGCCTGGACCTCCGCCCGAAGGGGCCTTCCCGTGGGGGAGCGGAGGGTGAAGGAGCGGATCCGGAGGTGCGCCGCCGCCAGGGGGACGAGGGGTTTCGCCCCCAGGAGCCCCCCCCGGCCCGCCGGGACCTCCCAGGAGGCGGGGTCCAGCACGGGGCCAAAGGGGGCCTTCCCCATCCCCCGGGCCAGATCCTCCTCCCGGCCCGAGGGGTGGACGAGGACGAGGCGCCAGGCCTCCCGCTCCTCCCACAGGAGCAGGCGCAGGCCTTGCCGGCCCAGCCGGCCGTCGGCGGTGTCCCAGAAGACCGCTCGCCCCGAGACCGACCCCGAGGGCGTGAGGCGGTACCCCGCGGCGGCGAGGTGCCTCCGGGCCCGCTTCCACCCGGCCCCGCCGACTTCGAAGCGGAGGGGCGGCGGCTCAGGGGTCGTCATCGGAGGCTTTCCGGCCCTCGGCGAAGGCCTCGACCCCCCGGGCCCCCGCCCGCCGTTCCCGGAGGTCCCGCACCACCCGCTCCACGGGGTAGGTGAAGCGGACGATCTGCGCCCGGGCGCGGCCTCCCTGGAATTGGGCCACGGCGAAGGCTCCCCGGGGGTCGCCGTCCACCGGCTTGCCCACCGACCCGCAGTTCACCACCAGGACCCCCCCCACGCGGCGGGTGAAGGGGAGGTGGGAGTGGCCGCAGACGAGGACGTCCGGGCGCGCGCCGCCGAGGAACGCCTCCAGGGCCGCCGCCGTGAGGCTCGGGTAGAGGTAGTCGGTGTCCTTCCGCGGGCTCCCGTGGACCACCAGGACCCGATGCCCCTGGAGGTCCAACTCCAGGCGCTCGGGAAGGCCCTCGAGAAAGCGCCGCTCCTCCTCCCCGAGCTGGAGGGCTGTCCAGGCCAGGGGGCCGAGGTTCCTCTTCGGAAGAAGCTTTCGGAGTTTCCGGGGGCTCTCGGCCAGGAGGCCGAGGACCTTCCGCTCCACGTTCCCCCGGATGCAGAGGACGCCCCGCTCCTTCAGGAGCCTCAGCACCTCCACGGGGTGGGGGCCGAAGCCGACCAGGTCCCCGGCGCAGACCACCCGTTCCGCCCCCCGCCGCCTGGCGGCCTCCAGGGCCCGCCACAGGGCGGGGAAGTTGGCGTGGACGTCGGAGAGGAAGAGGACCTTCACGGCAGCAGGACCTCCTCCAGCGCCTCCAAGAAGGCCTCCAGCCGGGCGAGGTCCTTGACCCGCCCCTTGGAAGGCTTCACCTTGAGGGCCGCGGCGGCCCGCCGGAGGCGCCTCAGCCGCTCCGCCGGGGGAAGGACGGGGGGCTCGGGGAGCCCTTCTCCGGTGAGGGCCTGGAAGAGGGCCGCGGCCCGTCCCTCCAGGCGGGCGGAGACCGCTTCCCCCACCTCCCGCACGAGGCCCCGGGCCCGCTCCACCTCCCGGGCCAGGGCCAGGGCCTCCTCCCGCTTCCCAGGCCGCGCCTTGGGTTTCTTGCCCGGGAGCCCCTTCCCGGTCTCCCGCTTCACCGGGTCGGTTCGTTCGGCCATGGCGTCACCCCCGTCCGTCGGCCAGCACCCGCCGCACCCCCTCCACCAGGTCCCGGTGGATGGCGGGGGCCGTGCGGTTTCCGTTCACCACCGTAAAGCCGTAGGGGCCGGCCATCCGCTGGAACTCCCGGCGGATCCGGCGCTGGTAGGCGAGAAAGCTCTGGAACCAGTCCCTCCCCAGGCCCAGGTCCATTCCCGATTCCCAGTAGTCCAGTTGGTCCCGGGACTCGAAGGTGCGCTCGATGAGGGTGGTCATGGAGACGGAGAGGAAGAAGACCACGTCGGGCACGAGGGCCATGCCGTAGAGGGACCGCAGCCACTCGGCGTCGGCCCCCCGGACCAGGTCCCGCACCATCAGGGTGTAGATGTACCGGTCCGCCAGCACCACGAAGCCCGCCCGGAGGGAGGGGCAGATGATGTTTTCCAGCTGGTCGTAGAAGTCGGTGGCGTAGAAGAGGCTCATGGTCCTGGGGCTGAGGACGTTGCCCTGCTTGGCCCGCTCCAGCTCGGGACCCACCAGGGGGGATCGCTTGAGGCCCACCTGGGCCACGGCGTACCCCTGCTCCTCCAGCCACTGGGAGAGGAGGGAGACGTGGGTGGACCGGCCGGAGGAGTCGGGGCCCTCCACCACCACCAGCCATCCGGACAGCTTGGAGAGGTCCACCCCCGCCGGGGGGTGGGTGTAGCACCGCTTGCCGCTCATCGTGCGTACCTCTTGTGGAAGAAGGCCAGGTCCACCTTCTCCGCCAGGATCTTCCGGATCCACTTCTGTTGGGCGTGGACGGGGAGGGTGGCGTCCACCTCCGTGAATCCGAACTCCGGCACCATGGCGAGGTACTGTTCCAGGACCCGCCCCTGGAAGATCCGGAAGCTCTCCTGGGGGTCCGGGTGGAGGCCCAGGTCCATCCCCGCTTCGAAGTACTTGAGCTTGGGTCTCCCTTCCAGGATGCGCCCCAGGGCCGTCACCAGGGGCAGGCGGAAGAAGAAGACCACGTCCGGCGGAACGGCGAAGCTGTAGAGGCGGCGCAGCCAGCCGCCGTCGCAACCCCGCACCGCGTCCCGGGCGAAGGAGGTGTAGATGTACCGGTCGCAGAGGACCAGGTACCCCGCCCGCAGGAGGGGATGGATCTGGCGCTCGTACCGGTCGGCGAAGTCGGTGGCGTGGATGAGGCTGAAGGTGGTGGGGGTGAGGAGCTGCCGCTTCTTGCCCTTCCGCGTGGCCTCCCGCACCAGGACCGAGGAGTTCCACTCGGAGAAGAAGACCCGGTACCCCCGGGCACGGAGCCACTGGTTCAGGAGGTGGATCTGGGTGGACTTTCCCGACCCGTCCAGCCCCTCCACGGCGATGAGCCGGCCGGGGTAGGCGTGCTCCGGTGTTCCGTTCATGGGGCTCCCTCCACCACCGAAACCTCCACCGCCGTTCCGAAGGTCCGCCGGAAGAGGTCGGCCTTTCGCTTCATGGACCAGCCCTCCAGCAGGAGGTCGCCCTCCCCCTCTACCGCCAGGCGAACGTGCCCTTCCTGGAAGGAGACCTCCACCCGGTGGACCCGCTGGCGGTGCTCCCGGTCCAGGGCGTCGGCCAGCCGAAGGAGGGAAGCGAGGACCCGCACGGTGCGCCTCTCCCGGCGGTCCAGGAGGGCGAAGGACTCGTGCTGGGGTTTGGGGGGACTCCTCCGGTGGTACCGTGCCACGTTGGCCACCAGGAGGGTCTCCCGGGGCGAGAAACCGGCCAGCTCGCTGTTGGCGATGAGGTAGAGGCTGTGCTTGTGGTGCCGGTTGTAGCTCACGAAGGTGCCCACGTCGTGGAGAAGGGCCGCCGCCTGCAGGACGGCCCGTTCCGGCGGCCCGAGCCGGTGGAGCTCCTTCGTCTGGTCGAAGAGGGAGAGGGCCAGGCGGGAGACGTGGCGGCCGTGGCTCTCGTCGAAGCCGTACTTCCGCCCCACGGGAAGGGCCGCCGCCTCCACCTCGGCCTCGCTCCGGCCCCCCCCGTCTCCTCCCCCCCAGGCTTCGGCCAGTTCCAGGACCACCCCCTCCCGCAGGCCCACGAAGGGGACCCTTATCTCCCGGGCCCCCGCCAGGCGGGCCAGGCGAAGGTACACCAGCGCCGCGGGAAGGATGACGTCCGCCCGGTCCTCGCGGATGCCCAGGGTCTCGATCCGCTCCCGGTAACCCAGGGCCGCCAGCCGGCCCGTCAGGCGCTCCAGGACGCCGACCCCCAGCCTCGCCACACCGCCCTTCTCCCGTGGGCAGAGGGCCAGGGCGGCCAGGGCTTCGGCGTTCCCCCCGGTGGCGATGCAGCCGAGGTTCATTCCCGAGAGGTCCCGGTGGAGGCGGAGGGTCCCCACGTACTCCGACAGGAGGCGCGGCAGGCGCCCGGCGTCGTCGGCGGCGGCGGCCAGCTCCTCCAGGAGGCGGACGGCCCCCATGGTATGTGACTCGCTCCAGAGGATCCCCGCCCGGTCGGCGAGGGCCACCTCCACGCTCCCCCCCCCCACGTCCACCAAGAGCCACCGCCGGGTTCCCAGGTCCATCCGGTGCTTCACCGCCCGGTAGACCAACCGTGCCTCCTCCGATCCGCCGATGGGTTCCAGCCGGATGCCGGCGCGCTCCCGGACCTCGGCGAGGAAGGCCTCCCCGTTCCGGCTTTCCCGCACCGCACTGGTGGCCACGGCGCGGTAGCGGGCGATGCCCAGGTCCTCCATCCGGCGCCGGTACTCCGAGAGGACCGCCACCGCCCTGGCGGCGGCCTGGCCATCGAGCTCCCCCCGGACGAAGACCCCGTGCCCCAGCCTCACGGGGCTTCGGCCCGCCTCCAGGACGTCGCAGGTGCCGCCGGAGAGGAAGCGGGCGGCGAGGAACCGGATGGCGTTGGATCCCACGTCCAGGGCGGCGCACCGAAACTCTCCACCCCCCAAGCCCCCCGCCGGGGGTGCCTCCGCCGGGATTTTTCCGCCGCTGGCTTTCCGAAGCCTGGCCGCCAAGGATGCCTCCCCCGCCCTTCTGCCCGATCTTCGTTTCTTTTTCAACATAGCGGTTTTTCTCTTCCGAAGCAATCGGGGCTCCCCTTTCCACCCCTTTCCTTTCCCGGCGATCGGGCGCATACTGAACCGGATGTGAAGGAAGGGATATCCACAACCTGTGGAAATAACTGTGAATAAACCATGAGCCACCGCCTGTGGGCCCAGATCCTGGAAAAGGTGAAATCGAGGGTACCGGAGAGCACCTACGCCTCCTGGTTCAAGCCTCTCAAGCTCCTTCGTGTGGAGGAGTCCCAGGTGGTTCTCCTGACCCCCAACCCCCTCTTCCGGGAGTGGCTCGAGAGCCACTACCGGGGGGTTTTGGAGGAGGCCGCCGCCGACGCCGGCCACCCTGGGCTGGCCATCTCCTTCGAGGACGGCCCCGGGGAGGAACTGGTCCTCCAGCCGGAGCCCGCCCCCAAGGCCTCCTCCCGGAAGGAGAAGGCCCCTCCCGCCTCCTCCCCTTCCGATCCCCTCTTCAACCCCCAGTACCGCTTCGACACCTTCGTGGTGGGCCCCTCCAACCGCTTCGCCTTCGCGGCCTGCCTGGCCGTGGCCCAGAATCCCTCCCGCTCCTACAATCCTCTCTACATTTACGGCGGCGTCGGTCTCGGAAAGACCCACCTCATGCAGTCCATCGGGGCGGAGATCAAGCGGAACAACCCCGATCTGAAGGTCTGCTACCTGTCCACCGAGCGGTTCATGAACGAGATGATCGCGTCCATCACCCACCGGAAGCAGCACGAGTTCCGGGAGCGCTACCGCCGGGCCGACGTGATCCTCCTCGACGACGTCCAGTTCCTTTCGGGCAAGGAGGGGACCCAGGAGGAACTCTTCCACACCTTCAACGCCCTCCACGAATCCCAGCGCCAGATCGTCCTCTCCTCTGACTGCCCTCCCCGGGATCTGCACAGCATCGAGGAGCGCCTGCGCTCCCGCTTCGAGTGGGGCCTCATCGCCGACATCCAGCCCCCGGAGCTGGAGACCAAGGTGGCCATCCTGTACAAGAAGGCCGAGGCCTACCGGGTCGCCCTCCCGGAAGAGGTGGCCCTCTTCATCGCCGGGCGCATCAAGAGCAACATCCGGGAGCTGGAGGGTTGCCTCCTCCGGCTCATCGCCTTCTCCTCCTTCAAGGGCCTTCCCATCACCGTGGACCTGGCACGGGAGACCTTCGAGAGCCTCTTCAAGGAGGACGGCCGGGCCCCCACCATCGAGTCCATCCAGCGCCACGTGGCGGCCTACTACAAGATGCGCCTCCAGGACCTCAAGGCCCGTACCAACAAGGCCAGCATCGTGCTGCCGCGCCAGGTGGCCATGTACCTCTGCAAGGAGCTGACCTCCTGCTCGCTGCCGGAGATCGGCCGGAAGTTCGGGGGCAAGCACCACACCACCGTCCTCCACGCCATCCGGAAGATCGACGAGCAAGCCAAGAAGGATCCCAACCTTCAACAGGCTATCCACAACCTAGTTCGTTCCATTCGCTGAGGAAAGGGACGTTCGGTGGAAAAGGTGCCTTGGAAAAACTGTGGAAAAGCCTGGGGGTGTTTCCAGGGGGGTCTTTTCCTCGCCCTCCACGGAGTTCTCCACAGTACTCCGGCGACCTGCAACTTCGGCCCGCCGGGACCTCCGGTACTTTTCCACAGATCCACAGCCCCTACTACGGCTACTGCCTCTATCTAAGGGGAGAGATCCTATGGAGACGAGAATCGAAGCCCGGAGCCTCCTTTCCGAACTGACGCTGGCCCAGGGGATCGTCGAGTCCAAGGCCACCATTCCCATCCTGGCCAACTTTCTGCTGAGAACCACAGAAAACGCCTTGGAGATCGCCGCCTCGGACCTGGAGGTGACCCTCCGCTGCCGCTGCCCCGCGGAGATCCTGGAGGAGGGCGGCGTCACCGTTTCGGCGAAGAAGTTCTCCTCCCTCGTCCGGGCCTTTGCGGGCCTGGAGGGGCGGCTCTCCGTCAAGACGACGGCCCAGGGAAGGCTCTTCCTCCAGCCGGAGGGGGGGCGCCAGGAGTACCACCTGCAGACCCTTCCGCAAGAAGACTTCCCCACCCTTCTCTCCCCCGACGGGGGCAAGAGCCTGGAGCTCCCCATGGAGGCCCTCAAGCGGTGCATCTCCGAAGCCCTGGTCTCGGTGGGGGTGGAGGAGAGCCGCTTCTCGGTCCGGGGGGGGCTCCTGCTCCTGGAGAGCGGGCGCCTGGCCCTGGTTTCCACCGACTCCCACCGCCTGACCTACACCGAGTGGCTGGGCCCCGTGGGGGTGGAGGAGCCCATGCGCCTTCTCGTGCCCCGGAAGACCCTGACGGAGTTCCTCAAACTGGATGGGGAGGAGAAGGTCCGGGTCTCCTTCCGGGACAGCACCATCTTCCTGGAAACGGGAAACCGCCTTCTCTACAGCCGCCTCATGGACACCACCTTCCCGGCCTGGGAAAAGGTGATCCCCCAGGGTTCGGACAAGCTGGCGGTGATGAACCGGGCGGAACTCCAGGAGCGCCTGCGGCGGGTTTCCAACGTGGCGGAGTCCAAGACCCGGGCCGTGATCCTCTCCTTCGACCCGGCGGGGAGCCTCGAGGTCCTGGCGCGGAATGCCGAGACGGGGGACGAGGGGAGGGAGTACCTCTCCTGCGAGCGGTACGAGGGCGAGGCGGTCCAGCTCCTCTTCAACGCCGACTACATTCTGGACTTCCTGGGGGCCTGCTCCGAGGAGAAGGTCCGGATGGCCATGAAGGACGGGGAACACCAGGCCCTGCTGCAGCCGGTGCGCCCCGAGGGGGCTCCCCAGCACCAGTACGTCATCATGCCGTTGAGGTTTGATTGAGGCTTCTCGGCGTTGCGGCGGAGGGGTTCCGGAACCTCCGCGAGGTCCGCCTCTCCTTTGGGAGCCCGGTGACGGTCTTCTGCGGGGCCAATGCCCAGGGGAAGACCAGCCTCCTGGAGGCCGTCTACCTGCTGGGGACCACCAAGTCTTTCCGGGAAAACCGGCTGGAACCCTTGATCCGCTTTGGAGCCTCCGAAGCACGCCTGGAAGGGGAGGTGCGGTCCGGCGGGGTGGCCCACCGCCTGCAGGGGACCCTTCACCGAAAGGGAAAACGCTTCCTGTTGGACGGCCGGGAGGTACCTCTCGCCGAGTACCTAACGGTCCTGCCGGTGGTGGTCCACTGCGCCGAGGACCGGGGGATCGTCAAGGGGGAGCCTCGGAGCCGGCGAAGCCTCCTAGATGCCGCGGGAATCCTGAGGAAGCCGGCCTACCTTCGGACCGTTCTGGAGTTTGGGAAGGTCCGGGCCCAGCGGGGGGCCCTTCTCCGGAGCCCCCGGTGCCGGCCCCAGGAGCTGGCGGCCTGGACCGGGCCTTACGCCGAGCTGGGCGAGAGGGTCCAGCGGGAGCGGCAGGAGGTGGTGGAGACCCTCAACGGACTCCTTTCGGAGATGGCGGCGGAGTTGGGTACCGGGGAGCGGCTGCGGCTGGTCTACCACCCCTCCGGGGGAGGGGACCTTCCCCTGGCGCTGGAGCGGCTCCGGGAGAACGAGATGAAGGTGGGGACCAACCTGGCGGGTCCCCAGCGGGACCGGGTGGACTTCCTCCTGGACGGCCGGGCGCTGGAAGCCTACGGATCCTCGGGGCAGGCACGAACGGCCCTTTGGATGGTAAAATTGGCGTTGGTCCTCCTCGGGTCCCGGCGGGAGGAGGACCCTCCCCTCTTCCTGGTGGACGACGCGGAGGCGGAGCTGGACGAACGGCGCATCGGGGACCTTCTGCGCCTCACGGGAAGAAGGGCCCAGGTCATCCTGACCACCACCCGGGAGGGTCTTCTCTTCGGCGGTGAGGCGGAGGTCCGGCGGGTGGCCGAAGGCCGGGTTGCCTAGAAAACGGCGCCGCGCAGGAGCGGCCCGACAGAGAAAGGCACCAGAGGATGGATCCCCAGCAAGAACGGTACGATGCCTCTTCCATCAAAGTGCTCGAAGGGCTGGAGGCGGTGCGGAAGCGCCCGGCCATGTACATCGGCAGCACCTCCGCCACCGGCCTCCACCACCTGGTGTGGGAGGTGGTGGACAATGCGGTGGACGAGGCCCAAGCGGGCCACTGCACCGAAATCCAGGTCACCGTCCACGCCGACGACTCGGTGACGGTGGAGGACAACGGCCGCGGGATCCCCGTGGACATGCACCCCGAGGAAAAGCGCCCCGCCGCCGAGGTGGTCCTCACGGTCCTGCACGCCGGCGGAAAGTTCGACAACCACGCCTACAAGGTCTCCGGCGGTCTGCACGGCGTCGGCGTCTCGGTGGTCAACGCCCTTTCGGAACGGCTGGACCTGGAGATCTGGCGGGACGGCGGCGTCTGGGTCCAGAGCTACGAGCGGGGCGTCCCCAAGGGCCCCCTGACCCGCACCGGGACCCCCAACCCCCCCGGCAAGCACGGGACCCGGATCACCTTCAAACCCGACCCCGACATCTTCGAGGAGTCGGTCTTCTCCTGGGAGACGCTGGTCACGCGGATGCGGGAGCTGGCCTTCCTCAACGCCGGTCTGAGGATCCGGCTCACCGACGAGCGGGAAGAGAACCGGGTGGAGGAGTTCCGCTACGACGGCGGGATCGCCGCCTTCGTGGAGTACCTCAACCGCGGAAAGACCCCCCTCCACCCCAACCCCATCTTCTGCCGGGCGGAGAAGGACCGAATCCTCCTGGAGTGCGCCCTCCAGTGGAACACCGGCTACAGCGAACTGGTCTTCTCCTTCGCCAACTCCATCCACACGCCCGAGGGCGGCACCCACCTGGCGGGGCTTCGGGCGGCCCTCACCCGGAGCATCAACGCCTACGCCGCCGCCCAGGGGCTCACCAAGAACCTGAAGATCCCCCTCTCGGGGGACGACGTCCGGGAAGGCTTCACCGCCGTGGTCTCCGTGAAGGTGCCCAACCCCCAGTTCGAGGGCCAGACCAAGTCCAAGCTAGGCAACAGCGAAGTGAAGAGCATGGTGGAGGCGGCCCTCAACGACTTCCTGGGCCGGTACTTCGAAGAGAACCCCGGCATCGCCCGGCAGATCGTCCAGAAGGTCATCGACGCCGCCCGGGCCCGGGAGGCGGCCCGGAAGGCCCGGGAGCTCACCCGCCGAAAGAGCGCCCTGGAGGGGGATTCCCTTCCGGGAAAGCTGGCCGACTGCCAGGAGAGGGACCCCGCAAAGTGCGAGCTCTTCCTGGTGGAGGGCGACTCCGCCGGAGGCTCGGCCAAGCAGGGGCGGGACCGCCGCTTCCAGGCCATCCTTCCCCTGAGGGGCAAGATCCTGAACGTGGAGAAGGCCCGGCTGGACAAGATCCTCTCCAACCAGGAGATCCGGACCATCATCACCGCTCTGGGGGCCGGGGTGGGCCAGGAGGACCTGGACCTCTCCCGGCTCCGGTACCACAAGGCCATCATCATGACCGACGCCGACGTGGACGGGAGCCACATCCGGACCCTCCTGCTCACCCTCTTCTACCGCCACTTTCCCGCGCTGGTGGAGAAGGGCCACGTCTTCGTGGCCCAGCCCCCCCTCTACCGCGTGAGCAAGGGGAAGGAGGAGCGGTACATCGCCACGGAGGAGGAGCTCACCCGCTTCTTCGTGGAGAAGGCGGTGGCCGCCTACTCCGTCACCCTTCCGGCCCTCAAGAAGAGCTACGCCGGAGAGGATCTGGCCCGGGCCCTGGAGCGGCTCCAGCGGTACGACCGCCTCCTGGGGCGGCTCCAGCGCAAGGGGTACACCGAAGCCATCCTGGCATTTCTCTTCGCGGCAGGCCTCTGCCGGGACCTCTTCGCGAGCCTGGACCGGACGGAGGACCTGCGGGCCGAGGCCCAGCGGCGGGGGTTCGTGACGGGGCCCCTGCGCTTCGACGAGGAGCACAGCCTCTACGAGTTCACCGCCCAGGACCCCCAGAACCCCCACCCCGCCCTGGTCAACCACGCCCTGCACCACGCCTCCGAGTTCCTGACGGCCAGCTCCCTCCACGAACGCCTCCAGGACTTCGACCACCCCCCCTTCGAGATCCACAACGGGGAGACCGACGCGGTGGTGACCGACCGGAGGGCTCTGCTGGGCCACCTCCTCGGTGCCGTGAAGGCCAAGTACCACATCCAGCGCTACAAGGGTCTCGGCGAGATGAACCCCGAGCAGCTCTGGCAGACCACCATGGACCCGGCCCGCCGGAGGCTCCTGCAGGTCCGGGTGGAGGACGCCGCCGAAGCGGACCGCCTCTTCTCGGTCCTCATGGGCGATGCGGTGGAGCCCCGGCGGGACTTCATCCAACAGAACGCCCTCAACGTGACGAACCTGGATATCTGAGCCCCCGGGCACCCCGAGACGGTGCCCCGGGCCACCGAGGAACGCGACGATGAAAGAAGAGCCCCAACTCTTCGACCGCCCCCAGCCGGTGAACCTCGAGGAAGAGCTCAAGCGCAGCTACCTCGATTACGCCATGAGCGTCATCATCGGGCGGGCCCTTCCCGACGCCCGGGACGGCCTCAAGCCGGTCCACCGGCGGATCCTGTACGGCATGTACCTGGGGGGCAACCACTGGAACCGCCCCTACAAGAAGTCCGCCCGCATCGTGGGCGACGTCATGGGGAAGTTCCACCCCCACGGCGACGCCGCCATCTACGACACCCTGGTCCGGATGGCCCAGGACTTCTCCATGCGCCACCCCCTGGTGGACGGACAGGGCAACTTCGGCTCCATCGACGGCGACGCCCCGGCGGCCATGCGGTACACCGAGGTCCGCATGGCCAAGCTGGCCCACGCGCTGGTTTCGGATATCGAGAAGGCCACCGTGGACTTCGTCCCCAACTACGACGGGGAGGAGACGGAGCCGGTGGTCCTCCCCTGCCTCTTCCCCAACCTGCTGGTCAACGGGTCGGCGGGGATCGCCGTGGGGATGGCCACCAACATCCCGCCCCACAACCTGGGGGAGGTGGCCGAGGCGGTGGTGGCCCTGGTGGAACGTCCGGAGATCACCACCCCCGAGCTCATGAAGATCCTGCCGGGGCCGGACTTCCCCACCGCGGGCCTCATCCTGGGGCGGGAGGGGATCCGCCAGGCGTACGAGACCGGCAAGGGACTGATCAAGGTCCGGGCCCGGGCCCACGTGGAAGAGCTGAAGAAGGACCGGGAGGCCATCGTCGTCACCGAGGTTCCCTACCAGGTCAACAAGGCGAACCTCATCGAGAAGATCGCCGGCCTGGTGAAGGAAAAGAAGATCACCGGGATCACCGACATCCGGGACGAGTCGAGCCGGGAGGGGATCCGGGTAGTTCTGGAGCTGGGCCGGGGGGAGATCGGCGACATCGTCCTCAAGCAGCTCTACAAGTTCACGGAGATGGAGACGACCTTCGGCGTCCAGCTCCTGGCCATCTCCGGGGGCCAACCCAAAACCTTCACCCTGAAGGGGCTCCTCTCGGCCTTCGTGGACCACCGGAAGGAGGTCATCGTCCGGCGGACCCGCTTCGACCTGGAGCGGGCCAAGGAGCGGGCCCACGTCCTGGAAGGCCTCACCGTGGCCCTGGACCACCTGGACGCCGTCATCGCCCTGATCCGCGCCGCCAAGGACCCCGAAGAGGCCCGGGCCGGCCTCATGGAGAAGTTCTCCCTCTCGGAGATTCAGGCCAAGGCCATCCTGGACATGCGGCTCCAGCGGCTCACCGGACTCGAGCGGGACAAGATCCTGGCCGAGTACCGAGAGGTCCTCCAGAAGATCGCCGAGCTCTCGGAGATCCTGGGGAGCGAGGCACGGGTCAAGGCGATCCTCTGCGACGAGATGCGGGCCCTCAAGGCCGAGTTCGCCGACGGCCGCCGGACCCAGATTGTGGACGACACGGGGGAGATCTCCATCGAAGAACTCATCGCCGACGAGGAGATGGTGATCACCGTCACCCACGGCGGCTACATCAAGCGGACGGCGCTGGCCGAGTACCGGAGCCAGCACCGCGGCGGCAAGGGGCGTTCGGGGATGGCGCCCCGGGAGGACGACTTCGTCGAGCACCTCTTCGTCGCCATGAACCACGACCGCTTCCTCTTCTTCAGCAACCAGGGGAAAGTGTATGGCCTCAAGGTCTACGAGCTCCCCGAGGCGGGGACGGCGGCCCGGGGCCGGGCCCTGGTGAACCTCCTGGCCCTGGGGGCCGAGGAGAAGATCCTGGGCCTCCTCTCCGCCCGGGGCTGCTTCGACGCCAACCACTTCCTGGTGCTGGCCACCCGGCAAGGGCTCGTGAAGAAGACCCCCATGGACGAGTTCGAATCCATCCGGGCCAGCGGCAAGATCGCCATGACCTTCCGGGAGGGGGACGAGCTGGTGGGGGCCGGCATTTCCGACGGTACCGGCCACATCTTCCTGGCCACCCGGGAAGGGCGGTGCATCACCTTCCCCGAGGAGGAGGTCCGCCCCACCGGAAGGACGAGCCAGGGGGTCCAGGGGATCCGGCTCAAGGAGGGCGACGTGGTGGTGGAGATGGAGATCCTCCGGGGCACGGTGGTGGAGGCGGTGGACGAAGAGGGTGCCGGCCGAGCCGTCTCGGGGGAGGGCGACATCCTCACCGTCACCGAAAAGGGCTTCGGCAAGCGGACGCCCCTGGCCCACTACCGCATCCAGCGCCGGGCCGGCACCGGAATCCTGAACCTCCTCATGACCCCCAAGAACGGTCCCGTGGTGGGCGGCCTCCACGTCCGGGAAGAGGACGAGATCGTGCTGGTCACCGCCCAGGGCCAGCTCATCCGCACCCCCGCCAAGGGCATCTCCCGCATCGGCCGCCGGACCCAGGGCCTCAAGGTCATCCACCTCGACGAGGGCGACAAGGTGGTGTCGGTGGCGAAGCACGCCCCCGAGGGGTCGGAGAACGGAAACGGAGAAGGCCCGCCGGAGGCCCGCTGAGATTCGACCCGGTGGAAAGGGGGGCCGTCCCCTTGAGAAGGGGGGGGCGGAGGTGTTATACTAACCTTCTGAGCGGGATCGTAGCTCAGTTTGGTTAGAGCGCCGGCCTGTCACGTCGGAGGTCGCGGGTTCGAGCCCCGTCGGTCCCGCCAGCTCGGAAGGAGAGAGGGGAGGGCCCCACCAGCCCTCCCCTCTTCGCTTCTCCGCTAGAATGGCTCCAGGAGTGGAGAGACCCATGGAGCGGTACGATGCGGTGATCGTCGGGGGGGGTGCCGCCGGCCAGGCGGCGGCCCGGGGTCTGGGGCGCCTGGGAGCCCGGGTCCTCCTCGTGGAGCGGGAGAGCCTGGGGGGGGACTGCATGGCCTGGGGGTGCGTCCCCAGCAAGACCTTCCTCCACCTGGCCCGGCTCCTGGTGGAGGCGCGGAAGGGCCCCGCCCGGGGGATCGGCCTCGGCGAACCCTCCTTCGATTACGCCGCCGCCCGGCGGTACGTGGCGTCCGTCCAGGCCTCCCTGGGGCGGCGGGATGTGGAGGAGGGGCTCAAGGGGGCGGGGGTGGAGCTCCACCAGGGGGCCCCCCGCTTCTTGGCCCCCGACCTCCTGGATGTGGGCGGAAAGACCGTGAAGGCCCGCCACGTCGTCCTGGCCACCGGTGCCCACGCCGTGCCCCCCCCCATCGAAGGCCTGCCGGAGACCGGGTACCTCGACAGCCGGCGGGCCCTGGCGCTGGAGTCCCTCCCCCGCTCCCTGGTGATCCTGGGGGGCGGGCCCATCGGCGTGGAGTTCGCCCAGATGTACCGCCGGATGGGGGTAGCGGTGACCCTGGTGGAGTCCAACCCCCGGCCCCTCCCCCGGGAGGAGCCGGAGGCCGGGGAGTACCTCCTCAAGGTCCTCCGGGACGAGGGTGTCGGCTTTCTGGGGGAGCGAAGGGCCGTCCGGGCGGTGAAGACCGCCGCGGGGAAGGGGCTGGTTCTGAGGGACGCCGCCGGGGGCGAAACGGTGGCGGAGGCGGAGGAGATCCTCATCGCCACGGGGCGTTCCCCCAACGTGGAAGGCCTCGACCTCCAGCGGGCCGGGGTGGCCCACGACCGAACGGGAATCCAGGTGGACCGGACCATGGGGACCACGGCCCCCGGAGTGTGGGCCGTCGGGGACTGCAACGGCCTGTACCAATTCGCCCACATGGCCGAGCACGAGGCGGGGGTCGCCGTCCGGAACATCGTCCGGGGCCGCCTGCCCGCACTGTTTCACGAGCGGATGCACTTCCGGGCCGTGGCCTGGGTGACCTATACCGATCCGGAGGTGGCCCACTGCGGCCTGACGGAGGGGGAGGCTCGGGAGCGGGGAATCCCCCACCACGTCCTCACCTACGACTTCGACCACCTGGACCGGGCGGTCATCGAGGACCGCCCCGGCGGCCTGGCCAAGGTTCTCACGGACCGAAGGGGCCGCCTGCTGGGCGCCCACATGGTGGGGGCCCACGCCGGGGAACTCCTCCAGGAGTTGGTCCTGGGGGTCCGGCTGGGCCTGAGGGTCGCCGACATCTCCCAGACGGTCCACCCCTACCCGGCTTTCGTCCAGATGGCCCGGCGGGCCGCCAACGTCTACTACGCCAGGACCCTCTACGAGAACCCCCGGCGCATCGCATTTCTGAAGCGCCTCGCCGGCTTCGAAGGCCGGGGAAAAACCTGAAGCAGATTCCGCCGGAGGCGAGATCCGTTTTGCTTCGCCGGGCCTCCTCCGGTGGACCGTCCTTTCCGCCCCCGCGGTGCGGGGGTGGGGAGAGACGGAAACGGGAACCGGCAGCCGATCTCGAGGGGGCGCCCCGGAGATCCTCCGCCCAGGGGTCCCCGGGAGATCTCAACCAATAAAACTTGCTTAAAAAAGATAACCGCTTCTGGTTTTTCGTTCCGGATTCTTTCGCAGAAAAAAGTTTGTTCGACACCCGGAAAATCGGGAAGCGGGCCCCCCTTTGGAGGAGGGGCGGCTCTCCGTTTTCCCCGGCCCCCGGGGGCCGGGCCCCGGCGTTCCCCCGGCGGGACGGCTCGGGAAAGGGCCTGCCATACCCCCTCCCCATTCGCCTCCGAACCGCCTCTCGGGGCAACTGAAGGTTTGGGCCGATTCCCGGGGAGGGGAGCCGCCGGGTTTCGAAGGGGGTGGGGAAAAAAAGGAGGGCCTTTCGGCCCTCCTCGGGGTTGTGTCCGTGCGTAGCGCGGGGCGTTACTCGCGGACCACCTTCACCTGGTCCGCCTGGGGACCCTTGTTCCCGTCCTTCACTTCGAAGGTGACGCGGTCGCCCTCCTGGAGCTTCCGGAAGCCGGTCCCCACGATGGCGCTGTAGTGGACGAAGACGTCCTTTCCCTCGTCCATGGTGATGAATCCGTACCCCTTCTTCTCGTCGAACCACTTCACCGTACCGCTGGCCATTGCAACTCCTTGAAAAAGATCTTCCCCGGCAACCCGCTCGCCGAAGGGAAGAACGCTACCACCGGCCGCGCCGGCCTGTCAACCGGCCGCGTTGACACCCCCCCTTCCCGGAGCCTAAGATGGCTCCTCCCGAGAGGGGTGCGGCCGGGGGCGGCCCCCCGATCTCCACCGCCGAGGGAATGACGATGAAACGAAAGAAGATCTTCGACGGGGCGGGCATCCAGCGCTCCCTGGGGCGGCTGGCCCTGGAGATCGCCGAGCGCCTCCAGGGTTGCCAGGACGTGGTTCTCATCGGAATCCACCGGCGGGGGGTGCCCCTGGCCCGCCGCCTGGCGGCACTCCTCCAGAAGGCCGAGGGAATCTCCCTCCCCGTGGGCTCCCTGGACATCAACCTGTACCGGGACGACTTTTCCTCGGCGGGTACCGCCCCCGTGCTGCGGGGGACCCAGGTGGACTTCTCCCTGGAGGGCAAGACGGTGGTGCTGGTGGACGACGTCCTCTTCACCGGCCGTACGGTCCGGGCGGCCCTGGACGCCCTGGTGGACCTGGGGCGGCCGGCGCGGGTCCAGCTGGCGGTCCTGGTGGACCGGGGACACCGGGAACTGCCCATCCAGGCCGATTACGTGGGCCTCTCCCTCTCCACCCGGCGGGAGGACCACGTGGAACTCCGGCTCCAGGAAACGGACGGCGAGGACGCCCTCTACCTCGAGGGGCCCGAGCCCAAGACCCCCCGGGGGCGCAAGTCCCGGTAGGAGCGGGCCATGGCCATGCACCACAAGGACCTCGTGGGGATCGAGACCCTCTCCCCCGAGGAGATCACCCTGATCCTCGACACCGCCGAGAAGATGGCGGAGGTCTCCCGCCGCCCCCTGAAGAAGGTGCCGGCCCTCCGCGGAAAGCTGGTGGTCAACCTCTTCTTCGAGAACTCCACCCGGACCCGCTCCTCCTTCGAGATCGCCGAGAAGCGCTTGTCCGCCGATACGCTGAACTTCTCCGCCTCCGCCTCCTCCCTCTCCAAGGGGGAAAGCCTGGTGGACACCGTACTGAACCTGGAGCGGATGCAGCCCGACGCCTACGTGATGCGCCACTCCAGCCCCGGGGCCTGCCAGCTCATCCGCCCGTTCACCAAGGCGGTTCTCATCAACGCCGGCGACGGTGCCCACGAGCACCCCACCCAGGCGCTGCTGGACGCCCTGACCATCCGGCAGAAAAAGGGGGACTTCCGGGGCCTCAAGGTCCTCATCGCGGGGGACATCGCCCACTCCCGGGTGGTCCGTTCCAACGTCTTTCTTTTGAAGAAGATGGGCGCCGACGTGACCCTCTGCGGGCCGGCCACCCTCCTCCCCCCCCACTTGGAGAGCCTGGGGGTGAAGGTCACCACCGACTTCGACCGGGCCCTGGAGGGCCGGGACGTGGTGATGATGCTGCGGATCCAGTTGGAGCGCCAGAAGAAGGGCCTCTTTCCTTCGCTGCTCGAGTACTACAAGTACTACGGCCTCACCGAGGAGCGGCTCCGGAAGGCCGACCGGGAGGTCATCGTCATGCACCCCGGTCCCATCAACCGCGGGGTGGAAATCGCCTCGGAGGTGGCCGACGGCCCCTACTCGGTGATCCTGGACCAGGTGGAAAACGGCGTTTCGGTGCGCATGGCCATCCTGTACCTCCTTCTGGGCGGGGGCGACGATGAAGCGTCTCATTCTTAAGAACGGCCGGGTGGTGGACCCCGCCGGGGGGGTGGACGAGACCCTGGACCTCCTCCTGGAGGAGGGCCGCATCGCCGGGGTGGACAAGAAGATCTCCCTCAAGGGGGTGGAGGTCTTCGACGCCTCGGGCCTCGTCGTGGCGCCGGGGTTCATCGACCTGCACGTGCACCTCCGGGAGCCGGGGTACGAGCGGAAGGAGACCATCGCCACGGGGCTCCGGGCGGCGCTGGCCGGGGGCTTCACCGGCGTCTGCTGCATGCCCAACACCGACCCGGTGAACGACTGCGCCTCCGTCACCCGCTATATCCTGGAGCGTGCCCGGTCGGTCAGCCCCGTGGCCGTCTATCCCATCGGGGCCGTGACCAAGGGCTCCAAGGGGGAGGAACTGGCCCCCCTCTACGAGCTGAAGGAGGCGGGAGTCCGGGCGATCTCCGACGACGGGCAGCCCGTCCGCCGGGCCTCCATCCTCCGCCGTGCCTTGGAGTATGGGGGGTCCCTGGGCCTCCGGGTCATCGACCACTGCGAGGACCCCGATCTGGCCGAGGGGGGGGTGATGCACGAAGGGGAGGTCTCCACCCGCCTGGGGCTCAAAGGCATCCCCGCCGAGGCCGAGTCCATCCCGGTGCTCAGGGACATCGCCCTGGCCGCCATGACGGGGTACCCCGTCCACATCGCCCACGTGAGCACCCGCCTCGCCGTGGAGGCCATCCGGGCGGCCAAGAAGAAGCGGATCCCCGTCACGGCGGAAGCCACCCCCCACCACTTCACCCTGACCCACGAGGCGGTGGCCTCCTTCGACACCCGGTACAAGATGAACCCGCCCCTGAGAACCCCCGAGGACGTGGACGCCGTCATCGAGGGCCTGGCCGACGGGACCCTGGACGCCATTGCCACCGACCACGCCCCCCACACCTACGAGGAGAAGCTCCAGGAGTTCGACCGGGCCCCCAACGGGATCATCGGCCTGCAGACGGCGGTGCCCCTCGCGCTGGACCGGCTCGTGCGGACGGACCGGATCTCCCTCAAGCGGATGGTGGACGCCTTCTCCACGGCCCCCGCGCGGATCCTGGGCCTCGAGGGCAAGGGCCGCCTCGTCCCCGGCTACGACGCCGACCTGACCCTTCTCAACCTCAGGAAGGAATTCGTCTTCGAGGAGAAGGACGTCCTCAGCCTCAGCCGCAACAGCCCCTTCTTCGGCATGCGCCTCAAGGGGGCGGTGGCGGGGGTCTTCATCGCCGGGACCTTCTACGGCGCCCCGTGAGGCCGCCCCTTCCGCCGGTTTTCGAGGGGCGCGCATGAGGCCGGCCACCGTCTTCGTCTGCCAGGCCTGCGGCGCCCAGAGCCCCAAGTGGCTGGGAAGGTGCCCCGAGTGCGGGGCCTGGAACAGCTTCGTGGAGGAGCGGCCGACGCCGGCCCGGGGCCCCGGCGGGACCGCCCCCGCCGCCCGCTCCGTGGGGCTCGGGGAGGTGAGTCCTTCGCCTACGGAGCGGCTCGGGACGGGAAACCCGGAGGTGGACCGCGTCCTGGGGGGCGGCCTGGTGGCCGGCGGGGTGGTCCTTCTGGGGGGGGACCCGGGGGTGGGGAAGACCACCCTCGTCCTCCAGGTGTTGGGCCACGTGGCGCGGTCGGCGACGGTCCTCTATGCCACGGGGGAAGAGTCGCTGGAACAGGTGGCGGCGAGGGCCCGGCGTCTCGGCGTCGGCGCACCGGGGCTCCGGCTCCTGGCGGAGACGTCGGTGGAGGCGGTCCTGGAGGAGGTGGAACGGCTCTCCCCCAAGGTTCTGGCCGTGGACTCCATCCAGACATCGGCCTCGGGAGCCCTGGCGTCGGCCCCCGGCTCCCTTTCGCAGGTGCGGGAGTGCGCCGCCCGGTGGATCGAAGCGGCCAAGGGCCGGGCCATGGCCGCCCTCCTCGTGGGCCACATCACCAAGGAGGGGCTCATCGCCGGCCCCAAGGCCCTGGAGCACATGGTGGACACGGTCCTCTACCTGGAGGGGGAGCGGTACCGGCACCTCAAGGCCCTGCGGGCCCAGAAGAACCGCTTCGGGGCCACCTCGGAGCTGGCCCTCCTCGAAATGACCGCAGGGGGGCTCCTGCCGGTGGAGAACCCGTCGGCGGCCCTCCTGAAGGACCGCCCCCGGGGGGTTCCGGGCACGGTCATCGGCGTGGCGGTGCAAGGCACGCGCCCCCTTCTGGTGGAGATCCAAGCCCTCACCTCCCCCTCGGCCTTCGGCGTGGCCAAGCGCATGAGCGCCGGCCTGGACCGAAACCGGGTCCAGCTCCTCTCCGCCGTCCTGGAGCGGGCCCTCCGCGTCACCCTGGGCGACAAGGACCTCTTCGTCAACGTGGTGGGCGGCGTGGAGCTGGAGGAGCCGGCCCTGGACCTCCCCCTCTGCCTGGCGGTGGCCTCCACCTACTACGGGAAGCCGCTTCCGCCGGACCTGGCCGCCTTCGGCGAGGTGGGCCTGGCGGGGGAGGTTCGGGGGGTGGGCTCCGTGGGGGAGCGGGTCCGGGAGGCTTCGGCCCTGGGGTTCACCCGGGGGATCCTCCCCGCCTCGGACTTGGAACGGCTGGAGGACCCCCCCGCCGGCGGAGCCTGGCGGGGGGTCCGGAGCCTGGCGGAGGTGGCGGACCTCCTCTTCTGACCGAGGGGGACCTCAGTGGGCCGAAGCCCCGTGGCCCGGCTGGGTGGCGCCCCCTTCCACGGGGGGATGGCCCGCCGGCAGGTCCGGAGAGGCCGCCCCGTGGGGGGAGGTGGTACCGGAGGGGGGCATCCCGTGGGCCTCACCGGCGGCGGGCCGCGAGGAGGCCACCGTCCAGACGCCGTCCTTCCGGACCAACTCGTAGGTGAAGGCCATGGGGGCGGCCCCGGGCATCTCCCGGAGCCCCACCGCCACGGTACAGGTGCCCTTGTCGGCCGAGAGGTCCGCCTCCCGGATCTCCAGGGTCATCTTCTCCACGTCCATCTGCTTGGCGTCCTTAAGGTAGGCACGGACGGCCTGAAGCGCCTCGGCGCGGGGACCCTGGGCCTCGGCGGCCGGGGCCTTCCGGGTCAGGGGGGGCGGAGGAAGGTCGGCGGTCTTCTCCGAGGAGCAGGAGGCGAAGACGAGGGCGGCGGCGGCCAAGACGATGGCGGTGCGCATGGATGCTCCTTTCGGGCGGCGGGGGCTCAGGCCCGCAACGTCGCCACAAGCCGGTCAGGATACAGGAAAAGCTCGAGGCCCGAAAGCGGGTCGGGAACCACGAGGCGGGCCGCCTCCCAGGCCGGCCGGGCGAGCCCCTCCGGCCCCAGGACGGCGATGCCCAGGGCGGCGGCCGCCAGCATGGGCCCGTCGTTGACGCCGTTCCCCATGGCGGCCACCCGGCCGGCCCCCAGGGCCCTCACCACCGCCTCCTTGGCGGGGCCGCCGGGCTCTCCCCGGGGAAGCGGTTCCACCGGGACGCCGGCGGCGGCGGCCACCTGGGCCGAGGTGCCGAAGGTGTCGGCGGTGAGGATCCGGACGGAGAGGATCCGAGAGACCTCCCGCAGGGCGGGGAGGACACCGGGGAGGGGCCGGCCGTCGAGGGCCAGCGTCCCGTTGAGGTCCAGGAGCAGGTACCGGAGGTCCAGGAGGGGACCTCCGGGGACGGCGATGCGCAGACCCGGCGTCTCGGCCACGGTGTGCCTCCTCCCCCCCATTGTACCCGCCGGGACCGGGGGAGGTGAAACTCTTCTGGGGCACCCTTCGTTGAAGAGGCAGGGGAACCAAGGAGGCCGACCATGGACCGCCGCACCGCCCTTGCCGCCGCCCTTCTCTTCGCCTTCGCCGGCTGCACCCCGTCCATTCTGGGTTCCGCCGCGACGGAGCGGGTGGAGAAAACCTTTTCCCTGGAACCGGCCGGCGCCTTTCGGCTGGAAAACACCAACGGAGCCGTCCGGATCTCCCAGGGCGCCGAGGGCCGGGTCGTGGTCGTGGCGGAAAAGGAAGCCCGGGCCACCGACGGCGAAGCCGCCCGCCGCCTCCTCGAGGAGGTGAAGGTGGAGTCGGAGGCCGCCCCGGGGGAGGTGCACGTCTGGACGGTCCTGCCCCGGACCCGCCTCTCCGGGTTCCTTTCCAGGGGCATTGCCCTGACCGTCTCCTACCGGGTGGAGGTTCCCCGGGGGACGCGGGTGGAGGTTAAGACCGTCAACGGCGCCGTGGAGGTCCGGGTTCCCCAGGCGGACGTGCGGTGCGAGACCACCAACGGCGGCGTGGAGGTTCACGGAGCCGCCCTCCTCAACGCCACGGCGGTGAACGGGTCCATCACCTTCGACGCCGGTGAGGTGGGGGAGGTGACCACCACCAACGGCGCGGTGGAGGGCCGCATCCGCTCCACGGCGCCCCGCGGCGGGCGGGTGGAGACGGTCAACGGAGGGGTGGAGATCTTCCTCGACCCCCGGGCCCGCCTGCGGGTGGAGGCGGAGAACGTCAACGGCGGCATCCGGTGCGAGCTGCCGGGCCTAAGGCCCGCCAAGCACGCCCTTCGGGGGGACCTCAACGGAGGGGGGGCGGCGCTGGTGGTGGAGACCGTCAACGGCGCCGTGGCCCTCAAGGCCTTGCCCGCCGAAGGTTGAAGCGGCCGCCCCCGGGAGGGGGGCTCCTTTCCCGAAGGCGCCCGAAGCATCCGAGGGGGGGCCATCGGCCCCCCGGCCCCGGCGGCACGCCTGAAAAGGTCCCCTGGCGAAAAAGCCCAAATCGTGGTAGATAAGGAAGTTCGGAGTGCGCCGCGATGGACGAGATCCGCATCCGGGGGGCCAGGGAGCACAACCTCAAGAACCTGAACCTCTCCCTGCCGAAAAACCGCCTGGTGGTCATCACCGGCCTCTCCGGCTCGGGGAAGTCTTCCCTGGCCTTCGACACCCTTTACGCCGAGGGCCAGCGGCGGTACGTCGAATCCCTCTCCGCCTACGCCCGCCAGTTTCTCGACCTCATGCAGAAGCCGGACGTGGACGCCATCGAGGGGCTCTCCCCCGCCATCTCCATCGAGCAGAAGTCCTCCTCCCACAACCCTCGGTCCACCGTGGGTACCGTCACGGAGATCTACGACTACCTCCGGGTCCTCTTCGCCCGGGTGGGCAGGCCTTACTGCCCCTCCTGCGGGCGTCCCATCGCCAGCCAGACCGTCCAGCAGATGGTGGACCAGATCCTGGCCCTTCCCGAGGGGGAGAAGGTCCTCATCCTCGCCCCCGTCATCCGGGGCCGGAAGGGGGAGTACCGGAAGCTCCTCCAGGACCTGTTGAAGGAGGGTTTTGTGCGGGCCCGGGTGGACGGAAAGGTCGTGGAGCTCCAGGCGGGGCTTCCTCTGGAACGGTACCGGGCCCACACCCTGGAGGTGGTGGTGGACCGCATCGCCGTGCGCGCCGGGGCCAAGGAGCGGATCACCGAATCGGTGGAGCTGGCCCTGGCCAAGGGAGAGGGGCTTCTCGTCGTCCACCGCCTTTCCGACGGGAGTGACCAGCTCTTCTCCGAGCACCTCTCCTGCCCCGCCTGCGGAACGGCCCTGCCGGAGATGGAGCCCCGGCTCTTCTCCTTCAACAGTCCCCACGGGGCCTGTCCGGAATGCGCGGGCCTGGGCGTCAAGATGGAGCCCGACCCCGCCAAGATCGTCCCCAACCCCTCCCTGAGCCTCAACCGGGGTGCCCTGGCCCCCTGGCCGGCGGAGGGGGGGTTCTGGTACCGGGAGATGCTCCAGGGCCTCGCCAAGGAGATGGGCTTCTCCATGGACGAACCCTTCGCCCGCCTTCCGGAGGAGGCGAGGCGGGCCATCCTGTACGGTACCAACGGCCGGCGCATCGCCTACGACGTGAGGCGGGACCGGAGCCGCTACCAGTTCGAGCACGCCTTCGAAGGGGTCATCCCCAACCTGATGCGGCGGTACCGGGAGACCAAGTCCGAATCCTCCCGGCAGGAGATCGAAGCCTTCATGTCCACGGCCCCCTGCCCCGCCTGCCAGGGCAGGCGGCTCAAGCCCGAGGCGCTGGCGGTGAAGGTGGGAGACTACTCCATCGCCGCCTTCACGGACCTCTCGGTACGGGAGGCCATGGGGGCCCTGGACCGCCTGGAGCTCACCCCCAAGGAACGGGAGATCGCAAAGCTTCCCCTGCGGGAGATCCGGAGCCGGCTCCACTTCCTGGACAACGTGGGCCTCGGGTACCTCACCCTCTCCCGGACGGCCACCACCCTCTCCGGCGGGGAGAGCCAGCGGATCCGCCTGGCCACGCAGGTGGGAAGCCAGCTCACCGGGGTCCTCTACGTTCTGGACGAGCCCTCCATCGGCCTGCACCAGAAGGACAACCGGCGGCTGTTGGACACCCTCCGGGCCATGCGGGACCTCGGCAACACGGTGGTGGTGGTGGAGCACGACGAGGAGACCATCCGGAGCGCCGACCACGTGGTGGACCTGGGGCCCGGCGCCGGCATCCACGGAGGGGAGGTGGTGGCCCAGGGGACGGTGGCGGACCTCTGCGCCGAGCCCCGTTCCCTGACCGGCGCCTACCTTTCGGGGCGGCGGGCCATCGAGGTCCCGCGGAGGCGGCGGAAGCCCAAGGGGACGCTGTGGATCCGGGGAGCGGCGGAGAACAACCTCCGCTCCATCGACGTGCCGGTTCCCCTGGGCGTCCTCACCGTCGTCGCCGGCGTCTCCGGGTCGGGGAAATCGACCCTGGTCCACGAGGTGCTCTACAAGGGGCTGATGGCCAAGATCTACCACAGCCTGGAGCGGCCCGGAAAGCATCGGGGCCTGGAGGGGTGGGAGCGGCTGGACAAGGTGATCGAAATCGACCAATCCCCCATCGGCAGGACGCCCCGCAGCAACCCCGCCACCTACACCGGCCTCTTCACCCCCATCCGGGACCTCTTCGCCGAAGTTCCGGAGGCCAGGGCCCGGGGCTACCGGCCCGGCCGCTTCTCCTTCAACGTGAAGGGGGGGCGGTGCGAGGCCTGCCAGGGCGACGGGGTCCTGAAGATCGAGATGCATTTCCTCCCCGACGTGTACGTCACCTGCGACACCTGCAAGGGGAAGCGGTACAACCGGGAAACCCTGGAGGTGCGGTTCAAGGGCAGGACCATCGCCGAGGTCCTGGACATGACCGTCCGGGAGGCCCTGGAGTTCTTCGAGCGGGTGCCGCAGGTGCGGCGTAAGCTGGAACTCCTGGCGGACGTGGGGCTCGACTACATCCACCTCGGCCAGCAGGCCACCACCCTCTCCGGGGGCGAAGCCCAGAGGATCAAGCTGGCCCGGGAACTCAGCCGCCGGGCCACCGGACAGACCCTCTACGTCCTGGACGAGCCCACGACGGGGCTGCACTTCGAAGACGTCCGCCACCTCCTGGCCGTCCTGAACCGGCTGGTGGACCAGGGGAACACCGTGGTGGTCATCGAACACAACCTGGACGTGGTGAAGTGCGCCGACGTCGTGCTGGAACTGGGACCGGAGGGCGGAGAGGGGGGCGGCCTCCTCATCGCCGCAGGGACGCCGGAGGAGGTGGCGGGGGTGGCGGACTCGCCCACCGGGGCCTACCTTCGGAACATTCTAGGGGGTTCCCATGAAGACCAGGCCCGAGCCGTACCGGATTAAGATGGTGGAAGCGATCCGCCTGCCCGACCGGGCGGAGCGGGAGGAGCACCTCCAGCGGGCGGGGTACAACCTCTTCCGCGTGCCGGCAGAGGCGGTCTACGTGGACCTGCTGACCGATTCGGGAACGGGGGCCATGAGCGACCGGCAGTGGGCCTCCCTCCTCCGGGGGGACGAGTCCTACGCCCAGGCCCGCTCCTGGTTCCGCTTCTACGACGTGGTCCGCCGGCTCACCGGCATGGAGCACGTGCTTCCCACCCACCAGGGCCGGGCGGCGGAGAACATCCTCTTCTCCGAACTCTCCGGTCCCGGCAAGGTCATCCCCAGCAACAACCACTTCGATACCACGAGGGCCAACATCGAATACTTCGGGGGGACGGCACTGGACCTGGTGATTCCCGAGGGCCGGGACGTGGCGGCCCAGCACCCCTTCAAGGGCAACATGGACCTCGGCGCCCTGGAGCGGACCCTCACGGAGTACGGCCGGGACCGGGTCCCGCTCTGCATGATGACCATCACCAACAACACCGGCGGCGGCCAGCCCGTTTCCCTGGAGAACATCCGGGGGGCCTCGGAGATCTGCCACCGCCACGGCGTACCTTTCTTTCTCGATTGTTGCCGCTTCGCCGAGAACGCCTACTTCATCAAGAAGCGGGAGGCCGGCTGCGGGTCCATGGCCATCCCCGAGATCGCCTCCGCCATGTTCGCCTGCGCCGACGGGGCCACCATGAGCGCCAAGAAGGACGGCCTGGGGAACATCGGGGGCTTCCTGGCGCTGCGGGACGGCGCCCTGGCGGCCCGCCTCCAGAACCACCTGATCCTGAGGGAGGGCTTTCCCACCTACGGCGGCCTGGCGGGAAGGGACCTGGAGGCCCTGGCCACGGGGCTGGAGGAGGTCCAGGACGAGGCCTACCTCGAATGGCGCATCGGCCAGGTCCAGCGCTTCGGCAAGGCCCTGGCGGCGGAGGGGGTCCCCCTGTTGGAGCCGGTGGGCGGCCACGCCGTCTACCTCGACGCCCGGAGGGCCCTCCCCCACATCCCCGCCGAGGCCCTCCCCGCCCAGAGCCTGGCGGTGGAACTCTACCGGGAGGGGGCGGTACGGGGGGTGGAGATCGGATCCCTCATGTTCGGGCGGCGGGACGAGGGGGGGCGGTTCGTCCCCGCCGCCCTGGAGTTGGTCCGGCTGGCGGTGCCCCGGCGGGTCTATACCGACGCCCACCTGAGGTACGCCGCCGAGGTGGCGGGGGAGGTCCTCCGCCGGCGGGAGCGGCTCCGGGGCTTCCGCATCGTGGAAGAACCCCCCTTTCTCCGGCACTTCACGGCGAAACTGGAGCCGCTGGCCTAGGCGGAGGTCCTTGAGCGGAAGGGGCAGGTAGGCTAAGGTGGAACGGGAGAGCGCGGGCCCATGATCACCGGTTTCAACCAGGACGTCACCTACCGGGGGAAGGTCTACCACGTGCAGACCGAGGACCGGGGTCTCGGGAACCCCGTCATCGAGACGCTGATCTACGTGGGCGGCGAGATCCTCGCCTCCCTCAAGACCCCCTACGGGGAACTCCTCAAGGACGGCTACGACGAAAGCAAGGTGGCGGCCCTCCTGGAACAGCAGCACAAGAGGGTGGTGGTGGACGTCCGCCTGGGAAAGTACGCCAAGGAGAAGGCCCCCCAGGCCTTCGGGGAGGGGATCATCACCTCCCGGAGCCTGGACGAGGTCATCCTGGAGTACCTGACCAGCGAATCGGAGGGAGAGAAGCTCCAGGTGGAGATCCTGGACCAGTCGCCGCTGGTGGAGGGGGAGCGGGGCTGGTTCAACCTGCGGGCCACCACCCACATCTCCGCCTCTCCCCTGGAAGGGGCTGCGGTGGAGGTGTCTCTCGTGGGCAGTGACGGCCGCAGGGCCCTCCTGTTCTCCGGGAAAACGGGGCCGCAGGGCCTCTGCTCGGCGGCCTTCTCCCTCCCGCCGGGCTCCGGCGGATCCGTCGTGCTCCTCGAGGTGGCCCACCAACGGGGAACCTTCAGCCAGAAGGCCCTGGTGACCCGGGGAGGGACGCCGTGAAGGTCCGCCTCAACGGCCAGGAGCGAGATCTCCCGGAGGGAACGCCCCTTTTGGAGCTGATCCGGAGCCTCGGCCTCGAGGCCTCCCGGGTCGCCGTGGAGCGCAACGGCCGGGTGGTGCCCAGGACCGACTACGCCGAAGAAATTCTTCGGGAGGGGGACCGCCTGGAGATCGTCCACTTCGTGGGCGGCGGGTGAGGGGCGGCGGCGGGGGGAGCGCGGGGCGGGACGGTTCCTGGTGGGCGGTGGGGGATTCGAACCCGCGCCATCCTGCGTGTAAGGCAGGCGCTCTTCCGCTGAGCTAACCGCCCGGGGAGGGGCAGTGTATCGAATTGGTGCGCTTTCGTCAAAGGGCCTTTCACCCTGTCCGGCGCCGCACCTTGACCCTTTCCTTGGAACCTTGATATTCTTGGCCTTCTCGAGCGAGCGGCCCGAATCCTCTCTGGGGGGGAACAGGTGCTGGAACAGATCGCGACGTCCTGGTGGCACATCCCTATTCTCATGGGGATGATCTTCGTCTACGGGATTCTCCTCAATCTCTTCCTTTTCAAGCCGGTGCAGGCGGTGATGGCCGAGCGGAAGCGGCGGATCGAGGAGTCCTCCACCCTTTCGGTCTCCTCCCGGGAGACCCTCCAGCGGCGCCTCGAAGAGTACGAGCAGGCGGTGCTGGAAGCGCACCGGAGGGCCACCCGGGTAAAAGAGGAAGCCCGGAGCCAGGCCACGGCCCACCGGGCTGAGGTCCTGGCCGCCGCCAAGGACGAGGTGGACCGGGAGCGGCGGCGGAAGGAGGCCGACCTGCAGGCCAACGTCGCCGAGGTGAAACGGGCGCTGGAGCAGGAGATCCCCTCCATGGCCCGCCTGCTGGCCCAGAAGATCCTGGGGAGGGAGGTGGCGGTTTGAGAGAGAAGATCCTTTCCCTCCTGCTGACCCTGGGGCCCTCCGTGGTCCTCCTCGCCGGCGAGGCCGCCGAGGGGCACGGGGAAGAGGGTGGGTGGATGGCCCCCATCTGGGGCGTGCCCACCCTCGTCTGGCAGATCGCCAACCTCCTGCTGGTGGTGGTCCTTTTCGTCTACCTTCTGAGGCGCCCGGCGCCGGAATTCTTCGCCGGCCGGGCCAAGGAGATCCAGGAGCTCCTGGAACGGGCCCTCCGGGACAAGGAAGAGGCCCTGCTCCGCCTGAAGGAGGTGGACGAAAAGATGGCCCGCCTTTCCGGCGAGGTGGAGGCCATCGAGAAGGCCGCCAGGGAAGCGGCGGAGGCCGACCGGGCAAAGGTGGCGGAGGAGGCCGAGGCGGCGAAGGTCCGGATCCGGGAAGAGGCCGTGCAGGAGATGGAGCGGCAACTTGTCCAGGCCCGGCGGGAACTGAAGGCCTACGCGGCGGACCTGGCCATCCAGGCCGCCCGGGAGATCCTGGCCAAGAACCTGAGCCCCGAAGACGAAGCCCGGATCCAGGACCGGTTCCTCTCCCTGATGGAGGAAAGCCATGGGCGGCGTGGGTAAGCGGTACGCCGAGGCCCTCCTGGACGTCCTCCAAGGCGCCCCGGAAGAGGCGGTCCTCTCGGACGTGAAGGCCTTTGCGGGCTGGCTCCGGGAGGTTCCGGGGCTGCGGAAGGCGCTGGAGAACCCCGGCGTTCCCGCGGCGGTGAAAGAGAAGGTCGTCCGGGAGCTGGCCGCCCGGGGCGGTTTCCAGGAGGCCACCACCCGGTTCGTCCTGCTGGTGGTGGCCCACCGGCGGATCCGCCAGTGGGACGAGATCGTGGCGGCCTTCCAGACCCTGCTGGACGACCGCCACGGGATCCTCCGGGGCCAGGTGGTGACGGCCCGTCCCCTGGAGGGGGCGCGCCTGGCGGCCCTGGCCGCCCGCCTGGAGAAGGTCTTCGGAAAGCCCGTGCGGCTGGACGCGCGGGTGGCCCCCGAAGTGCTGGGGGGCATCCAGCTCCAGATCGGTTCGACGGTGTACGACGGCTCCGTGGCGGGGGCCCTTCGCTCCCTCCGCGACGTCCTCGTGAAGGGGTAGGCGAGCATGATCAAGACCGACGAAATCTCCAAGATTCTGAAGGCCCAACTGGAAGGGTTCGAGAGCCGGATCGACGTGGCGGAGGTGGGCTACGTCACCTCGGTGGGTGACGGCATCGCCCGCATCTACGGCCTCGAAAAGGCCATGGCCGGAGAGCTCCTCGCCTTTCCACACGACGTCTACGGCATGGCCCTGAACCTGGAAGAGGACAGCGTCGGCGCGGTCCTCATGGGGGAGACCGACAAGATCCGCGAGGGCGACGAGGTTCGCCGGACGGGGCAGATCATGTCGGTCCCCGTGAGCGAAGCCATGGTCGGCCGCGTGGTGGACCCCCTGGGCCAGCCCCAGGACGGCAAGGGGCCCATCGACTACAAGGAACGGTACCCCATCGAGCGCATCGCCCCGGGCATCGTCCACCGGGAGCCCGTGAAGGTGCCCCTCCAGACGGGCCTCAAGGCCATCGACGCCATGATCCCCATCGGCCGCGGCCAGCGCGAGCTCATCATCGGCGACCGCCAGACGGGAAAGACCGCCGTGGCCGTGGACACCATCATCAACCAGAAGGGCAAGGGGGTCATCTGCATCTACGTGGCCATCGGGCAGAAGCGTTCCACCATCGCCCAGGTGGTGAAGACCCTCACCGACTACGGCGCCATGGAGCACACCATCGTCGTGGCGGCCTCGGCTTCGGAGCCGGCCTCCCTGCAGTACATCGCCCCCTACGCCGGTTGCGCCATGGGCGAATTCTTCATGTACAACGGCGGCAACGCCCTGTGCATCTACGACGACCTCTCCAAGCACGCCGCCGCCTACCGGGAGATCTCCCTGCTCCTGCGCCGGCCCCCGGGCCGGGAGGCGTACCCCGGAGACGTCTTCTACCTCCACTCCCGCCTCCTGGAGCGGGCGGCCAAGCTCAACGAGAAGCACGGCGGAGGTTCCCTCACGGCCCTTCCGGTGATCGAGACCCAGGCCGGCGACGTCTCGGCCTACATCCCCACCAACGTCATCTCCATCACCGACGGCCAGATCTACCTGGAGTCGGACCTCTTCTACCAGGGCATCCGGCCGGCCCTCAACGTCGGCATCTCCGTGAGCCGGGTGGGGGGCAACGCCCAGATCAAGGCCATGAAGGCCGTGGCCGGCACCCTCCGCCTGGAGCTGGCCCAGTACCGCGAGCTGGCGGCCTTCGCGCAGTTCGGGTCGGACCTGGACAAGGCCACCCAGGCCCAGCTCAACCGCGGCGCCCGCCTGGTGGAGATCCTGAAGCAGGACCAGTACCAGCCCCTGGACGTGGTGAAGCAGATCGCCATCATCTACGCCGGGACCCACGGCTACCTGGACGACTTGGAGGTCCGGGAGTGCCGGACCTTCGAGGCCGGCCTCCACAAGTACCTGGACCTCAACGGGCAGGCCTTCATGGAAGGGCTTCGCGAGAAGAAGGTGCTGGACGACACCCTCAAGGGCCAGCTGGAGGAGCTGCTGAAGGCGTACAAGCACCAGTACCTCAAAGAGCGGGAAGCGAAGTAAGCCATGCCGAACCTGAGGGATATCCGGCGGCGGATCCGGTCGGTCCAGAGCACCCAGCAGATCACCAAGGCCATGAAGATGGTGGCCGCGGCGAGGCTGCGGCGGGCCCAAGACCGGATGCTCTCCGCCCGCCCGTACGCCGACAAGATGCTGGAGGTGCTCAACTCCCTGGCCTCCAGAACCGATCCCCAGGTCCATCCCCTGTTGGCCCTCCGGGAGGAGAAGCGGGTTCGGCTGGTGGTCTACACCGGCGACCGGGGGCTCTGCGGCGCCTTCAACACCAACATCCTGAGGTTCACCCTCAAGCAGGTGGCCGAACTCCAGGCCGCCGGGCGGGAGGTGACCCTCGACTTCGTGGGCCGCAAGGGGCGGGACTTCTTCCGGCGCCGGTCCTACGAGATGGGCGGACAGTGGGTGGGGAAGTTCACCAAGGTCCGCTACGAAGACGCCGAGGAGATCGCCGGCGTCCTCACCGGCCACTTCGTGGAAGGCCGGTGCGACGCGGTGTACCTCATCTACAACCACTTCAAGAGCGTCATCGCCCAGAAGGTCGTGGTGGAGCGGCTCCTCCCCATCCCGCGTCTGGAGCCGGAGGAGAAGGCCCCCTTCCTGGACTACCTCTACGAGCCGACCCCCGAGGAGCTGTTCGGAACGCTCCTTCCTCGGCACGTCACCTTCCAGGTGTATCGGGCCATGCTGGAGTCGGCGGCGGCGGAGCACGCTGCCCGCATGACGGCGATGGAGAGCGCCACCAACAACGCCCGGGACATGATCGACCGCTTGACCCTCTACGCCAACCGGGTGCGTCAGGCGGCGATCACCAAGGAGATCATCGAAGTCGTGAGCGGTGCCCAGGCGCTGGGCTGAGGCCCCCATGCCGCGGTGCCGAGAGGAAAGGTCGGAGGCGCTTGGCCGGAGGCTTTGCTCGTACGGTCTCCGAATTTGGCCGAGGGAGAGGTGCAGATGGCAGTCGAAGGCAAGGTCGTAGCGGTCATCGGGCCCGTCGTGGACGTCCAGTTTCCCCACGGGCACATCCCCGAGATCTACCACGCCGTGCACATCACCGGCGAAGGCTTCGAGACCTCCGTCCCCATCGACGTCACCGCCGAGGTGGCCCAGCACCTGGGGGAGGGCCGCGTGCGCTGCGTCGCCATGGAGCCCACCGACGGCATGGTCCGTGGGATGAAGGCGTTGGACACCGAGGCTCCCATCCGGGTCCCCGTGGGCAAGGAGACCCTCGGGCGGATCCTGAACGTCCTCGGAAAGCCCGTGGACGAGCTGGGCCCCGTGGAGACGAAGGAGACCTTCCCCATCCACCGCCCGGCCCCAGCCTTCGCCGACCAGTCCACCTCGGCGGAGATGTTCGAGACGGGCATCAAGGTGGTGGACCTCCTGGAGCCCTACCTCAAGGGCGGAAAGACGGGCCTCTTCGGCGGTGCCGGCGTGGGCAAGACCGTCCTCATCATGGAGCTCATCAACAACGTGGCCATGCACCACGGCGGCGTCTCGGTCTTCTCCGGCGTGGGGGAACGGACCCGCGAGGGGAACGACCTCTGGCTGGAGATGACCGAATCGGGGGTCATCTCCCCCGGGAACCCGGAGAAGTCCAAGGCGGCCCTCATCTACGGGCAGATGACCGAGCCCCCGGGGGCCCGCCTGCGGGTGGGGCTCACGGGCCTCACCGCCGCCGAGTACTTCCGCGACGTGGAGGGCCAGGACGTCCTTCTCTTCATCGACAACATCTTCCGCTTCACCCAGGCGGGCTCCGAAGTCTCGGCCCTCCTGGGCCGCATGCCTTCGGCGGTGGGCTACCAGCCCAACCTGGCCACGGAGATGGGCGAGTTGCAGGAGCGGATCACCTCCACCAAGAAGGGGTCGGTCACCTCGGTGCAGGCCATCTACGTTCCCGCCGACGACCTGACGGACCCGGCGCCGGCCACGGCCTTCGCCCACCTGGACGCCACCACCGTCCTCTCCCGCCAGCTCACGGAGTTGGGCATCTACCCCGCCGTGGACCCCCTGGCCTCCACCTCCCGGGTCCTCGACCCGCGGATCGTCGGAGAGGAGCACTACACGGTGGCCCGGCGGGTCCAGGGGGTGCTCCAGCGGTACAAGGACCTCCAGGACATCATCGCCATCCTCGGCATCGACGAGCTCTCGGAAGACGACAAGCTGATCGTGGCCCGGGCCCGGAAGATCCAGCGGTTCCTCTCCCAGCCCTTCCACGTGGCCGAGCAGTTCACCGGCATGAAGGGCAAGTACGTGAAGATCGCCGATACGATCCGCGGCTTCGCCGAGATCCTGGACGGCAAGCACGACGACATGCCGGAGCAGGCCTTCTACATGGTGGGAACCATCGAGGAGGCCATGGAAAAGGCCGAGCGGCTGGCCAAGCAGGGCTGAGCCATGGCGACCTTCGAGATCCCGAAGAAGCTCCTCCTGACCATCGTCACCCCCGAGAGGCACCTCGTCCACGAGAGCGTGGACGAGGTGGTCCTTCCGGGGGTGGAGGGGTACCTCGGAGCCCTCCCCGGACACACCGAACTCTTGACGTCCCTCCGGATTGGTGAGATAAAATACAGGGTCGGGAAAGAGTGGCGGTACCTCGCCGTGTCCTGGGGCTTCGTCGAGATCCTCCCGGACCGGGTGACGGTGCTGGCCGACCTGGCGGAAAAGGCCGAGGAGATCGACCTCGAGCAGGCCAGAGTGGAAGCCGAATCGGCCCGGGCGCGCCTGAAGCACCCCGACGCCGATTTCATGAAGGCCCAGATCGCCCTGGAGCAGGCGCTGGTGCGGATGCAGGTGGCCGCCAAGGCGGCTCCCCTGCCGCGGTGATCCCGGGGCCAGTCAGGAAGTGAAGGCATGAAACGAACCTACCAGCCGAACCGGCACCGTCGCGCGAAAACCCACGGGTTCCGGGCCCGTATGGCCACCCGGGGAGGCCGAGAGGTGCTCGCCCGGCGGCGGGCGAAGGGGCGCTGGCGCCTGACGCCGGCGTGACCCTCCCGACGGGACCCTTCCGCAAAGAAGACCGGATCCGCTCCCGCGCCGAATACCGGGCCATCTATGCCGAGAGCCGTCCCCTCCACGTGGGGCGTCTGGTGGTGTACGCCGCACCGGGCGAAGGTCCCGTGCGGTTGGGGGTGACCGTTCCCCGGAAGGTGGGCGGGTCGGTGGTGCGAAACCGGGTCAAGCGGCTGATTCGGGAGGCCTTTCGGTTGGAGCGGGGGGCCTTCCCCCAGGGGACGCGGGTGGTGGTGAACGCCCGCCACTCCGCCGGGGCCCTGACCTTGGAAGAGGCACGGGAAAGCCTGCGCCGGGCGGCGGGGCTGCTCCAGGGGGGTTCGCCATGAGGAGGCTTGCCCTGTGGGCCATCCGGGCCTACCAGTGGACCCTCTCGCCCTATCTCGGGGGGGCCTGCCGGTACGTCCCCTCCTGCTCCCAGTACACCTACGAGGCGGTGGCCCGCTTCGGGCTGCTGCGGGGCCTCTGGCTGGGGCTGCGGCGCCTCAGCCGGTGCCACCCCTTCGCCGAAGGGGGGTACGACCCCTGTCCCGGCGGCCCCGGTCCTTCCGCTGGAACGGGAGGGGTCCTGGAGTAAGGGGGAAGGCCCCGCCGGCGCCGGGGGGAGACCGGGGAGGGGATGGGCCCTTCCCGGAGGAGAAGAGGAAGCGGGATGGCAGGTTGGCGGCGGGGCCCCCGCCGCCCACAGGGGCGCAGGAAAAGGCAGGAGGAAGCCATGGAACAACTGGGACAGGAAGACCCGAAGAGCACCCAGCGCTTTCTGCTGGCCATGGTGGCCATGATGGCCGTCTTGGGCCTCTGGTCCCTCTTCATGGGGGGGCCCGCCGCGCCGCCCCCCGCGGCCCCCGAACCCCGCACCGCCGCCCCGGCGGAGAAGCCCGCCGCCGTGGAGCCGGCGCCGGCGCCCGGCGCCGGCGAGGCGGCGGTGGCCGATACGGAGGAGCGGCGGGTGATCCTGGAGAACGACGATCTCCTGGTGGAGGTGTCCAACCGGGGCGCCGTCCTGACCCGGGTGGTGCTGAAGAAGTACCGCATGCCCGGGGCCGACCCCGACGACCTCGTCTCGCCCCTGGCCCGGATCACCGGCCGCTACCCCCTGGCGGTGGAGACGGGGGATCCGGCCTTCGACCAGGCCGTGTCCAAGGCGCTGTTCCACGTGGAACGCAAAACGGGTCCCGCGGGGGAGCAGGTGGTGGAGCTGGCGTGGGCCGACGGGGCGGGCAACGCCCTTCGGAAGGTCCTGACGCTCCCCGCCGCGGGGTACCTCGCGGGCCTGGAGACCAGCGGCCGGAAGGGCGGCACCGTCCTCTCCCCCATTCCGCTGCGCTGGGGTCCCGGTTTCGGAACCCTCCAGAAGAGCCAGGCCAAGAACCGGTACTACCAGCAGGAGTACGTGGGACTCTTGGAGGGGACCTCCTTCCGTAAGGTCAAGCGGGCGGGGAAGGTGACGGGGGACCGCCCCCGGGAGGTGGAGGGCTTCGGGGAGAAGGCTCCGGTGGCCTGGGCCGCCATCAGCAACAACTACTTCGCCGCCGCCTTTTTGCCCGAGGGGACCCTGCCGCGGGTGAAGGTGGTGACGGAGGCCCTCTCTCCCGAGCTGCAGAAGGTGCACCCCGCCGAAAACGACGTGACCCTGGTGGTGGCCTTCCCCGGCCGGGGGCGTCTCTTCATGGGACCCAAGCAGTGGGGCCTCCTGGCGGGCGTGGCGCCCCAGTTCAACCGCCTCACCGACTGGGGGTGGCTCACCCCCATCTGCGGCGCCCTCCTCTGGGGCCTGAAGTCCCTGTACCGGTGGGTGGGCAACTACGGCATCGCCATCATCCTCATCACGCTGGTCATCAAGCTGGCCTTCTACCCCCTCACCCAGGGCAGCATGGTGAAGATGAAGCAGATGGGCGACGCCATGAAGCGGCTCAAGCCCCAGATCGACCGGATCAAGGCCAAGTACAAGAAGATGGGCCTGGACATGGCCACCCGCCAAAAGATGAACGAGGAGATGATGGCCCTCTACCAGAAGGAGGGCATCAACCCCCTGGGCCAGATGAGCGGGTGCCTCCCCCTCCTCCTCCAGATGCCCATCTTCTTCGCCCTCTTCGAGCTCCTGCCGCGGGCCATCGAGCTCCGGGGAGCGCCCTTCTTCGGCTGGATCCAGGACCTCTCGGTTCCGGACCCCTACTACATCACCCCCATCCTCATGGGGGTCTCCATGATCGCCTCCACCCGCATGACCGGCTCCCAGGGACTGGAGGGGGCGCAGAAGGTCATGCTCTGGTTCATGCCCCTCATGTTCACCTGGTTCTGCCTCTGGGCCCCGGCGGGGCTCACCCTCTACTGGCTCGCCAACAACCTGCTGACCATGGGCCAGCAGGCCCTCATCAACCGGCAGGCGGCGGCCAGGGCGGCCGAAGCCGAGAAGGGGCGGCGGTCCACCCCCAAGGGCCCTTCCCGGCCTTCCCGTGGTTGAAGCCGGAGGAACCCTGGTGGCGGAGGCCACCCCGCCCGGTCGGGGCGGCCTCCGGGTGGTTCGGGTGAGCGGCCCCCTGGCCGCCCCCATCCTCCAGCGGCACTTCCGCCCCGCGGGGCCCCGCTCCCCCTGGGAGGCTCCCCGCAGGTTGTGCGCCGGGGACGTTCTGTCGGCGGACGGCCGGCTCCTGGACCGGGCGCTGGCGGTCTTCCTGCGGGCACCCCGCTCCTTTACGGGGGAGGACACGGCGGAGTTCCACCTCCACGGCTCCGGCGGCGTCGTGGAGGCGGTGGTCGCCCTGTGCCTCGAAGCGGGGTGCCGGCGGGCGGCCCCCGGAGAGTTCTCCTGGCGGGCCTTCCTCAACGGCAAGCTGGGCCTCCTGGAAGCCGAGGCCCTGGACGGATTGGCCGCCGCCTCCACCCGGGAGGCGGCCCAGCGGGCCGCCGCCGTCCTGGCCGGTGACCTGAGGCGCAAGCTCGAGGGCCTTCGGGAGGGGATTCTGGACCTCCAGGCACGGTGGGAGGCCCAGGTGGACTTCCCGGAGGACGCCGGGGAGGGGGCCCCCGAAGAGGAGCGGGCGCTCCTGGGCCGCCTCGTCGCGGAAGCCGATGCCCTGGACCGGTCGGGGCAGGCCCTTCCGCGCCTGCGGGAGGGCTGGTCCGTGGCCCTGGCGGGCCCCCCCAACTCGGGAAAGTCTTCCCTCTTCAACGCCCTCTTGAACCGCGAGCGCGCCCTGGTCAGCCCCCACCCGGGGACCACCCGGGACGTGTTGGAGGAGACCCTGGAGGTGGACGGCCTTCCCCTGGTGCTCCGGGACACGGCGGGCCTTCGGCAGGAGCCGGGGGAGGAGGTGGAGGCCCTGGGTATGGAGGTGGGGCTGCGGGCCGCCGCCACCGCCGATGCCGTCCTTTTCGTCTACGACGGGGCCCGGGGGTGGGACGGCGAGGCCCAACGGGCCCTCCGGATCCTCCCGGCCCCGCCCCGCTGGATCGCCGGCAACAAGGGCGACCTCTTTGTGGGTCCGGTCCCTCCGGGGCACCTTCGGCTCAGCGCCCGGACGGGGGAGGGGCTCGCCGCGCTGGTCCGGGAGATGGGGCGCTGGCTCCGGGGGCAGCTCCCTCGGGTGGAGGCGGGACCGGTCTCCCTGCGGCAGGCGGAGGCGGTAGGGCGCCTTCGGCGGGCCCTCGGGGAGGCGGAGGGCGACCTGGCGGGGGGGGCGGGGATCGAGGTGGCCGCCGACGCGTTGGCCCGCGCCCGGCGGGCCGTGGAGGAGGCCCTCTTCGGGGAGGGAAGACCCGACGACCTCTACGGGCGGATCTTTTCCCGCTTCTGCATTGGAAAGTGACCGCCGCCGCGCCGCAGGCCCCGGGCCTGCAGGGGGCGGGGGCGGGCTTTCCCCGGCCCGTATCCCCTGTGGTTCAATGGTGCCATGGCGAAGGAGACCTGCGACGCGGTGGTGGTGGGCGGCGGGCACGCGGGGGCGGAGGCGGCCCGCGTGCTGGCCCTCAAGGGCCTCGATACCGTCCTGGTCACCGATTCCCTGAAGGCCGTGGGGCGCATGTCCTGCAACCCCTCCATCGGCGGGCTGGGGAAGGGGCACCTCGTGCGGGAGCTGGACGCCCTGGGGGGCCTCATGGCCCGGGCGGCCGACGGGACCGGCATCCACTTCCGGCTGCTGAACGCCAGCAAGGGGCCGGCGGTCCAGGGGCTGCGAAGCCAGAACGACCGGGAGGCCTACGCCCGGGCGGTGGCGGAGGCCCTTGAGAAGACGGCGGGGCTCAGGCTCCGGGAGGGCCGGGTCCGGGACCTCCTCCTGTCGGGGGGGAGGGTTCACGGCGTGGGCCTGGAAGACGGCACGGAGCTCCGGGCCCGGGTGGTGGTGGTCACGGCGGGGACCTTTCTGGGCGGCCTGCTCCACGTGGGGGAAGAGCGGACCGCCGGGGGCCGCGTGGGGGAGTTCGCCGCCGAAGACCTCTCCCGTTCCCTCCGGGCGGCGGGGCTTCCCCTGATTCGGCTCAAGACGGGAACTCCCCCCCGGCTCCACCGCCGCTCCATCCAATGGGAGCGCACCCTCCCCCAGCCGGGGGACCCGGCCCCCGAGCCCTTTTCCCTCCTCTCCGAGCCCTTTCCGGCGCTCCCGCAGGTTCCCTGCCACCTGACCCGGACCACGGAGGAGACGCGCCGCATCATCCTGGCCAACCTCCACCGGTCGCCCCTCTTCTCTGGGGCCATCCAGGGGCGGGGCCCCCGGTACTGCCCCTCCATCGAGGACAAGGTGGTGCGCTTTCCCCACAACGAGAGCCACCAGGTCTTCCTGGAGCCCGACGGCCTCGGCAGCGAGGAGGTCTACCCCAACGGAATCTCCACGTCCCTCCCGCGGGACGTCCAGGAGGCGGTGGTCCGCTCCATCCCCGGCCTGGAGGAGGCCCGCATCGTCCGGTACGGCTACGCCGTGGAGTACGACGCGGTGGATCCGACGGCGCTCCGGCTGACCCTGGAAGCCAAGGGCGTGGCGGGCCTCTACCTGGCGGGGCAGGTGGTGGGGACCACGGGGTACGAGGAGGCGGCGGCGCTGGGGTTCTGGGCGGGCCTCAACGCCGCCAGGGCCCTCCGGGGGGAGGAGCCCTTCGTGCTGGGGCGGGAGGAGGCCTACCTGGGGGTGATGGTGGACGACCTGGTGACCCGGGGCGTTACCGAGCCTTACCGCATGCTCACCTCCCGGGCGGAGTACCGGCTCCTCCTGGACCGCCACAGCGCCTACCGGCGGCTCCTGCCCCGTACCGCCGCCGACGGCCTTTGCCCTCCCGGGGACCGGAAGCGCCTCCAGGAACGGGAGCGGCGGGTGGCGGCGGCGCGGCGCACCCTGGAGGAGACCCGGGTGGAGGTGGGGGGGGAGGTCCTTTCCCTGGCCCGGATCCTCTCCCGTCCCCAAGTCGGGATGGAGGACCTGCCGGTCCACCCGCCGGAGCTTCGGGCCCTCGACCGGTGGGAGGTCCTCTACGTGGAGTCGGAGGTGAAGGGGGAGGGCTACCGGGAGCGGGCCCGGGCCGAGGCCCGGCGCCTCCTGGCGGCGCGGCGGACCCGCATCCCCCCCGGTTTCGACTTCGGGGCCCTGCCGGGCCTCAGCCGGGAGGTGCGGGAAGTGCTGCAGCGGGTGGCCCCCGCCAACCTGGACCAGGCCTCGCGGATCCCGGGGATGACGCCGGCGGCGCTCCTCCGGCTCCACTACGCCCTGGACCGCGGAGGCTCCCATGGAGAATGACCCGCGCCTCGAGGCCTACCTGGATCTCCTCTTCGCCTGGAACCGCGCGGCGGGCCTCACCGCCTTCCGCAGCCGCCGGGAGGTCCTGGAGCGGGGGGTCGCCCCCTCGCGGCTGGCCCTTCCCTTTCTCCCGGAGGAAGGGCGGGTCCTGGACGTCGGATCGGGGGGCGGCATCCCCGCCCTCCCCCTCGCCCTGGCCCGCCCGCGCCTTTCGTGGGTGCTGGCCGAACCGGCGCCGGCCAAGGCGGTCTTCCTGGAGGAGGTGGCCCGGCGGCTGAACCTGGCCTGGGAGGTCCGGGCCCGTCCGGCGGAGGAGGTCCTCCGGAGCGGGGAGCGCTGGCGTGCGGCGACCCTCCGCGGGATCTTCCCCCGAAAGGGGACCTTCCGGCGGCTGGCCTCGGCGCTGGAGCCGGGGGGGGTCCTGCTGGTGTGGACCGGCGGGGCGCGCCTCGAAGCCTGCCGGGAAATCTTCGGCGGATTGGGCCTTGCGGCGGAGGAGCACCCCTGCCCGGGGGCCGGGGTGGTCCTTTTGGCCGGCCGTGTTCCACGTGGAACATCCGGAGGCTGAGAGCCCGGCGGGAGGGCCGGGGCGGGATTCGACCCCGGCGTCTTTCCCTCGGCCTTCCGGTATGGCACAATGCGCCGGGAGGAGCGCCGTGGGAACCATCATCGCCGTCGCCAACCAAAAGGGCGGGGTCGGAAAGACCACCACCGTCATCAACTTGGGAGCCTCCTTGGCCGCCGCGGAAAAGCGGATCCTTCTGGTGGACTTCGACCCCCAATCCAACTGTACGTCGGGGCTGGGGGTGTCCTCCCCCGACGGCCGGAACGTCTACGGGTGCCTCTCGGGCTCCGCCGGCCCGGAGGAAGTGCTAGTGTCCTGCGGCCTGCCCAACCTCCAGCTCCTTCCCGGAGCCGTCTCCCTGGCGGGGGCCGAGGTAGAACTGGCCGGGGTTCCCCAGCGGGAGTTCGTCCTCCGGAACCTCCTGGGGCCCCTCAAGGACCGCTACGACTACATCCTGGTGGACTGCCCCCCCTCCCTGGGCCTGCTCACCCTCAACGCCCTGGTGGCGGCGGACGGGGTGCTCATCCCCATCCAGGCGGAGTTCTTCGCCATGGAGGGGGTTTCGCTCCTCCTGCGTACCCTGGAACGGGTCCGCGAGTCCCTCAACCCCGAGCTGGCCGTCACCGGCGTCCTCCTCACCATGGTGGACGAGCGGACCAACCTCGCCCGCCAGGTCTCCGCCGAGGTCCAGCGCTTCTTCGGGGGGCGGGTCTTCCGGGCCTCCATCCCCCGCAACGTCAAGCTCGCCGAGGCCCCCTCCTTCGGAAAGCCGGCCCTCCTGTACGATGTGGCCTCCCGGGGGGCCCAGGCCTACCTGCACGTGGCCAAGGAGTTCCTCTCCCATGAACCCTAAGAACGTCCTGGGACGGGGCCTGGACGCCCTCATCGGCGCGCCGGGTCCCGAAGCCAAGCGGGTCCTCGAGGTGGAGATCCACCGCCTGAAGCCCAACCCCCGGCAGCCCCGCACCGCCTTCGATTCGGAGGCCCTGGACGAGCTGGCGCGCTCCATCGCCGAGAACGGGATCCTCCAGCCCATCCTGGTGCGCCCCGCCGACGGGGGCTACGAGATCATCGCCGGGGAGCGCCGGTGGCGGGCGGCCCAGCAGGCCGGCCTCCACCGTGTCCCTGTCCTGGTCCGGGAGGCCGCCGATCCCCAGTTGCTGGAACTGGCGCTGGTGGAAAACCTCCAGAGGGCGGACCTCAACCCCGTGGAGGAGGCCCGGGCCTACCGGCTCCTGGTGGAGGATCTGGGGCTGACCCAGGAGGAGGTGGCCCGAAAGGTGGGGAAGGACCGGGCTACGGTGGCCAACGTGCTTCGGCTCCTCCACCTCCCCGAGCCGGCCCTCCGGGCCCTGGAGGAAGGGCGCCTCACCGTGGGCCACGCCAAGGCCCTCCTCTCCCGGCGGCGCCGGGAGGAGCAGGCCGCCCTCCTGGAGGCCATCCTTCGCAGGGGCCTTTCGGTCCGGGAGGCGGAGGCCTTCCAGCTCCCCGCCAAGGCGGCCGCCCCTGAGCGGAGAAGCGACCCGGACACCGCCGCGGCGGAGAAGACCCTGAGCCGCCACCTGGGGCTTCCCGTCACCATCCGGCGCCGGGGGAAGGGCGGGCGCCTGGAGGTGGCCTTCCGCAACGAAGAGGAGTTGCAGGGGCTCTACGAGCGGCTTCTCGGCGAGAGGAGGAGGACCCCATGATGGGAAAGAAGGTCTCCGACGCCGTCCAGGTGGGCGGCATGCTGGGAGAAGGGGTAACGGTGGAGGGGACGCTGACCTTCACCCAGACCTTCCGCGTGGACGGAGAGTTCAAAGGGAAGATCCTCCGCTCCGACCGCCTGGTGGTGGGGGAGAAGGGCAAGGTCTCCGGGGAGGTGGAGGTCAATTCCCTGGTGGTCTACGGCCGCCTGGAGGGCAAGGCCCTGGTGAAGGGGCCGGTGGAGGTCCACCCCAAAGGCCGGGTGGTGGGCGAGCTGACCCTCACGGCGCCCCTCCTGACGGTGATGGACGGAGGGTTCCTCGAGGGGACCCTGCGGCTCCAGGAGAAGGGTGCTCCGCCGCCGGAGAAGCCCGAGAAGAAGGCCGCCGGGGAGGAACCCCGGTGAGGGCCCCGGCCGCACGGGGGATCGGTCCCCGGGTGTCGCCGGCGGTGCTGGCCCGGCGCCGGGAGGCCTTCCGGAAGAAGCTCCTGGAACGGGCCGCCGGCAGGCCGGGGATCGCCGCCCTCTTCGCCGGCGAAGAGGCGGGCCTGGACGGCTTCCGGGTCTCCCCCAACTTCTACTACCTCACCGGTCTGGTGGTGGAGGGGGCGGCCCTCCTCGTGGCCTTGGGTGGGGACCGGGCGGAGGAGATCCTCCTCTTGCCCCTGCCCGACCCCGCCAAGGACCGGTGGAAGGGGCCTGGCCCCGACCCCGGCGGCCTCACCCCCGAGGCGGCACCCGACGCCCGCCGCCGGCGGCTCCAGAAGGCCACGGGGTTCGACCGGATCCTCTACGCCCACCAGGCGGAGGAGGCGCTGGCCCGTCCCCTCCGGCAGGCGGAACTGCTTTTTCTGGACTTTCCCATGGACGCCCCCGATCCCCGGCCCGACCACCCCCTGGCCCGCCGGCTCCTGGAGCGCCACCCCTACCTGGAGGTCCACCACGCGGGCCGGCTCCTGGGCGAGCTTCGGCGGGTGAAGGACCCGGCGGAGATCGCCGCCATGGAGCGTGCGGCGGCGGTGACCGACGCCGCCCACGAAGCCCTCCTCCGCCACCTCCGGCCCGGCATGGCGGAGTACGAGGCCCAGGCCCTGGCGGAGTACGTCTTCACCGCATCGGGCGCCCGGGACCGGGCCTTCGCCACCATCGTGGGTTCCGGCCCCAACAGCTGCCTGCTTCACTACGGCCGCAACGACCGGCGGATGGAGGAGGGGGACCTGGTGGTCTGCGACATGGGGGCCAGGGTGGACCAGTACTGCGCCGACGAGACGCGGACCTTCCCCGTCTCCGGGCGTTTCACCCGCCGCCAGGCGGAGATCTACGACCTGGTCCTCGAGGCCCACGACGCCGCCCTGGCCGCGGCCAAGCCGGGGGCCACCACGCGGGAGGTCCACGAAGCGGCCGCATCGGTCATCCGAAAGGGTGGCCACGAGGCCCACTTCTTCCACGGAACCAGCCATTACCTGGGTCTGGAGGCCCACGACCCTGGTCCCTACGACCGGCCCCTGGAACCGGGGGTCGTCATCACCGTGGAGCCGGGGGTCTACATCGCCCGGGAGGCCCTGGGCGTACGGATCGAGGACGACGTGCTGGTCACGGAGACGGGGTGCCGCCTCCTGACCCGGGCCCCCCGGACCCGGCGGGAGATCGAGCGCCGCATGGCGGCGAAGCGCCGGCGCCTCGTCGTCTGAGGGCCTTCACTCCACCGTCACGCTCTTGGCCAGGTTGCGGGGTTGGTCCACGTCGGCTCCCCGCGTGACCGCCACGTGGTAGGCCAGCAACTGCAGCGGGACGACCGTCAGGATGGGCATGAAGAGCGGGTCGGTCTCCGGCACCAGGAAGACCTCGTCGGCCAGGGTCCTCAGGCGGGCGTCGGCCTCGTTGCAGACGGCCAGGACCTTGCCCTCCCGGGCCTTCACCTCCTCCAGGTTGGAGAGCAGCTTCCCGTAGACCTCGTCCCGGGGGGCCACGGCCACCACGGGGAGGTTTTCGTCGATGAGGGCGATGGGGCCGTGCTTCATCTCCCCCGAGGGGTACCCCTCGGCGTGGATGTAGGAGATCTCCTTGAGCTTGAGGGCCCCCTCCAGGGCGATGGGGTACTGGATGCCCCGCCCAAGGTAGAGAAAGTCCTTGTACCGGTGGTATTTGCGGGCGGCCTCCTCCACCTGGGGTTCCAGGGCCAGGGCCTGCTCCATGAGGGAGGAGATCTGGTTCAGGGACGCCAGGCGCCGGCGCAGGGCCTCGGCGGAGAGGGTCCCCCGGACCTCCCCCAGGTGGAGGGCCAGAAGGGCCAGGGCGGTGAGCTGGGTGGTGAAGGCCTTGGTGGAGGCCACGCTGATCTCCGGTCCCGCGTGGGTGTAGAGGGTCCCCTCCGCCTCCCGGGTGAGCATGCTCCCCACCACGTTGCAGACGGCCAGCGTGTGGGCCCCCTTGGCCTTGGCCTCCCGCAGGGCGGCGAGGGTGTCCGCCGTCTCCCCCGACTGGGAGATGAAGATGCAGAGCGTCCGGGAATCCACCAGGGGGTCCCGGTAGCGGAACTCCGATCCGTAGTCCACCTCGGCGTGGAGGCGGGCCAGTCCCTCGATCATGTACCGGGCGCAGAGGGCGGCGTGCCAGGAGGTGCCGCAGGCCACCAGGACCACCCGCTCCACCGAAGCGAGGACCTCCCGGCCGACCTCCACCTCCTCCAGGCAGACCTGGCCGCGGTCCAGGGAGATCCTTCCCACCAAGGTGTCGGCCACCGCCCGCGGCTGCTCGAAGATCTCCTTCTGCATGAAGTGCTTGAACCCCGCCTTCTCCGCCTGGATCGGGTCCCAGGTGATGCGGGTGGGGGCCTTGGTCCTCGGGCGGCCGGAGAAGTCGGTGAAGCGGGCGGAGCCGGCCTCCACCACCGCCATCTCGCCGTCGTCCAGAAAGACCATCTCCCGGGTGTGGGCCAGGATGGCGGGGATGTCGCTGGCCACGAAGTTCTCCCCGTTCCCCAGCCCCACCACCAGCGGGGGGCCCTGGCGGGCGGCCACGATGCGGAAGGGGTTCCGGGTGCTCACGGCGGCGAGGGCGAAGATTCCCGTCAGCCGGCGGGCCACGGCCCCCATGGCCGCCTCCAGGTCGTCCCCCTGCTCTTCCAGGAGGTGGGCCACCACCTCCGTGTCGGTCTCCGTTCGGAAGCGGTGGCCGCGGGCCAGGAGTTCTTCCTTGAGCGCGAGGTAGTTCTCGATGATCCCGTTGTGGACCACCACCACCTCCCCCTTGCAGTCGGTGTGGGGGTGGGCGTTCTCCTCGGTGGGGCGCCCGTGGGTGGCCCACCGGGTGTGGCCCAGGCCGTAGACGCCCTTGAGGGGGTTGAGGCGCAGCTTCTCTTCCAGGTGGAGGATCTTCCCGGCGGCCCGCTCCGTCCGCAGGGCCGAACCGTCGAAGACCGCCAGCCCCGCCGAATCGTACCCCCGGTACTCCAGCCTTCTGAGCCCCTCCATCAGGATGGGGACGGGGTCCTTGGGCCCGATGTAACCCACGATGCCGCACATGGTTCCCTCCCGTCAGCTCCCCGGGTTCCCCTCCGGAGGGGAAGAGGCCTCCGGCCCCTTGGGGCCCTTCTTCTTCCGGGCCACCCACCCTTCGATGTTGCGCTGGGGAACCCGGGAAACCGCCAGGGCCCCCGGCGGGACCGCATGGGTCACCGTGGTTCCCGCGCCGATGTAGGCCCCGTCGCCCACGGTGACGGGGGCGACGAGCTGGGTATCGCTGCCCACGAAGACCCGTTCCCCCAGGACGGTCCGGTGTTTCTTCTCGCCGTCGTAGTTGCAGGTGATGGTTCCGGCGCCGATGTTGGATCCGGCGCCCACGGTGGCATCCCCCAGGTAGGAGAGGTGGTTGGCCTTGACCCCGCGCCCCAGGGCCGCCTTCTTGGTCTCGACGAAGTTCCCCAGGTGGACGCCCTCCCCCAGGACGGTCCCCTCCCGGGTCCGGCTGAAGGGGCCCACGATGCACCGGGGCCCCACGGCGGTCTTTTCAAGGACGCAGTGTTCCTTCACGAGGGTCCCCGCGCCCACTTCCGTATCGGAGAGGACGGAGAAACTCCGCACCTCCACGCCCTCATCCAGGCGGGTCGTCCCCTGAAGGCGGACGAAGGGGTGGAGCAGAACCCCCGGCGCCAGGCGCACGGCGGGCTCGATCCAGGTGGTGCCGGGGTCCAGGACGGTGACGCCGGCGTCCATCCAGGCCTCCACCAGGGAGGCCCGCAGGCGGGCGTTGGCCCGGGCCAGTTCCCGCTGGCTGTTGATGCCCAGAAAGGCCTCGGGATCGGAGGTCCGGAAGAGGACCGCCGGCCTTCCCTCTCGGTGGAGCAGGGCGAAGAGGTCGGTGAGGTAGTACTCCCGTTGGGCGTTGTTCCGGCCGATGGCCGAGAGGAGGGAAAAAACCTCGGGGGACCGGAGGAAGTACACGCCGGTGTTGACCTCGGGGATGGCGCGCTCCTCCGGGGAGCAGTCCTTGGCCTCCCGGATGGCCCGGAGGCGTTCCCCTTCCCGCAGCACGCGCCCGTAGGTCCCCGGCTCCGGAAGGACCATGGAGACCACCGCCGCCGGAAGCCGGGAGGCGGTGAAGCCACCCCAGAACCCTGCCAACTCGTCCATGGGCAGCAGCGGGGCGTCCCCCGGAACCACCAGCACCTCCGCCTCCCCCTCGGCCTCCAGCGGTTCGCGGCAGAGGGAGAGGGCGTGTCCGGTCCCGAGCTGGGGCTCCTGGATCACGGGCACGGCGCCGAAGGCCTCCGCCAGGGGGACCACCTCGTCGCGCTGGTGGCCGGCCACGACGAAGATCCTCGAGGGCTCCAGCCGGGAGAGGGCCTCCAGCAGGTGGGCCAGCAGGGGGCGCCCCAGGAGCGGGTGGAGGACCTTGGCCCGGGGGGACTTCATGCGGGTGCCGAGACCGGCGGCGAGGACGACGGCGAGGCGCTTCATGAACGCTGTCTCCTTCTCAGGGGGCCGTCCAGGCGGGGACGCCCCCGATGTAGACCGCCCGGAGGCCGCCTTCGCCGTAAGGGTAGAAGAGGTGCAGGTAATCGGGGCGGTCCCAGAGGGTGAAGTCGGCCCGCTTGCCCTCCTCGAGGGAGCCGGCCTCGCCGTGGATCCGAAGGGCGTAGGCGGCGTTGAGGGTCACCCCCCAGATGGCCTCCTCCGGGAGGAGCCCCATGCCGAAGACGGCGAGGGTCACGGCTTCCCAGAGGTTGGTGGTGTAGGACGAGCCGGGGTTGCAGTCGGTGGAGAGGGCCACGGCGCACCCGCCCTCCAGGAGGGCCCGGGCCGGCGCGAAGGCCTTGCGGAGGTAGAAGGAGGTTCCAGGCAGGAGGGTGGCCACGACCCCCTCCCGGGCCAGGGCGGCGATTCCCTCGGGGGAAACGGCCATGAGGTGGTCGGCGCTCACGGCCCCCACCTCCGCCGCCAGGGCCGCCCCGCCGGTGTCCACGATCTCGTCGGCGTGGAGGCGGGGGAGGAGGCCGAGGGCCTTTGCCTCCAGGAGGATGCGGCGGGACTGCTCCGGCGTAAAGGCCCCCTCCTCGCAGAAGACGTCGCAGAAGCGGGCGAGCCCCAGGGCCGCCACCTCCGGCAGGATCTCCCCGCAGAGAAGGTCCACGTAGGCCTCCGGGGAATGGCGGAACTCCGGCGGCACGAAGTGGGCGCCCAGGAAGGTGGCCACCACCCGCTGGGGGCCCCGGCGATCCAGAGCGGCGATCACCCGGAGCTGTTTGAGTTCCGCCTCGCGGCAGAGGCCGTATCCGCTCTTGGCCTCGAAGGCCGTGACGCCGTGCCGGAGGAAGCGCCGGGCCAGGTCCCCCCCGGCCCCCAGGAGCTCCTCTTCCGGAGCCGCCCGCACCGCCTCCATGGTGGAGAGAATTCCGCCACCGGCCCGGGCGATCTCCATGTAGGTGGCGCCCTTCAGGCGTAGGGCCAGCTCGTGGGCGCGGTCGCCGAGGAAGGGAACGTGGGTGTGGGGGTCCACCAGGCCCGGAAGGACCGTTGCCCGGGGAGCCTCCAGGCGGTGGGCGGCGGAGGCGCCGCGGACCTCCCTCCAGGGCCCCGCGAAGGCCACCCGCCCGTTTCGGATCCCCAGGGCCCCCTCCCCGAGGGCCGGCAGCTCCGAAGCGGCGGGCCCGCGCCGGGGCGCTTCCCCAGCGCAGGTCACCAGGCACCCGATGGGGCCCACCAAGAGGTCGAAGTCGGCGCCCATCAGGATTCCCGGCCCAGCGTGGCCACGTTCTCCCGCTTCTCCTCCTCCGAGAGGGCCTCCACCAGGGCCGAAAGGCGGGAGACCAGATCCTGGAGGCCCTGGACCAGCGCCCGGCGCTCGGTGCGCAGGTCCAGGATCTGGCGTTCGATGGCGGTGGCCCGGAGCTGGGCCTGCTGGATCAGGGCCTGGCCCTTGATTTCCGCCTCCTGGACGGTGCTCTGGGCCTCCCGCAAGGCCTGGGCCTTCAGGTCGTCGGAAACCTTCTGGGCGGTGTAGAGGGCCTCCCGCAGGAGCCCCTCCCGGTGGCGGAACTCCTCCAGGGCGGCCTCCAGGTGTTCCTTGTCCTTGAGGAGCCGCTGGTTCTCCAAGGTGAGGGCCTGGTAGGACTCGGCGGCGGCCTGGAGGAAGAGCTGGACCTCGTCGGGGTCGAAACCCCGGAAGACCCGGCGGAAGGTGGCCGACTGGACCTCGATGGGGGACAGGGGTTTGCGCGTGGTCATTCAAGCCTCCCGGGGGCCGAAGAGGGACGTACCCAGGCGCACCAGGGTTGCGCCCTCCTCCACGGCCACCTCGAAGTCGTGGCTCATCCCCATGGAGAGCCATCGGAAGGCCTCCCGTTGGGGGTGAAGGCCGAGGATCTCCTCGAAAAGGGACCGAAGGCGGCGGAAGTGGGGGCGGGAGGCTTCCGGATCGGGATCGTAGGGGGGGACTCCCAGAAGCCCCGTCAGGCTCAGGTTGGGGAGGGAAAGGACCAACCGGGCCAAGGAGACGGCCTCCCCGGGGGCGACGCCCCCCTTCTGGGACTCCTCGCCGAGGTTCACCTCCAGCATGACCTCCCGCTGGAGCCGCTCCTCGCCGGCGATCCGGGAGAGCCGGAGGGCCAGCTCCTCCGAATCCACGGTGTCCAGGCTGTGGAAGAGGCGCAGCGCCCGGCGGGCCTTGTTGGCCTGCAGGCGCCCGATGAAGTGGAAGCGTCGGGAACGGAAGAAGTCCGGCCCCAGGGCCCGGGCGTGGCCCTCCCCCTCCTGGACCCGGTTTTCTCCGAAACAATCGACCCCCGCCCGGGCGGCCGCCTCCACTTGGGCGGCGGTCCGTCCCTTCACGGCGGCCATGAGGACCACCTCTCCGGGGGCCCTCCCGGCCCGGCGGGCCGCCGCCTCCAGGGCCGCCTTCGCATCCCCGACCCGCTCCTCGATGGAGTTTCCGCCGCGAACCATGGCCCTACGGTAGGCAAGGCCCCGCCGGTTGTCAAGGAAGGGGGTTGGAGGGGGGTCCCGGGCGGGGGTATGCTGGAACGGGAGGCGACGTTGGCCGAAGGTTCCACCCTGCGCTACGAGGGAATTCCCCTGGCGGACTTTCTGGCGGCCCTGGGCCTCCGGGAGAGGCCCGGCCTTCTCCCCGCACCGTCCGCCCTTAAGGAGGCCCTCCTCTCGGCCTCCTGGAGCCCCGTCCCCGGCGAGGCCTCGCCCCTGTCCCTCTACCTCTTGGAGGAACGGGACGCCCTGACCCAGACGCGGGAGGCCTACCTCCTGGTGAAGGGGGAGGGGCGCTACGCCCGCCCGCTCAGGGAGTTGGTCCTCCGCCTCGGCCGCTTTTTCCGGGGCCGGAACCTTCCCGTCCTCTTCCGGATCGATCCCCGCTACGGCCTCCTGGTGGGAAGCGCCCTGGAACCGCTGGACCCCGCCGTCAAATGGGACCGCCCCAGGGTCTACGCCGCCCTGGCCTTCACCGCCGACCCCGCCTCTCCCTCCCTCGCCCTCCTGGAGTACGTTCCCGCCTCCCAGCAGGCGGCCTACCGGGCGCTCTTCGTCAAGTACAACGGGGTGGAACCGGCCCGCCCGGGGCTTCTGACCCAGGTCTTTCGGCGGTGGAAGGGTTCCCGGGCCGAAGGAGAGGCAGGTCCCGGAGGGCTCACCTACGGGATGTTGGCCACCCTGGGGGCCTTTCTCCAGCGGGAGAGCGTGGAGAAGGCTTCCCTTTCGCTGATCTTCAAGGGGATTTCCCCGTCGGAGGCCGCCGGCTTCGTCCTGGACCCCGGACGGGCCACCTTCTACCCCTCCGGCTACGACCGTTTCTTCGCCTCCCTGGGGGAGCTGGCGTGAGGACCGCCCGCCTCGTGACGGCCCTCGGCCTGCTGGTGGCCTCCGCCGCCGCCCACGGCATGGAGCTGGTGGTCTTCCGGTCGGAGCGCTCCCTGGTGGTGGAACGGGTGGAACGGGACGAGGGGCTCCTGGTTCTCGTCCTTCCCGGCGGCGGAAGGCTTGGGGTCCCGGAGGAAGAGATCCTCCAGCGCTTCGAGGGGTACGTCCCCCCGCCCGAGGAGCGGGAACCGGAGAAGCCCCTCCCGCCCTCCCTGCCCTACCGGGAGATCATCGCCCGGGCCTGCCAGGAAAACCAGGTGGACTGGAAGCTGGTGGCGGCCCTCATCCGGGTGGAATCCAACTTCAACCCCCGGGCCGTCTCCCCCAAGGGCGCCCAGGGGCTCATGCAGCTCATGCCTTCCACCCAGGCCGACCTGGGGGTGAAGGACCCCTTCTCGCCGGAGGAGAACATCCAGGGCGGCGTCCGCTACCTGAGGTGGCTCCTCGATGCCTTTCAGGGAGACCTGGAGCTCACCCTGGCGGCCTACAACGCCGGAATCCGCAGGGTCCAGGCGATCCAGGCCGTACCACCCATCCCCGAGACCCAGCGCTACGTCGCCCGGATCCTGGCGCTCTACCCCACCCTCTGACCGCCCATGGCCCCAAGCCCCCCCCGGGTTCTCCACCTCAACACGGAGCGGTCCTACCGGGGGGGGGAGGTACAGACCCTGGGCCTCCTCCGGGAGCTGGCCCGCCGGGGTTACGCACCGCTCCTCGCCGCCCCCCCGGGGGCGCCCCTGGCCCGGCTGGCGGCGGAGGGGGGGATCCCCGTCCTCCCCTGGTCCCTCCGGGGGGAGGCCGACCCCGTTGCCGCCTTCAGGATCCTCCGGTGGGCCCGGCGGGAGGGGGTGGCCCTCCTCCACGCCCACACGGCCCACGCCCTCACCCCGGCCCTGGTGGCGGGGTTTTGGGGGGGCCTTCCGGTGGTGGCCACCCGCCGGGTCTCCTTCCCCCTCCGGGGCCCCCTCTCCCGCTGGAAGTACCGGAGGGCCTCGGCGGTGGTGGCGGTGAGCGGCGCCATCGCCGGGCAACTGGCGGCGGCGGGGGTCCCGGCGGACCGCCTTCGGGTGATCCACAGCGCGGTGGATCTCGGGCGGCTCCTCCCGCTGCCGTCCCGGGAGGAGGCGCGCCGGCGCCTGGGACTCTCGGGGGGGGACCGGGTCTTGGGGGTGGCGGCGGCCCTGGCCCCCCACAAGGGCCACGCCGTCCTCTTCGAGGCCCTGGCCGGCCTGTCGGAGGTGCAACCGCACCTGGTGGTCCTGCTGGCGGGAGAGGGCTCCCTGCGGCGGGAGCTGGAGGAACAGGCGCGGCGGCGGGGCCTGCCGGTCCGCTTTCTCGGCCACCTCCAAGACCTTCGAGACTTCTTCGCCTCCCTGGACCTCCTGGTCCTGCCCTCCCTTTCCGGCGAGGGGTCCCCCGGGGCGGTCAAGGAGGCGGCGGCCTCGGGGGTGCCGGTGGTGGCCACCCGGGTGGGGGGCACGGAGGAGGTCCTTCGGGAGGGCCGGGAGGCCCTCCTCGTCCCCCCTGGGGACTCCCGGGCCCTGGCCCGGGCCATCCTCCGCCTCCTCGAGGACCGGGAGCTGGCCGTGAGCCTCGCGGCCCGGGCCCGGGAGCGCTCCCTGGACTTCGGAATGGACCGGATGGCCGAGGCCTACCTCCTCCTCTACGGCCGCCTTACGGGGCAGGGGGCCCGTTCCGCCGCCGTTGGGGCCTCCACCGACAGTGGGGGAAGAGCTTCCGCAGGTAGCGGCGGAGAAGGGCCGGTTCCACCGGAAGGGTGAAGTGGCCCTGCACCCCCGATTCCTCCAAGGCTTCCAGCGTCTCGGCGTCCTCCGAGGGGAGGAGGACGGCCACTCGGACGCTCGCCGTCTCCGCCGAGCGGTAGAGCCGGCGGCAGACCTCCAGGCCGTCCCACCGGCGGTCCGAGAGGTCCACCAGGACGAAGTGGGGGCGGAAGGCCAGGAAGGCGAAGCCCGCCTCGAAGGCCGAGGAGGGGACCTCCACCTCGAAGTCGGGGCTCCACCGGGCCGCCGCCTCCGCCAGGCCCCGCTGCCCCGGGGCCACCAGGAAGAGGAGGCGGCGTCCCCCCGCCCGGAATTCGGCGGGCAGGGGCATGGCGTGGGCCTCCAGGAAGGCGTCCAGATCCTGCCGCCGGATCCGCCGGTGGCCTCCGGGGGTCCGGAAGGCACGAAGGCGCCCGCTGTTCACCCAGTTTCGGACGGTGTAGGGGCTCACGCCGCAGTAGCGGGCGGCCTGCCAGGTGGTGAGGAGGTGCGGGCCCTCCGCCATCTCAGCGCCCCCCGCCGGAGGTCTCCCCCGCGAGGACCCGCCCCTGGACCACGGCGCCGTCCTCCACGAGGATATGGCCGGCCCGGATGTCCCCCGCCACCCGCCCGCCGCTCCGAATGGCCACCCACCCGGTGGCGGTGACGGGACCTTCCACCGTCCCCCCCACCTCCACATCCCGGGCGGAGAGGGGCCCCTCCAGCCGTGCCCCCCGGGCGATGACGACCCGGGCCGTGGAGCGGACCTCCCCCACGAGGACACCCTCCAGAAGGAGATCGTCGGCGGTCTCGAGGGTTCCCTTCAGGCGGGATCCGGCGTCGATTCGCGTCTCCAACGAAGCCTCCCCCTCCATGATACGGCCAACGGGGAAGGCTGGGGAGGGGCTTCGCCCGCCGCGGCGGGGTGGGTATACTGGGCCCATGCGACGCGCCCTCTCTCCGGTCCTCTCGGCCTTCCTGCTGGCAGCCGTCCCAGCGGTTCCCCCATGGAGCCAGGAGACGCCGCCGCCGGCGGCGGCCCGGGAGGGGTCCTCCGGCCTGGCCCTCCAGTGGGAGAAGGACTTCGACCTGCTCTACGACCTAGAGGGCGCCGACCCGGTACGGGAGGCGGCGGAGACCCGCCGGAAGGCCCTGGAGCTGGAACGGCAGGGGCTCGACGTCCGTATCGGAGAGCTCCGGGAGCGGCTCCGCTCCCTGGAGGGAAGCTACAGCACCGAACTCCTCCTCCGGGAGATGCTGGCCCTCGACGTGGGGACCCTCCAGGAGGTCCAGGCGGTGCTCCGGAGGGAGCTGGCCGCCGCGGAAGGGCGCCGGAAAGAGGTGGAGGAGGCCCTACGCCGGCTGCCGGGGGGCAGGCCGTGAGGGGGCGCCTCCTGCTGGCGGAGGACCGGGCGGGCCTCCGCAGGGCCCTTTCGGAAGTCCTGGCCCGCGAGGGCTACGAGGTCCTGGAGGCACCCGACGGGCGGGCGGGCCTCCAACGGGTCGAGGCCGGGGGGTACGACCTGGGGCTCTTCGACCTGAAGCTCCCCCACCACGACGGCCTGGAACTGCTGAAGGCCAGCCGGGAGCGGTGGCCCCTGGTGCCGGTGGTGCTCCTCACCGCCTACGGTTCGGTGGAGTCGGCGGTGGCCGCCATGAAGGGGGGGGCCGCCGATTTCCTCCAGAAGCCGGTGGACCCCGGGCACCTCCTCCTGGTGGTCCAGCGGGTCCTCCAGGCTTCCCGGCGGGACCGCCTGGAAGAGGTCCGGGCCATGGACGCCGAGCGCCTCGCCGCCTTCCGCCCGATCCTCGGCCGAAGCGCCGTCCTTCGGGCCGCGCAGGAGCAGGCCGCCCGGGTGGCGCCCACCTCCGCCACCTGCCTCCTTCTCGGCGAGACGGGGGTGGGCAAGGAACTCTTCGCCCGGGCCATCCACGCGGCGGGCCCCCGCCGGGACCACCCCTTCGTGGCCGTCAACTGCGCCGCCATCCCCGAAAGCCTTCTGGAGAACGAGCTCTTCGGCCACGAGAAGGGGGCCTTCACCGGGGCGCACGCCGCCGCCGTGGGAAAGGTGGAGTACGCCCACGGGGGGACCCTGTTCCTCGACGAGATCGGCGAGATGGGGCCCGCCCTCCAGGCCAAGCTCCTCCGCGTCATCGAGGAGAAGACCTTCACCCGGGTGGGCTCCGCCCGCCCCATCCAGGTGGACGTGCGGGTCATCTGCGCCACCCACCGGGACCTCTCCGCCATGGTCCGGGAGGGGGCCTTCCGGGAGGACCTCTACTACCGCCTCGGCGCCTTTCCCATCCGAATTCCGCCGCTTCGGGAGCGCCCCGAGGACATCCCCCTCTTGGCGGAGCACTTCCTCGGCCTCTTCCGAAAGGAAACCGGGAGGCCGGAGCTGACCCTTTCGGAGGAGGCCCACAGGGCCCTGGCGGCGTACCGGTGGCCCGGCAACGTGCGGGAACTCATGAACCGTCTGGAGCGGGCCGCCATCCTGGCCCCCCCCGACGGGCGGGTGGGCCCAGCCCTGTTGGCTCTGGAGGCGTCGCCCTCCTCCGAAAGCCCGCCGCCGGCGCCCGAGTCCACCCCCGACCCCGAACGGTGGCTCCAGGAGGAGGAACGGTGGCGCGCCCGGGAACTCCTGCGCCTCTGCGGGGGGGACCGCCGCCGGACCGCCCGTCTGCTGGAGTGGCCCCTCTCCCGGCTGGAGGCCGCCCTGAAGGGGGGAGGTCCGAAACTTTGAGGGGCCCGCTTTCGTTTCACCTTCGTTGGAGAGGAGCGCGTCCATGAACGAGCCCGTCAACGTCCCGCCGCCCCGCCGCGTCCGCTGGGGCCTCATCGCCCTCCTGGTTGTCCTGGCCGCCCTGGTCCTCGGAGTCCTGCTGGTGGCGGCGGGCCTCTCGTCCCTGATGAAGGGTCCCGCCGTCGCCGTCAAGCCCGACAGCACCCTGGTGGTGAGCTTCGACCGGCCCCTCCAGGAGCTGTCCCCCGACCCGCTGATGACCCAGCTCTTCCACGTGAAGGTCTACTCGGTCTACGAGGTGGAGGAGGCCCTCGACCGGGCGGCCCAGGACGACCGGATCAAATCGGTGCTGGTCGAGGTCGGGTCCGTTCCGGCGGGCTTCGGCAAGATTCAGGAGATGGCCGATGCCCTGCGCCGCTTCAAGAAGAGCGGCAAACCCGTCTGGGCCTACTTCGAGAGCGCCGGAAACGGGGGCTACTACCTGGCGGCCTCGGCGGACCGGGTTCTCGCCCCCCCGTCCGGGAGCCTGATGCTCACCGGGCTTCTGGCGGAGGTGCCCTTCTACCGGGGCGTTCTGGACAAGCTCAAGGTAGAGCCCCAGCTCTACCACATCGGCGCCTACAAGTCCTACTCCGACAGCTTCATGCGCAAGGAGATGTCCGAGGCCCACCGCGAGGCCATGAACGCGGTGCTCGACAGCCTGTACGGCCAGATGGTCGAGGGGGTGGCACAGGGACGGAAGCTCTCCCCGGAGGCCGTCCGGGGCCTGGTGGACCGCGGCTTCTTCTGGGGGCCCGAGTTGAAGGCCAAGGGGCTGGTGGACGACCTCCTCTACAGGGACCAGGTGGAAGCGGAACTCCGCAAGGCCAACGGCAACGGGGAGAAGTGGAACCACGTCTCCCTGGAGGCCTACCTCAAGGACCGCCGGGTGGACCCCTCCCGGGGGGCCCGGAAGACCATCGCCCTGGTGATCGCCAGCGGGGGCATCGTCTCCGGCGAGGGGGACGGTACCCAGGCGGCCTCCGGCGGCAACATCGGCTCCGACACGGTGGTGAAGTGGCTCCGGAAGGCGGGGGAGGACCGGGACGTGTCGGCGGTGGTGCTGCGGGTGGACAGCCCCGGAGGCTCAGGCCTGGCCTCCGACGTCATCTGGCGCCAGGTCCAGGTGCTCCGCAAGAGCAAGCCGGTGGTCGTATCCATGTCCGACGTGGCGGCCTCCGGCGGGTACTACATCTCCATGGGGGCCGACGGCATCGTGGCCCAGCCAGGGACCATCACCGGCTCCATCGGGGTCGTCACCGGAAAATTCGTCCTCAGGGGCCTCTACGACTGGATCGACTACCGGGAGGAGGTGATGAAGCGGGGAGCCAACGCCGACATGCTCAGCGCCTCGGTCCGCTTCTCCCCCGAACAGGAGGCCCTCCTGATGGAGCACATGGGCGCCTTCTACCGCGATTTCGTCGCCAAGGCCGCCGAGGGGCGGCACCTCTCCTTCGACGAGGTTGACCGGGTGGCCCAGGGCCGCATCTGGACCGGCGAGGACGCCCGGAAGCTCGGCCTGGTGGACCGGCTCGGCGGGATTTCCGAAGCCCTGGACCTCGCCCGGGAGAAGGCCGGCATTCCCAAGGACCAGCGGGTGAAGGTCCGCGTCCTGCCCCGGCCCAAGAACTTCCTGGAGGCCTTCCTGCAGAGCGACGCCGACAGCCTGGCCCGGCTCCGCCAGACGGCGGCCCTCCCGCCAGAGCTGGCGCGCCTCTACGCGGAGTACGAGTACCTCCGGCCCCTGGCCTCCGAGCCCTTCGTCCTGGTGGCTCCGGAGGTCCTGCCGGGGGGGGCGGCCCGCTTCGCCGCCGGGCCCTGAAGGCCTCCGCCTTGACCGTCCGAGGGGGCTGTGGTAAGCTAACTCCATGATCGGACGGAAGAAAGGCTTTCTGGAACATGTCGCGGCCCTCTCTGCGGCCGCCGCGGGCCTCTTCCTCGTCAACGTGTGGAGCAAGCCCGCCCAATGGGCCGCCCAATCGGCCCAGCCGTCACCCAAGGCGTACCTTTGCCGGGGGAACCTCTTCCCGGCGGAGATCCTTCTGACCAAGGCCCTGGCCGACTGCCGCCAGCGGTGGCCCCGCCCCCTCTTCGACCGGACGGTGGCGGCCATCGAGGAGGTGCGGGCCCGGTACGGCTACGACCCCGCTTTCATCGTGAGCCTCATCGAGCGCGAGAGCGCCTTCGAGGTGGGGGCCGTCTCCCCCCAGGGGGCGGTGGGCCTCATGCAGATCCTGCCGGCCACCGCCCGCCGGGTGGCGGCCCAGGAGGGGGTGTCCCTGCAGGGGGCCAGCCTCTTCGACCCGGAGGTCAACCTCCGGTTGGGCTTTGCCTACCTGGCGGACCTCCAACGCCGGTACGGCGGGCTCGAGGAGGCACTGGTGGTGTACAACGCCGGCCCGCAGGCTCTCCGCTCCCAGCAGAAGGGCGAGGTGCTGCGGCGAAGGATCTACCGCCGGGGGATCCGGGAGGCCCAGGCCCGCTACGACCGCTGGTTGAAAAGCCGCTGACCCTCCCCCCGGAACCGGGGGGGCTCTCCCCTCCGGCCCCCTTCGGCGCTATGCTGGCCCCTGGAGGAGGAACACCCATGGCCGAAAGTTTCGAGACCCGCGTCCGGGAGGTCATCGCCCGCATCCGTCCGGCCCTGCAGATGGACGGCGGGGACATCGAGATCGTGGAGATCGCCGAGCCCAACCTGAAGGTCCGCCTGGTGGGGGCCTGCCACGGCTGCCCCAGCGCCGTGTACACGCTCTACCAGGGGGTCTACGGCGAATTGAAGCGGACCATCCCCGAGTTCGGTGAGCTCATTGCCGTCTGAGGGCGCCGGAGCCATCCCGGCGGAGGTCCGCCGGGAGCTCCTGGCCCTGGCCCGCCGCTCTGTGGAGACCTTCCTCGGGGAAGGGCGCCGGCTCCGCAAGGGCAAGGACTACCCCGATCTGGCCCCCGAACCCCGGGGGGCTTTCGTCACCCTAAAAACGGGGGAGGGAGACCTGCGGGGCTGCATCGGCACGATCCTTCCGGCGGGCCCCCTGGACGAGACGGTGGTCCGCATGGCCGTGGCGGCGGCGGTGGAGGACCCCCGCTTTCCGGCGGTGCGCCTTTCGGAACTACCCCGCCTCCGTTTCGAAATCTCCGCCCTCACCGTCCCCGAGCCCGTTCCCGACCTCCGCCGGATCGAGGTGGGCCGCCACGGCCTCATCGTGACCCGGGGGAGCCGCAAGGGGCTCCTCCTCCCCCAGGTGGCCCCCGAGTGGGGGTGGGACCGGGAGGAGTTCCTACGCCACACGTGCCTCAAGGCCGGCCTCCCGGAGGAGGCCTGGCGGGACCCTGGCACCCGGGTGGAGTGGTTCGAGGCGGAGGTCTGGGGGGAGGAGCCGTAGGGCCCCCTACCGGATCTCCACCTGCACGGTGAGCGTCTCCTTGCTCTTGATGTCCACGGACTTGCCGTCCCCCGAGAGGATCTTTCCCCACAGGTCCGTCACCGTCGTAGTGGTTCGCCGGGAGCGGTGGGAGGCACGGTCGGCGGCGATCCAGAGATCCTCAGTGACCTCGACGCCGAAGGTTCCCACGAACTTGGGAATCTTGAGTTCGCTGGCCTTCACCCTCGTGCGGAGGACGAGGCCGGGCTGGCCCTCCCAGGCCTCTTCGCCGACGTAGGTGGCCGTACCCTCCAGGCGGGCCGACTTGGCCATCTCCTCCTGATCCTTGGGAAAGATCGCTTGGGCCAGCCTCTCGGGGGAGAGGCTCCAGCTCTCGCCGGGGGCCACCGGCCGGCCGGGGCCCAACAGGGCGTCCTCGTCCAACGCATCGGGGGCGGGGAAGGCCTGGGGTAGGAGGCCGAGAAGTTCCTTGGGAAGCTCCTTGCCGTCCCGGCGGACGAAGCGGGGCTTGCCGCCGGGGAAGGAGATGCCCAGCTCCGCGCCGTCGAGGTCCAGGGCCCTCTCCTTGTCCTCCTGCCAAAGGCGGGCGGTGGCCACCTGGAAGAGCATGAGGGAGGGCTCGCCGCGGTCGGTCACCGAAAGGACCCGGGCCTTGCCCTGGAGGTGGAAGGAGACCTTGTGGCTGGAGCCCGAGGTCGCCTCGCCGATGCCGAAGGTGCCCTTCCCCGAACCCTGGAGGTCGAAGACCATCTCGAAGGCCTCCCCTCGGGCAAAGGGCTGGTGGAGCACAATCTCCCGGGCCGCACCTTCCCGGGGGACGGGCGGTGCCTCCTGCCCCAACGCCGTAAGCGCCACCGCTACAACCAAGACCACAAGTCCGGCGCGCCGTGCTGCCTTTTCCATGTCTCCCTCCTCTCTCCCCCATTTTGACCGTCCCCAATGCGAGCGGCAAGGGCGCCGGAGCCACGGCCTTGGAAGCCGGGAAAGCGGCCGGGAACCCTGGGCCAGAAACCAAGGGTTCTCTGCGCCGAGGGGCCTCTTGGGGCGGGGCTCCTGGGTTTCCGCGGGCCCACCTGCCCTTTTCCGGATCCTTGGGACCGGGGCTTCTTTCCGGCCCTTCCCCCCGGAGGGCTCAAGGGGCGAGCAGCCGCCAGCCGACGGCGAAGAGGGAGAGGTCCGCCGACAGGTGGCTGGCCCAGGCCCCCACCAGGTTCCGGTGACGGGCGTAGAGAAGGCTCCAAAAGAGGCCGGCAAGACCGGTGGCCCCGCCCAGGAGGACTCCTGGCCCGCCGGGAAGCAGTACCGCCGCGACGAGGACGTGGTGCGCGGCGAAGGCCGCGGCGGCCCCCCCGTGGGCGGCCCAGGGGGGCCAGAGGCGGCGAAGCCTTCCGAAGAGGAACCATCGCCAGTAGTACTCCTCCGCCGTGGCGTGGAAGAGGGAGGCCGCCACCGCAAAGAGGCCGTAGTGTCCCGCCACGCCGAATTCGAGCGCCTTCTGCCGAAGGACTGGGGCGGCGGCGGCCAGGGTGCCCGCCAAGACCGTCCGCGAAAGGACCCACAGGAGCACGCCCAGCGCCAGCCCCGAGGCCAGCCCTTCCCCCAAGGCCCGGAGGCAGGGCCCCCGGGCGGAGAAGTCTCCGTCCCAGCGGGGGAAGCCCCTCTCTTCCAGCAGGAGGCGGGAGGCCGCCAGCGGCCAAAGGAGGAGGAAGGCCTTGGCGGCACCGTAAAGGAGCCGTGCGGAGGGGTCCCCGGAGAGGAGGCCAAAGTAAAGGGTGGCCAGGCCAGCGGGGGCCGCCGCCGCGGGGGCCAGGGCGGCCCACAGCCGGAACGGGGGTGGTCCTCGGCGGAGGCGGCGCTCCACCTCAGCCTCCAGAGGGCCGGCCCGCGCCGGCGTTTTCCCGGGCTGGGCGGAAATGGGCCAAGGAGTTGG
>JBMFRA010000009.1:0-64314 GCA_049968315.1 Acidobacteriota bacterium
TTCGCTTGGGCAACATGCGGAAAACCGTTGCCCAAAACGATCTCGGACAGCAATGTGGGGCCTTACATCCCCAAGTACCGGGCGTAGAGGGCCCGGGCCCGGGCGGGGTCGCCGGTCTTCTGGATGAGGGCGCGGCCGTCGGCGTAGAGGGTGACGGGGTGGCCCTCCCACTCGGTCTGGAGGAGGTAGGGGTTGCGGAAGACGGGGCCGAAGGGCCTGAGGCGGCCCTCCAGCGCGGCGAGGTCCAGACGGGTGCCGCGGGGGGCGAGGACCATGACGCCGTCGCGCCCGCAGAGGCGGTGGGTCCGGCTGGTACCCCGCTCGTCGAGGAAGTCCAGGCGGCCCTCGCCGCAGCAGGGGCAGTCGGAAAGCCGGGGCGCCTCCACCTGGGAGAGGGATCCCTCCAAGAGGTCCAGGGTGAGGATCCCTGGGATGCAGAGGTCCCGCCTTCCCGCCAGGATCTTCAGGGCCTCCGCCGCCTGCAGAGAGGCCACGGCGGTGGCGGCGGGGCCCAGGATCCCCGCCGTCTCGCAGGTGGGGGCGCTGCCGGGGGGCGGCGGATCGGGAAAGAGGCAGCGGAGGCAGGGCCCGTCGCCGGGGAAGACCGCCGCCACGCTGCCGTAGGTGGAGACGGCGCCGGCGTAGATCCAGGGCTTTCGGGCTTCCACGGCGGCGTCGTTCAGCAGGTAGCGGGTTTCGAAGTTGTCCGTCCCGTCGAGGACGAGGTCCGCCCGGCGGAAGAGGTCCCGGGCCAGGTCGCCGTCGAGGTCGGCGGAGACGGCCTCCACATGCAATCCGGGGCGGATCTCTCCGAGACGGCGCGCCGCGGCCACGGCCTTGGGGAGGCGCTCCTCGGCGTCGCTCCAGGCGAAGAGGATCTGGCGCTGGAGGTTGCCGAACTCCACGTGGTCCCGGTCCACCAGGAGGAGGGTGCCGACACCGGCCCGGGCCAGGAGGGCCGAAGAGGCGCAGCCCAGGGCCCCCACCCCCACCACCGCCACCGTGGAGGCCCCGATGCGCGATTGTCCCGCCTCCCCCACCCAGGAGAGGGCCGCCTGCCGCCCGTAGAGCTCCTTCACCCGAGGTACCTCCGAGACCGCACGTTTCCGGCCAGCCCCACGAGGAAGGAGGTGCTGACGAGGAAAGATCCTCCGTAGGAGAGGAAAGGAAGGGGGATACCGGTGGTGGGCAGGAGCCCCAGCACCATCCCCACGTTGACGAGGAGGTGGTAGACCAGGAGGGCGAAGACCGCCAGCACCAGGAACCGCCCCTCGGCGTCCCGGGCCACGCGAAGGGTGGAGAGGAAGCGGCCGAGGAGGAGCAGGAAGGCTCCCAAGATGCCGGTGCTTCCCAGGAAGCCGGTCTCCTCGGCCACCACCCCGAAGATGAAGTCGGTGTGGGGGGCCGGGAGGAAGTTCATGCGGTTCTGGGTTCCCGAGAAGAGGCCCTTTCCCCACAGCTCTCCCGAACCCACGGCGATGCGGGCCTGGGCCACCTGGTAGCCGGCCCCCCGGGGGTCGTGGGCGGGGTCCAGAAAGGTCAGGATCCGGTCCTTCTGGTACGGCTTGAGAAAGGTGAACCACCCCAGGGCGAAGAGGAGGAGGACCCCCACCAGGACGAACCCGCCCCACTTGAGAATTCGGGCCAGAGGGAATCGGGCGAAGTAGAGGACGGCGGCGGCGATGGGGAGGAAGGTCGTGGCCGTGCCGAAGTCCGGCTGGAGGAGGGTGAGAACCATGGGGAGGGCGACGATTCCCCACAGGAGGGCGACCTGCCGCCCCTCCAGCCCCTTGTCGGGAAGGTCCCGGATGACGGTGGCACAGGCGACGGCCGCGGCGGCCTTGGCCAGCTCGGAGGGCTGGAATCCGATGGGGCCCAGGTAGAGCCAGGAGCGGGATCCGGCGATGGTGCGCCCCGCCACCAGGACCACCAGCAGGGCGACGAGGCTCCCGGCGTAGAGGAGGTAGCCGTACTCGAACCAGATGGAGTAGGGGACGAGGGAGGCCAGGGCGAAGACCGCCAGCGCGATGCCGGCGTAGAGGATCTGCCGTTCCCCCAGGGCGGCGTAGCGGGTGCCGAAGGTGGCCGAGCGCACCATGAGGGTGCCGAAGGCGAGGAGAAGGAGGAAGACCGCCGTGGTCACCCGGTCTCCAAGGAGGGAACGTTCCAGCGCTTCCCGCACCGCTCAGCCCTCCGCCGGAGAAGGAGCGCCGCCCCGGGCCTGGAGCGGGGCGGGGCCCGGCGCGGGCTCCGCTTCTTCACCGGGTTTCTTTCCGAAAAAGAGGTACTCCAGTCCCGCCCGGGCGATCTTGGCCCCCACGTCGCCCCCGTGGCCGCCGTGTTCCACGAGAACCACGAAGGCCACCTGCGGGTTCTCCCGGGGGGCGAAGCCGGCGAACCAGGCGTGGTCGCGGATGGCCTTGTCCAGGAGCTTGGTGTCCTTGCCGGCGCTGGCCTCCACCACCTGGGCGGTTCCCGTCTTGGCGCAGACGGTGAGGCCGGGGATGTGGCAGGCCTTCCCCGTCCCGCTGGTGACCACCCGTTCCAGTCCCTCCCGGACCACCTCCAGGGTGGAGGGGGAAACCTCCACCGCGCTGAGGAGCCGTGGCTCCCCCGAGAGGAGGCGCGGCTGGTAGCGCTTCCCCCCCGTGGCGATGGTGGCGTAGAAGGAGAGGAGCTGGAGGGGGGTGACCGTGAGGTAGCCCTGGCCGATGCTGACGGGTAGCGTTTCTCCGGGGTACCAGGGGCCCATGTTGCGGGAGCGCTTCCAGGCGGGGGACGGGAGGACCCCCGATCCCTCCCCCGGGAGGTCCACGCCCGTGCGGCCCCCCAGGCCGAAGAGGGCGCCCCATTTGGCCAGGCGATCGATGCCCACCCGGTCTCCCGCGTGGTAGAAGAAGACGTTGCAGGAATTCTGGATGGCCGTCAGGAGGTCGACGCTCCCGTGTCCCCCCTTGGCCCAGCAGTGGAAGGTGTGGCCGCCGTAGTCCCACCCCCCCGGGCAGTAGAAGGTGGTCCCGGGGGTGAGGAGCCCCTCCTCCAGCCCCACCAGGGCCACGAAGGGCTTGAAGGTGGAGCCGGCGGGGTAGCTGCCCTGGATGGGCCGGTTCAGCAGGGGGTGGCGGGGGTCCTCCGCCAGGGCCTGCCAGTCCTTCACCGATACGGTGTGGGAGAAGAGGTTGGGGTCGAAGCCGGGGACGCTGACCCAGGCGAGGATTTCGCCGGTAAAGGGGTTCATGAAGACGGCGGCCCCCGTTTCCTCTCCGAAGGCCTCGGTGAGGATCCGCTGGAGTTCGAGGTCCAGATTCAAGCGAACGGGCTTCCCGGGGACCGGCTCCTTCTGGATGCCCACGCCGGGGAGGCGCAGGCGGGGATCCTCCACCTCCCGCCCCATGGCGTTCACCTGGGCGGTGCGCCGGCCGTTTTCCCCCATGAGGACGGCATTGGCGGTCTTCTCCACGCCGGCCTTTCCCACTTCGATGAAGGGGTCGGGGTCCCGGACCTGGAGGGCCGCCGCCTCCTCCTCCGAGAGGAGCCCCACGTACCCCACGGCGTGGCTGGCCAGGGTGCCGTTGGGGTAGTCCCTCCGGAGTTCCGTCTCCACCCGCAGCATCTTCAGCTCGTCGGGGTGGGTCTCCACCTTCTGGAGCCAATCGGGGGGCACGTCCCGGGCCAGAACGGCCAGGCTGGGGACCGGCGAACGCTTCAAGGCCGCCTTCACCTCCGCCTCGGTCATGGCCAGCCCCAGGATCCGGTTCATGGAGGCGACGGTTCTCTCCAGGGAGCCTTCCTTGGCCGTGTCGAGGACCAGGGAGAAGGAGATGCGGTTCCGGCAGAGGAGGCGCCCGTTGCGGTCGGTGATGATCCCCCGGGGGCTCCGCATGACGATGGTCCTCGTGTAGTTGTTCTCCGCCAGGGTCCGGTAGGTCGCCCCCTGCATGATCTGGAGGTAGAAGAGGCGTACGCCGAAAACGAGGAAGAGGAGGGCCGTGGCGAACCTCAGAAAGGTCACCTTGGCTTCGAAGTCGGGATGGTCGGTCCGGTCCATCATCCTTCCCTCGGGTAGAGCCGGGAGGCCAGCCCTTCCAGCATCGCCGCCGTGACACCCGTGAGGAGGGCGCCCACCAGCCCGGCCAGCCACAGCCCCGGCGGGAGCGAAAGCCCCAGAAGGAGAAAGAGGGCGGCTACCAGCGCCCCGTCACCAACATAGGACGCCGCGGCGAAGAAGAAAAGGGGGAAGACCCCCTGGATCACCACCCGCTGCCCGACCCACCCCAGGAAGTGCCCCAGCAGGGTGTAGGCGGCGCCGTGGAAGCCGATGTACGGCATGACGAAGGCGTCCCGCAGGGTGCCCAGGAGGGCCCCCCAGAGGGTCCCCGCCACCCGTCCCTGGCGGAGGGCCAGGACCGCCAGGAGGGCCAGGAGGGGGTCGGCGGCGTTGGCATCCCCCCACCCCAGTGGCAGGAGGGCCTGGAGGGCCACGGCGGCGGCGGTCAAGAGAAGGGGGGCGAGGAGGCGGCTACGCATGGGGCCTCAGCGCCAGGGCCCACCGGAGGCCCTGGGGATCCACCGCCGGCCGGAGGCGGATCCTCTTCAGGTAGTCCCCTCCGTCGGCCACCTCCTCCACCGTTCCCACCCGAAGGCCGGGAGGGAAGAGGCCGTCCTCCCCGGAGGTGGCGAAGACGTCTCCCGTCTGGACGTCCGCTTCGTTGGAAACGTACCGCACCAGGATGCGGTCGCCGGCTCCCACCGCCACCCCCTTGACGCCGGTGCGCTCCGAGGCGACCCCGGCGGCGCTGGAGGGGTCGGTGGCGGCCACCACCCGGTACAGCGTGCCCACCCGGCCCTTCACCCGGCCCAGGAGGCCCCGTTCGGTGAAGAGGGGGGTGTCGTCCGGAAGGGGAAGGGGGGAGGAGACGAGGAAGTACCGGCCGAAGGGAGCCCCGAACCGCGTGAAGACACGAACGGCGGAGGGCTCCATCCGAGGTGGGGGGGCGGCCCGGAGGAGCTCCCGGAGGGCGCGGTTCTCCTCCTCCAGGTGGCGTCCCAGGAGCATGCGGGCCTTCAATTCCCGGTTTTCGGCCTCCAGCCGTTCGGAGCGCAGCACCGCGTCGTGCTGGTAGATCCAGGCGTCCCAGCCCTCCCGGACGAAGCGGGAGGCGCCATCAAAGGCGCTGAGGACCGGGCCGAAGAGGGTGAGGGCCGCCTGTCCCAGGAGGGACCGCTCTCCCCGCCGCACCTGGAGGGTCAGGGCCACCACGAAGCCTCCCGCCAAGAGGATCGCCAGGAACAGGGGCCGGCGGGAGAGGGGAGGGGAGGCCATCAGTCGAGGGCGACCCGTTTGAGGAGCTCGAAGTCGTCCAGCATCCTGCCGGCCCCGAGCACCACCGAGGAGAGGGGGTCGTCGGCGATGAGGACCGGAAGCCCCGTCTCTTCCCGGAGCCGTTTGTCCAGGTTCCGGAGGAGGGCTCCTCCGCCGGTGAGGACGATGCCCCGGTCCACGATGTCCGCCGCCAGCTCCGGCGGCGTCTGCTCCAGGGCCTGCTTGACGGCGTCGATGATGATGGAGACCGTCTCCGAGAGGGCCTCCCGGATCTCCTCGGAGGTGACCGCGAGGGTTTTGGGGATGCCGTCCACCAGGTCCCGGCCCTTGACCTCCATGGTTTCCTCCTTTTCCAGGGGGTAGGCCGAGCCGATGCGGATCTTGATCTCCTCCGCCGTCCGTTCCCCGATGAGGAGGTTGTACTTCTTCTTGATGAACTGGATCACCGCCTCGTCCATCTCGTTGCCGGCCACCCGGACCGTGCGGGAGTACACGATCCCGGCCATGGAGATGACCGCGACGTCGGTGGTACCGCCGCCGATGTCCACGATCATGTTGCCGGTGGGCTCGGTGATGGGCATCCCCGCCCCAATGGCGGCGGCCATGGGCTCCTCCACCATGGCCACGTAGGAGGCCTTGGCCCGGTAGGCCGAGTCGCGGACGGCCCGCTTCTCCACCTGGGTGATCTGGCTGGGGATGCAGATGACGATCCGGGGCCTCACGATGACCTTTCGGTTGTGGGCCTTCTTGATGAAGTAGTCCAGCATCCGCTCTGTGTGTTCGAAGTCGGCGATGACGCCGTCCTTCATGGGCTTGATGGCGACGATGTTTCCGGGCGTGCGCCCCAGCATCTCCTTGGCCTCGGTGCCCACCGCCTCCACCTTTCCGGTCTTCTGGTTGAGGGCGACGATGGAGGGCTCCCGCACCACGATGCCCTTGCCCTTGACGTACACCAGGGTGTAGGCCGTTCCCAGGTCGATGGCGAGGTCGTTGGAGAGGAAGGAGAAGGGCGAACGGAGGCTGAAGGGCATGGGGGGCTCCTACTCGAAGACGAGGCAACGGTTCTTGGTGGATTCCTTCACGCGGTACATGGCCTGGTCGGCCCTCTGGATCAGCGTTTCCGGGGTCTCCCCGTGCTCGGGGAAGGCGGCGATGCCGAAGGAGGCGGAGAGGGTGAAGTCGTACCCCGGACTCTGGCGGTAGTCGTGGGAGAGGATGGCCTGCCGCAGGCGCTCGGCCACCAGGAGGGCGCCGGGGGCGTCGGTATTGGGGAGGATCAGCGTGAACTCGTCCCCCCCGTACCGCACCACCACGTCCACGTTGCGGACGCCCCGCTTGAGGATGTCCCCCACCACCTTGAGGGTCTCGCTGCCCACCAGGTGGCCGTACCGGTCGTTGACCTGCTTGAACCCGTCCAGGTCCAGGAAGAGGACCGAGACGGGGTAGCTGTACCGCCGGCCCCGGGTGATTTCCACCTCCAGCGCCTGGCGGAGGTACCGGGAGTTGTACAGCTGGGTCAGGTCGTCCACCAGGGAAAGCTGGCGGACGCGCTGGAAGAGCAGGGCGTTCTCGAGGGCCACCGCCACGGGCTCGGCGAAGAGGGCCACCGTCTCCAGGTCCTCGTCGCTGAAGGGCTCCCTCTGGGCCTTGTTCATCAGCTCCAGGACCCCGAGGGTCTTTCCCCGGCTCCGGAGGGGAACCGCGAGGATGGAACGGGTGGTGAAGCCGGTGAGGCGGTCCAGGCCGGGGTTAAAGAGGGGGCTCGTGCGGACGTCCTGGATCACCAAGGGCTGGCCGGTGGCGGCCACGTGTCCCGCCACCCCCTGCCCCACGGGGATCCGGAGGTCTTTGAGCCCCTGGGCGTGGCTTCCCAAGGCCTCCTGGAAGACGAGGTGCTGTCCGCTCTCGTCCAGGAGGAGGAGGCTCCAGGCTTCGGTCTTCACGAGGAGCTGGACCCGCTCCATGATGTAGGCCGTCAGGGCTTCCGGTTCCAGGAGGGAGTTGGCCGTCCGCACCACCTCCTTGAGCAGGCGGAGCTGCTCGGACTTCTGCCGGTGGGCCCGCTCGAGGTCGGCGAGGCGCTGGCGAAGGGTGGGGGGGCGGGAGGCCATGGGGTCAGTAGGAGACCGACTGGAACTGCTTCCGCCAGAACTTTTCGTTGCCCTCTTCGTCGAAGGCCCGGACAACCACCGACTGGGTCCCCACGTCGGAGAAGAGGTAGATCTTGCTGAAGGAGCCGTCGGCGTTGACGGGGATCTCCAGGTCGTTCACCGAGACGGAGACGCCCGGGTCGGTGGAGCCCTGCAGGATCACCCCGTCCCCTATGGGGGTGGCTTCCACGATGAGCTTGAGGTCCCGCTGGATCCGAGGCCGCTGGTAGATCTGGAGGAGCCGAAAGCGGTAGATGGGAGACCAGAAGCTCTTCTCGGCCCCCGATTCGGACTTGAGGCGCCAGTAGTAGGTCCCCGGCGGAAGGCCCTCCACCGTCAGGCGGTTTTCCTTCAGGACCTGGTCGGGGGCCACCAGGGAGGAGAAGAGGGGGCGGGCGGAGAGCTGGAAGCGGACGGGGCCTCCGGAGCCCCCCTTCCACTGGAAGGTGAGGGGGGTGTGGACGGGATCCTCCACCCTCAGGATCTGCTGGTCCTTTGGGAAATCGGCCACCGGCGGGGCCACCAGGGGCTCGGGGGCAGAGACGGTGCCAGCGGAAGCGCGGACCACCACGCCGGAAGTTCCCGCCTCCACGCGCTGGGTGCGCCCCCCCGACTCGATCTCGCCGGCGCCGGCGAAGATGGAGGCGGTGGTCTCCCCCGTGGGGGACTGGGCGATGCCCACCCGGGAAGCGGGAGCCGGGCGGACCTTGGCGGTGTCGGTGGTGATGATGCTCTGGTCCTTAGGGGTCATGGTCTCCGGCGTCTGGGTCTCCACGAAGCCCTGCTTGAGGGCCACCTCCACCCGGGAGGCACCGTCGGGGGTGGAGGAGAGGGACTGGATGACCACCAGCGAGTCGGGGGCCACCACCTGGAACTGCCCGTTGTGGTACTTGATCTTGGCGAAGCTGTTCTGGCCGGTGCGGACGATGTCGCCGTCTTCCAGGATCATCCGCTCCTTGGCGGAGGAGAAGAGGTGCTGTCCCGTGCGCTTGACCTCCACGTTCCCTTCGGTCTCCACCAGGGTGGCGTACTTCTGCCCGGAGGGGGAAGAGGCCTGCAGGTCCTTCAGGGTCTCGATGATGTCCAGCGCGATCTGGCGGGCCTTGGGGTACCTCCCCTCGGCGTATTCGGACCGCCCCTGGGCCAGCATGGTCTTGGCCTGGTTGAGGGTGGGCATGAGGGCCGGGTCGGACGAGGCGCCGTCGAGGGAGTCGATCAGGCGCTGGGCCCGGCTGAGGGCGCGTTCGGCCTGGATCTGGGGGTTGCCCTTCCACCGGATGTAGAGGAACCCGCCGCCCAACACCACCACCAGCGCCAGGAGAATCCCCACGAGGGCGTAGATGTCCTTGTACTTGATCGTGATCCAGTCCAGGTCACCGATTCCTTTGGCCATGGTCCGCGCCCCTCTCTTGACCCTTCATTGTAAACCAGGCGGGCGCTTCCCGAAAGGGGCGGGGGCGTGCCGCGCAAGCACGCGGCCGCGGCCGGCCCCGGCCCACCGAGGGAGGAAGGCCCACGCCGCGGAAGTTGCCCCTTCTTCCTCCGTCGAGGATAATAGGCCGAGGAGGATAGCATGGCAAATTCCCGTCGGCAGGCCGAAGGCTCCATGGCCCCCTTCTGGGTGGTGGTGGGCCTTGCGGCCTTGGTACTGGTGGTGTACCTCCTCTTCGGAAAGGGCGGAGGCCCCGCGCCGGCTCTCAGCGCCCGCCGGGGAGCGGTGCTGGTCCCGCCGGCGCTGGAGGAGGCCTCGGGGGGGCCGCCCCTGGTCCCCGCCTCCCTGCGGGGGAAGGTGGTGGTCCTCCACTTCTGGGCCACCTGGTGTCCCCCCTGCCGGGAGGAGTTTCCCGCTTTCGCCCGTTACGCCGAGGAGGCGCGCCGGAAGGGGGACGCGGAGGTCGTCGCCGTATCCCTGGACCAAACGGCCGATCCGGTCCCCGCCTTCGTGCGGAAGGCCGGGGGCTCCTTCCCCGTCTACATGGACGACGGGGCCTTCTCCTCCTCCGCCGGTGTTTCGGTGATCCCCACCACCGTGGTCCTGGACCGGCAGGGGCGGGTCGCCCTCCGGCAGGAGGGAGCCGCCCGGTGGGACGGGTCGGGGATCCCCGCCGCCGTTCGCAAACTGGCGGCGGAGTGAGGGCTCCTCCGGGAGGCGGGGGGTGGTCCGGGTAGGTGTCACGGCCGACTGGGAGAGGCTTCCCGGCGGAAGGGAGCGGTTGGTGCTGGACCGGGCCTACGTGGCCTGGATCCGAAGGGCGGGCCTCCTGCCGGTGGTGCTGCCGGCCCTCCCCGGGGACGAGGGGGCTTCGCTGCGGGGCCTCTCGGGGCTGGTGCTCACTGGAGGAGGGGACATCCCGCCGTCCTTCTACGGGGCCGACCCCGACCCCGAAGGGCAGGAGAAGCTCTCCCACCCCGAGAGGACCGCCTTCGAGTTCACCCTGGTCTGGCGCGCTCTCAAGGCGGGCCTTCCCCTGCTGGGGATCTGCCTGGGATGCCAGACCCTCAACGTGGCCATGGGCGGCACCCTCGTCCGGCACCTGGAAGACCCCCAAGGCCTCCACCGGAGGCTCGCCCCCGATTCCCCAAACCCGCGCCACCGCCTGAGGTGCCAGCCGGGGAGCCTCATCCACCGGCTCTACGCCACCCAGGACATCCGCGTCTCCTCCTCCCACCACCAGGCGGTGGGGCGGGTGGCCGAAGGCTTCCGGGCCACCGCCTGGGGACCGGGGGGGGTGGTGGAGGCCATCGAGAGCCTGGAGAACCCGCGGGTCTTGGGGGTCCAGTGGCACCCGGAGCGCACCCCCCGCTCTCCCTTCTCCCGGGCCCTGGCCCGTTGGTTCGCGGAAAGGGCCGTGGCCTTCGCGGAGGGGGAGCGGTGAGGGAAGGAACGCTCCAGAGCCCCGAGGCGCTCCTCGGCCCCGGGGGGCCCCTCTCCCGGGAACCCTTCTACGAGCACCGGCCCGGGCAGGTGGCCCTGGCGGAGGCCGTGGCCGATACCCTACGGGAAGGTGGGATCCTCCTGGCGGAAGCGGGAACCGGCACCGGCAAGAGCCTGGCCTATCTCCTCCCCGCCCTCCTCCAGCCCCACCGGGTGGTGGTGGCCACGCGCACCAAGGCCCTCCAGGAGCAGCTGGCCCGGAAGGACTTGCCCTTGGCGGAAAGGCTCCTGGGCAGGCCCGCCCGGGTGGTGGTGGTGAAGGGGCGCGCCAACTACCTCTGCCGCCACTACTACTCCCGCTTCCTGCAGGACCCCCTCCTCCACAGCCGGGCCGAGTCCCGCCTCTTCCACAAGATCGTCTCCTGGGCCGAGGAGACCACGACGGGGGACAAGGCCGAGTGGGAGGGGATTCCGGAGGAACTCCCCCTGTGGGCGGACCTCAACGCCCGGTCGGACCGCTGCCTGGGGGCCAAGTGCCCGCTCTTCCAGGATTGCTTCGTGGTCCGCCTTCGGCGGGAGGCGGAGGCGGCCCACCTGGTGGTGACCAACCACCACCTGCTCTTCGCCGACCTGGCCCTCAAGGGACGCTGGGAAACGGCGGTCCTTCCCGACTTTCGCCGGCTGGTCCTCGACGAGGCCCACGAGGCCGAGGAGGCCGCAACCAGCTTTTTCGGCGCTTCCGCCAGCCAGCGCATGGCCGAAGAGTGGATCCAGGACGCCCTGAAGGCCCTTCCGGCCGCCGCCGGGGAGACCCGGGACCGCCTCTCGGAGGCCCTTCAGCGGGTGCGACTCTTCTTCGGACTCTTCTCCGGGACCAAGGAGGGCGTCCGGGAGGAGGTGGAGCCGGGGAGCCTCACCGCCGAGCAAGCGGCCCACGCCGCCCGCATGGGCGCCAGCCTGGACGCCGCCGCCCTGGCCCTGGAGGAGGAGCACGAGTTGGGGCCGGAAAAGGAGGGTCTCCTGAGCCGGCTGGACGCCTGGCGGGAGACCCTGGACTTCGTCCTCCAGGGAACCGACGACCGCTACGTCCGCTGGATGGAGCGGTCGGCCCGCAACGTGACCTTCGGGGCCAGCCCGGTGGACGTGGGACCCATCCTGAGGGAGAGCCTCTTCTCCAGGCTGGAGGCCGCGGTGCTGACCTCCGCCACCCTCACCACCGGCGGCACCTTCGCCTACCTCCGGGACCGGCTGGGCCTCCTGGAGGAATGCCGGGAGCTCCGCATCGAAAGCCCCTTCGACTTTCGCCGGCAGGGTCTCCTGTACGTGCCGGAGGAGTTCGCCCCCCCCACCTCTCCCGGCTTCCCGGATGCGGTGCTCGGGGCCGTCCGGCGGCTCCTCTCCTACTCCCGGGGCCGCGCCTTTCTCCTCTGCACCTCCAACCGGATGGTGAAGTTCCTCGCCGAGGCCCTCTCGGACCTGCCCTACCCCCTCTTCGTCCAAGGGCAGGAAGCCAAGGGGGTCCTCCTGGACCGGTTCCGGGCGGCGGGAAACGGCGTCCTGGTGGCCACCTCTTCCTTCTGGCAGGGGGTGGACGTGCAGGGGGAGGCCCTCTCCCTGGTGGTTCTAGACAAGCTCCCCTTCGCCGTCCCCGACGATCCCCTGGTGAAGGCGAGGATCGAACGCCTGCGCCAGGCCGGGCGGGAACCCTTCCGGGAGTACCAGGTCCCCGCCGCCGCCATCCTCCTGAAACAAGGGGCGGGCCGGCTCATCCGCTCCCGCCGGGACCGGGGAGTGGTGGCCTGCTTCGACGTCCGGCTGAGGACCAAGGCCTACGGAAGGGTACTGCTTTCCTCGCTCCCGCCCCTTCCCCTCACGGGCCGGGAGGAGGATGTGGCCCGCTTCTTCGCCGAGAGCCCCCCCGAAGGGTAGGGGGCTTCGGCCCTCAGTGGCCCCGGAAGAAGAGGTTCTTCAGGACCAGCAGGCTCATGGAAGGGCTTTCGAGCATCCTGCGCCGCAGGTAGGCGATGGCGTCGTCCCAGTCGAGGGCGAAGGGGACGTAGAGGCGAACCTTCTCCCCCGAGGCCACCAGCTCCCGGTGGAGCTTCTCCCGGGGAACCCCCAGGAGCATCTGGAACTCGTAGCGGTCCTTGGGAATGCCCTTCCGGGCGATGAGGTCCCGGGCCCGGGCGATGTACTCCACGTCGTGGGTCGCGATGCAGACGTAATGGCCGCCGTCGAAGAGCTTCTCGATGAGGCGGAGGAGGTTCTCCTTCATCTCCCGCTTCTTGGTAAAGGCCTTGTCCCCCGGAACGTTGTAGATCCCGATGCAGGCCCGGACGTGGGCCTGGAGGCCCTCGAGGCGGTCCACGTCGTCCAGCGTCCGGAAGAGCCTGGACTGGAGGACCGTTCCCAGGATGGGGTAGCGGGGCTTCAAGGCCCGGTAGAGGTCCAGGGTGAAGTCGGTGAGGTCCGTGTCCTCCATGTCCACGGTGAGGCCCCGGCCGGCGGCCTGGCAGGCGGCGGCCAGCTCTTCGATGTTCCGGCGGCAGAGGCCGGGGTCGACGTAGAAGCCGAAGTGGCCCGGCTTGATGGAGAGGGTGCAGTGGGGGCGGTCTTTGATGGCCTCCAGGGCCCGAAGGTAGTTCTCCACGGCCTTCCGCACCCTGGCCTCCGTCTTCTCGGCTTCGCCGAGGACGTCCAGGGTCGTGAGGATCCCTCTTTCCCGAAAGAGGCGGTCGGCGGTGGCCAAGCCCTTTTCCAGGGAGTCGCCCGAGACGTAGGGCGCGGCAAAGACCCGGACCAGCCGCCCGGGGATCCGATTGACCACCCACTTTTTCACGTCGTAGAAGGACATGGTGGACTCCATGGGGAACGGGCAGCCCAGGCCCCGAGAGCGGAAGTATAGCACCAGCGGAGGGGGAGGAGCCCCCCCGGCCGGGAGAAGATCGGCGGTGGGGGAAAAGCCCCCCGCCGGCCGCCGGGGTGGCCGGTGCTTGAAGGGGCTCATGTCTTTGACTATCCTGGCCCCTTCCGCCCCGGGGCCGGGTGCGGGCGCCCCGGGATCCGACTCCGAATCACGCCCGCGAGAGGGCCCGTCCTGCCATGTCGCGCTTCCGTCCGTTCCGTGCCTACCGGCCCCGGCCAGAGCTCGCCGGGCGCATCGCCAGCCCCCCCTACGACGTCATCAGCTCCGAAGAGGCCCGGGAGATGGCGAAGGGTAACCCCTACTCCTTCCTCCACGTCGGCAAACCCGAAATCGACCTCGACCCCTCCATTCCCCTGTACGACGACCGCGTCTACGCCAAGGGGGTGGAGAACCTCCGGCGCTTCATCGCCGAGGGTGTCCTGGAGAAGGAGCCCCAGCCCTGCTTCTACGTCTACCAGCAGCGCATGGGGGACCACGTCCAGGCCGGCCTCGTGGGGCTCTGCTCCGTCAAGGAGTACGAGGAGGGCCTCATCAAGCGCCACGAGCACACCCGCAAGGACAAGGAGGACGACCGGACCCGGCACGTCATGGAGCAGAACGCCAACGCCGAGCCCGTTTTCCTCACCTACCGGGCCGTCCCCGGCATCGACGAGATCGTGGACCGGACCCGTTCCTGCGACCCCGTCTACGACATCGTCACCGACGACGGCTTCGGCCACACCGTGTGGGTGGTGGCCGACGAGGAGGACATGGCGGCCCTCTCCCGCCTCTTCGCCGAGAAGGTGGATGCCCTCTACGTCGCCGACGGCCACCACCGGACCGCCGCCGCCGTCCGAACCGGCCAGGCCCTCAGGAACCGCTACGGAAGCCGGACCGGCGAAGAGCCGTGGGAGTTCTTCATGGCGGTGGTCTTTCCCCACGACCAGCTCCAGATTCTGGACTACAACCGGGTGGTGAAGGATTTGGGGGGCCTCTCCCCCGAGGAGTTCCTCCGCCGGGTGGAAGAGCGCTTCGAAGTGACGGAGGCCGCCACACCGAAGCCCGAGGGGCCGGGCCGCTTCGGCATGTACCTCGGGGGGCGGTGGTACCGCCTGGCCGCACGGCCCGGCACCTACCCCGAGGGGCACCCGGTCCTAGGCCTCGACGTCTCCATCCTCCAGAACAACCTCCTGGCCCCCGTCCTGGGCATCGCCGACCCCCGTACCGACAAGCGCATCGACTTCGTCGGGGGTATCCGGGGCACCGCCGAGCTGGAGAGGCGGGTGAGGGAGGGGTGGGCCGCCGCCTTCGCCCTTTACCCCACGAGCCTGGACCAGCTCATGGCCGTGGCCGACGCGGGGGAGGTCATGCCCCCCAAGTCCACCTGGTTCGAACCGAAGCTTCGCAGCGGCCTCCTCGTGCGCTTGATCGAGGACTGAACGATTCGCCACAGAGAGCACCGAGCACACGGGGCCAGGGGGCTCTCTGACCTCGGTGGTCTCCGTGGGGAGGACAAGGAGGGTCGAAAATGAAGATCCTGATCGCGGACGCTTTTGACAAGTCCCTTCCGGGCCGACTGGCACCCTTTGGAGAGGTCTTCGAGGATATGGCCCGGCTGGAGGAGGCGGAGGTCCTTCTCATCCGATCCAAGACCAAGGTCACGCCGGATCTCCTCCAAAAGGCCCCCCGGCTGAAGCTCGTCATCCGGGGCGGCGTGGGCCTGGACAACGTGGACAGGGCCGCCTGCCAGGCCCGGGGCATCGAAGTCCTCAACACCCCCGAGGCCTCCTCCGTGGCGGTGGCCGAGCTGGCCCTCGCCCTCATGCTGGCCATTCCCAACCGCCTCGTGGAGGCCCACAACTCCATGAAGGAAGGGAAGTGGCTCAAGAAGGAGCTGAAGCGCACCGAACTCTTCGGGAAGACGTTGGGGCTCTTCGGCGTGGGCCGGATCGGGACGGAGGTGGCCCGCCGGGCCGCCGCCTTCGGCATGCAGGTCCTCGCCTTCGACCCCTACCTGAAGGAGCACCCGGTGGCCCGCCTGGTCTCTCTGGATGAACTGCTGGCCTCCTCCGACTACATCTCCTTCCACACCCCCCTGACCGACGAGACCCGGGGGATGGTGAACGGGGCCATGATCGCCAAGATGAAGGACGGCGTGATCCTCATCAATACCGGCAGGGCCAAGGTGATCGACGAGGCGGCCCTGGCGGAGGCCCTCCGCAGCGGCAAGGTGGCGGCCTACGGCACCGACGTGTGGCCCAGCGACCCGCCGCCGCCGGACTGCCCCCTCCTCTCGGCGCCCAACGTCCTGATGACGCCCCACATCGGGGCCTCCTCCAAGGAGAACCTGCTGAGGATCGGCGACATCGTGGTGGAAATCCTGAAGAAGAGGAAATGACCTCCAGGGAGGACGGGAGGAAAGAAAGGCCGGGAGAGAGGCCGTGTCTTGGGAAATGGTCCGAAAGATGAGGAGATGAAGATGGCGAAGCGAGTGATCAACTTTTACGCGGGGCCGGCGGGCCTGCCCCTGCCGGCGCTGGAACGGGCCCAGGCCGAGCTCCTCGATTTCGAGGGGACCGGCATGTCGGTGATGGAGATCTCCCACCGGGCGAAGGAGTACGACGCCGTCCACAACGAGGCCATCGCCCTGGTGAAGGAACTCCTCGGCGTGCCGGACAACTACAAGGTCCTTCTCCTTCAGGGAGGGGGGAACCTGCAGTTCGCCATGCTCCCCATGAACATTTTGTGGGGAGGGAGGAAGGCCGACTACATCATCACCGGGTCCTGGGCCAAGAAGGCCCACAAGGAGGCCGTCCTCGTGGCCGGTGACGCCGCCCGGGTGGCCGCCTCCACCGAGGCGGAGAAGTTTCAGCGGCTCCCCAGGCCCGAAGAGATCCAGATCCACGACGATTCGACCTACGTCCACATCTGCACCAACAACACCATCTACGGGACCCAGTGGAAGACGTGGCCCGACACCCACGGCATCCCGCTGGCGGCGGACATGTCCAGCGACTTCATGTGGCGTCCCTTCGACGTCCGCCCCTTCGGCTTCATCTACGCCGGCGCCCAGAAGAACCTGGGCCCCTCGGGTCTGGTGGTGGCCTTGATCCGGGACGACTTCCTCGCCATGTGCAACGACAAGCTTCCCACCATGCTGCGGTACAAGATCCACGCGGAGAAGAACAGCCTCTTCAACACGCCCCCCTGCTTCTCCATCTACATCCTGAGGAACGTCCTGGCCTACAACAAGCAGATCGGCGGCCTCGAGGCGATCTACAAGAACAACCTGAAGAAGGGGGAGCTCCTCTACGGCTGCATCGACCGCCACGCGGGCTTCTACCGGCCATGGGTCCAGGTGAAGGAAGACCGTTCCTACATGAACGTGGACTTCTTCCTGCCCACGGAGGAGCTGACCCAGAAGTTCATCGCCGAGGCGAAGGAAAACGGCATGGTGGGCCTCAAGGGCTACCGCGACCTCGGCGGGATCCGCGTTTCCATGTACAACGCCGTCACCGTTCCCCAGATCGAGACCCTGGTCTCCTTCATGGAGGAGTTCGTCCGGAAGAACGGGTGATCTCCCGGCGTCCCCCAGGAGCGGGCCGCCCGCATTGCAGCGGGCGGCCCGTTCCGTAAGGGCCGGGAGGGTCCTCCGCGGGAGGGACCGGTACCGTGGGCGAGGAAGGGAAAACCCTCACTGGGAAGGCGATCTTCCGCTTCTGGGCTCCTCTCGCCCTCACGTGGCTCATGATGGCCGTGGAAGGGCCGTACCTCGCGGCCCTCATGGCGCGCCTTCCCAATCCCAAAGCCAACCTGGCGGCCTACGGGGTAGCCTTCGTCCTGGCCATGCTCTTCGAGTCCCCCATCATCATGATGCTCAGCGCCGCCACGGCGCTGGCCACCGGCGGGGAGAGCACCCGCAGGCTCTTCAACTTCAACGTCCTCCTGGCGGGGGGGAGCACCCTCTTGATGGCGCTCCTCGCCCTCCCCTGGGTCTTTCCGGCCTTCGCCGTGCGGGTACTAGGCCTTCCGGGCGATGTGGCCTCCCTGGCCCACCGCTCCCTCCTCGTCCTTCTCCCCTGGCCCATGGCCATCGGGCTCCGCCGCTTCTACAACGGGGTGGTCATCCGGAGGGGTCTAACGAGGCTCGTCACGGCGGGGACGGTGGTGCGCCTCACCGTCATGGGCGCCGCCATGGTCTTTTTCGGGAGGATCGCCGGGGTGGACGGGGCGGTGGCCGGTGCGGCGGCCCTCTCCAGCGGCGTCGTGGCGGAGGCCGCCGCCAGCCGGCTCATGGCGGCCCGCACGCTGAGGGCCCTTCGGGCGGCGCCCGGGGGGGAAGGGGTCCTCACCTACGGCCAGATGGCGCGCTTCTACTTTCCCCTGGCCCTGACGGCGGTCCTCTTTCTCGCGGTCAACCCCCTGGTGACCCTCTTCCTGGGCAGGAGCCGCATGGCCCTCGAATCGCTGGCGGTCCTTCCGGTGGTGAACGCCCTGGGCTTCCTCTTCGGGAGCGCCGGCATCGCCTACCAGGAGGTCACCATCGCGCTGGTCGGGCGGAGGAAGGAACACTACGGGGAACTCCTCCGCTTCGCCCGAAGGCTGGGGGCCGTCCTGGTGTTCCTCTTCGCGGTATTGGTCTTCACCCCCTTGAGCCGCTTCTGGTTCCTGGGGGTTTCGGGGCTCCGGGAGGACCTGGCGGCGCTGGCGGTGCCGGCGGCCCGGATTCTCCTCTTCCAACCCGCCCTCACGCTGGCCCTGGGCTTCCTGCGGGCGGTCCTCGTCGTGGAGGGAGACACCCGGCCGGCCACCTGGGCCACCCTCTGGGAGGTGGGCGGCATCGTGGGGGTCCTCTTCGTGGGGGTGGTCCTCCTCGACGGCGTCGGGGCGCTGGTGGCCTCCTCCGCCTACGTCCTGGGCCGGGCCGCCGGCGTCCTCCGCATGGTTCCCCCCGTGAGGCGGTCCCTGGCCGCCGCCGGCCTTCGGCTGGGGGGCGGGCCGCTACCGGGAGGAAACGGCCAATTTCCTTCGAGCCATACCTAAAATAGCAATATTATTGAAAACAGAATCGCCACTGCTGAAGCGGGGTGCAGGATGCTGAAGGCCCTTTCGGTTGCAGGGCCTTGGCAACTTCTCCACAGGCTTATCCACAGACTCTTGCACAGCTTCCGTGGAAAGGGGCAAAGGGGGAAAACACCGTTTCACGGCGGTTTCAGGGGTTTGGAGAAGGACGCGGGAGCGAAGGTCCGGTGAGAGAAAAGGAGACCGGTGGAAAAAAGCCGATCGCCCCCCATCCACAGGAGCGAGGGGGCCGAACGGTTTCATTGGCTTCCCGGGTGTGGTTTCTTTCCCAAGAGGCGGGAACGCCGTTCCCGGAGGCCTCAGTGGTGGGGGTGGCCGCCGGGACCGTGGACGTGGCCGTGGGCCTTCTCCTCCTCCGAGGCTTCGCGGACCTCCAGCACCCGGATGGCGAAGTGGAGGGTCTTGCCCGCCAGGGGGTGGTTGCCGTCCAGGGTGACTTCGTTTTCGTCCACCGCCACCACCTGGAAGGGGAGGCGGGTGCCGTCCTCGAGGTGGGCCTCCAGGACCTGGCCCTCGGCGACGTCGAAGCCGAAGCGCTGGCGTTTTTCCTTGAAGACCCGTTCGGGGTCGTGGGGGCCGTACCCGTCCTCGGGGGCCACCACGAAGGTGCCGGTGTCGCCCGCCCGCTTGCCTTCCAGCGCCCGCTCCAGGCCGGGGATCACCTGGCCGCTGCCGTGGAGGTAGGAGAGGGGCTCGTCTCCTTCGCTGGTCTCGAAGACTTCTCCTTCCTTGAGGGAGAGGGTATAGTGGAGGGTGACGACGCAACCGGGGCCGACGGGAATGGAATCGCTCATGGGTCCTCCCGAACCGGGGAAGGGGCTCGCTCGCGGCGCCGATCCCCATGAACGGGCACCCGATGGAGCGATGCCATTCTACTCCAGGAGGGTTCTGGAAAAAAGAGGCCGGAATAGCAGCCCCCCCGGGGCCGTTCGGCGGAGGAACGGGTGAAGAGCGGTCCCTTCGCCCGCCCAACGGAAGGAGAGAAGCGATGAAGGTTCTGGTTGTCTACGCCCATCCCAACCCCCTCAGTTTCAACCACGCCATCCTGGAATCGGTGGCGGCGGCGCTGGGGGAGGCGGGCCACGAGGTCCGGGTCAAGGACCTCTACGCCGAGAAGCCGAAGGTGACCCTCGACGGCGAAGATTTCCAAGGCATTCTCTCGGGAAAGGTCCCGGAGGACATCCTAAGGGAGCAGGCGGAGGTGCTGTGGGCCGAGGGGCTGGTCTTCGTTTACCCCATCTGGTGGTTCTCCATGCCGGCCATCCTCAAGGGTTGGATCGACAGGGTCTTCCTGAACGGCTTTGCCTTCGAGATCGGCCCCCAGGGTGCGCGGGGGCTCCTCCGCCACCGGAAGGCCATGGTCTTCACCACCACCGGCGGCCTGGAGGAGGCCTACGCCCAGGGAAACGGCCGGGAAGTGCTCCTTAGGCCCATGACGGACGGCACCCTCCGCTTCTGCGGCATCGGGGAGGTCTCCGCCAAGGTCTTCTACGGGGTTCCCTCAGCCACGGAAAACCAGCGGAAGGCCATGCTGGCCGAAGCCGCCCGCCTGGCCCGGGCCTTCTAGGCCGGAACCCGGAAAGGGGGGCCTTCGGCGTGACGTTCGTCACAGTATGGAATCTCCAGTCCCACCGGACTGCACGTAAGCGGAGCTAATCCATCCCTTTTCAAGGAGTCGTACGGATCTTCCCTCGGGAGCGAATCGGGCGATGTCCCGCTGGAGGAGACATGCCCGGGGCTCCGCCTTCGCCGGGGTTCCCCCGCCGCCCGCTGGCTGGAGGCCATGGACGGGCGGCCGCCGGAAATCCTGGGACCTTCCGACCTCGGCCCCGGCGGGTTGGGGGAGGGAGAAGAAGGGGGGAGTGCATTGGCGGCGTGCGACCTCCGCCTCCTGGTGCCCCTCTCGTGCCACCAGAAGGTGGTGGGCTTCGTGGCCCTGGGTCCCCGCCCCGGGGAGGAGCCCTACGGCAGCGTGGAGCGGGAGCTCCTCCTCGCCGTGGGGAACCCGACCGTCACGGCCCTGACCTACGCCGGGTCGGTCCGGGAGGAGGCCGAACGCCTCTTCCTGGTGGAAGACATGGCCCAGGCTCGAAAGGTCCAGCAGCGGATCTTGCCGCAGGAATGCCTTCACGCCGAGGGACTGAGGACGGCGGCACGGTTCCGCCCGGCCCGGGGCGTGGCGGGGGACATCTACGATTTCATCCCCTTTCCCGACGGGTGCCTCGGGGTGGCCTTGGGGGATGTGGCGGGCAAGGGGATGGCCGCCGCCCTCCTCATGGCCAGCCTCCAGGCCATGCTGCGGGTGCACGCCGACGCCCACCGAAGGGAGGTGGAACGGCTGGCCTCCGACGTCAACCGCCAGCTCTGCACCGTGACCGACTCCAACCGCTTCGCCTCTCTCTTCTACGGCGTCTACGACCCGGGGGGGAGGACCTTCACCTACGTGAACGCCGGCCACCACCCAGGGCTCCTGTTGTGCGCCTCCCCCTTCCGGTCCGTGGGGGCGGAGGCCGCTGTCCTTCTCTCGGTCCCCGAGAGGGCGGCCCTGGTCCCTCTCCCCTCCACCGGAATGGTGCTGGGCGTCCTGCCCGACGCCGTCTTCGGCCGGGAGACCCTGCGCTTCGAGCCGGGGGACCTCCTGGTCCTCTACACCGATGGCCTTCTGGACGCCGTGAATGGGGAGGGACACCGCTTCGGCGAGGAAGGCCTTCAGCGGGCGGTCCTCCGCCACCGCCGCCTGAACCCTGAAGCCCTCTGCGAGGCCCTGCTCGCGGAGGTGGCGGCCTTCTGCGGGGACGTCGCCCCACCGGACGACATGACCCTCGTGGTTCTGCGGGCCGCCTAAGGGGTATCCCCTTGCCGTCCGTGGTGCGGGGGGATAGGCTGGGATTGTGGGGAGGGGAGGGGATGGCGGCCAATCCCGAACGGAGGAACTTTCGGATCTGGCTCTCCCTGGCGGGAGCGGGTGTGGCGCTCTTCGTGCTTCCGTGGGTGGCCGGCATGGACGGCATGAAGGGGGGGTATGCCCTCCAGTTCATCGCCGTCGCGCTGGTCCTGCCCATGGGTTTGGCGGGGGCCTACATCACCCGGAAGCGGGCCCGCCTCTACGACAAAATCCTGGCGGAGGAGGGGCTCCTGGCCCACTGGATCACCCCGCCTCTGGAATGGCGGCTCTTCTGCGAAGCGGAGCTCAAACGGGAGCGCTCAGAGAAGCGCTTCCTCTTCCTCCTGATCTCCGGCTTCGCCGTCTTCTTCTCCGGGCTCTTCTCCCTCCTGGACCACCGGGCCGCCCCCTTTCTCCTCTGGGGGGCCGCCGGTTTCGTCGCCTTCATGGGAGCCGTGGCGGCCCTCTCGGTCTGGCTTCCACACCGCCGGCGGGTGCAAAGCGCCGGGGAGACCCGCATCCACCGGGAGGCCCTGCTGACGGCGGGGGCCCTGCACGCCTGGACCGGCTCGGGGGCCCGCCTGGAGTCGGTGGAGATGGAACGGGAGGAGGAGGGGCTCCTCCTGGCCTTCACCTACAGCTTTCCCGTTCGGAACGGCCGGGATACGCGGACGGCACGGATTCCCGTTCCCCCCGGAAAGGAGGAGGCGGCGGAGGCGGTTCGGCGCTTCTTCACCGGGGGGGAGGCGATCTGAGCCCCGCCGGTCACTTCCGGGGTTCCTGGCTCCCTCCCCACCCAATGACCGAGCGGCCGAAGCGCTCCCGGAGGGTGTCCACCACCTCCTCCGCCTTCCGCCGGCGCCCCCGTTCCTCCTCCTCGAAGAGGCTCCCCGGCCGAGGAAGACGCCTCGGCTCCAGGCGGTAGGCCGCCATCCCGCAGAGCCGAACCGGCTCCCTGAGGTTGAAGCGACCCAGCAGCCGTCGCGCTTCGGCCAGGAGTTCCTCCCAGGTGTCGGTAGGGCGCGGGAGGAGGGCCTGGCGGGTGTGGAGGGCGAAGCGGGCGGTCTTGACCTTGACCCGGACACCACCCGCCACGAGCCCTTCCCGCCGGAGGTGGGAGGCCACCCGTTCCGCTGCCCTCCGGAGGCTCGGGAGAAGGGCCTCCGCCCCCGTGAGGTCCTCCTCGAAGGTCTCCTCCGCCCCGATGGAGAGGGCCTCCCGCTCCCCCAGCACCGGCCGCGGGTCCTCCCCCAGGGCCAGCCGGTGCAGGTGGCGTCCCGCCTCCCCCAGGAGGGAGGCGAGGCGCTCCTCCGGGGCGGCGGCCACGTCGCCGATGGTCCGAAAACCGAGGGAGGCGAGGCGCTGCCGGGTCTTGGGGCCTACCCCCCACAGCCGGCCCACTTCCAGCGGGGCCAGGAAGCGGCGGACCTCCTCCGGCGGGACCACCGTGAGGCCGGAGGGTTTTCGAAGATCGCTGGCCACCTTCGCCACGAACTTGCAGGGGGCCACCCCCACCGAGACCGTGAGGCCCGTGGCCTCGAAGACCGCCCGCTGCAAGGCGGCCCCCATCTCCCGGGGCGGGCCGAAGAGCCCCTCGGCGCCGGTCATGTCGAGGAAGGCCTCGTCGAGGCTCAGCGGCTCCACCAGGGGGGAGAAGCGGTGAAAGACCTCCCGGATCTTTTCCGATTCGGCCTCGTACCTCGGGAAGTCCGGGGCAAGAAAGAAGGCGTTGGGACAAAGGCGGCGGGCCTCCGCCATGGGGATGGCGCTGTGGACGCCGAAGGGGCGGGCCTCGTAGCTGGCGGTGGAGACGACCCCCCTCCTCCCCAGGCCCCCCACGACCACAGGCTTTCCCCGGAGTTGGGGGCGGTCCCGTTGTTCCACCGACGCGTAGAAGGCGTCCATGTCGGCGTGGAGGATGACGCGGGGCCATCGGGCCATGGGGGCCTCCCCAACTCTTCCCTCGTACCACGGCGGACCCTTGCTTTTCTTGATCCGCCTCTTTAGAATAGACCGAACACGACACGCGGACCACGCCGGGCCGAAGAAAGGCGGGGGAGCCATGGGATCGGTGACGGTGACCTTGACGATAAAGGACGTACTCCTCCTGCTGCTAGGGGCGGGGGTTCTCGCGGGGGTGGCCTATCTCGTTCTGGTCCTGCGCCAGTTGCTCCTGGTGGCCCGGCAGTTCCAGCGGACGGTGGCCGAGGTCCAGTCCTTCCTTCCGGAGCTGCGGCGGTTGATGGCCCAGACGAGCGAGACGCTGGAATCGGCCCGGCTGCTCCTGGACGAATCCCGCCGGGTGGTGGGGGACGCCCGGGCGGTGACCGGTTCGGCCCGGGGCGTGGTGGAGGACCTCCTGCGGGACCTGTCGGTGATCCTGGGGCCCATCCACCTGGTGGCGGGCCTCTTCGAGAAGATCCAATCGGGGCTCCAGCGGCTGGCGGTCTTTCGCCGGCCCGAGGAGGGCCCCAAGGAGGACAGCGATGAAGCGTGAGACGTCCAACGTTCTGGTGGCCTTTCTTCTCGGCGCCGTGGCCGGTGGGGTGGCGGCCCTCCTCCTTGCCCCCGCCTCGGGGGAGGAGACGCGGAAGAAGCTCAAGGAGTCCCTCCGCTCGGCCAAGGAGAAGGCCCTCAAGGAGATGGACGAGGCCAAGGAGTTCGCCGCCGCCCAGAAGGAAGCCATCAAGGAGGCCTACGCCGAGGGCAAGGAGGCCTACCAGAAGGCCCTCAAGAAACACCAGGAGGCCTGAAGCACGGCCCGGGGCGGGGCGATGGCGGAGAAGAGGGGGGACCTGGCGGGAAACGGGGGAGGTGAGCCGTACATCCGGCTCTGCTCCTCCTGCGGCCGCCCCTTCAACGCGGCGGAGGCGGCGTGGTGCGAGTGCATCACCGACCACCCTACCCTGGTCTGCCCCCACTGCGGGAAGTGCTTCTGCCACCTGGACAAGGAGGCCATCCGCGCCTTCTGGAACGAGGCCCCGCCCTCCCTCTGGAAGAGGCGGCTGGAGCGCCACCGCCAGAGGAAGGGGGCGCCGCCCGACGAGAAGGGAAACCCCCTCCGCCGCCCCTTGATCCTGGTGGCCGAAGACAACGACGACGCCCGGCTGGTGGCCTTCCGCGTCCTGGAGGGCCTGGGGTACGGCGTCCTGTTGGCCCGGGACGGCATCGAGGCCTACCACCTGGCCTGTGACTACGTCCCCGACCTGGTCCTCACCGACCAGGTGATGCCCCACATGGACGGCAAGCACCTCTGCCGGATGATCCGCGCCAACCCCGCCCTGTCTCGGGTCCGCCTGATCCTCATGACGGGCCTCTACCGGAAGGACCGGGAACGGATCGAACTCCTTCGGGAGAGCCAGGCCGACGACTTCCTGGCCAAACCGGTCCCCTACGAGCGGCTCGGGGAGATCCTGGAAGGCTGGCTCAAGGTTCCGCCCCCCTCCGGTCCATGACCCTCTGCCCGCGGCCCCGGCGTTCGCTGGGCCAGCACTTCCTCGTTTCCGAGAAGGTTCTCGACCGGCTGGAGGCCCTCTGCCGGGAGGCGGCTTCGGGGGCCGGGGCCATCTTGGAGATCGGCCCCGGGACGGGAGCCCTGACGGCCCGCCTCCTGGGGCTGGGGCTCCCCGTGGGGGCGGTGGAGAGGGACCGGGAGCTGATCCCCCTGCTGGGGCGGGCCTTTCCCGCCCTGGACCTCGAAGAGGGGGACGCCCGGCGGCTGGACCTGGGCCGGTGGCTCCGAAAAGGGGGTGGGTTGCCGCTCTTCGTGGCCGGAAACCTGCCCTACAACGCCGCGACGGAGATCCTGCTGGAGGTGCTCTCTCGGCCGGACGCCGTCTGCGCCGGGGCCTTCATGGTCCAGCGGGAGGTGGCCGACAAGTTCCTTCCCGCTGGGAAAGGGGCCCGCTCTCCCCTGGGGCCCTTCGCCGCCGCCGCCTGGGAGGGGAGGAGGGCGCTGGAGGTCCCTCCCGGGGCCTTCCGGCCTCCCCCCAAGGTCCGGTCCACCTTCTGCCTGTTCTTCCGGAGAAGCGACCCCGCCGTGCCCTGGGAACGCCTCCCGGCCTACCTCTCCTTCCTGAATAAAGCCTTCGCCAGCCCCCGAAAAACCCTCGCTTCCTCGGCCTTCGGGGGGCGCGGCGAAGGGGGGGGGAACTTTCTGGCCGCCCTCGGCGCGGTGGGCCTATCGCCCGCCATGCGACCGGCGGAGGTGCCCTTCGGCCTCTGGGCTTCCCTTTTTCGCGTGCTGGACGGCGCTCAGGGAACCACGAGCAGGTCGGGCGGGTCCGCGGGGAAGGAACGGTAGAGCGCCGCCCCCACGGCGGCGTCCAGGCGGAGGCGGAGGCGGAGGGGGTCGGCGGGCTTCAGCCCCAGCCCCTCCTGGAACTCCCGCCAGCGGATCCTCCAGGGGCTCGCCGCCATCACGGCACCGGGCACCTCCCCCACCAATTCCACCGAGAGAACGCGGCCGCCGTCGAAGAGGACGCGAAAGCGCGGGGGGACGGGGATCAGGTCGTCGAGGGTCGGGGGGACCACCTCCGCCTTCCCCGGCGTCGGGGCGGTGGTCTCGTCCCCCGGCACGATGCGGATCCGCTTCAGCTCCGCCGGCGGGTCCAGGTGGCCCTGGGACCAGGTGCGGCCGATCCAGAGGTCGTCGCTCTGCCGGGGCAGGAAGAGGCACCGGGGAAAGCCTACCTCCACCGAAGCCACGGGGTAGACCGCCAGGGTGGCCCCCGTGTGGCAGAGGCGGATCTCCCTCCGGGAAAGGTCCAGTTCCAGGTAGAAACGCTTGGAGGCGGCCAGGGCCTGCCGCTGGACGAGGACCGATGGGGTCCCCTCGTCGGCGGTGGTGACGGGTTCCGCCGCCGGGGCGGCGAGGCCGAGGAGAACGAAAACCACGGCGAGCACTCGTGCTGTCACGGCTTCCCTCCGCCCTCAGTACATGTACACCACGGTTCCGATGGTGGTCTTCTTCCAGACCACCCGGAGGTCGTCTCGGCCCACCCGGATGCAACCGTGGCTCACGTTCCGTCCCAGGAGCCTCGTGTACAGCGTCCCGTGGATCATGTACCCCGGCGGGCCGCCGCCCAGGTCCAGGGCGTACTCGCCGAGCATCCCCTCCTGGATCCGGTCGGAGAAGCGCTTGGGAAGGGGTTCCCCCGATTCGATGTAGTCCCAGTCGGGGGCCACCCATACGGGGTTTTCCCGGCGGTTCTTCACGAAGAAGCGGCCGGTGGGGGTGTCGAAGACCCACCGGCGGCCCGTCTTGGGGTCGTCCAGCACCGACCCCGCTCCCGCGGAGACCACCGCCTTCAGGAGGACCTGGTCCCCCTCCTTCAAATAGAGGAGGTTTTTCACCCGGTCGATCACGATGAAGACCCCCTTGGGCCGGATCTTGGCCAGGGCCGTTCGCGCCAGCGCGGCGGCGGCCTCCGGTCCCACCCCCGGTTCCGGAGGCTCGAAGGGGGCGGTGTGGGCCGCCACGTAGGCGGGGGTGAGGGGCCGGTACCCGTAGCCGGTGGAGAACCAGAGAAGGGAGAGGACCAGGAAGAGGGGAAGGACCAGGAAGGCGAGGGCGAAAAGGCTCCACCGGAGAAGGCGGCGCAGGAGGCCGGCGCCCCGGGGGGGGGCGGACTGCGGCTCCGGGGAAGGGGTGGGGCCTTCTTCCTCGGGCGGGTGGGTCATGGCGAAGCCTCCGCCTTCCGAAGGAGCGTTCGGAAGGCACCCCCGTCGCCGTCGGCGCCCACGATGGCGACGACGGTGCCGACGGGAACCTCATTATAGAGCCGTTCCATCTCGGGGTCGGGGAGGGCCACGCAGCCGTCGGTCCAATCGAAGCCCTGGCCGCCGTGGCCATGGATCTCGATGAGCCCCCCGATGGGGGTCCGGGCGGTGATCTGCCCCTGGGCCTTGAGCCGGGCGAAGCGGGCCCGGTCCTCGTCGTTGGGGTAGTTGAGGAGGAGGGCCAGGGTGTACTTGGTCTGGCCCCGCCCCTTCTTCTTGACCACCCGGTACAGCCCTTCGGGGGTGGCCCGGTCGCCGGCGTGGAGTTTCTGGTCCACCGACCGGGCGCCGAGCTCCACGGCGAAGGTCTGGGCCTTTCTCCCCTTCCGGTAGAGGTGGAGCATGTGGTCTTCCTTGACCACCACGAGGGAAACCCCCGGCGGAGAGAGGGAGGCGGCGACGGCTTGCTCGGTCCACTTCCGCCAGAGGGCGACGTTGGCGGGGTCCACGTACCGCTGGAGCCTGGCCCTCGATCCCTCCCGGGCCTTCTCCGCCGCCGAAAGGGAGGCCCGGGCCTCCCCAACGGCGTCGTCGAAGCGCCGGGCCGTGAAGTAGGTCCTGGCTCTGAAAAGGTGCATTTCGGCGGAGGCGAAGGAGCTGCGGGTGGCCTGGGTGGGCAGGGAAGCCTCCAGGAGTTCCGAGACCAGCCCCAAGGTTTCTTCGGCGCGGCCTATGAGGAGCCGCGCCTCCTCCTCCGCCCGGGCCTGGTGGAGCACCGTCTCCCGCCAGAGGTCGAAGGCCTGCTTTTGGGCGATGTCGAGGAGGTCTTCCGCTCGCCGGAAATCCCGGAAGCCCCACCGCTCCGCCAGGGCCAGGTTGGCTTCGGTCCGGGCCCGTTTCAGCGCGCTCTGGGCCAGGAGGTACCGGGAGTGGAAGATGGTGGCGGCTCCTTCCTTGCGCGCCCTTTCGAGGTAGCGATCGGCGGCCTTGCCGGTGAGATCGGCGGGAGGGGTCTGGCTTCCATCGGCCAAAGGAACCAGCCAGATGGCCCCGAAGAGCACCAACAGGGCGAGGAGAAGGAGCAGAAAGGTCCGGAGGGACGGGCGGGTGGCGTGCACGGTCGGATCCTTCCCGGAGCCTCCCCAAAAAAAGGGGGCGGCGCGGCCGCCCCCTTTTTGGGGAGCAAGAAAGGGAGATGCTTACTTCTTGCCCTTCTTCATCTCGATGGCGGCCTGGACGTCGGAGACGACCTTGTCGGCCTTGGCCTTGGCGCCGTCGGCCTTGGCCTTGGCGTCGAAGTACTTCTCGGCGGTCATGTCGGCCTTGGCGGCCTCGATGTCCTGGCTGGCGGCGGCCACGTCGGCCTTCATGGCCTCGATGTCGGCCTTGGAGCCCTTGCCCTTGGGGGCCTTGCCCAGCGCCTCGTTGGCGGCGGTCACGGAAGCCTCGGCGGCGGTGATGGCCGCTTCGGCGTCGGCCTTGGCCTTTTCCTTACCGGCGACGGCATCTGCCTTGGCCTTGTCGGCGAGCTGCTGGAGCTCGGTGGTGAGCTGGGTGGCGACCTTGTAGGACTTGAAGAACTTGCTCTGCTGGGTGGCGAGCTCCTGGTCCAGCGCGGCGGCCTTGTCCTCGGCGGCCTTCAGGGACTCGGGGGCGTAGACGTCGGCCTGGGCGGCCTTGGCGGCGTCGAGGGCGGCCTTGGCGGCGTCGATCTGCTGCTGCGGCGGCTTGGCGCAGGCGACCAGGGCGATCAGGGCGAGAACCAACAGACTAGCGGCGAGCTTCCTCATTTCTCCTTCACTCCTTTCGCGACCTTTCCGGCCGGCGTAACCCCTTACGCCGGGACCGAGACCCATGTGAAACGACCATTTTCCGGTTGAACGCTGGCTTGATCTTGGCAACCGACTTGGTGGTTCGATCACCGCGCGCTGCCTCCACCCCCGCCTGTGGCGGGGGTATTCTTCACCGGGGAGGCTACACCGAATTCGGGTTCCTGTCAAGGGGCCGATCGGCGTCAGGGAAAGGGAACGGGAACGAAGCAGAGGAGGAAGACCACCAGCGACAGGAGGCCCCTCAGGGCGGCGCCGCCTCCCAAGGGCTGGCCGTCGTCGAGGGTCGGTGGGTGGCGCAGGCCCAGGACGAAGATGAGGAGCCCCACCCACAGGAGCCATTGGGGGCTGGCGATCCCCAGAAGGGCGAAGAGGACGGCCGCACCGGCGCTCACCAGGCGGTGGCGGCGGCCGAAGAAGGCGTAGACCACGTGGCCCCCGTCGAGCTGGCCCATGGGCAAGAGGTTGAGCCCCTGGACGAAGAAGCCCAGCCAGGCGGAGAGGAGGAGGGGGTTCTCGAAGAAGGTGAGGGTCCACTCCCAGTGGCCCGCCACGACGCCCCGGAGCAGCCAGAGGGCGGCGGGAAGGCCCACGTTGAAGCCGAGGTCCTGGGGGGAGCGGTAGCCCAGGGGGCCGGCGAGGAGCCCGAGGAGGGCCACGGCGAGGGCCGCCAGGAAGCCCCAGAGGGGGCCGTTGGCCCCCGTCTCCATGAGGGCCCGGCGGTGGGGGAGGGGGCCCTTCAAGCGGATGAAGGCCCCGAAGGTGCCCAGGGAGAGGAAGGGCGGACCGGGCAGGAAGTAGGGCCAGGTGGCCCGAACACCGTAGCGGCGGGCCGTGAGAAAATGCCCCATCTCGTGGACGCCCAGGATGAAGAGGAGGGAGAGGGAGAAGGGGAGGCCCAGGACCAGGAGGGCGGGCTCCCGCGCCAACTCCCGGAAGAACTCTCCCACCCCGAGGTCCGAGAGCCGGGGGGAGAGGGAGGCCCCCGCCAGCAGGGTGGTGAAGGCGGTGAAACAAAGAAGAAGGCCCTGGCTCCAGCGCCAGGGCTCCCCTTCGCCCTCCGGATAGAGGATGCGGTCCAACGGGCTCAGTCGAAGAAGTGGCAGGAAGGCTTGAATTTGATGGTCTTTCCCGGGGGGATCTGGACCGACTCGCCGGTCTTCAGGTTCCTGCCAACACCCCGTTTGCGTTCCTTCACGCTGAAGACGCCGAAGCCGCGGAACTCCACCCGCTCCCCCTGGGCCAGCGCGTCCCGGATGGCGTCGAAGACCAGGTCCACGGACTCCTGGGCCTTCAGCCGGGGAAGGTTGGCCACCTTGGTCACTTCCGCCACGATATCGGCCTTGATCATGGCTCTCTCCTCTCTCTCCAGGGGGCGCTACTATAGGCGCCCCGCCGGCCCCTGTCAAGAAGGGGGGTAGCCGTCACTTCCGGAAGGAGGCGACGGCCTCGTCCAGGCTGTCGTAGTACTCGAAGACCGTGGCCAGCTGGGTGATGGAGAGCAGGTCGTGGATCTTCTTGGTGAGGTTCACCAGCTTGAGGTCGGCCTCGTGGTGGCGGGCGGTGGTGAAGGCGGCCACCAGTTCGCCCAAGCCGGTGGAGTCCATGAAGGAGACGCCTCCGAGGTCGATGAGGATCTGCTTCTTGCCCTTCTGCAGGAGGTCCTTGATGAGGTCCCGCATGGTCACGTCGCCGGAACCCATGGTGATGGAGCCGTTGAGCTCGAGAACGGCCACGCCGTCCTTTTCGTACGTGCGATGGTTCATTATAACGATTCCTCCTTGGTTTCACCCTTTTGAAGGTCGATGGTCATGGAAAGGCCGAAACGGCCGTCGCTTCCCTTCAGGAACTCGACGCCGTCGGTGAACTGCCGGATCAGGAAGATGCCCCTTCCGTTGGGCTTGAAGAGGTTTTCGGGGCGGCGGGGATCGGAGAGGATATCCGGCGGGAAGCCCTTCCCCTCGTCCCAGACGCGGATCGTTAGAAAGCCCCCCGCCGCCTCCATCTCCACCTCCACCCACTTGGTGAAGTCGTTGCGGTTTCCGTGGAGGACGGCGTTGTTCACCGCCTCCCGGAGGGAGAGGGCGACCCAGTCCAGGCGGGCGGGAGGGAGGGCCACCAGGCGGGCCACCTGCCCCAGCACCGTGTGGAGAAGGTCGGTGTAGCGCAGGTGGGACCGCACCTTGATGGTGACTTTGAGGTCGTTCCCGTGCGCTTCGGCCACGTTCTCTCCAGCCAGGGGTCTCCGTTGCAGCCCCGCCGCCTAGGGGAACCCTTCCCCGGGTTCCTTCATTCCCGGCCCTCCGGAAGCCCGGCGAAGGCAGTATACGGGAAGCCTCCCGGCCGGTCAAAAGAGGGGGTGCCCCCCTCAGTCGGACCACTCGATGCGGTTCTTGCCACCCTCTTTGGCGCGGTAGAGGGCCTCGTCCAGCCGCCTCAGGAGGGTGGTCAGGTCCTGCTCCCCCCGAAGGGTGTCCGAGTGGAGCAGGCCGGCGGAGCAGCCGATGGTGAGGCCCATGGCCTCCTCCTTGGGCAGGGCCCGCCCCCTCACCAGGGCCGCAATGCGCTCCGCCTTTTGCTGGGCTGCCCCCCGCTGGCACCCCAGCAGGAGGAGGATGAACTCGTCCCCGCCGAAGCGGGCGGGGACGTCCTCCCTCCGGGTCTCCCGCCGCAGGATGTCCCCGATCCGCTGGAGGACCTTGTCGCCCACCGCATGGCCCAGGTGGTCGTTGACGGCCTTGAAGTCGTCCAGGTCCAGCATGAGGAGGGCGAAGGGGGCCCGGTGGCGGGCGGAGAAGGAGAGCTCCTCCTGGAGCCGGTAGAGGAAGTAGGAGCGGTTGTAGAGCCCCGTCAGGGGGTCCTGGATGGCCTGGAGGTGCAGGAAGCAGTTTTCGAGGCCCACCACGAGGGACTGGGCGCAGAGTTCGAGCAGCTCCCGCTTTCTCTCCAGGGGGATGTTCTCCTTGTACGAGTAGGCGACGATTCCGCCGAAGGGTTCTCCGCCGTGGAGAAGGGGAAGGCCGAAGACCGTGGCGGGGATCATGAAGGGCGCCGTCTCCAGGGGCTGGAGGAACTCGAAGAGCCGTTCCCCGAGGCGCCGGCTGGGCTCCGAAAGGGGCAGTTGGTCGTACTGGAAGCGGCGCTCCTCCGGCAGGTAGGTGGACCTCGCCTTTTCGCCCTCCACCTGGACGAGGTGCAGGGTCCGGGCGTAGCGGGAGTAGAAGATCACCCCCACGCCGTCCACCGGAAGGCTTCGGGCCAGGGCGCGGGTGAAGGACTCCACCATGGGCTGGAGGTCCAGGTCGGAGCTGGCCGCCTGGGAGACCCGGCTCAGGATGGTCAGGTCCTCCACCTTCTCCGCCAGGCTGTTCTGGATGGCCGTGAGACGCCAGAGGCCCCAGGTGGCCGCCACCACCAGAGCGCCAACCATGAGGAGGCCCCAAAGGCCCATCTTCACCGCCGAGAGGCTCATGAGGAGCCCGAGGAGGCAGATGATGAGGGAGTAGGGCAGGTCCTTTCGGATGGTCTCCCGGACGTACTCCCGGAGGCGCAGCCGGTTCCGCAACTCCGCGGGGAGGAAGCCGGTGTTGTTGACGAGGAAGTAGGCCCCGAAGGTGAGGACGGCGGCGAGGTAGTCCCGGGGGGTACCCGTCAGGAGGGCTTCTCCGGTGACGGCGTAGAAGACGGCGAAGCCCGCCCCCAGGCGGAGGAGGCGGTTGCCCGTGGCGCTGGCCAGCATGGTGAAGAGCCTGGGGGGCCTCAGGCGACCGCTCCGGTACCTTTGGGCGTAGTCCAGGAGGGAGGTAAGTACCGCCAGGACCGCCCCCGCCGCCGGGGAGATGAGAAAGCAGGCGCAGATGGCGAAGGCGATGTCGAAGGAGACCAGGAACTGGCCGAAGTTCAGGGCGAACTTGAAGCGGTCCGCCGCCAGGGACCCGGCGAAGAGCACGGCGAAGAGAATCCAGGCGCCGGTGGCTCCCAGGGATTCGAGGGGAGCGACGGGGGGCGAGGTGGAACCCAGGGCGGCGGCGCGGGACCAGGGGGAGAGGAGCAGGAGCCCCCACAGGGCCAGACCGGCGGGGAGCTGGAGGAAGTCCAGGAGTGCCAGAAGCCGGTCCCGCCCCTTCATCGGTCCACCGTCCGTTTGACGATGACCACCGTCCGGTCGTCCAGGTAGGCCCCCTCCCGGGAGAAGCCGGCCACCGAGGCGAGGAGCCCTTCCACCATCTCCCGGGCGGAAAGGCGGTCCAGGTTCTCCCGCACGAAGGCCTGAATGCGCTCCTCGCCGAACTGCTCGCCCTTTCCGTCCATGGCCTCGGTGATTCCGTCGGTGTAGAGAACCAGGGCGTCTCCCGGTTCGAGCTTGAAAAAGCCCCGGCGGTAGGTGGCGTCGGAGGTGGGCCCCAGCACGCGCCCCCCCTCGTCCATGGGGTAGAAGCGGTCCTTCTTGCGGCGGTAGTAGAAGGGGGGGTTGTGGCCGCCGTTGACGTAGATGAAGTGGCCCCCGACCTCCAGCTCCCCGTAGAAGAGGGAGACGTAACGGGAGGTGAGACGGGAGCTGTGGATCACGCGGTTGAGCTTCTCGAAGACCTTGACCATCTTCTGGTCTTCGGAGATGCCCATCCGGAGCCCCATGACGGCGTCGCGGGCCTGCAGGGCCGCCGGAAGGCCGTGGCCCGTGGCGTCCCCGATGGCGATACCGAGGATCTTGGGGGAGACCCGGATGAAGTCGAAGACGTCCCCCCCCACCAGCTCGGCGGGGTCGGACCTCCCGGCGATGTCGAAGCCCGGGAAGGAGACGTCTCCATCGGGGAGCAGGGAGAGCTGGATCTCCCGGCTCTGCAGGATGATCCCCTCCAGCCGTTCTTGGGCCAGCTTGAGGTTGATGGCGTGGCGGATGCTGGAGAGGGCGAAGAGGACGTCGTCCACCTCCTCCCGCCGGTCGGGCGCCACGGTGAAGGCGACGAGGTGTTTCTTCTCCGGCCCCACGGTGATGGCGGCGAAACGGGCCACCCCCAGATCCCCTTCGATCCGGGGGTCCACCCCGATGGAGTTCAGGTCCATGTAGGCGATGCCCTTGCGGCGCACCACCTGGATGGGGCCGTAGGCGAGGGGGATTTCGTAGCCGATGGGGGCCCGCGTCTCCGCCCCGAACTTGGCCTCCAGGCGGTAGACCTTGCGTTCTTCGTCGAAGACGTAGAGGCGGGCCCCCTCCAGGCCAAGGTCTTCGGAGAAGTCCTGGAGCAGGCTTTCGATCAGGAGGCCGATGGTGCGGTTCAGGCTGGGCTGGCTCTCGATCCGAGAAAGCTGGTACTCCAGCTTTCGAAAGAGGACGTGGTGATCCATCGCCCCTCCTCGCCGCCGCCCGAGACGCAAAACCCAGGCGTTCGCCTGGGTCTCGCGGGGAATTCAGGAGAGTTGGTCGGGACGACTGGATTTGAACCAGCGACCCCTTGCACCCCAAGCAAGTGCGCTACCAGGCTGCGCCACGTCCCGACCGCTGGTGCACCGGAGTGCCCCTGGCACGTGGCTTTATACCACAGCCGCGCCCTCCTGTCAAAAGGGGAGGGGCCGTTGGAGAATGGACCGGATGCGAAGGAGACCTTCCTTGATGCGGCCCAGCCGGGCGCCGACCTCGGAGGGGCCCGGGGCGGAACCTTCGGAGGCCGAGGCCAGAAACTCCCGGGCGCCGGCGATGGTGAACTTCCGGTCGTAGAGGAGGGAGCGAATCTCCAGGATCGTTTGGACGTCCCGCTTTCTATAGAGGCGGTGCCCCGAATGGGTCTTGTTGGGCTGGAGCTGGGGGAACTGCTTCTCCCAGAACCTCAGAACGTGGGAGGGTACCCCGGTGAAGGCGCACACCTCCCCGATCTTGTAGTAGATCTTCTCCGGCATCTCCGGCGGAAGGGCGGGAAGGGCCCGGGGCCGGTCCGCATCGTGGGCTTGGCTCACGGGGCAGCCTCCTTGACCCACTTCCGGGAGGGGACGAAGACCACAGCCTTCCGGGTGGGGATCGGAACGGGGCTTCCCTTTCCCAGGTCGCGGCCCGTGCGGGCCTTCCGCTCCACGACCTTGAAGGTTCCAAAGCCGGAGACCAGCAGGCGGCCGTCCCGGCAAAGTCCCTCCGCCAGCAGGGCCAGAACCGTCTCCACCGTCCGGCGGGCCTCCTCGTAGGTCATGCCGCCGTGGGTCTCGTGGACTTTCTTCGCCAGTTCCGCCCGGGTCATGGCATGGCCTCGCCTTTCGCCCTAAATTTTAAGTTGTAATTCACTAGAATGCAAGTAATTTTCTACATGGGGACCGTATGGTTGAGCGGCCCCAGCCCCTTTCCGAGGACGAAGGGGTGCTGGACGGCCTTGGCCACGTACTTCTTGGCCCGGTCCACGGCCTCCCCCACGGGGCTCCCCTTGACCAGCAGGGCGGCGAGGACGGCGCTGAAGGTGGAGCCGATCCCCAGGCGGTTCCGGGTGGGGATCCGGGGGGCGTCGAAGAGGTGGAAGGTGGTGCCGTCGTACCAGAGGTCCTGGGCCCGGCCACCCTCGGGGGCGATGGAGGTGAGGACCACCTGGCGTGCCCCCAGGGACTCGAGGATCCGGGAGGCTTCCCGCGCCGAGGCCGGGTCGGTGACCGGTACCCCGGCGAGGGTCTCGGCGTCCTTGGCGCTGGGGGTGAGGACGGTGGCGAGGGGGAGGATTTCCTTTTTGAAGGCCTCAAGGCCCGGTCCGTCCAGGAGGGGCTCGCCGGTGGAGGCCCGGAGCACCGGATCCACCACGACGAGTCCCGTGAGGGAAAGGGCCGGGAGCAGGCCGGCGACGATCTGCACGGTGGGGGCGTTTCCCAGGGTACCGATCTTCACCGCGTGGACCGGCATGTCGGAGGCCACGGCCTCGATCTGTTGGCCGACGATCTCCATGGGGACGGGGTGGAGCCCCTGCAGGGAGGTGGTGTTTCCCGGCGCCACGGCGGTGACGGCTGCGGTGCCGTAACAACGGAAGGTTTGGAAGCATTTGAGGTCCGCCGCGACTCCAGCCGCCCCCGAAGGGTCGAAATGGGAGATGGACAGGATGGTCCGGTTCATCGTCTGCGCCTCCGGCCCCATCTTACCAGGAACGGACCGAGGAGGCGCTTTCGCCGCCGAACCGGGCTAGAATGAGTGCCGCCGCCGCCGGCGGCCCTGGAGGTGCCCGCCATGCGTTTCTTGACGGCCGGGGAGTCCCACGGACCGGGCCTCACGGTGATTCTGGAAGGTTGTCCCGCGGGGCTGCGGCTCACCCCCGACGACCTCCGCTGGGACCTCCAGCGGAGGCAGCGGGGGGCGGGCCGGGGGGCCAGGCAGAAGATCGAACGGGACGAGGTCCGGGTGCTGGGGGGGCTCCGGGGCGGGGAGACCCTGGGGAGTCCCCTGGCCTTCCATATCCCCAACCTGGACTTCGGGAACTGGGCGGCCTATATGGACCCCTGGGAGCCGCCGGCCCCCGGGAGGGAGGTGACCCTTCCCCGCCCGGGCCACGCCGACCTGGCGGGCAGCCTCAAGTACCGCTTCCACGACGCCCGAAAGGTCCTGGAGCGGGCCTCGGCGCGGGAGACCGCCGCCCGGGTGGCGGCGGGGGCGGTGGCCAAGAGGATGCTTTGGGAGTGCGGCATCACCGTGGTCTCGTGCGTCACGGCCCTGGGTGGGGTTTTGAGTCCGCCGCCCCGCGACCTCCGGGGCTTCGCCCTCTTGGACCCCGACCTTCCCATGGCCGACCCCGAGGCGGCGGAGCGGGCCCGTAGGGTCCTCAAGGAGGCGGCGAAGGCCGGCGATTCGCTGGGAGGGCGGGCCCGGGTGGAGGCCCACGGCGTTCCCCCTGGGCTGGGCTCCCACGTCCACTGGGACCGGCGCCTGGACGCCCGCCTGGCCTACCACCTCATGTCCATCCCCTCGGTGAAGGCGGTGGAGGTGGGCGAGGGGGTGGAGGCCAGCGGGAAGAGGGGTTCGGAGGTCCACGATCCCATCCTTCTAAAGGATGGAGGGGGATTCCTGCGCCCCACCAACCGTGCGGGTGGGGTGGAGGGAGGCATCACCAACGGGGAGCCGGTGGTGGCCTCGGTCTATTTCAAACCCCTGGCCACCCTCATGCGGCCCCTCGATTCGGTGGACCTCCGGACGGGACAGCCTGGGAAGGCCACCAAGGAACGGTCGGACGTGACGGCCGTGGTCCCCGGTGCCGTGGTGGCCGAGGCCGCCGTAGCCCTCTGCCTGGCGGACGCCCTCCTGGAAAAGTTCGGCGGCGACTCCATGTCCGAACTCACCGCCGCCGTGTCCGCCTGGCGGCGGAGCACCGGCGGGAGGGCGTGAGATGGCGGACCTCTCGGAGGCCAGGATCCCTTCGCCGCGGGAGTCGGCCCTCAAGCGGGAGGTTCTCGTCGCCTCCTTTCTCTTCGCCGCCATGTTCTTCTCCGTGGCCGGCCTGGGTACCTCCCTCATCATCCGGGACCTGGGGAAGAAGGAGACCACGCGGCTCCTCCAGACCTACACGGCGGAACTGCGAGACCTCATCGCCAAGATCCCCACCACCGAGACCAAGAAGGGGTTCCTCCAGCAGACGGTGGTGACCACCCGGCTCAACGAGTTCGCCGCCGAGAAGAAATTCTTCGACTCCATGGAGATCTACGACGACCAGGGCAACCTCGTCTACCGGGACGACAAGCTCCGGGGGGGGCAGATCCTCGCCGGGGACCTCCACGTCCTCGGCCTGAGGCCGGGCCAGCAGCGGGTGGAGACGAAGAACCGGATCCCCATCGAGGTCCCCGTTCCCATCGAACCGGGCAAGATGGGGAAGGCGGTCCTCTCGGTGAGCGAGGCGGTGCTGGAGAAGCAGGCCCAGGATTTCCGGAGGGAGCTGGTCACCAAGCTGGTGGGGATGGTGGGGCTCATCTGCCTCATGGTGGCCCTGGCGTACCTGTACGTCCTCCGCGTGATCCGGCTGAGCCGCCGGATCGAGAAGGAGGCCCAGAACCAGCTCCGCCTCTCCTACCTGGGCCTCTTGAGCTCGGGGATCGCCCACGAGATCAAGAACCCCATCAACTCCATCCACATGAACCTGCAGATGCTGGAGGAGGAGGTGGCCCAGGGGGCGGGTCCGGAGGAGATCCGGGGGTGGCTGGAACCCATCCGGCGGGAGATCCGCCGCCTGGAACGGTTGGTGAACGACTTTCTTCTCTATGCCAAACCCCTGGCACCCCGCAGAGAGACGGTGAGCCTTCCCCGCCTCCTGGAGGACCTGGCCAGGTTGGTCTCGGAGGAGGCCCGGGCCCAGGGCGTCGCCCTGGCGGTGGAGGCCTCTCCGGAACTCCCCGCCCCGGAGACCGACGAGGGGCTCCTCCGGACGGCCCTCCTCAACCTCGTGCTCAACGCCGTCCAGGCCTGCCCCCCCGGCTCCCGGGTTCACCTCCGGGCCCATCCCGGGGAGCGGGAGGTGGTCCTGGAGGTGCAGGACGAGGGAGAGGGGATCGCCCCGGAGAACCGGGAGCGGGTCTTCGACATATTCTTCACGACGCGGAAGGGCGGGACGGGGCTGGGCCTTCCCATCGCCCGCCGTCTCGCGGAGGCCCTCGGGGGGACTCTGACCCTCGCGCCCTCCAGCGGGACAGGCGCCTGCTTCCGCCTGACCCTTCCCCTGGCGGAGGAGGACCGTGGATCCTCGTGAAGCCAAAGAACGAATCGCCTTCCTTCGGCGGGAGATCGAGCGCCACCGGCGCCTCTACTACGAGGAGAACGCGCCGGAGATCACCGACGCCGAGTACGACCGCCTGGAGCGGGAACTCCGGGACCTGGAGGGGGCCTTCCCCGGGCTGGTGCCGGGGGAGAGCCCGGCGTCGCAGGTGGGGGGGGCGGTGGCACGGGGCTTCAGGCCCCTGCCCCACCCCGTGCCCCTCCTGAGCCTGGACAACACCTACGACGAGGGGGACCTCCGGGAGTGGTACGACCGGGTCTGCCGCCTCCTGGGCCTCGACGCCCTGGAGTGCGTCACGGAGATCAAGCTCGACGGGCTTTCGGTGGCCCTCTACTACGAGGAGGGGCGTTTCGTCCGGGGGGCCACCCGGGGGGACGGCCTGGTGGGAGAGGAGGTTACGGCGAACCTTAGGACCCTGAAGACCCTGCCGCCCTCCCTGCACGGTGCCCCGCGGTTCCTCGTGGTGCGGGGCGAGGTGGTGATCCCCGTACAGGCCTTCGTGGAGATGAACGCCCGCCGCGAGGAACAGGGGGAGGCCCCCTTCGCCAACCCCCGCAACGCCGCCGCAGGAAGCCTCCGGCAGATCGACCCCTCCGTCACCGCCGGCCGCCCCCTGGCCCTCTTCTGTTACCAGATCCTGCAGATGGAGGGCCCCGCCCCCGCCAGCCAGTGGGAGACCCTCCGGGCACTGGAAGGGTGGGGCTTCCCGGTGGAGCCCCACGCCGCCCTCTGCCGGGGGTTGGAGGAGATCCTGGCCGCCTGCCGCCATTGGACGGAAAGGCGCCACCAACTGCCCTACGACGCGGACGGTCTGGTCGTCAAGGTCAACGCGCGGGAGCTCCAGGAGCGGGCGGGGTGTACCGCCAAATCCCCCCGGTGGGCGGTGGCCTTCAAGTTCCCCCCCGAGCAGGCGGAGACGGTGGTGGAAGAGATCGCCATCCAGGTGGGGCGGACCGGTGCCCTGACGCCGGTGGCGCGCCTCCGGCCGGTGCGGGTGGGGGGGGTCACCGTCTCCAGCGCCTCCCTCCACAACGAGGAGGACCTTCGGAGAAAGGACGTCCGGGTGGGGGACACGGTGCTCGTCGAGCGGGCCGGCGGCGTGATCCCCTACGTGGCCGGGGTCCGCTTCGAAAAGCGCCCGGTCTTCGCCCTCCCCTTCGAATTCCCATCGGCCTGCCCCGTCTGCGGCGGGCCGGTGCACCGGGCCGAGGGGGAGGCGATCCTGCGGTGCGCCAACCGCTCGTGCAAGGCCCAGCTCAAGGAGGGGCTCAGGCACTTCGCCAGCCGGGACGCCATGGACATCGCCGGCTTGGGAAAGGTGCTGGTGGACCAGCTGGTGGAACGGGGGCTGGTCTCCTCCCTGGCGGACCTGTACGGCCTCACCCTCCCCCTCCTGGCCTCCCTGCCCCGGATGGCGGAGAAATCGGCGGCCAATCTGCTCTCCGAGATCGAAAAGAGCAAGGGGAGGCCCTACCGCAACGTCCTGTACGCGCTGGGGATCCGCCAGGTAGGGCTGGAGACGGCCCGGGACCTGGCGGCGGCCTTTCCCTCCCTTCATGCCCTGGCCGCCGCCTCGGAAGAAGAGCTCCAGTCCGTGGAGGGAGTGGGCCCCAAGGTGGCCCGGGAGATCCGGGCCTTCTTCGAGGTGCCCGAGAACCGGGAGATGGTGGAGCGGCTCCGCAGGGCGGGCCTCCGTATGGCGACGGAGGAAGCCCCGGCCAAGGCCGGCCCGCTCTCGGGGCTGACCTTCGTCCTCACGGGGACCCTGGCCTCCCGGAGCCGCTCCGAGGCCAAGGCGGCCCTCGAGGCCCTGGGGGCCCGGGTTGCCGGCTCTGTCAGCGCCAAGACCAGCGCCGTCATCGAAGGGCCCGGGGCCGGTTCCAAGCGGGAGGAGGCCCTGCGGCTGGGGGTCCCCCTCCTCGACGAGGCGGCCCTGGAGCGGCTCCTCTCCGGAGACCTCTCGGTCCTGCCCGAAGGGCGCCGCCGCCCTTGACCGCCGCCCCCCCTCCTTCTGGTATACTGGCACCGTAGCGGAAGGGGACCCGATGAACCCAAAGACCGAAACCAAGGGAAATGCTGTGAAGATCCAAGATATTCAAAAGCTGGTGGATATGCTCGACCGGAGCAACCTGAGCGAAATGGAACTGGAGACGGCGGGAATGCGCCTCCGCCTCTCCAAGGCCGCCGCCTCCAACGGCTCCGCCCCCTCCCCCCAGGTCCTCTACCTGTCTTCTCCGTCCGTACCGGCCCAGGCGGCCCTGCCGCCGGTGTCCGCCGCTGCTCCCCCCGTCGCATCCGCCGCACCTCCCCCTCCCGCCGAAGCCCCCGCCGAGGCCCCCAAGGCATCTCCGGCGGTTTCCTCCCGGGCGGTGGAGGTCAAGAGCCCCATGGTGGGCACCTTCTACCGGGCCCCCGCTCCCGGGGCCGACCCCTTCGTGAAGGTGGGGGACACGGTCCGCAAGGGCCAAACCCTGTGCATCATCGAAGCCATGAAGCTCATGAACGAGATCGAGAGCGAGGTGGACGGGGTGATCCTGGACATCTTCCCCGAAAACGCCCAGCCCGTCGAGTACGGCGAGCGGCTCTTCCTCGTCGAGCCGGCCTGAGCCCCCGCATGTTCCGGAAGATCCTCATCGCCAACCGGGGGGAGATCGCCCTCCGCATCATCTGGGCCTGCAAGGAGCTGGGCATCAAGACCGTCGCCGTCCACTCCGACGTGGACATCGACTCCCTCCACGTCCGCTTCGCCGACGAGAACATCTGCATCGGCCCCGCCCCCAGCCGGGACTCCTACCTCAACATCACCAACCTCATCGCCGCCGCCGAGGTCTCCAACGTGGACGCCATCCACCCCGGCTACGGCTTCCTCTCCGAATCGGCGGAGTTCGCCCAGGTCTGCGAGGCCTGCAACATCACCTTCATCGGTCCCAGTCCCCAGACCATCGCCCTCATGGGCAACAAGGCCGAGGCCAAGCGGACCATGAAGGCCGCGGGGGTGCCCATCCTTCCCGGTTCCGACGGGCCGGTTTCCACGACGGACGAGGCCCGGCGCATCGCCGCGGAGATCGGCTACCCGGTGATCCTCAAGGCCTCCGCCGGCGGCGGGGGGAAGGGGATGCGGGTGGTGGCCGAGGAGAAGGACCTGGAACTCGCCTTCCAGACCGCCGGGGCCGAGGCCATGGCGGCCTTCGGGAACGGCGACCTCTACGTGGAAAAGTACCTGGAGGCCCCGCGCCACATCGAGATCCAGATCCTCGGCGACAAACACGGCAACGTGATCCACCTCTTCGAGAGGGAGTGCTCCATCCAGCGGCGCCACCAGAAGCTCATCGAGGAGGCCCCCTCGGCGGTTCTCACCGACCTCCTGCGGAAGGAGATGGGAGAAACGGCGGTCCGGGGGGCCCAGGCGGTGAACTACGCCACCGTCGGCACCATGGAGTTCCTCTACGACGACCGGAAGTTCTACTTCATGGAGATGAACACCCGGATCCAGGTGGAGCACCCCGTCACCGAGAACATCACCGGCATTGACCTCATCAAGGCCCAGATCATGGCCGCCGCCGGGGAGAAGATGATCTGGCGGCAGAAGGACATCAAGATCCAAGGCCACTCCATGGAGTGCCGCGTCAACGCCGAGGACCCCGTCCGCTTCACCCCGAGCCCCGGCAGGATCACCACCTTCCACGCCCCCGGCGGCCCGGGGGTCCGGGTGGACACCGCCGCCTACGCCGGCTACTTCGTCTCCCCCCACTACGACTCGCTCCTCGCCAAGCTCATCGTCCGGGGAAACACCCGCCACGAGGTCATCCTCCGGATGAAGCGGGCGCTGGAGTCCTTCGTGGTGGAGGGCATCAAGACCAACATCCCCATGCACCTCAAGATCATGGACGACGAGGACTTCCTCGCCGGGCGCCTCTCCACGAAGTTCATGGAGAGGTTCGCCCCCTGAGGGCCCCCCGCCGAGAAGCCGTCCTTACCATGCCCGCCCCGACCCTGCCGCCCGTCTACCCCATCACGCCCGATAGCCTCCGGGGGGAGGCCCTGGTGGCCTGGGCCCGCGCCCTCTTCCAATCGGGTGCCGACCTGCTCCAGTTCCGGAGGAAATCCGGCCCCGACGCAGAGAAGCTCCAGGACCTCCGGCGGCTGCTCGAGGCGGCCCGCCCCTTCGGGGCGCGGGTGGTGGTGGACGACCGGGTGGACCTCTGCCTGCTGGCCGGGGCGGGAGGCGTCCACCTGGGGCAGGGAGACCTGCCGGTCTCCGAGGCGCGGATCCTCTTGGGGCGGGAAGCCTGGATCGGCTTCTCCACCCATACCCTCGAGCAGTTCGAGGAGGCCCTGGACCTCCCGGCGGACTACCTGGCCCTGGGACCGGTCTTCCCCACGGCCACCAAGGAAGGGGCGGATCCGGTGGTGCCTCCGCTGGTCCAGCGGGAGGTCCTGGGGCGCTCCCCGCTTCCGGTGGTGGCCATCGGCGGCGTCACCCCCCGCAAGGCTCCCGAGCTCTGGCGGCGGGGATTTGCCAGCGTGGCGGCCATTTCGGCCTTCGAGGCCGACCCCGCGGGGGCCTTCGCCGCCTTCCGGAAGGCGGCCTTGGAAGCGGGCCTTCCCTTTCCAACTCTTTGAGGGCAGAAGAAAGCGGCCCGCTCCGTTATACTGGCCCGGGGGTGCCTTCGGCCCCCGCTCCGGAGGAACGATGTACGAGGTGAAGATCACGCGGGACTTCTCGGCGGCCCACCGCGTCGAGGACTACCCGGGCAACTGCGAAAGGATGCACGGCCACAATTGGAAGGTGGAGGTGACCGCCCGGGCCTCCGAGCTGGACGGCCTGGGAATGGTGATGGACTTCCGCCGCCTCAAGGAGCTGACCGACCGGGCCCTCTCTCCGCTGGACCACGCCTACCTCAACGAGGTTCCCGAGCTCCAGGGGCTCAACCCCACGGCGGAGAACCTGGCCCGCTACCTCTTCGACGTCCTCTCCCGGGAGGCTCCCGTCTGCCGCGTGGACGTCTACGAGACCGAGACGAGCGTCGCCTCGTACTACCGCTGAGGAGCCCGCCGTGGACACGCCCGAAGGACCCCGGGGCGCCGCGCGGTACCTGGGGGAGAAGGCCCCGCCCCGGACCCTGCTGGTGAATGAGATCTACGCCTCCATCCAGGGGGAGGGGCCGGAACAGGGCTACCCGGTGGTGTTGGTGCGGCTCACGGGGTGTCCCCTCCGGTGCTCCTACTGCGACAGCACCTTCGCCTTCTTCGAGGGAACCCGGAGGACGGTGGAGGAGGTGGCGGAGGCGGCGGGGCGCTACGGCATCCCGAGGGTGCTGGTGACCGGCGGCGAGCCCCTGGCCCAGGCCGCCGCTCCGGCCCTCTGCCGGGCCCTGCTGGAGAGGGGACACCGCGTCTCGGTGGAGACGGGCGGCGCCCACGACCTTGCCCCCCTCCCCGAGGGGGTGGTCAAGGTGGTGGACGTCAAGACCCCCGGTAGCGGGGAGGGCGGGAGTTTCCGGATGGAAAACCTCCGCCTCCTGGGGCCGGCGGACGCCCTCAAGTTCGTCCTCACCGGGAGGGAAGACTTCGAATTCGCCACCGCCTTCCTGGAGGACCACGGCGGGGACCTTCCCTGCCCGGTCTTCTTTTCCCCGGTTCCCGGGAGGCTGGAGGCGGCCCTCCTGGCGGAGTGGATGGTGGAGCGAGCCGTGGAGGCCCGGCTGATGGTGCAGCTCCACAAGGTTCTCTGGGGAGAGGCCCGGGGGCGGTGAAGGGGCCGGGCCCTCATGGGGGGAGGGGAGGAAGGACCATGGAAGGCGAAGCCGGAGGAACGGGAAGCCTTGGGCCGAAGCCCCTGGCCGTCGTCCTCTTGAGCGGCGGCATGGACAGCCTCACCGCCGCCGGCATGGCGAGGCGGGACAACTTCGAGCTGGCGCTGATCCACTTCAACTACGGCCAGAGGACCGAAGAGGCCGAACTCAAGGCCTTCAAGAGGATTGCCGACTGGTTCGAGGTGCCCGAGCCCCTCCGCCTGGTGGTCCACACGAACTTCTTCACCCTGGCCGGCGGTTCGGCCCTCACCGACCGTTCCCTGCCGGTCCCGGAGGCGGACCTGGCGTCGGGGCGGATTCCCCCGACCTACGTCCCCTTCCGAAACGCCGTCCTCCTCTCCATGGCCGTCGGTTGGGCGGAGACCCTCGGAGCGAAGGCGGTCTACTACGGCGCCGTCTCCCAGGACTCCTCCGGCTACCCCGACTGCCGGCCGGGGTTCGTGGCGGCCATGAACGCCCTGGTCCGGGAGGGGACCCGGCCCGAGACGGCCATCGAAATCCGGGCCCCCCTGGTCCACCTCTCCAAGGCCGACATCGTGAAGGCCGCGCTGGAGATGGGCCTTCCCCTGGACCGGAGCTGGTCCTGCTACCGCCGGAACGACCGGGCCTGCGGCACCTGCGACTCCTGCGCCTTGCGGCTTCGGGGCTTCGCCCTGGCGGGGATCCCCGACCCCATTCCCTACGCCCCCCCGGGAAGCCCCGACCGGGAAGCCCTCCGGGAGCGGGCCCGGCGGCTCGTACGGCTCCTCAACGCCTTGGCGAGGAAGGGGTGAGGCCCGGGGGAAAGGGGTCGGCCGTCCTCGCCGTCACGGCCATGTCGGTGCTCTTCGGCGCCTCCTTCGTGGCCACCAAGATCGCCCTCGCCTCCTTTTCGCCGGCCGTTCTCATCTTCCTCCGATTCGCCCTGGCCTCCCTCCTCTTTCTCCTGCTGGCTCCTTGGACCGGACTTGGGGGCCTCGGCCGGAAGGGCGCCGCCTCGGTGTTCCTCCTCGCCCTCTTCGAGCCGGGCGCCTACTTCTTCCTGGAGGCGGCGGGGATCCAACGTACCCTGGCCTCCACGGCGGCGGTGATCATCGCCACCATCCCCGTCTTCGTCCTCCTCCTGGAAGCCTTCTGGCTGAAGGTCCGGGTTCGCCCTCGGGAGGCGTTGCTGATCCTCCTCTCCCTCCTGGGCATCGTGCTGCTGGTCCTGGCCCGGGGGCTTGGAGAGGCCCTGGGGGGAAGCCTCGCCGGAAACCTGTTGGTCCTGGGGGCGGCCTTCACCGCCTCCGTCTACACGGCCATGGCAAGGAAGCTGCTCCAGCGCTACTCGCCTCTGGCGGTGACCCGCCTGCAGTCCTTCTACGCCGCCGCGTTGTACCTGCCCTTCGCCGCTTGGACGGTGATCCGCCAGGGCCTTTCCGCTCCTCCCCCCCGGGCCCTCTGGGCCCTCCTCTACCTGGCGGCGGGGTGTTCCTTCCTGGCCTACCTCCTCCTCAACTTTTCGCTGAGCCGGTTGCGGGCCTCCACGGTGGCGGCCTTCACCAATGTCATCCCGGTGGTGGCGGCCCTTCTGGCGGTCCTTCTCCTCGGGGAACGGCTGGTCTTCCTTCAGCTGCTGGGGGCGGCGGTGGTGGTGGCCAGCGTCACCCTGCTCACCCTCTGGAGCGGCGGGGAGAGGGAGAAGGGGAGCGGGCTCCCCGCTTGAGGGGGAACCTCAGCCGCCCACCCGCCGGAGCTTGTACCGTCCCGGCGGCAGGTGGAGATACCGCACGGCGGCGTCCACTTCTTGGAGGGCCTCCTGGACCGGCCGGCCCCGGCCGTCGGTGACCTCCCTGGCGCCGCCCTCCCCCAGGACGACGTACCAGTGTTCTCCCCGGGGGGGGCTGAGGCCGGGGGGAAGCTGGAGGGAGGCGTAGCGGCTCCGGTCGAGGGTCTCCAGGACGCAGAGGACCGGCGAGGAGGCCGCCTCCCCTTCCGCGGAGGGCGGGGCGGCGGCGAGACTGGCGGAGGGCTGGGCCCCCTCTTCCAGCAGGTTGCCTCGGGAGGGGAGGGACCGGGTATCGGCCTGGGGCGGCGCTTCCTCCGCCTTGGCCGCCGGGGAGGGGGCGGCGGGGTGGACCTCTCCCAGGTCCTCCGAGAGGGTGAGGGGAGGTTCCCGGTGCAGTTCGAGGGGCCGCGGGGGCGGGGGGGGCAGGGCCTCTGCCGAATCGAGGGGAGGGAGGGTTCCCTCGGCGGAGGCTTGCTTTCGGGCCTCGGGAGCCTCGCCCGCGGGCCTCTCGATGGCGGGGTGGGGGGCCGCCACCGAGGGGCGGGGAAGGGGGAGTTCCTGGCTCCCCTCCCGGCGGAGGAAGGTGAGGAGGGAGAAACCCCCCAGCAGGGCCGCCACGAGGAGGGCCGCCAGGGGCAAGGCCCAGGGGTGCCTGCGGTGGAGGAGGCGGGGGTTCTCCTTCGGCAGGGCCGCCATGAGGCGGCGGTGGAGGTCCGGGGGGGCCTCGTCCTCCTTAAGGGCATCGAGCCCCCGGGCCGATTCCGAAGCCAGGAGGTGGGCACGGGCGCAGGCGGGGCAGGAATCGAGGTGGCCCAGGGCCTCCGGGGGCAGGGGCTCGCCGCCGTCCAGAAGGTCGAGGAACTCTTCGCAGGTCATGGCCAGATGCCCTCCATCGCCTCCCGCACCGCCCTTCGGGCTCGGGCAAGGCGGGATTTCACCGTTCCCGCGGGAATGCCGAGGAGCAGCGCCACCTCCTCGTAGTCAAGCCCCTCCACCTCCCGGAGGAGGAGAATCTCCCTATGTTCCGGGGAGATCCGGGAGAGGGCGGCGAGGAGGGCCTCCTTGAGTTCGCCGCCCAGGGCCCGGCTCTCGGGGGATGGCCCCGGGTCCGAGATGGAAAGGAGGGGGGAGGGCGGGTCGTCCTCCCCGCCCTCCAGGCTCTCCGTTCGGGAAAGGTGGCGGGAGAGGGTCGCCTGCCGGGTGCGGGCGGCGTTCAGGGCGATTCCGTAAAGCCACGTCCGGAAGGAGGCCTCGCCCCGGAAGGAGGGAAGGCCCCGGTAGGCCCGGAGGAAGGCCTCCTGGGCCACCTCCAAGGCGTCGTCGGGGTTTCGAAGGAGCCGGAGGACCAGCCGGTAGACCTCCCGCTCGTGGCGGAACACCAGCCGCTCGAAGGCCGCCGCCTCCCCGTCCCTGAAACGGGCCACGTCCCGTTCGTCCGCCTCCGCCCCCCCTCCCGCCTCGGGGAGGGTCTCCAGCAACTCCATGGGGACAGGATAGACCCAAACGAGCGCCAACGCACGGCCTCCCATCTCCTGAGACCGGCCCTCCGCCGAAAGGTTCCCCCTCACGCGAGGGCCACGGGGACGCCGTTCTTCAGGATCGCCACCGGTCCCAGGCCCCACCGGGTCAGGTAGGCCTGGAGGGCTTGCTGGGCCGAAGGTTCCCCGTGGACCAGGAAGATGCCCTTGAGCCGGGAACGGTCCTGCCGGAGGAGCCACCGTCCCATCTCCCGGTAATCGGCGTGGGCGGAGAAGGCGTTGAGGATCTTGACCCGCGCCCTCACGGCGTGGCGCTCGCCGAAGATCCGCACCTCGGGGCGCCTGTCGGCCAGCGCGCGCCCCAGGGTGTTCTCCGCCATGAAACCGACGATGAGGATGGTGTTCCGCTCGTCGCCGACGCCGTGGAGGAGGTGGTGGAGGATGCGGCCGGCCTCGCACATGCCCGAGGAGGAGATGACGATGCAGGGTTCCCGGCGGTCGTTGAGGGCCTTGGAGGCCTCCGGGTCGGTAATGTAGCGGAGGGAGGAGAAGGAGAAGGGACTCTCGTTCCGCGAGAGGAAGTCCTCGGTGGTCTCCCGGTCGTAGCACTCGGGGTGGGCCCGGAAGATGGCGGTGGCGGAGACGGCCATGGGGCTGTCCACGTACACGGGGATGGGGGGGACCAGTCCCCGGTCGTAAAGGCGGTGGAGGGTGTAGATGAGCTCCTGGGTGCGCTCCACGGCGAAGGCGGGGATGATGACCCGTCCCCCCCGGACGGCGGTCTCCCGGACGACCTGGCCCAGCTCCTCCTCGGCGGTGGAGAGGTCGTCGTGGAGCCGGTCGCCGTAGGTGCTTTCCAACACCAGGTAGTCCAGGGGGGGGAGGTCCTCGGGGTCCCGGAGGATGGGGAGCCCCTCCCGGCCAAGGTCTCCGGTGAAGCCCACCGAGAGGGACTCCCCGTCCCGGTGGACCTCCAGGTGCACCAAGGAGGAACCCAGGATGTGGCCCGCGTCGAAGAGCGTCGCCGTGACCCCCGGGGCCAGGGGGTAGGGCCGGTGGGGGGCGACGGTCACGAACTGCGCCAGGGCGGCATCCACGTCCGCCTCGTCGTAGAGGGGCGGGAAGACCTTGCGCCAGGGCTGGGGCTTCTTGGCCTGCTGGCGCTGGAGGTAGCGGGCGTCGTAGGCCTGGATCCGCGCCGAGTCCCGGAGAACCAGAGCGGCGATGTCCCGCGTGGCGGGGGTGGCCAGGATGTCCCCCATGAAGCCCCGTTTCACCAGGAGGGGGTAGGCGCCGCAGTGGTCCAGGTGGCCGTGGGTGTTCACCGACGCGGCCACCGAGGAGGGGGGGAAGGGAAACGAGGCGCTCTTCCGGTGGGCCTCCTCCCGGTGTCCCTGAAAGATGCCGCAGTCCACTAAGATCCGGACCATGCCGGTGTCCAGCAGGTGGCGGCTGCCGGTGACTTCCTCCGCCGCTCCGTACGAGGTGAGGGTGATCATGGTTCCTCCAGGGGCCAGTGTACCCCCCGTGGACCGCCCTCCCAAGGTCGGCTACACTGGCCGTGTACCCACAGGAGGTCCCCACGGAGCGGACGAGGCGGGTCCTTCCCATACTGCTTGCCGCCGCGCTGACGGCGGCGCTGGCGTTCTTGCCGGCGCCACGCCCTCAAGCCATCGCCGTCTACCACTTCAACGACTTCCACGGGCAGGTGGAAGCGGTGGTGAGAAAGGGCCGGGAGGAAGGGGGGCTTCCCCGCCTGGTGGGCCTGTTGGGTGAGCGGAGGGCCGAGGCCGCCGCCGAAGGAAGGACGCCCCTGGCCCTCTTCGCGGGGGACCTCTTCACCGGTACCGCCTTCTCCACGCTCTTCCAGGGGGAGCCGGAGGTGAGGGTCCTCTCCCGGGCGGGCCTCGATGGGGCCACCACGGGCAACCACGAGTGGGACTTCGGATCGGAGGTGCTGCGCAGGCGGGCGGAGGAGGCCTCCTTCCCCTTGCTCCTCTGCAACGTCACCGCCGAGCCGGGGAGCCCCGTCTTCTGGAGTACCTACCGGGTCCGGCGGGCCGGCTCCCTCCGGGTGGGCCTCACCGGGGTCACCACCCCCGACACCCCCCTGACCACCGCTCCAGGCAACACCCGGGGGTACCGCTTCGAGGACCCGGTGGCCTCCCTGCGGGCCCTGTTCGCCGCCCACGGCTCCGAGGGGGACCTGTGGATCGTCCTCTCCCACTGCGGTTTCGAAGAGGACCGGAGGATCGCCCGGGAGGTCCCGGGGGTGGCCCTCGTCGTCGGGGGACACGACCACAAGGAACTGGAGAAACCTTGGCTGGAGAAGGGGGTGCCCATCGTCCAGGCCGGGGACCGGGGCCGCTTCCTGGGGGAGGTGCTCCTCACCGTCCAGAGGGGCAGGGTCGAGGAGGTGGAGGGGCGGCTCCTGCCGGTGACGCCGCCGGCGGCCTCGGACCCCGCCGCCGAAGCCTTTCTCGCCGGCTTTCTGAAGGAGGAGGAGGAACGGCTGGGGGCGCCGGTGGGCCGCCTTTCCGCCGCCCTTTCGGGGGACCGGATCCTCCTGCGGAGCCAGGAGGCGCCCTTGGGCAACCTCCTCACCGACGCCATGCGCCTCGCCTCGGGGGCCGACTGTGCCTTCCTCAACGGCGGGGCCATCCGGGCGGGCCTGCCCATGGGGGAGGTCACGGGGAGGGACCTCTACGCCTGCCTGCCCTTCTTCGACTCCCTGACGACGGTGGAACTCTCCGGTGCCGATGTGAAGGCCCTCTTGGACCGCTGCGCCGCCATGCCCCTCCAAGATCCCCCCGGAGGCTTCCTCCAGGTCTCGGGGCTCACCGTCCTGTACGAGGGGGGCAAGGCCCGGGAGGTTTCCGTCGGCGGCGCGCCCCTGGATCCGGGCCGGAGCTACACCGTGGCCTGTACCCAATTCCTGCTGTCCGGGGGGGACGGACTGGCCGAATTCAAGAACGGCCGGAATGCGAGGGATTGGGGCATCGGACTCCAGGAGCTCCTGCGGCGCACCCTCTCCCGGCCCGGCTTCCAACCCCCCGGGAAGGAGGGGAGGATCCTCCGCCGCTAGGGTTCTCCCGCCCCCGGAGGGAGGTGTTCCTCCAAGAAGCGCCGGAGCCCTTCGACCGCCTCGGGGGTGGCGAGGAGCCCCCCGTCGTTGTGGCCCCCGCGAAGCTCGAGGAAGACCTTGGGCCCGGGGGCCTTCTCGTAGAGGCGAAGGCCCATCTCGAAGGGCACGATCTCGTCTTCCCGGGAATGGAGGACCGCCACGGGGCAGGGGAGGGCGGCCATCCGCCCCAGCGAGTCGTAGCGGATGCGCACCAAGGAGGAGACGGGGAGCCAGGGGTAGAGGCGCCGCGCCATCTCCGGGACGGAGGTGAAGGTGGATTCCAGAACGAGGGCGCCGGGGGAGAGGTGCCCGGCGGCCTCCACCGCCACCGCCCCCCCCCAGCGACTCGCCGTAGAGGACCAGCCGGTTCGTGGCCTCTCCCCGCCTCAGGGCCTCGGCGACGGCGGCCCTGGCGTCGGCGTAGGTTCCCGCCTCGGAGGGTGACCCTTCGCTCTCCCCGTAGCCCCGGTAGTCCACCGCCAGCACGTGGAGCCCCAGGTCGTGAAAGAGGCGGATCCTCTCCACCCGGTCCGAGAGGTTCCCCGCGTTTCCGTGAAAGAGGAGGAGGGTACCCCGGGCCCGCTCCCGGGGGACGAACCAGCCGTGGATGGCCACGCCGTCGTCCGTTCGCAGGCGAAGGTCCTCGTAGGCCATGCCGTAGGTCCTCGGCGTGGCGGTGATTCCCTTCTCGGGAAAGAAAACGTAGGACTCCTGGCGGAAGGACATGTACGCGCAAAGGCCCCCGTAGAGGAGAACCAGCCCGGCGGCCACAAGGAGGCCGTTTCGCGCCGCCAGCCCTGCCCACCCCCGCCATCCCTGCACCGCCGGGAGGAACTCCATGGGTGCAGCATGCCACGAACAGCCGCCGGGGAAAAGGAGAAAAAAGGACGCGGGGGACTGGCCCCCGCGTCCCTTGCGCCTTCGGGAGAGCGCGGTCACTTCTTGGTGGAGGGCTTGGCGGCGGGGTGGCCCGGAGCGGCCTGGGCCTTTACCGCGTGTTCCCTGCGGATCGCCGCGGCCTCGGCCTTGATCTCGGCGAGGTCCCGCTTCATCTCCGCCCAGCCGTACCAGTGCTGGTAGTCGGGGTTCATGTGGTGGCGCGGTGGTGGTCCGGTCCCTTGTGGCCCCTCTGCCAAGCGGCTTCCGCCGTTACGGCGACGCCCGGGAGGGGGCTCCAAACGGCCCGGCCTCCCCAGGTGGGGATACGGCTAAAACTTCACCCCCCCGTTCCCCGGCCAAGGGGGTGCTGTCCCTCTTGTCCAGGAAGTAGGCCTCCAAGCGAAGGTCCTTCCGGTTCTGGAGAAACCCGCCGTAGAGGCCGGACAGGGTCTGCATGGCGGTATCGGGCAGCAGAGGACGCCGGCGAGCCCTGGCGACAAAGGCCTCGGCCCAGTAGCCCTCTCCAGCGAGGCGGGCCTTCAAGGCGTCGAAGGTCCGCCCCACGTTGGACCACCCAAAGGCTCCCACGAGCCGCTCCTCGCCGTAGGCGAGCTCCTGGCGCCCCAGCTTCAGGCCGAGTCGCGGCCTGCCCACGGGGATCTGGACCTCGGCGTAAGCCTGGCGAAGGTCGTCGTAGCGGCCCGGAATCTTGGCCGCCTCTTGATCCGCTCCCCACTGGCGGCTGTCCTGACCCTCGGCCACCACCTTCAGGGCGTCCCCGACCCGGAACTCGAGCCCCAGGCGCAGGCGGTTGCCCACGAAGTTGTTCGGGTCGTCCCGGTCCTTCCGGAAATCGGCGTCCTCCCGGGCCTCCCACCGTCCGCGCTCCTCGAGCAGGAAGCGCAGCCTCTCCCCCGGACCCTCCCAAAGAGGCAGTCCCTGGGCAAGGGAACCGAGGGCCCAGCCCAGAAACGCCGCCGCGGTCCACCCTGTTCTTTTTCGAAAGCGCATGGCCCCTCCCTCCGGTAACCCCACCGCGCAGGCGAACAGGATTGGCGAAAAACCTCGCCCCTTCCTTGACCCAAGTCAAGGGGAAGGAGGGGCCTTCGGCCCCCGCCCCTTTCCTACCGTAAGGCCACCGGGGCCTGGGCGCGAACCATGGTGAGGAGGAAGACGAGGCGCTCCTCGGCGGCGACGGCGTGGCGGAGGCCCGCCGGCATCACGAAGAGGGAGCCCGGGCGGCCTTCGTACTCCTCCTCCCCGAGCCTTAGCTTGCCCTTCCCCTGGACCACCTGGATCACCGCTTCAAAGGGGGCGGTGTGCTCCGAGAGGGCCTGGCCGGGCTCGAAGCAGAAGAGAACCACCTTGAGGGCGGCGGAGTCGTGGAGGGTCTTGCTGACGATGCCCCGCTCGGCGAACTGCACGCTGGCGAGGAGGTCGGTTACGAATGGGGTTGCAGGAGTTGCCATGGTGCTTCCTTTCCAAAAAGGCGGGGGCTGGGCGGAAGGGGCGCACCGCCCAGCCTCCCGAGGTTGTTGGAGCCTACCGCGTGGAGGCGGCAGGATTTTGCTTCCAGATTCCGGTGACGGCGAATACCACCCCCAAGAAGAAGGGAACGGCCCCCGCCGCGAGGAGGGTCCCGTCGCCCAGGAGGCGGATCCATTCGGTGGTGTGGTAAAGGCCCGTCATGGTGAACTCCAGGCTTCGGGCGTGGGCGTAACCATTCTTCACCACGTCGTAGAGCTGGAGGACCCCCGCGGGGAACAGGTTCAGGACGATCATGAGGAAAAGTCCGGCATTTAGCCCCCAGAAGCCCGTCCGGAAGAACCTCTCCGCCCGTCCCCAGGTCTCGTCGGTGGAGAGCGACCTGAGGACGAAGAGCAGGACCGCCAGGGCCAGCATGCCGAAGACGCCGAACATGGCGGCGTGGCCGTGGTTGGGGGTGAGGGTCGTCCCCATCTCGAAGTACGAGACGATGGGGAGGTTGATGAGGAAGCCGAAGACGCCGGCTCCCAGGAAGTTCCAGAAGCCCACGGCCATAAGACAGTACACCGCCCACTTCTGCTTTTGGGCCAGCGGCTCCCCGCAGGCATCACAGGGAGCCTGCTGGAGCTTGATGAAGTCCCAGGCGTCCAGGGTCAGGAGGGTCAGGGGAACCACCTCGAGGGCCGAGAAGCAGGCGCCGATGGCCATGGCCATGGCCTCCTGCCCGGTGAAGTACCAGTGGTGGGCCGTTCCGGCGATGCCGCCGGCCAGGTAGAGGATGGCGTCCAGGTACACCACGCGGGTGGCGGTCTTCACGGAGACCAGGCCCATCTGGACGAACATCATGGCCACCAGCACCGTGGCGAAGAGCTCGAAGAAGCCCTCCACCCACAGGTGGATGATCCAGAAACGCCAGTTGTCGATCACGGCGAAGTTGGTGCGGGCCCCCCAGAGGAAGGCGGGGAGGTAGAAGAGGACCACGGCGGTGGCGGCGAAGAGGAAGAGCCCTGCGAACTCCCGCGTGGCGGTGGCGAAGGCGGGCTTGATGGCCCGGAACATGAGGAAGAGCCAAAAAACCAGCCCCGCCGCCAGCAGCACCTGCCAAAAGCGGCCCAGGTCGATGTACTCCGACCCCTGGTGGCCGAACCAGAACCAAAGCTTCCCCAAATGGCCGTGAATCCCCAGGTGCTCCCCGAAGAGGCTCCCAAAAACCACCACCGCCAGGGCACCCAGGAGGGCCAGCACGCCGGCCCGCTGGCCCCTGGGTTCCTTTCCCCCCACCAGAGGGGCCAGGAAGAGGCCGCCGCCCACCCAGGCGGTGGCGATCCAGAAGACCGCCAACTGGAGGTGCCAGGTCCGTGCCAGGTTGTACGGGAGGAGGTCCGCCAGGTGGAAGCCGTAGAAGCCCTGGGGCTCCACGCGGTAATGGGCCAGGGCGCCCCCCAACAGGACCTGGAGGAGAAAGAGCAGGCCCACCACCAGGAAGAAGAGGGCCGTGGCCCGCTGGCTCGGCGTCAGCGCGCCGGGGGAGGGGAGGAGAGAGGCCCGGGGCCCGGCGCTTTCTTCCCCGCCCCTATACAGCCTCCTACCGAAAACCGCGGGAGTTCAACTGGGTGGTGGGTCTGGTGCTTCTGGCCGTGACGCTGGGCCTATCCTTCACCGGCTACCTCCTGCCCTGGGACCAGCTGGGCTTTTGGGCCATCACCATCGGGGCCAACATCGCCCAGTCGCCCCGTGAGGTGACCGACGCCTTAGGCCTCACACCCCACTTCGACCCGGGCGGCCTGCAGCGGCTTCTGCTCCTCGGCTCCGACACCGTGGGTGAGGAGGCCCTCATCCGCTTTTACCTCCTCCACGTCATGATCCTGCCCCTTCTCCTGGGGGCCGTAGCGGCGGTCCACTTCTGGCGGATCCGAAAGGACGGGGGGCTAGCCCGCCCCGCCGACGCCGACGAAAGGCTCGGGCCCCCGCCCGAGGGACTGATGCCCGTCTTCACCCAAGAACCCCGAAAAACCTACCACCTGGCGTGTATCGTTCGGGGAAAGAGCCCTGCGGTGGGGCGTGGACCGGAAAACACCCTTCCCTCTGTCCCGCACCTCTTCTACGGCGAGGCGGCGGTCTTCATGGTTACCGTGGCCCTATGCCTCCTCCTCTCGCTCTTTTGGAACGCGCCCTTGAAGGAGCCAGCCAACCCCCTCGTCCCCGAAAACCCCGCCAAGGCGCCCTGGTACTTCCTGGGGCTGCAGGAGCTGGTTTCTTTCTCCGCGTTCACGGGGGGCCTGGGCATTCCCCTCCTCACCCTTCTGGGCCTTGCGTTGATCCCTTACCTCGACCGGGAGGACGAGGGCACCGGCCTTTGGTTTGGTGGTCCGGGGGGTGTGCGGCTCGCACTCTTCTCCGCCGCCTTCGGCCTCTGCACCGCCCTCGGCGTGGAAGCCTTTGCCATTCGCTTCGGATGGCTCCGAGAATGGTTTCCCCACATTCCCCAACTGGCGGTCACCGCCCTGAACCCCGGGACGGTGATCACCGCCCTCTACGCCGGGCACTCCCTGTGGGCAACCCGGAGGTTCGGATCCTCCCGGGCGGGAGCCACGGCCCTCTTCACCTGCTTCCTGATGGGGTTCGTGGTATTGACTGCCATCGGGACCCACTTCCGCGGGCCCAACTGGGCCTTCTACTGGAGCCCGGCCCTCTGGCCGAAGCATTGACCATGACGACCCGGAACAAGATTCTCCTGCTGGTCTCTAGCCTATGCACCCTCGTTCTTCTGGGCGTGGCCGTGTCCCAGGAACACGTCTTCTCCGAATGGCGCCGAATCCAGCGCGCGTCTCGCTCTGGCGGCCAGCCCATCGCCGTGCACCTCCGGCAGGTTTACCTTCCCGCCCTCAAGGTGGCGGACCGCTGCGTCTCCTGCCATGTGGCCATGGCGCCAGGAGAACAGGACGCCACCGGTGGCCCGGCGGTCCGTTCCCATCCCCCCGTGGGGCACGATCCCGCAGCCTTCGGTTGCACGCCCTGCCACGGCGGCCAGGGGCGTGCCACCCAAAAGGAGGCTGCCCACGGGGACACCGCCTTCTGGCCCCTTCCCATGATCCCCAGACGGTACGCGTACGCAGGGTGTGGGACCTGCCACACCCACCTGCCGGTCACCAACCTCGCCCAGTTGGAGGCGGGACGGCGGCTCTTTGAAGCCAAGGACTGCCTGGCCTGCCACCGCGTGGACGGCCGGGGGGGGACGCTGAGGCCCGGAGGGGCGGGGGGTATGGAGGGGCCGGACCTCTCCCGTGCGGGAGCTCGGAGGCGTACCCGCCCCGCCTTCCCCAGCCGAACCGAAACGCTGGGCCAAGGACCCAGAGGGAGTGGGCGGGCGGCTCTACAAGGCCTACTGTTCGTGCTGCCACGGCTCCCAAGGGGAAGGGGGGGAGGGGCCCATGTTGCGCAACCCCGTGCTGTTGGAAAGCGCCACCGACCGGTACTTCGTTGAAACCGTGACCCGCGGCCGGCGGGGTACGTCCATGGAGGCCTTTTCCCGCCCCTCCACGGTCCGTCCCGCCCTTTCCCCGGAAGAGGTGGAGGCCATCGCCGCCTTCCTTCGGAGCTGGGAGGATACGAAGCCATGAACCCGTGGTCCCGCCGCCAATTCTTGGAACGCATGGGCGCCGCCGGCTTTGGCGCCCTCACCGCTTCGGCCCTCAGGGCTTGGAATCTCGGAGCCCCCGAAAACCCTTTAGCCCTCTACCCGGAACGGGGGTGGGAGAAAGCCTACCGGGACCTCTGGCGGGTGGACTCCACCTTCACCTTCCTCTGTGCCCCCAACGACACCCACAACTGCCTCCTCAAGGCCCACGTCCGCAACGGGGTGGTCACCCGGATCGGTCCCTCCATGCGGTACGGCGAGGCGGAGGACCTTTACGGAAACCGGACCTCCCACCGCTGGGACCCGAGGGTATGCCAGAAAGGGCTGGCCCTCACACGGCGCTTTTACGGAGATCGGCGCATCAGCGGGTGCCGCGTCCGAGAAGGTTTCATGAAGTGGGTGGAGGCCGGTTTCCCCCGAGCGAAGGACGGCCTTCCCCCGCGGCAGTACTTCAACCGGGGACGGGACGGGTGGCTCAAGGTGTCCCACGAGAAGGCGGCGGAAGTGGTGGCGGCGGCCCTGGAGAACATTGCTACGGCCTATTCCGGAGAAGAAGGCCGGAGGCGCCTCCTGACCCAGGGGTACGACGAAGCCACCGTGGAGACCCTCGGGGGGGCCGGCGTCCGGACCCTCAAGTTCCGCGGTGGAATGCCGCTGCTGGGCATGACGCGGGTGCTGGGCTTTTACCGGATGGCCAACTCCATGGCCCTCCTGGACGCCCACATTCGCAGGGTCTCCCCCGACGAGGCTTCGGGCGCCAGCGGAGGTGCGGGTGCAGGCACTCTACCACCCTGGAGAGGTCGCCTTCCGGTTGGAGTGGGACGATCCCACCATCGACAACCTGCCTGGCGCCGCACGTTTTTCCGACGCCTGTGCCGTCCAAATGCCGGAAGAGGCCGCGGCGGACCTTCCCGCCCCCCAGATGGGTGAGGCGGGCAGACGCGTGGCCATTACGTACTGGCGGGCCTCCTGGCAATCCGAAGCGGAGGGGCGGGGGGACACCATTCGGGACCTCTACCCCAACGCTTCGGTGGACCATTACCCCTTCGAAGCTCCACCCCTCGGTAAGAACCCCGCGGCCCAGAGGGAGGAAACTCTCCGCTATGCGCCGGCCAAGGCCCTTGGCAACGCCATGGAAGGCAGGAGTCTCCCGCCGGTCCAGGACCTGCTCGCCGAGGGCCCGGGGTCCCTCACCCCAGCCCCCGTCCAGGGATCTCGGGGCCAAGGGATTCGAACCAAAACCGGATGGGCGGTGGTGCTGGTCCGGAAACTTCCCGGGGGGACCGTAGCCGGAAGCCGAAAGCAGGTGGCCTTCGCCGTCTGGCAGGGCTCGGAGCAGGAGGTGGGGTCCCGGAAGATGCGAACCGGTTGGATTTCCCTCAGCCTGGAGAAAGGGCTGTGAAAGCCGAAGTCCCCCTTTCTCCGCAGGCCAGGGCTCTGCTCCAGGAGGCCACCGCTTGGCGGCTCCTGGGACTGCTCTTCGAGGAACCCGGAGAGGGGTGGGCCCGGGAGGCGGCTTCCCTGGCCGCCACCTTGCCCGGCGAGGAAGTCCTCTGTCGTGCCGCCGCCCGAGCCCGGGAGGAGGGGAGCCCCGTCCTCTACCAATCCCTGCTGGGTCCGGGAGGCCCCGTGACCCCCCGGGAGACCTCCCACCGCCCCGAACTTCTCCCCGGCCCCCTCTTGGCGGAGATCTCGGCCTATTACGACCAATTTGCCTACCACCCGGCCCTCCGGGAACCACCGGATCATGTGGCCATGGAGTGCGGCTTTCTCGGCTACCTGCGGTTGAAGGAGGCCTTCGCCCGGGAGTCGGGGTTCGAGAAGCAGGTCCGAACCGTCGCGGATGCCTTTGGACATTTTCGGGAGGACCACCTCCGCGAAATGGCCGAACCCTTTGCCGCTTCCCTGGAGCCGCTGGGGGTGGAGTACCTCCGCCTCGCCTCCCGGGAGCTGTTGCGGCGAACGGGATCCAAGCCCCCCCGGCCTACAACCCTTCCCGCCGGCGGCGGAGAGGCTTGCCCATTCCAAAAGTGACACTCCCAGGCGCCGCCCTCTTGCGCCCAGTCCGGCCATACCCCCTGCTCACCACGGCTTCATGCCGGGGGGCGGGTTGTCGGGAGGGCGGACCTGGTCTTGGAGGTCCTTGGGCGGAGGCAGGGGGATCTGTTCGAGGAGGTCCGGGGGCTTGGCCGCCGGAGGGGGCTCCTTCGGCTGGTCGGGAGGCGGGGGGGGCTCTTCGGGCCGGTTTTGGAGGATCCACTCGTAGAAGACCTTGGCCTCCCGGTGGGAGGGCTCCTCGACGAGGAGGATCCGGAGGGCCGAAAGGGCCCTCTCCGTGGAGCCCATGCCGTAGGTGGCGTGGGCGAGGTTGTAGAGGGCCGCCTCCTTCACCTCCCGCTGGGGGGAGGCCAGGGCAAGGGTCAGAGCGTCGGCGGCCGGGGCAAATTCCTTCTGGGCCAAAAGGCAGGTGCCGATGTTGTACTGGAGCCGGGCGGCCACGGCGGCATTGGGGGCCGAGGCCAGGGCCTGGCGGTAGAGAAGGAGGGCCCGCCCGGGAGACCCTTGCCGGAAGGCCTCCAGGGCCTCTTGGGAGAGGGAGGCGGGGGAGCGGGCCCCGGCGGAGAGGGAGGGTAGCAGAAGGAGCAGGGCGGCGGCCGTTGTGGCGGCGGACTTTCCGGCCGCTGGCGCCCGGACCCTCCCCGGAATGGCCAGGGCGGCCAAGAGGAAGAGAAGGGCCGGGAGGACGAACCATCGGTACTGTTCCTGCCGGGTTGCGCGGCTCCGGGAGGCGTACTCCCGCCGTTTGAGGCGGCCCAGCTCTTCCAGGATCTTGGGGACCACGCTCCCCCCCGAACCCAGGGACCAGTACCGGCCGTCGGCGAGGCCGGCCATTTGGCGCAGCGCCTTCTCGTCCAGCCGGGAGACGGCCGCCTTGCCGGTGTCGGGGTCCAGTACGGGGCCACCGGTGGGGCCGGGGACGGGCCCTCCCGCCGAGGTACCCACACCGACGCAGAAGAGACGGATGCGATTGCGGGCCAGCGCCCGGGCCCCTTCCTGCGCGGAGTTGCCCATGTCCTCCCCGTCGGAGAAGAGGATCACCACGGCGTCGCGGTCCCGGGCCGGCCCAAAGAGAGCGGCAGCGGCCTCCAGCGCTTTCCCCACGTCGGTCCCCTGGGCGGGGATGAGGTCCGTCTCGGCGAGGTCCAAGAGGAGCGAGACGGCGGGGCCGTCCTCGGTGAGGGGACAGAGGACCAGGGGTACGCCGGCGAAGGCCACCAGCCCCGTGCGGTCCCCCTCGTCGGCGGAGAGGAAGGAGCGGATCTCCATCCGCGCCCGTTCGAGACGGGTGGGGGGAAGATCGGAGACGGCCATGCTTCGGCTCACGTCCAGGCAGAGGACCACGTCCAACCCCGTCCGCTGCACCGTCTCGGCCACCTCGCCCCACTGGGGCCGGGCGAAGGCGAGGAAGGAGAGGCCCAGGGCCGCCCACAGGGCCGCGGCTCTGAGGGTGTCCCACTCCCGGGCGGGGGCAAGGGCCAGCCGGGAGAGGTTCTCTGCCCCTCCCCAGAGGGCGGCCCGCCGGCGGTTCCGCAGGCGGGCCAGGAGGGCGGCGGCGAGGAGCAGCAGGAAGAGGGGCAGGAGGGCCGTCCCCAGGGGGCTGGCGAAGGGGCTCACGGCAGCCTCCTTCCGCGGCTCAGGCTCCAGAGGGCCTCCGCCGACAGGAGAAAGACCGCCACCCCCAGGGGATAGGGAAAGAGTTCCCGGTAGGAGACGTAACCCGCCGAGAGGATGCGGGTCTTCTCCAGGCGGTCGATGGAGTCGAAGACCTTCTCCAGGGCCTTCCCCCCGGAGGCGTTGAAGTAGACGCCGTCGGTGGCCCGGGCCAGCGCCTTGAGGACCCCCTCGTTGAAGCCGATGCGGACGTACTGGTAGCTCTTCTTCCCGTTCTCTCCGGTGACGGGGTAGGGGACCACCCCCGAACTGCCGATCCCCACGGCGTAGACGCGGATGTGGTGGGCCTTCAGGAGCTCGGCGGCCTGGAGGGGGTCGAACTGGCCCCGGTTGTTCTCGCCGTCGGTGAGCAGGATGACGACGCGGCTCTTCTCCGGGGCCTTGAGGAGGCGCTTTCCGGAGGCGATGAGGGCGTCGCCGATGGCCGTCCCGTCGATCTCCGAACGGGTGACCGCCGAGAGGCTCCGGACCACCTCCAGAAGGGTCCGGTGGTCCCGGGTGAGGGGGCACCGAAGGAAGGGCATGGCGGCGAAGGAGACGAGGCCGATACGGTCGTCGGGGCGGCGCCTCACGAAGTCGGCCACCACCGCTTTGGCCACGTCGATACGGTTGTTGGGCTGGAAGTCCTCCGCCACCATGCTGCCGGAGACGTCTAGGCAGAGGAGGATGGCCACCCCCTCCGTGGCGAAGGTGGTCCTCGCCGACCGGATGGCCGGGCGGGCCAGGGCGAGGAGAAGGGCGGCGGCGCCGGCGAGGAGGAGTCCCTCGGAAATCCACGGGTAGAAGGCGTTTCGGCCGGCAAGGGCCTCCAGGGTGGCGGCGGGGGGGAAGGGCAGGGCCCGGCGCCGGTTCCGAAGGAGAAGGCGCCGGTAGGCCCCCAAGAGGGGCAGGAGGACCAGGAGCCAGAGCCACTCGGGGTTTCGGAAGAGGAAGGCGCTCATGCCGCCGCCTCCCGTTGCTTCTCGGGCCGGGTCTTGGGTGGCGTCCCGGCGATGGCCTCCAGGGACCGGGCCTTGAGAGCCTCCGTCTCCGCGGCGGAGGGGAGGTGCCGGGCGTAGAGGACCAGGGCGCAGGCCGAGAGGACCTCGAGGTAGGCCTCCCGCGTCCCTTCTGGCAGGTCCGGAAGGCCCTGGGTGGCCCGGCGGATCTCCTCGAGGGTCCAGTCGGGGAACGGCAGGCCGTAACGCCAGGCCAGGAAGGCCCGGATCACCGCCGAGAGGGCCTCGAAGCGGCGGTCGGCGGGCAGGGAGGCGGCGAAGATCCGTTCCACCTCCCCCAGGGCCCACCGGGGAGGGTCGGTCTCGCGAAGGGAGGGGGCCGCGCGGGGCCTGGGGGGCCCTAGCCCCCGCCGGCGCCGGAACCAAAGGAGGCAACCGGCGAGGAGGAGGCCTGCCAGGAGCAGGAGGAGGAGGGCCGCCACGGGGAAGCGGCGCGGAACCGGCAAAGGCGGGGCGGGGGGAGGCTCGGGACCGCCGCCGGAAGGCAGCAGGGAGGCCACCGCCAGGGGTGGGGGGGAGAGGACCGCCTCGTGGGCCCCTTTCTCGTCGTGGAGGACAAGCCGGGCCGGAGGCAGGGTGAGGTTCCCCACGGCGAAGGGCTGGAGGGTCACCGACAGGCGTACCTCCCCGGGGAAGGAGGGAGGCGGCGTCCGGTCCACCGCCGCCACCCGCGCCTCGCCCCAGTCGGCACCGGGGTAAAGGTCCCCCTCCACGAAGAAGTCGGGGGAGGCGGAAGGAAGGGCCGCCTCCAGGACCACCGGATCCCCCAGGTGGACGGGGCCGGCGGTCTTCCACCGCGCCGGCACCGGACCGGCCTGCAGCTGCGAGGCTGCCAGGATCAGGGGGACCGCCAGCAGGACCGGCCTCATGCGCTCCTCCGTCGGGCCCTCTGGCGGAGGAGGGCCACCAGCGGGGGAACCACGTCGGCGCCGGTGGAAAGGGTCAGGGCGTCCACCCCCGACCGGTAGAAGGCCTGGGCCAGCAGGTGGCGCTGGCGGAGGCGGGCGGCGTGGAAGCGCTTCCGTAGCTTCTGCGAGGAGGTATCGGCCCAGCCGTGGCGCCCCGTCTCCGGGTCCACCCACTCCACCCATCCGGAAGGGGGGAGGGAGACCTCCGCCGGGTCCTCCACGCAGACGGCGATGAGGTCGTGGCGGCGGGCCAGGACCTTGAGGCCCGTTCCCAGCGCCCCCTGGAAATCGGAACAGAGGAAGACCGTCGCCCGCCGGGGCAGGAGCCGGTTCAGCGCCGAGAAGGCCTCCTGAAAGTCTGTGGAGCGTCCTTTCGGCTCGAAGTACATGATTTCTCGGACGAGCCTCAGGACGTGTTCCACCCCCTTCTTGGGGGGCAAGAAGAGCTCCACGCGGTCGGAGAAGAGGAGGAGACCCACGCGGTCCTGGCTCCGGATGGCGGAGAAGGCCAGCAGGGCCGCCACCTCCGCCAGGACCTCGCTCTTGAGGCGGCCGGCGGTCCCGAAGCGGAGGGAGGGGCTCACGTCCACGGCAAAAAGGAGGGTGCGCTGACGCTCCTCGTGGAACTGCTTCACGTGGAGCTCGCCGGTGCGGCTGGTGACGTTCCAGTCGATGGTCCGGAAGTCGTCCCCCGGCTGGTAGAGGCGCACGTCCCGGAACTCCACCCCCTGGCCCTTGAAGAGGGAGTGGTACTCCCCGGCCAGGACCTCGTTCACCGCCTTCTTGGTCCGGATCTCGATGAGCCGAACCTTTTTCAGAATCTCCGAAATGTCTAGCATGGCACCGGCGGGCGTGGGGTCACGGGACCTCCACGCTTTCAAAGACCCGGGAGAGGAGGTCCTCCACCGTCACCGACTCGGCCTCCGCCTCGTAGGTGAGGATGAGGCGGTGGCGCAGGACGTCCAGCCCCACGGCCTTCACGTCCTCGGGGGTCACGTAGGCCCGTCCCTTGAGGAATGCGTGGGCCTTTGCGGCCACGGTGAGGAAGAGGGCCGCCCGGGGGGAGGCGCCGTAGCGGATATACCCCTCGGCGGCGATGCGGAACTTCCCCGGGTTGCGGGTGGCCTGAACCAGGCGGACGACGTAATCCTTGATGCGGCCGTCCACGTAAAGGGCGTCGGCCACCGCCCGGGCCCTCAGGATGTCCTCCACCGAGAGGACCGGCGAGACGGCGGGAGGCTCCGCCACCGCCATCCGGTCGATGATGAGCCGCTCCTCCTCCGGGGTGGGGTAGGTGAGGACCACCTTCATGAGAAAGCGGTCCACCTGGGCCTCCGGAAGGGGGTAGGTGCCCTCCTGTTCGATGGGGTTCTGTGTGGCCATGACGAAGAAGGGTTCCGGCAGGGGGTAGGTGGTCCCCCCCAGGGTCACCTGGCGCTCCTGCATGCACTCCAGGAGGGCCGACTGGACCTTGGCGGGGGCGCGGTTGATCTCGTCGGCCAAGAGGACGTGGGTGAAGACCGGCCCCTTCTTGGGGGTGAAGACCCCTGCCTTGGGGTCGTAGATGAGCGTGCCCACGAGGTCGGCGGGGAGGAGGTCCGGCGTGAACTGGACGCGCTGGAAGGAGGCTTTCAGGGCCCCGGCGAGGCTCTTGACCGCCAGCGTCTTGGCGAGTCCCGGCACCCCCTCCACCAGCACGTGGCCCCGGGCCAGGAGGGAGATGACCAGCCGGTCCAGGAGGGCCTGCTGGCCCACGATGACCTTCCGTACCTCGGCGAGGAGTCGCGCCATGGCGCCCGTTTCGTCGTCCACCCGCTTCTGCAGTTCCCTAAGCTGAGGGTCCATCCTGTCCTCCCACGCCGATTCTAGCGGCCTTTCCCGGCCGGGGCAAACGGAGGGGGCGCCGGCCATCCAGGAAAATGTGAGGCCGGTCACGGGCGCGAACGGTTTTCTGGCATTATATTTGGAGGCACACCTGTCCAAAATCATCCGGCCATCCGCCCGCAAGAGAAGGCGGGACGG
>JBMFRA010000010.1:0-62192 GCA_049968315.1 Acidobacteriota bacterium
CCGTTGGCCAGGCCGGAGAAGGTGTAGTTCCCCGACGCGTCCGTGGTCGTCGTCGCGCTGGCCGCACCGGACAGGGTCATGGTCACGCCCGACGCCGTGGCGCCGCTCACCGTCCCGCTGATGGAGTAGGTGGTGGGGGTCCCGGAGGTGGGGGTGGCGCTCTTCACGGCGGCCAGGGCGCCGAAGCAGGCGCTGTTGGAGCCCACGGCCTGCACGGAGTAGTAGTAGGTCACGCCGCCGGCCACCGCCGTATCGGTGTAGGAGGTGGTGGTGGGCTGGGCGATGATGGTGAATCCCGCCGTGGAGGAGAGCTCGTTCCGCAGCACCAGGTACTTGGAGGCGTTGGTGACGGCGCCCCAGGAGAGGGCCACCTGGCCCGTCCCCGCGGTGGCGGTGAGGGTCGGCTGGCCGATGGAGGGGCAGGTGGCCGAATTCTGGACGGTGGGGGTGGAGCAGGCCACGGCGTGCCGGTTGAAGGCGTTGTAGATGGCCTGCATGTGCGGCGTGCCGTCGTTCAGGTTGCCGTTGTCGTCGTCCACCGCCAGGAAGGTCTTGTACCAGTTGCTCGTCCCGCACCCGTCGGAGGCGAAGGTGCTGGTGTTGCAGGTGAAGCCGGAGCCGGAGGTGGAGCGGGAGAGGTAGAAGAGGCGCTCCACGATCTGCCAGGAGGTGGCGGCGCTGTAGCCGGCGGAGGGCAGGTCACGGGCGGCCAGGTCCCACAGGGCCTCGGAGAGCGGGTAGGACTCGCAGTGGCCCTCCCTGCCGCAGGGGCCCTTGTAGGAGGTGGAGGTGGGGCAGTTGGGTTTGGTGAAGTTCAGGGGCGTGTGGGGGGTGTTGGAGGTGTGCTTGGCGTAGTCCACGTCCCGGATGCCGGCGCAGGAGGTGCAGGCGTCGCCGTAACCGGAGCACTTGGAGCCGCTCGTGAAAAAGCCCGTCCCCACGCAGGAGTCGTGGGTCATGAGGAAGCTGTTGGTGTCGGCGTAGGTTTCGCCGGTTCCTATGTCGGAGGAGGGGCCGCCGTCGTTGGAGTCGAGGCCGTGGCCCACTTCGTGCAGGAAGACCGTGGGCAGCTCGCCGGTGTTGGCGCAGCCGCCGCCGGACTTGAAGAAGTTCACGCTGGAGCCGTTCCAGTAGGCGTTGCAGGTCTGGTTCAGGTTGACGTTGTCCGTAAGCTGGCCGGTGAGCCAGGTGTTGGAGGGGAGCCAAGACTGGGCCTTCAGCTTCCATTGGGTCAGGTGGTAGTAGGTGCTCCGCGCCGCGTGGGTGTTGCCAGCGCCTCCGACGCCGGGGGTGGTGCAGTCGGTGCCGGTGGATTTGGAGAAGGCAAGGTCGCCGGGGGAAGTTGAGGTGGAGAGGGAAGAGGAGCCGCAGGAGTCCACCACCTTCACGTACTTTCCGGTGAGGGCGCAGGAGGCGGTGCCGCCGGCGTAGGAATAGTTCCCGCCCAGGTCCGTGTACTTGGTGGTGCTGTTGGTCACGGTGATCCAGGGCAGGGGCCGGATCACCTCGGTGTCGAGGTAGGAGTTGGGGTAGATGCCGCCGGTGACGGAGCCGTACTCGTTGGCGTCGCGGAAGAGGACCACCTCGCCGGTGTGGGCGTCGATCTTGGCCTCCCAGGTCCCCATGACCCCCTCCCGCCGGAAGGCGAGGGTGTACACGAGACGCCAGGCGATGCCGGAGCCCAGGCTCTCGGAGGCGTCACCGCCGGCTACGGGCAGGAAGGAGAGGGAGCCGTCGTTGACCCAGACGTCTCCGTCTTCGAAGCCGCCGATGTAGCCCGCCAGGATCTCCCGGGCCGTCTCCACGCTCACGTAGGGCTTGGGGTCCACGGTGATGGGGCCGAGGAATTCGCCGCCGAACTGGATCAGGTTGCCGTGGTTGACGCGGAAGACGGCGTAGGACTTCTCCACGGGGATGCCGGCGAAGCGCCGGGGCAAGGTCAGGAACCAGAGGTAGTCCTCCACCTTGAAGACGTTGGCGGGGGTCAGGTCGAACTCCTCGGGAGAGGCGCCGAAGAGGGGCTGGTTGGCGGCCATGAACTCGGCGGCCCGCCTCAGCAGCACCTGCTCGTTCACCTTGCCGGAGGAGCCCAGGTAGGCACGGATGTCGGCCTTCCGCAGGGAGTTGCCCGAGCCGGGGACCCAGGGGAGACCCTCGCCTTCGGCCAGGGCCAGGGTTCCGGTCCGGCGGTCCACGGTGGCGGTCCACCCCAGGCCGTTCTCGGAGAGGAAGCGGTCCCAGGCCTCGAAAAAGGCCTCCGATTCGGGCCTTGCGGCCAGGCCCTCCGCCCGGAGGGTTTCACCGGAGGCGAGGAGCGGCTGGACGTGGACACCTGCACTCTCCATCACCAGGTCGTCCAAGAAATGGCTTCCCTTCTTGACCGCCTGGGCAGGGGTCCACAGGGCCGCGAGGAGCCCCAGGGCCAGACACACGACGACGAGGATGCGACTTCTTCGCATGCGGCTTACCTCCCCTTCAAAAAGCGTTCGGCTGGTAAAAATCGGCGACTCCTAACCAGGCTCCAAATCTGCAATTGCAGTGCCAGAAGGCCCGCCAAGCCGAAGGCCTGCATTCGCACAGAGTTACAAGCAGGGGCAAATGCCCCAGGGCGTGAACGGCGTTCAACCATCCAAGCCGGGAAGGCCAATATGCGTGTAACCAATTGAAAAAAAAGATTTTATATATAGGTACACCGTTCTCACCCGGCCTGGGAACGCCGTTCCCTTTTCCGATCCCCGCCCCAACGGGGCTTCCTTGCGCCGGTGGCCGGAGGGCGGCGAGAATGGGGTCCCCGCCTGCTCCGGGGGAAGGGAGGCTCCGGTGGAGGTCTGCGCCGAACCGCTCGTGTTGCTCATCCTTTCGGGAGACCGGGAAAAGGCCCTGGCGGCCGCCAACCTCGCCCTGGCGGCCCGGGTCTCCGGCCGCCCGGTCTTCCTCTTCTTCACCTTCTGGGGGCTCAACCTCGTCAAGCGGAAGGGGGCCCGCTCCCGGGGACCGCTCCTGGCGCGCCTCCTGGCCTTCCTCAACCGGGACCACGCCGGGCGCCAGCGGCTGGGGCGCTTCCACCTCGGGGGCCTGGGCGGGCGGGCCCTCGGCCGGATCGCCGCCCGGAAGGGGGTCCCCTCCTTCGCCGAGAGCCTTCGGGCGGCCCACCGGCTGGGGGCCCGGGTGGTGGCCTGTTCCACCACCCTCGAGCTCATGGGGCTCTCCCCGGAGAACCTGGTTTCCGAGGTGGACGAGGTGGCCGGCGCCGCCGCCTTCCTGGAGGCCGCCCGGGGCGGGCAGATCGTCAGCCTCTGAGGCAGGGAGAGCGCGCCTCGGAATGGCGGCGGAGCCCTTCCCCCCGGGGGGGCCCCGGCCGTATAATCCTCCTCCATGTACGGGGCTTTCCTCGACCACCACGTCCACAGCGCCTTTTCCTGGGACTCGGAGTCCACCCTGGAAGAGCTCGTCGCCGCCGCCCGCCGGGTGGGCGTGGGCGGCCTCGTGCTCACCGACCACCTGGAGCTGAACCCCAGGGTCCCGGGCTTCGGGGCCTACGACTACCCGAGGGCCCGGGAGGCGTGGGAGGAGGCCGCCTCCCTCGCCCCCGACCTCAAGCTCCGCTTCGGCGCCGAGGTGAGCCACGAGAAGCGCCTCGCCCCCGAGATCCGGGAGTTCCTCCACGCCCGCCGCTTCCACTGGGTCATCGGCTCCGTCCACACCGTGGGGCGGGAAGAGATCTCCACCTTCGTCTCCCGCCTGGAGGGGGAGGAGATCCCCCTGGAGGACGGCCTCCACGGCTACTTTCAGGCCTGCCTGGAGACGGTGGAGAGCAACCTCTACGACTGCCTGGGCCACCTGGACTTCCCCAAACGCTACTCCCGCCGCCGCCACCGCCTCACCGGCGACTTCTGGATGAAACACTACGGCAGGGAGGTCCAGAGGATCCTCACCGCCTGCCTGGACCTGGGGGTCTTCCTGGAGGTGAACACCGGCGCCTTCCGGGCCGGCTTCAGCGAACCCTACCCCGGCTGGGCCATCCTGGAGGCCTACCGGGAGCTGGGGGGGCGGGAGGTGGTCCTCTCCTCCGACGCCCACCGCCCCGAGGACGTGGGGACGGCCTACGGCGCCGTGGTGAAGGAACTCCGCCGGAGAGGCCTCTCCGTCCGAAACGGCGTGGCGTGAGGGGCGCCGGGGCCGTGGGGGAGCCCCGCTAGGGGACCCACTTGAGGACGTTGGCCAGAAGGGCCACGGTGATGCCCATGAGGCTCTCGCCGGCGATGAGGCCCGAGGCGATGGGGACGGTGTAGGCTTCGTTCCACGCCTCTCGGCGCTTCTCGACCATCCAGGCGGCGAGGGCCCCCAGGAACATGGAGACGCTGTTGAAGGCGGGGATGACCAGGGCGATCCCCATGCCCGTGGGCGAGGGCAGGAACCTCCGGCTCTTGGGGAAGGACTTCTCGCAGAGGGTGATGGCGATGCCCAGAAGGCCCCCCACCAGGAGGGACCAGCGGGCGCTGACCGGCAGGGCCTTCAGGCCGTTGGAGAGGAGGAGGGCCACCCCCGCCCAGACCTGGGCGGCGGGGGCGGGAAGGCGGTCGGTGCCGAGGACCTCCGCCGAGGGCACCAGCACCTGGTAGACGGGGACGCAGAGGGCCGCCCCCGTGACGATGCCCAGCATCTGGGCGAAGAACTGCTTCCGGGGGCTGGCCCCCAGGAGGTACCCGCACTTGAGGCCCTGCAGGAGGTCCGCCGAGGAGGTGGCGGCCCCCCCGGTGACGTTGGCGGTCATGAGGTTGGCGGTCATGTTGCCGGGGGCGAGGGCCCCGTAGAGGAGCTGGGTGATCTTCCCCATGGCCCCCACGGGGGTGATGTCCGTCTCGCCGGTGGCCCGGCAGGCCACGATGGCCAGGAAGAAGGTCATGAGGACCGCCAGCACCGCCATCCAGGGGGAGATGCCGAAGAAGGCCATCTGCAGCAGCACCGCCGCCCCCCCCGAGAGGACGAACCCCGCGGCGAACCAGGAGCCCGGCACCTCCACCGCCGAGAGGGGGTCCTCTTCCCCCGCCGTCCCCCGCTTCCCGAACATGGCCCGAAGGCCCGAGAAGGCCCTAAGAACGGTGCGCCACTGCATGAAGAAGGACAGGAGCCCCGCCGTCACCATCATGGCCACGCCGGGCCACATGGACCATTGGACGATACTCCGGAAGCCGCCACAGGGGACCGTCCGCTTCTCCCCCCCCGCGAAGCCGAGGAGGGCGGCCCCGCCGGAGGGGGGAACCTCCACGAAGGCGTCCCACTGGGTCAGGGCCACCGCCGATGCCGCCAGCCGGTGCCGCTCCATGGAGAAGGCCACCTTGCCCGCCAGGGGGTTGGGACCGCCGCCGGGAAGCTCCTTCCCGTTCAGGGCCAAAAGGAGCTCTTCGGCGCTCTGGTACCTGGCCGGCCCGTTCCAGGTAAAGGCCAGATCTTCTACCGCATAGGCCGTTTGGGGCCCCGTCATGGTACCCGTCCGTACGAGGAGGCGGGTAGCCGCGGGGACGCTTAGGGGAAAGGCCAAGGAGCGCCCCGTTGTTCCGGCGGCAAAGCCCAATGCGGGAGGGGCTTCTCCCGACCCAAGAACGGCGAGGGAAGCGGGGCGGGCGGGGACGGAGGCCGCCTCGGCGGTAAGCCGCCGGAGGCCCCGGTCGTACCGAAAGACCAGAACTCCGGAGAAGGGGTTGGGGGTCCCCGGCTCCACCTCCGGCGCCGAGAGGGCAGCGAGGAGCTCGCCGGCGTTCCGGTACCGTTTCTCCCGGGTCCACGAGAGGGCCAGGAGCCGCGGGGCCTGCCCCTCCTCCTCCAAGGAGAAGGCCAGGGTCTCCCCGGCCTTCACCCGTAGGGGAAAGGCGAGGTCCCTTACCCCCGCCACCGACGGGGCCTCCCCGAAGGCCCAGGGGGCCACCACCCGGGGCGGGGTGTGGACGATGTCCCCCCTCCGGATGAAGAGGGGGGCCAGGAAGCCGTAGTTGAGGACGGCGGCCAGGAGGAGGCTGGCCCCCACCCGGATGCCCATGAGGGCGCCGGCCCCCACCATGATGAGGCTCCCCTCGAAGGAGAGGGTCAGGCGGGAGAAGGGCAGGCCGAAGGCCTTCCACGACGAGGGGACGAAGGTGGCGGGAATGGCCGGCAGGAGGCGCTTCCACTGGACGACCCCCGCTTCCGTCACCGCCCGGAATCCCCGGAAGAGCGGGTACCCCAGGACACCGTCCCGGCTCCAGGCCACCACCAGCCCGGCCCCCAGCGCCGAGAGCAGGAGCCGGGCCTTGCGGAGGGCCTCCCCCCCTTCGGCGTACATGGTCTTGAGGAGCTCGCCGGTGGCGAAGCCCGTGGGGAACTTGAGGTTCTCCACGTTGATCATCTGGCGCTTCATGGGGATGGCCATGGTGAGCCCCAGGAGGGTCAGGGTGGCCACCCAGAGGCTGATCTTCCACCCGGGAAGGGTCTTCCCGGTGACCATCATGAGGGCCGGAACCGCCGAGACCAGCCCCGCCGAGGCGATGTACCCCGCCGCCGAGGCCACCGACTGGCTGATGTTGTTCTCCAGGTCGCCGAAGGGCCTGCGGCGGAGGAAAGGCAGGGCCTTCTCCAGGCTCCGGAAGAGGGCGAAGCCCAGGATGCTGGCGGTGATGGAGACGCCGAGGGTCCAACCGGTCTTGAAGCCCACGTAGAGGTTGGAGAAGGACATGAGGACGCCGAGGACCATCCCGGAGAGGACGGCACGCAGGGTGAACTCCGGGGCGGTGCCCCCGCGGTAGACCCGCTCCAGCCATTCCCGTTCCCGGGCTTCCACCGCTTCCTTCGACGTCGTGGATACGGGCTTCTCCGCCATGGACTCCCTCCCCTTCCCCCCCAGGCAGGCCCCGATAGCATACCCCAGGCGGCTCCCCCGGCACCAACCGCCCGGCGGCGGGGTGGGCTCCCCCCGGCCACGGGGCTCTCCCAAGGAAGGCACGGGGGCTTACACGAAGGGGGCCGCCCGAAGGCGGCCCCCCAGGGACCTTTCGGAGAGGGCCTCAGTGGGCCTTGTCAAGGATGAAGGAACGGGTGACCACCTCGCCGCCGACCTTGCCGATGACCCGCCAGTAGACGGGAACGGTGGTGGAGGGGTTGAGGTTGGCGGCGCTGAGGACCTTGTCCCACTTCTTGTTGGAGGGGGTCCAGGCGGTGCCCCGGACCCACTTGGCGTTGGGTGTGGCGCTGGTGACCACCGGGGTGGTGAAGGTGGGCTCCAGGGAGATGACCACCTGGTAGCGGTTGTCGGTGCCGTTGGGCAACCAGGCGAAGGTGGGCGGGCCCTGGCTCCGGCCGTGGACCGGGGTGGGGTTGGAGAAGGTGACGTGCACCGTGTCGGTGCCCACGTTGCCGGCGCCATCGGTGGCCAGGAGGGTCAGGGCGTAGGTCCCGTCGTCCATGAGGGCCGAGTTGGCCGACCAGAGGAGGGTTCCCACGTCGGAGGAGGCCACCTTGGCGTTGCCGATGTACAGCTCCACCTTCTTGAGGGAGTTGTCGTCGGAGGCGGTGGCGTTCACCGTGAAGGAACCGGTGATCACCGAACCGTCGGCGGGGGTCGTGATCTGGCAGAAGGGGGCGTCGTCGCTCCGCTGGACGTGCCAGGGGCTCATGCCAAACTGGCTCCAGGGGCTGCCAGGGCCCGCGGGAACCGCATAGCACGCGAGGATCTTGCTCCCGGCGCCAGTACGGGTGACGACGCGGCCCTGGACCCCGATGCCGCCGAGGACCGCCTCCTGCCCGGTTCCCATGCTGGGCATGTAGCTGTAGAAGGCGCCGGTCACGGCGTCGAACCAGGCGATGGCCCCGGAGCCGTCGAGGTAGGCCACCACACCGTCCCGGTCCACCGCCATGGGGCTGGTCACCGCCGGAGACCAGTTGGTGTTCACCTCGGAGAAGGTCCAGAGGATCGTCCCCGTGGAGACGTCCACGCCGTAGATCTCTCCGCCTCCGTCGTTGGAGACGACGGCGATGTCCCCGTAGATCACCGGGGCGAACTTCTTTACGGGGATGAGGGTGCCGTCGGGGCCCCGGAACTCCCACAGGAAGGAGCCGTGGACGTCGTAGACGTCCAGGATGCCCTCCCGGATGTAGAAGAGGTCGTCGTACCGGTCCATGGCCACGGGGACCTTGGAGGCGTTGAAGAAGTTCTTCCGCCACATGACGTGGCCGTTGTCGCCGTTGACGGCGTGCATGAAGTTGTCACCGGCGCAGAAGACCGTCCCGTCCCGGGAGACGGTGGGGGGGCCCGCCTGCCCGCCCAGGTGGACGTGCCACTTGGTTTTTCCGTTGGCACCGATGCAGTAGAGGTCGCCGTCGGCGCCGCCGAAGTAGATCTTTCCGTCGGGGGAGAGCGCCAGGGGCGTGGCGGCGTTGGCCTCCACCTCCGTCTTCCAGGCCAATTTGCCGTTGGCGGCGCCGTAGGCCCGGACCTCCTTGGCGGAGGTGGCGAAGTAGAGGATGCCGCCCTGGAGGACCAGGGGGGTGATCACCTGTCCCCCCACCTTGGCCTCCCAGCCGGCGACGCCGGTGGGGCCCACCATGCGGATCTTCCCGTCGCCGGTGGCGAAGAAGACCGACCCGTCGTTCCCCATGGTGGGGGCGAAGGCCACGGAAACCGGGCTGTTGTACTGCCAGAGAGGCTCGTAGCTCGCCTGCACGGCGAACGTCGTCAAGAGAACCAGAACACCCCAAAGGACACGGCGCATGTTCTCCTCCTCCGTCTCGTTTGAATATAGCATGCGAATTTTTCGTTTGCAACTTTTTGATACCTATGGCAAATCTCCTTGCCGAAACGGGGTCCGGTTCGAAAAGGAACCCCAACGGGAAGACTCCGGGCGGGGGTATACTCCCTGGGCGCCCGCCGGTACGAAGATGCCGCCCAGTGCCTGACCCTGGCGGCGTCGGTCCACCCCGCCAACGGAAGGCTTCACTACAACGCCGCCTGTGCCTTGGCCCGGGCGGGCCACCGGGAAGCGGCCCTCGCCTCCCTGGAAAAGGCGGTGGCGGCGGGTTTTCGGGACCGCGCCCTCTTCGAGAAGGACCCGGACCTCGACGCCCTGCGCAAGCTGGAGGCCTTCCGGCTCCTACTGGAGCGGCTGTCTCCCGCCCCATGAAGGAGGGGTCCTGCGGGGCCGCGCCCTTGCTATTTTTGGGAAATCGTGCGATAAAGGAGCCTTCGCGCCACGGGGCCCCCCAAAGACGACGGGCGGCACCCCGGGCGAGGGCGGCGGTTTCCCCGGCGATCCCACCGTTTCCCCTCCCAGAGCCCACGCCGGAAGCCGACGCAGGACCGTTCCGCCCCAGGCGGCCGCGAGCGTCCCAGGAAACCATGACCTTCGACTCCTTCCAACTCGACCCGAGGCTCCTCCGGGCCCTCGGAGACCTCGGGTTCGCCGAACCCACCCCCATCCAGACCAAGGCGATCCCGCCACTCCTGGAGGGCCGGGACGTCATCGCCGCCGCCGCCACCGGAAGCGGGAAGACGGCGGCCTTCCTCCTGCCCATCCTCCAGCACCTCCTCCACCACCCCGCTCCGGGAACCCGGGCCCTGGTCCTCGCCCCCACCCGGGAACTGGCCGCCCAGATCGCCGACCACCTCGCCGCCCTGGCCCGCCACACCCCCATCCGGGGGGCGGCCATCTTCGGCGGCGTGGGCATGGAACCCCAGGTGCGGGCCCTGAAACGGGGGGTGGAGGTGGTCATCGCCACCCCGGGACGCCTTCTGGACCACCTGCAGTACCCCTACACCCGCCTGGACACCGTCTCCTTCCTGGTGCTGGACGAGGCGGACCGCATGCTGGACATGGGCTTCCTCCCCGACGTGAAGCGCATCCTGGCCAGGCTTCCCCGCAAGCGCCAGACCCTGCTCTTCTCGGCGACGCTGCCCCTCCCCGTCGTGGAACTGGCGGGGGAGATGATGGTCCGGCCCGTGGCCCTCAACGTGGAGCGGAAGTCCGCCCCCGCCAGGGGCATCACCCACGCGGCCTTCCCCGTCCCCTCGGAACTCAAGTCCCACCTCCTCCTGGAAATCCTCAAGAGGCCGGAGGCGGGGAGCGTCCTGGCCTTCACCCGGACCAAACACCGGGCCAACCGGCTGGCGGAATTCCTCCTCCGCCGCGGCGTCTCTTCGGCCCGCATCCACGGGGGCCGAAGCCAGGCCCAGCGGACCGAGGCCATGGAGGGCTTCCGGAGGGGCCGCTTCCAGGTCCTGGTGGCCACCGACATCGCCGCCCGGGGCATCGACGTCTCGGCCCTGGACCTCGTGGTGAATTTCGACGTGCCCCACCTCCCGGAGGAGTACATCCACCGGGTGGGCCGGACGGCGCGGGCCCAGGAGAAGGGCCTGGCCTACACCCTGGTCTCTCCGGAGGAGGAGGGGGAGTTCCGCCAGATCGAACGCCACCTGGGGTACGCCATCGAACGCCGGAAGATCGAGGGCTTCTCGTACTCCCGTAAGCCCGAGGAGCGGCTGGAGGTGCCCCTGGCGGAGCGGATCGCCTCCATCCGGGCCCGCAAGGCCGAGGAGCGGGCCCGGTCCCGGGCCAAGGCGGAGCGCCGCACCGCCGCCGCGGCGGCGAAACCCTCGGGAAGCCCCAAGGGTGCCCTCGGAAAGGGCCCCTCCAAGGCACGGAGATCCTCCCAGGGTCCCGCCCGGGCCAAGGGCAGGCCGGCCAAGGGAGCGGAGCGCCCTACGGGGGGCTCGCCGGCGGCACCGAAGGACCTCCTTCCCGACACATCGGGTCCGCGGATGGACCCCTACGCCACCCACCGGGACAGCCTTGCGGGGCGGAGCCACTGGGGGCAGACGTGGCAGAAGAAGTTCGGGGGGCGGCCGGGGGTGGACCCATCCCCGGAAGCCAGCCCCGAAGCCTGAGCCCCCGGGGGACCGGGAACGCTCAGGCGGAGGGCGGTTCTCCGCCGGAGCCCACCGCCACCCGGGCGGGCCGGAGGAGCTCTTCGCCGAGGGTATAGCCCGGCTGGAGGAGGGCGGCCACCTTTCCTTCCGGTCCCGGCTGGAGGGCCACCGCCTCCATGGAGCGGGGGTCGAAGTCCTCCCCCGGCCCGGGGGCGAAGCGGCAAAGGCCCCTCGACTCCAGGAACCGGGTGACCCGGTCCCCCACCAGCCGAAGCCCCTCGGCCACCGCCGGGGTACCTTCCGCCATGGCCGCGGCCCGTTGGAGGTCGTCGAAGATTCCCAGGAGGTCCAGCAGGAGGCCCTTCTCGCGGTCGGCGTAGCGCTTCTCCAGGTCCCGCTCCACCCGGGCCCGGGACCGGCGGGCCTCCTCTTCCAGCTCCGCCAGCCGCTCCCTCAGGCGTGCCTCGGCCCTCTGGACCCGGGCCTCCAGCTCCTCCACGTAGGTGGGCTTCAGGTTGGGCTCCGCCGCGGGGGGTTCTTCCCCGCCGGCCCGACCCACCCGGCGGCGGTCCACCACCGGCACCGCCGCCTTCCGCTTCCCCGGTGCGGGGGCGGTCTTGGCTTCTTCCTCCAGGATGGCCGATTCTGCCTTCTCCGTAACCATGCGCCTTTCCTCTTCGCCGGTCACTCCAGGAGTTCCAGGGTCACGTAGTAGGTCCAGGGCCCGCGGCCCACGCTGATGGGAAGCCCCGTCGCCCCCAGGGCCGCCCGCGCCTCCGCGAGGAACTCTTCCACCGTGCGCACCGGCTTGTCCTGCACCGCCAGGAGGCTGTCACCGGCCCGCAGGCCGGCCGCCTCCGCCGGGGAACCCCGGCGCACCGAGGCGACCTCCAGGAAGCGGTTCCCCCGCTGGACCTTGAGCCCCAGGAGTTCCCAGGCCATGGCAGGGGTGAGCTTCTCGGGCATGGACCGGGCCGGGAGGGTGACCTCCAGGGGCCGGCCCTGCCTCAGGAGGGAGATCCTCACCCGGTCGCCCTCCTTGAGAAGGGCCAGCCGGGCGTTGAAGTCGGCGGCGCTCTCCAGCGGCTTTCCGTCGAGGGAGAGGAGGAAGTCGTCGGTCTCCACCTCCACGCCGGGGTAGGCGAAGGGGTAGGTCCTGGCCACCAGCGCCCCGCCGTTCCGGCCCAGCCGCTTGCGGTAGAGGTCGCTGGGATCGAGGGCGAGGAAGCCCAGCCACACGGGGCGGACCTTTCCGTAGGTCCGGAGCTGTTCCACGACCCTCCTCGCACGGTCGATGGGGATGGCGAAGCCGATTCCCTGGGCCTGCCGGATGATGGCGGTGTTGATGCCGATGACCTCCCCCAGGATGTTGAGGAGGGGCCCGCCGGAATTTCCGGGGTTGATGGGGGCGTCGGTCTGGAGGAAGTCGGCGTACCGCCGGTTCCCCGCCGCCACCGTCCGCCCCGTGGCGGAGAGGACCCCCACGGAGACGGTATTGGACAGCCCGAAGGGGTTGCCCACGGCGATCACCGTCTCCCCGATCATCAGGTCGTCGGAGCGGCCCAGCCGCGCCGCGGGGAAGGGGCCTCCCCCCTCGATCTTGAGGAGGGCCAGGTCCATCTCCGGGGCGGAGCCCACCATGCGCGCGGGAAAGGACCGCCCGTCGTTCAGCGTCACCTGGATCTCCGTCCCCCCCATCACCACGTGCTCGTTGGTGAGGACGAACCCCTCCCGGTCGATGAGAACCCCGGAGCCCAGGGATGTCTCCTGGGCCCCCGGCGGCGGGCTCCCCCAGAAGTCGTCGCCGAAGAGGTCCCAGAAGGGGCCGCCGAAGGGGTTCTGGACCCGCTGCTTGGAGGAGATGTAGACCACCGCCGGCGCCACCTCCCGAACCACCCGGACCACCTGGGTCTCCCGCTGGGCGCGGCCCTGGGCCGCGGCGGGAAGGCAGGCGGCGGCCAGGAGGAGCGCCGCCAACCCGCAGAGTGCCCGCCGGCGCGCTTCGGCTCTTCCTTCCCTCATGGCCGTCACCGTCCGAGGAGCCGCGCGATCCGCTTCTCGATGGGGGGGTGGGTGGAGAAGAGGGCGAAGAGCCCGCCGCCGGTGAAGGGCTTCACGATGAACATGTGGGCCGTGGCGGGGCTGGCCTCCAGGGGGACACGCCGGGACCAGGCGTCCAGCTTCTTGAGGGCGCCGGCCAGGCCGTAGGGGCTTCCGGCGAAGGCCGCCCCGCCTTCGTCGGCGGCGTACTCCCGGGATCGGGAGATGGCCATCTGGATCAACAGGGCGGCGATGGGGGCCACCACCGCGGCCACCAGGAGCCCGGCGGGGTTGTACCCACCCTCCCGGTCGTCGCTCCGGCCCCCGCCGAAGATGGCGGCCCACCTGGCCATGCTGGCGAGGAACATGATGGCGGAGGCGATGGAGGCGGCCACGGTTCCGATGAGGATGTCCCGGTGCTTGACGTGGGCCAGCTCGTGGCCCAGGACGCCCTTGAGCTCTTCTTCGGAGAGGAGGTCCAGGATGCCCTGGGTCACCGCCACCGCCGCGTGCCGGGGATTGCGGCCGGTGGCGAAGGCGTTGGGGGAGTCGGTGGGGATCAGGTAGACCCGCGGCTTGGGCAGGCCCGCCCGCTGGCAGAGCTCCTCCACCACGGCGTGGAGCCGCGGGGCCTCCGCCGGCGTCACCTCCCGGGCCCCGTAGGACATCAGGACGATCTTGTCGGAGAACCAGTAGGAGAAGAAGTTGATGGCGAGGGAGATCACCAAGGCGACCATCGCCCCGCCCCTGCCGGCCACGGCGCCGCCCACCCCCATGAGGAGGGCCGCCAGGGCGGTGAAGAGAACCATGGTCTTGAACCAGTTGCCCATTCGTTCCTCCAAGGCCTCCCCCGAGGGGGCCTTCCCTTACTGTACCACCGTCGGGGTCTTCTCGAAGGCGAGGGCCTGCCCCGAGAGGACCACCCGCACCCCGTCTCCGGCGGAGAAGCGCCCCGCCAGCACCTCCCGGGCCAAGGGGTTCTCCAGGTGGCGCTGGATGGCCCTGCGGAGGGGCCGCGCGCCGTAGTCGGGGTCCCACCCAGCCTCGGCGAGAAAGGCCTTGGCCTCCGGCGCCACCTCCAGGGTGAGGCCCTTCTCCGCCAGCCTCCGGGCCAGCGCGGCGAGCTGGATCTCCACCACGCGAAGCAGGTCCTCCCGGTCCAGGGAGCGGAAGAGGATCACCTCGTCCAGGCGGTTCAGGAACTCGGGGCGGAAGGTCCGCTTCAGCTCCTCCAAGACCCGTTCCCGGACCGCCTCCCGGTCGGCCCGGCCCATCTCCTGGATCCACCGGGAGCCCACGTTGCTCGTCATGACGAGGAGGGTCTGGGTGAAGTCCACCGTCCGGCCCTTGCCGTCGGTGAGGCGGCCGTCCTCCAGCACCTGCAGGAGGACGTTGAAGACGTCGGGGTGGGCCTTCTCCACCTCGTCCAGGAGCACCACGCTGTAGGGCCTCCGGTGGACGGCCTCGGTGAGCTGGCCGCCCTCCTCGTAGCCCACGTAGCCGGGGGGCGCCCCGATGAGGCGGGCCACGGCGTGCTTTTCCATGTACTCGCTCATGTCCAGGCGGACCATGGCCCGCTCGTCGTCGAAGAGGAACTCGGCCAGGGCCCGGCAGAGCTCGGTCTTCCCAACCCCCGTGGGACCCATGAAGAGGAACGAGCCGATGGGCCTCTTGGGATCGGAGAGGCCCGACCGGGAACGGCGGACGGCGTCGGAGACGGCGGCCACCGCTTCGTCCTGGCCGACGACCCGGCTCCGAATGCGGTCCTCCATCTCCAGGAGCTTCCGGCGCTCCCCTTCCAGCATCCGGGCCACGGGAATCCCCGTCCAGGCGGAGACCACCTCGGCGATGTCCTCCTCGGAAACCTCTTCCTTGAGGAGGGGGGTCCCCTTCTGCAGATCCCGGAGCCGGTCTTGGAGTTCCTTGAGGCGGGCCTCGGCGGCGGGGAGTCTTCCGTACTTGAGGCGGGCCGCCTCGTCGAAGTTCCCCAGGCGCTCCGCCCGCTCCGCTTCGCCCCTCAGGTCCTCCATCTCCCGCCGGACCTCCTGAATCTTGTGGATGGCCTCCCGCTCGGCCTGCCACCGCGCTCGGAGCGTCCGGGCCTTCTCCTCCAGGGCGGAGAGTTCCCGTTCCAGCTCCCCGAGGCGGCTCCGGGAGGCCTCGTCCTCCTCCTTCAGGAGGGCCTGCTTCTCGATCTGGAGGGAGGCGATCTTCCGTTCCACCCCGTCCAGCTCGTAGGGCCTGGAATCGATCTGGATCCGGAGCCGGGCCGCCGCCTCGTCCACCAGGTCGATGGCCTTGTCGGGGAGGCGCCGGTCGGGGAGGTACCGGTGGGAGAGGGTCACCGCCGCCACCAGGGCGCCGTCCCGGATCCGCACGCCGTGGTGGACCTCCAGGCGCTCCTTGAGGCCCCGGAGGATGCCCACGGCGTCCTCCACCCGGGGTTCCCCCACGAAGACCGGCTGGAAGCGCCGCTCCAGCGCCGGGTCCTTCTCCACGTGCTTGCGGTACTCGCCCAGGGTGGTGGCACCGATGGCGTGCAGTTCACCCCGGGCCAGGGCCGGCTTCAGGATGTTGGCGGCGTCCATGGCCCCTTCGGCGGCGCCGGCCCCCACCAGGGTGTGGAGCTCGTCGATGAAGAGGATCACCCGCCCTTCGGAGGCGGTGATCTCCTTCACCACCGCCTTCAGCCGGTCCTCGAACTCCCCGCGAAACTTGGTACCGGCGATGAGGGAGGCCAGGTCCAGTTGGACCAGCCGCTTGTCCTTCAGCGATTCGGGGACGTCCCCCGAGACCATCCGAAGGGCGAGGCCCTCGACGATGGCCGTCTTACCCACCCCCGGATCCCCCACGAGGACCGGGTTGTTCTTGGTCCTCCGCGCGAGGATCTGGGTGAGGCGCCGGATCTCCTCGTCCCGCCCGATGACCGGGTCCAGCTTTCTCAGGCGGGCCAGCTCCGTGAGGTCCCGCCCGTACTGCGCCAGGGCCTGGTACTTCCCTTCGGGGTTGGGGTCGGTGATGCGGTGGGAACCCCGGACCTCTTGGAGGGCGGCCAGGAGCCTGTCCCGGTTGAGGCCCGCCTCCCGAAGGATCTTCCCCGCCTCCGTCCCGGAGGCCTCCAGGAGGGCGGCGAGGATGTGCTCCGTGGAGATGTAGTCGTCCTTGAAGAACCGGGCCTGGCCCTCCGCCGCCTGCAACACCACCTGGGCCTGGCGGGAGAGGCCCGGTTCCCCCGATCCTCCCTCCACCCGGGGAAGGCGCGCCAGGGCCGCCTCCACGCGGTTGGTCAGGGGCAGGAGGTCCACGCCCAGCTTCTCCAGGACGGCGGGGACGACGCCCCCCTCCTGCTTCACCAGGGAAAGGAGCAGGTGCTCGGGGGTCACCTCCGGGTTTCCCCGCCTCTGGGTATCCTCCAGGGCGGCGGCCAGAGCCTCCCGGCACTTTTCGGTATAACGGTCCCACTTCATGGCACGTTCTCCTTGGCGCGGGACGGTGACGCCGTCCTTTAGCGCTTCATTAATATAATATCTTAGTATCCTGATGTCAAGTCTGGACCCTTCACGGGGGGCGGTGACCTGTGCGACAATCGAACCACGGAAGGATCCAATGGACGAGCCGGTCCAGGTTGGCCGCTACCAAGTCCAGGAGGTCATCGGCAAGGGGGCCATGGGGGTGGTCTACCTGGCCTACGACCCGCAGATCGGCCGCCGGGTGGCCCTCAAGACCATCCGCCCCGCCGAGGGGGCCAGGGCCGAGGAGGTGGCGGAGAGCCGGGAGCGCTTCCAGCGGGAGGCCCGGGCGGCGGGAAGCCTCCTCCACCCCCACATCGTCACCGTCTTCGACGTCTTCGAGGACCGCGGCACCCTCTACATCGCCATGGAGTACGTCCAGGGCCGGCTCCTGGAGGCCTTCTGCTCTAAAAACAACCTCCTGCCCATGGACCGGGCGGTGCGGCTGGTGGCCCAGGGCCTCTCGGCCCTCCACTACGCCCACCGCCGGGGCATCGTCCACCGGGATATCAAACCGGCCAACCTGATGGTGCTGGAGGACGAGGAAACGCTGAAGGTGATGGATTTCGGCGTGGCCCGGGAGGAGGGCGCCCACCTCACCCAGAAGGGCTTCGTCGTGGGAACCCCCCACTACATGTCGCCGGAGCAGATCGAGGGGCGGCCCCTGGACGGCCGGTCCGACGTCTTTTCCATGGGGGTGGTCCTCTACGAACTCCTGTGCGGCGAACGCCCCTTCCCAGGGGAGTCCATCTCCACCGTCATCTACCGGGTCCTCCACGATTCCCCCACGCCGCTCCGGGAGTTGAACCCCCGGATCCCCAGGGACATCGCGCGGATCGTGGACCGGGCCCTGGCCAAGGATCCCGGCCGGCGCTTCCCCTCGGCCCAGGCCTTCGAGGAGGCCCTCCTCCAATTCCTGGAGACGGGCTCCTGGGAGGAAGACGCCACCCCGGCGGTGGAGGAGACGGTGCCCACCGGCGAGTCGATCCTGCCCCCCCCGCCCTCCACCGGGGCCCGCCGGCGGCGCAAGGGGCACCGCTCCCGGAGGGTGCTCTCGACCGCCATCCTCCTTTCGCTCCTTCTGGCGGGCCTGCTGGCCGCCGGGGGCCTCTTCCGCCGCGGATCGAAAGTGGAGCCCCCCCGGGATCCCTTCCGGGAGGAACTCCCCCGGCCGGTGCCCGTCACGACGGAGCCCCCCGGCGCCGACCTCTTCCTCGACGGCGTTCCCGTCGCCGCCGTGACGCTGGATCGAAAGGACCGGGGACGCCACCGGGTGGAGGCCCGCCTCGGCTGCCTTTGGGCCCAGGCGGAGGTGGACGGGGCCTCTCCCCCTCCTTCCCTCGTACTCCGCCTGGAGCCTTCGCCCTTCCGGCTGGCCGTCTCCTCCGCGCCGCCGGGGGCGGAGCTCCTTCTCGACGGCCGGGAAACGGGCCTCAAGACCCCCTGCGAGGTGGCCCGGGAGGGCTGCGACCCCTTCGAGGTGGAGCTGCACCTCCCCGGCTACCTGCCCCGAAAGGCGGAGGTGGACCCCCGCCGCCAGCGGGGCTCGCTGGAGCTGTCCCTCGAGAAGGAGCCCGAGAGGGGCGCGTTGCGGGTCCTGGGGGGCTCTGCTATGATGCAGGTCTTCGAAGAGTCCCGTCTCCTGGGAGGCCCCGGAGAGACCATCCCCCTCCCGGCCGGGGAACACCGGATCCGCTTCGTGGACCCGGCCCTCCGGGGCTCGGCGGAGCGGCGGGTCACGGTGGAGCCCGGCAAGACCGTCACCGTACGGGCCCCCGACTTCGAGACGGGCCGGGTCTTCCTCTACGGAAGGCCGGTGGAAGAAGGAAAGGTGCTGGTGGATGGCCGGTATCTGGAAGAGCTACCGCTCAACGGGAACGTCCCGCTGGCCGTGGGTCCCCACCGCTTCCAGGTGGTCTCCCCCGACGGGCGCTCCGTCTCCTTCTCCTGGACCATCCGCCCCGGTGACCAGACCCGTGTCGTGGACTTCGACAAGGGCCGGGCGGAGGAACCGTAGGATCGGCCTTCTCTTCCTCCTCTTCTCCCTGGGACTCTTCGCCGCCCTTCCCACTCTGCCCCCCGCCCCCGGGGAGCCCCCCTCCGGCGACCTCCGCTCCGCCGAGGCCGCCCTCTTTGCGGGAAGGCCCGAGCGGGCCTACCGGATCCTCCAAACCCAGTGCGCCCTCTCCCCGCCCTCGGAGAAGGCCCTCTCCCTGCTGGCCATGACCCTCCTGGCGCTGGACCGTCCCCTGGACGCGGCCCGTGTCCTGGGCCGAGTGGACGCCCCCTCCGCCGCCGGCCAGGTGCGGGCCCTCCTGGAGAGGAACCTGGCCCTCCACGGGAAGGTGGCCCTGGCGGAAGAGCCCTTCCCCACGCCGGCCCTGGATCCCCGCATCCTCAAGAAGGCCCTGGCCGTCGCCCCCGCGCCGGGGGGCGGGGCGTACCTCCTCAGTCGCGACGCCTTGTTGGTCCTGGGGCCGGACGGACGGATCCAATCCACCCGCCCCCTTTCCGGCGCCCTGGACCTCTCCCTGGACGCCTCCGGAAGGCCCCTGGCCCTGGCCAAGGGGAGCCTCCTCTGGGGGGACCGGACCCTCACCCTCCCGCCCACCTTCGGCTCTCCGGACTCCGTCGCCTTTCTCCCCGAGGGGGCGGCCGTCCTGCTGGATGGGCGGCAGCACCGCCTCCTCAAGGTGGACCCGGAAGGTAGGGCCGTGGGGAGCGCCGCCATCCTCGTCCCCGACCCCTTCCTCGTGCGGACCGACGGCGCGGGGCGGCTGTACGTCGCCGACGGCCGGGGGGGCCGGATCTTCGTCCTGGGCGGCGACCTGAGCGTCCTCAGGGTCCTCGATGCCAAGGCCTCCGGAGCGCCCCTCCGCCGCCTGGCGGACTTCCGGGTGGACTTCGCCGGAAACCTCCTCCTCCTGGACGGCAGAAGCCACCGGTTGATCCTCCTCTCCTCCTCCGGCAAGGTCCTCTACCTCTCGGGGGAAGAGAACCCGAAGGTTGCGGCCGCCGGCTGGGACGGACTGGACCGGATCCTCTTCGTGGACGACAGGGTCCCGCGGGTGGGAGGGCTCCGGCCGTGAGGCGCCTGCTTCCGCTCCTCCTCGCCCTCTCCCTTCCCCTGGCCTTGGCGGCCCAGGTGGAGGTGGAGGAGATCGGCACCCTGCAGGAGGCCTTCGGCAAGGCCGAGGCGGCCTTCCAGGCCTTCCAGTTCCCCGCGGCGGTGGAGGCCCTGGCGCCGGTGGTGGAGACCCTCTCCCGTTGGGAGTCGGCGGGCAGGCTCACCGCCTCCGACGAAGCCCTGCTCCAGCGGACCCTGGAACTCCGGGGTGTGGCCTACTTCAACTTGGGGAAGCTGGAGGAGGCCCGGGCGGACTTCGCCCGGCTGGTCCAGCTCCGGGCCGACTACCCCTTCTCCCGGAGCCGGGCCCCCAAGGTGGTGCGCTTCTTCGAGGAGGTGCGGGCCCAGTGGACCGGGACCCTGGCCCTGGACATCTCCCCCCCGGAGAGCCAGGTCTTCCTCGACGGGCGCCTCCTGGGGTCGGGGGGCGTCCGGCAGGTGCCGGTCCTCAAGGGGCTCCACACCGTCCGGGCCGTCCAGTCGGGCTTCGACCCCCTGGAGCGGGAGGTCCGGGTGGAGGTGGGGACGGTGGTCCCCTTCACCGCCCGGCTGGTCCCCAACGCCCGCACCATCTTCTTCTTCGTCCAGCCCCAGGGGACCGCCCTCTCCCTGGACGGAAAGCCCGTGGGAACCGCCGACCGGCCGGCGGCCGTGAAGCCGGAGTGGGCCGACTACGCCCGCTCCATCGGCGCCAACCCCTCGGCCGTCTACGTCATCTCCGCCCAGAACCTCCCTCCCGGCGAGCACCGAGTGACCCTTTCCAAGCCCTGCCACGCCCCCCGCACCTTCCTCCTCAACGTCGTCCTGGACCGGGAAAGGAACCTGCCGGGCTTCGTGAAGACCATCACCCTGGAGCGCAAGACCGTCCCCCTGGAGGTGGTCTCACGCCCCTCCGGCGCCGAGGTCCTCCTGGACGGCCAGGCGGTGGGGACCACCCCCTACCGGGACGGGGGCTTCTGCATCGGGGACCACGACATTCTCGTCCGGAAGGCCGGGGTGGGCGAATACCGGGCGCGCCTCTCCGTACCGGAGGGAGGCCCCTTCCGGGTGGAGGCGGCCCTGAGGCCGACCCTGCTCTGGGTGGGCTTCACCCGGGGGCCGGAGGTGGCCTCCGCGGACCTGGCGGAGGCTTCCAGCGCCGCCGACGGGCTCTGGGGCCACCTGGCCCTCTTCAACGGCACCTTTTCCGAGGAGACGGACCCCCTCCTTCCCGACACCTTCTTCGTGGAGGGGGTGGACCCCTCGGTGCGGGCCTCCACCGCCGCCCTCCTCTGCCGGAAATACCACTGCCAGGGTCTGGTGGCGGGCCTCATGGAACGGGCCGGCGAGGGGGGCTTCCGCTTCTCGCTGAAGCTGCTGGCGCCGGACCTCCCGGGGGAGGATCTCTTCACCGTCACGGCGAGGACGGCCCCAGAGGCCTCCGAAGCCTTCCGCCTCCTCGACGCCCCCCTCCTGGACTTCGACCTCTCGGAGATCCTGGCGGCGGGAGACGGGCCTTCGGGTCCGGTGCTCCTGCGCGACCTTTCCAGCCATGGGGGGCCCTTCCCCGGCGACCGGATCCTGGCCATCGGCGAGACCCTCGCCACCTCCGCTGCGGACCTTCGAAGCCGCCTCCGGGGAGTCCGGGAGGGCGAGGTGCACTACCTGCACGACGGGAAGGAGGCCGCGGCCCGCCTCTCGGCGTCGGCCTTCCGGCGGGTCGTGGCGGTGGGACCCTACCCCGTCAAGCGCGCCCTGCTCGCCCAGCAGGGTTCCCTGTCGGCGGAGAATCCCCTGGAACGCCGGGCCGCCGCCCTCAACCGGGCCTTCGCCGAGATCTCCCTGGGGCGGCCCCAGCGCGCCCTGGAGGCCCTGGAAGGGGTTTCGGCGGAAGAGCCGGGAGAACCGGGGCCCTCCGCGGTGGCCTACGCCCGGGCGGTGGCCCTCCTCCACCTCGGGCGGACGGAGGAGGCCCGCCCCTTCCTGCTGTCCGCCGCGGGGGACCCCGCCGCGACCCTGGACGGCCTGGGCGATCTCCTGGCGGCCCCGCTGGCCGCCGATCTCCTGCGGCAGCTCCCCGCACCGCCCCCCGCCGGGCGGAGCGGAACGGTACCGTGATTTCGAAAGGAGGAACCGTGGACGAAGGAAAGCCGCCCATCGGCCGGCTGACCGGTCTCAGCCACGGAGCCGGCTGAGCCTGCAAGCTGAGTCCGCTGGACCTGGCGGAGGTTCTCCGCCGGCTGCCCGTGGTGGACGACCCGCGCCTCCTCACCCCCCTGGGGCACGTGGAGGACGCCGCCGCGTACCTCTGGGACGCGGACAGGGTACTTCTGTTCACGGCGGACTACTTCACCCCGGTGGTGGACGACCCGTACACCTTCGGCCAGATCGCCGCTGCCAACGCCTTCTCCGACGTCTACGCCATGGGCGGGCGCCCCCTCCTGGCCCTCAATCTGATGAACTTCCCCAGCCGCCAGTACCGGACGGACGAAATGGCGGAGATTCTCAAAGGGGGGGCCGACAAGGCCCGGGAGGCGGGGTGCCTCGTCGCCGGAGGCCACACCGTGGACGACCCCGAGCCCAAGTACGGCATGGCCGTGGTGGGGGAAGCCCACCCCCATGCCCTCCTCCGCAAGGACGGGGCCCGTCCCGGGGACCTGCTGTACCTCACGAAGAAGCTGGGCACCGGCATCCTGGCCACCGCCTTCAAGGGAGGGGACCTCTCGGAGGTGGCCTACGGAGAAGCCGTCTCCTCCATGGCCCGACTCAACCGCGCCGCCTCCGAGGCGGCCCTGGAGGCGGGCCTGCGGGGCGCCACCGACGTCACCGGCTTCGGCCTCCTGGGCCACCTCCTGGAAATGTGCCGGGAGGCGGGGGTGGCGGCCCGCCTCTCCTTTGGTTCCCTTCCCTTCTTCGACGGCGTGGAGGCCCAGGCGCGGGACCAGAACATCCCCGGCGGCACCTACGCCAACCGCCAGCTCACCGCCCCCTTCTTGGAGGCCCATCCCTCCCTGGACGAGGTGCAGATCCTCATGGCCGCCGACGCCCAGACCTCCGGAGGGCTCCTTCTGGCGGTCCCTCCGGGGAAGGAAGAGGCCCTGCGAAGGGCCGCGGCGACCCGCGGGCAGGCCCTCTATCCCATCGGCCGTTTCGAGGAGGGCCCGCCGGCCCTGCGGCTGGGCCCCTGAGAAATCCCCTCTTCCGGCCTTCCCGGGCGTGCCCCCCCGCCCCCCGTGCTCCCCAGGAGCCAGGCCCGGACCCTCCGCGCGTCCCCCAGCCGGGAGTCCTTCCCCGCCGCCCCGAGAAAGACGAAGGTGAAGGTCCGGTCCCCCAGGAAAGGCCGCATGAGGAGGCAGAAGCCCGATTCGAGGATGTAGCCGGTCTTGGTGAAGCGGATGTCCCAGGAGGGGTCGTGGACCAGGCCGTTGCTGTTTCCGAAGGCCCTCACACGGCCCGTCTCCAGCGCCCGGACCTCCAGGAGGGGGGTCCGGCCCATCTCCTCCAGCGTCTCGTGGCGGCGGACCTCCCGGGAGAGCAGGAGGAGGTCCCGGGCCGTGGAGACGTTCCCCGGGTCCAGGCCCGTGGGGTCCACGTAGCGGGTATGCTGCATGCCCAGGGCCGCCGCCTTGCCGTTCATGGCCGACACGAAGGCGGTGACCCCCCCGGGGTGGACCCGGGCGAGGGCATGGGCCGCCCGGTTGTCACTGGCCGTGAGGGCCACCCGGAGCAGTTCTCCCCGGGTGAGGGTCCACCCCACCGGCAGGTGGGAGGCCGAGTGCTTCAGCGTGTCCACGTCTTCCTCGGTCACCGTGACCGGTTCCGAGAGGGACAGCCCCGATTCCAGCACCACGAGGGCGGTCATCACCTTGGTGAGGGAGGCGATGGGGCGGACCTCCTCGGGGTTCTTCTCGAAGAGGACCTCCAGGGTGGCGTCGTCGGCCACCAGGGCGCTCTCGGAGCGGAGGTGGAGGAGGGAGGGGTCCCTCCGGGGCCAGGGGGCGGGCCTGCGCCCCTTTCCGCCCGAGGCAGGGTGGAGGCCGGAGGGCCTCTGGGGAGGGTCCAGGGGAAGCACCGGGAGGAGGGCGAGGAGGGCGCAGAAGAGGATCCGGGGGAAGGTCAACGGCGGTCCCTCGACGGGAAGGGTCAGGAGAAGGCCACTCCGAGGCGGGCCGCCTCCCGGCGGTAGACCGCCAGGTCCTCCTCCGAGAAGCAGACGAAGGTGACCTCCCGGGGAAAGGAACTCCGGGAGAGGAAGTCCACCGTGGTCCGGAGGGCCACCCGGCAGGCCTCTTGGACGGGGTAGCCGTAGGCCCCCGTGGAGATGGAGGGGAAGGCCACGGTCTCCAGCCGGCGCTCGGCGGCCAGGGCCAGGGAGCGCCCGTAGCAGGAGGCCAGGGCCTCCGCCTCGCCGGAGGTCCCCCCGTACCAGACGGGGCCCACGGTGTGGATGACGAACCTGGCGGGAAGGTCGTAGCCCTTCGTGATCTTGGCGTCCCCCGTCTCGCACCCCCCCAGCAGCCGGCACTCCTCGAGGAGGCGGGGGCCGGCGGCTCGGTGGATGGCCCCGTCCACGCCACCCCCGCCCAGGAGCCTCCGGTTGGCGGCGTTGACCACCGCGTCCACCGAAAGGCGGGTGATGTCGCCCTTCACGATGCGGATCCGGGGGGGCGCCTCAGGAACCACCGGACTGCTCCTTCAACTTTTCCAGGGCCCGTGCCCAGGCCATCTCGGTCCAGACCCGCGCCTCCACCCACTCGGGGGAACAGCACCACCCCGAATGGACCAGGTGGACCGCCGTCTCGGGGCCCGCCTCCCCCCGCACCTCGTGAAAGGAGACGGAGACGTGGGTCAGGGGGTCGCAGGTGTTCATGGTCTTCCGGAACTGCTTGGGGCCCTTCCACTCGAAGGCGATGAGGCGCCCCGGCGCCGCCGCCGTCACCTGGCACCCGAAGGTGCAGTCGTTCTCCCGGTCGTAGGGGTCCCAGAAGAGGTGAAACTTCCCCCCGGTGTACGGCTCCACCTCGGCGTGGCGGCAGAGCCACCTCTCCAGGAGTTCGTTCTGGGTGAACCAGGCGAAGGCCCGTTCCGGCGTGCAGGCCAGGCTGACCGAAAGGTGGATCACCCGCGTCACGGCTCACCTTCCCTCTCCCCCGGGAGGGGGCCTTCAGCATGACCGCCCGGGGCCAACCCGTCAAGGCCCGCCGTGGGGCGGTGCGCCCGGGTCCTTCGGGGGATGGCCTTCAGGGGCTTTCTCGGGTGGCGGCCATCCGCTCCTTCAGGCGCCGGGCCACCTCCTCGGCGGTGAAGCCTAGGCGGGCGAAGACCTCCTCCCCGGGGGCAGAGGCGCCGAAGCGGTCCAGCCCCACGACCGCGCTCCCTTCCCCGGCCACCTCCGCCCACCCGCGGGTCACCCCCGCCTCCACCACCAGGCGGGGAACGCCGGGGGGCAGGACCGCCTCCCGGTAGTCCCCGGGCTGGGCCAGGAACCCTTCGGGCCAGGGCATGGAGACCACCCGCACGCCGATCCCCTCCCCCCGGAGGAGCTCCCGGGCCTTCAAGGCGAGGTGGACCTCCGATCCGGTGGCGACGATCACCCCGCGGAGGGGGGCGGGGTCGGCCTCCGCCAGGATGTACCCCCCGCGGGCCACCCCCTCGGGAAGTTGGGGGTGCTCCTCCAGGGAAAGGACCGGGAGGTTCTGCCGGGAGAGGGCCAGGACCGCGGGCCCCTTCCGGGAGAGGGCCAGGCGCCAGGCGGCCGCCGTCTCGTTGGCGTCGGCGGGCCTAAGGACCGTGAGGCCGGGAATGGTCCGCAGGCTCAGGAGGTGCTCCACGGGCTGGTGGGTGGGGCCGTCCTCCCCCACCCCGATGGAGTCGTGGGTAAAGATGAAGACGGCGTGGGTCTGCATGAGGGCGGCCAGCCGGAGGGCCGGCCGGAGGAAATCGGAGAAGACCAGGAAGGTGGCCCCGTAGGGCAGGATGCCCCCGTGGAGGGCCAATCCGTTGACGGCGGCCCCCATGGCCAGCTCCCGCACGCCGAAGTGGACGTTCCGGCCCTGGGGGCTGCGCCGGGAGAAATCGGGCGACCCCTCGAGGAGGGTCTTGTTGGAGGGAGCCAGATCGGCGCTGCCCCCGAAGAGTTCGGTGACGGCGGGGGCCAACGCGTTCAGCACCTTCCCCGAGGCGGAGCGGGTGGCCACCGGTCCCTTCTTTCCGTCGAAGGCCGGCAGGAGGCCCTCCCACCCGCCGGGGAGCCGGCCCTCCCACCGCCTTCTCAATTCGGCTCCCGCATCGGGGAAGGCCTTCTCGAAGGCGGAGGTCCGCTCCCTCCAGGTCCGGTGGGCCTCCGCCCCGCGCTCCGCCGCCCTTCGGGCGTGGTCCCGCACCTCCGCCGGAACGACGAAGGTCTCCTCCTCCGGGAACCCCAGGGCCTTTCGGGTGGCCCGGGCGGCTTCGGGCCCCAGGGGCTCTCCATGGGAAGAGGCCGAATCCTGCTTGGGGCTCCCCTGGCCGATGTGGGTCCTCACCCGGATCAGGGAGGGCCTTTCCTGCTCCGACCGGGCCTCCTCCAGGGCCGCGGAGATCCGCTCCACGTCCTCCCCGTCCTCCACGGAGAGAACCTGCCAGCCGTAGGCGGCGAAGCGGGCTCCCACCTCCTCGGTGAAGGCCAGCTCGGTGGGGCCCTCGATGGAGATGCGGTTGTCGTCGTAGAGGACGATGAGCTTGCCGAGGCCCAGCGTTCCCGCCAGGGATCCGGCCTCGTGGGAGGCCCCCTCCATGAGGTCGCCGTCGGAGGCCAGCACGTAGGTGAAGTGGTCCACCACCCGGTGGCCCTCCCGGTTGAAGCGGGCGGCGAGGTGGGCCTCGGCCATGGCCATGCCCACCGCCATGGCCAGCCCCTGCCCCAGGGGACCGGTGGTGGCCTCCACGCCGGGGACGTGGCCGTACTCCGGGTGGCCGGGAGTTCGCGAACCCCATTGGCGGAAGCGGCGGAGCTCGCCGAGGGGCAGGTCGTACCCGTAGAGGTGGAGGAGGGCGTAGAGGAGGGCCGAACCGTGTCCCGCCGACAGGACGAAGCGGTCGCGGTCGGGCCATCGGGGGTCGGCGGGGTCGAACTTCAGGAAGCGGTCCCAGAGGGCGTAGGCCATGGGGGCGGCCCCCAGCGGCATTCCGGGGTGGCCCGAACGGGCCGTCTCCACCTGGTCCACCGCCAGCAGGCGGAGGGTGTTCACGCACCGGAGGTCCAGGGCATCCATGGCTTCCCCCTTCGAAGGATCACTCGGTGGGCGGGACGACGCAGCCGCGAGGGTCCGTGGGGCCTTTGGCCTCGGGAATCCCGCCCCGCTCCAGCCGGTCCAGGGCCTCGCGGCAGGTGGCCTTCACGCAGGTGGCCACCTTGATCCCGCTGTTGGCCAGGATCTCGAAGGACTCCCGGCCGATCTCCCCGGTGGCCACCCAGTCCACCCCGATCTTGGCCAGCATCTCCGCGGTCTTGGCCCCCGCCCCCAGCCCCAGGGCGGCGTAGGCGTGGTTGTCGATGATCCGGACCACCCGGGTCCGGGTATCGCCGACGAAGACGTAGAGCGACCGGCCGAATCGGTTGGACACGGGAGCGTCCAGGGACTTCTCCATGGCGGTGACGGCGATGCGCACGGCTTTCCCCCTTCGCGAAGGACTATTGTATCAGAGGCCGTCCCGTCCCGGCGGGGTCGCCGGCGCCTCCTGGGAGGGCAGGACCGGCACCACGGCGTCGAGGCCGAAGGCCAGGGCGGAGAGGGTCCGGACCAACGGACCTCGCACCAGGGCCCGGCCGAGGCCGGGGGAGACCCGCCAGGAGAGGCGCACCGCCCCTCCCGCCAGGTAGACGGTGAGCAGGAGCGCCGCCAGGACCCCCAGGAGGCGGTTCAGGAGGGAGAGGCCCGCCCCCCGGAAGAGGCGGGTGAGGAGGTGCCCCACCGCCACGAAGGCGCCCAATACCACGATGAACCCGGCGAGGAGCGCCGCGCCCCCCCGGAGGGCCGGCGGGAGGAAGAAGAGAAGGGGGGAGAGTCGCGGGGCCACCGAGGCGGCGTAGAGACACCCTGCCCAAAGACCCGCCACGCCGAAGCAGAGGCGGATCGCCCCCTTGAGGATCCCTTCCAGGAGGAGGAACAGCCCCAACGCCGCAAAGAGCCCGTCCCAGAAGGTCATGGCCCCTCCCCCGAAAAGAAGCGGTCCACCTCCCGGCGCCGGAAGAGGAAGATCCGCCTCAGCCACCGGCGCACCACCGGATGGGCCAGCTCCCCCACCAGGCCGAAGGGAAGGCGGTACTGGACGTGGTCCTCCATGAGGGTGCCTCCCTCCACCGCCGTGAAGGTGTGGGTGTGGATCCACAGGGCGTAGGGTCCCTTGGCCTGTTCGTCCACGAAGGCCCTCGGCGGATCCCACCGGGAGATGAGGGTCTCCCACCGGAGGGGAAGGCCCAGCAGGCGCAGGCGGTAGGCGATGCGGGTCCCCGACCCCATGAAGATCGGCCGCTCCGTGAGAATCTGGAAGTGGAGCCACGGCGGCGTCAGTCTCTCCAGGTTCTCCGCCTCGGCGAAGAAGGGAAAGACCGCCTCCACGGGGCCGTCGATCACCTGGAGGGCCTGGAGGTGCCGGAGCCCCCCCCGCCGAAAGAACCGAAGCGTCTCCACCGGCACCTTTCCTCCTTCACGGCGCAGGGCCGGAGAGGCGCTCGTGGACCGCCTCCAGCCGGAGACACCGGCCGCTCTGGTCCTCGATCTCGGCGAAGAGGCCGGAAAGCCGCACGTCCCCCGTGGCCACATCCATGATCCTCGGGATCCCCGTGAGCATCCGTTCGGTGGAGTGCTGGATATCCATGCCGATGACCGACGCGTAGGCCCCCGTCATCCCCGCGTCGGTCTGGTAGCCGGTGCCCCGGGGGAGGACCTCGGCGTCGGCGGTGGGAACGTGGGTGTGGGTTCCCACCACCACGCTGGCCCGACCGTCCAGGTAGAAGCCCATGGCCCGCTTCTCGCTGGTGGCCTCGGCGTGGAAGTCCACCAGGATGCAGCGCTCCCCTTCGGGGATGGCGGCGAGGAGTTGGTCGGCCGTCCGGAAGGGGCAGTCCACGGGCGGCATGAGGACCCTCCCCTGGAGGTTTAGGACCCACAGGGCACGGCCGTCGGGCAGCCCGTGCCGGTACCGCCCGCTCCCCTGCACGCTGGGAGGGTAGTTGGCCGGGCGGAGGAGGCGGGGTTCGGACTCCAGGAGGGGAATGGCCTCCTTCTTGTCCCAGATGTGGTTGCCGGTGGTGAGGACGTCCACCCCCAGGGAGAAGAGCTCGGCCAGGACCTTGGCGGTCATTCCGAAGCCGCCGGCGGCGTTCTCGGCGTTGGCCACCACCACCTCCACGCCGAGGCGCTCCCGGAGGGAGGGCAGGAGTTCCCGGAGGGCCCTGCGCCCCGGCTTCCCCACGATGTCCCCGACGAAGAGGACTCTCACGGCAGGGTGCCTCCGGAGGACGGGCAAGGCGAAAGGCGAGGCGCCTGTCTCGAAAGGTGGCCGGGGAAGGGGGGGGCGGGAGGCAGGGGGAACGCGGGGCGGGAGGACTCCACCGCCCCATTCCCCTTCCCGGGCGGCGAAGGACCGCGGGGGCTCCCCGTCCCGCTTTTCCCCGCCGTCACGTCGCATACCCCACGTGGCGCGTCTCCCGCACCACTTGGACCTTGATCTGGCCGGTGAAGCGAACCTCCCGTTCGATCCGCTCCGCCACGTCCTTGGCCAGCCAGAGGGTGTACTCGTCGTCCACCTGCTCGGGGTCCACCATCACCAGGATCTCCCTCCCCGCCTTCATGGCGTGGGCGGCCTTGACGCCCTTGAAGCCCTTGACCACCGCCTCCAGGGCCTCCATGTGCTCGATGTACTTCTCCAGCCCCTGTTTATGCAAGCCCGGGGCCGAGAGGGCCAGGTTCTCCGCCGCCTCCAGAAGGTGGGCCTCCGGCAGCATGGAGGGGGTGTCGGGGTGGAGGTGGGCGATGGCGGCCTGGACGGCGGGGCTCTCCCCGAACCGCTTGGCGAGCTGGGCCGCCACGTGGACGGGGTGGGTGTCGTCCAGGTGCTCCTCGATGTGGCCCACCTCGTGGAGGATTCCCGCCCGCTTGGCCACGTCCACGTTGAGCGAAAGGGACTGGGCCATGAAGGCGGCGATCTTGGCCGTCTCCATGGAGTGCTCCAGGAGGTTCATCCCCTGGGCCATTCGGAGGCGCATGCGCCCCACGAGCTGGGCCAGGTGCTCGTGCATGTCGGTGATGCCCAGGTGGAAGAGGGCCTCCCGGCCGTACCCGGCGACCTTCTCCTCGAAATCCCCGCGGCACTTCTCGAAGAACTCCTCGATCCGGGCGGGGTGGATGCGCCCGTCCTCCACCAGGGCCTCCAGGGTGACCTTGGCCAGCTCCCGGCGGTAGGGGTTGTGGCAGGCCAGCATGATGATCTCCGGGGTGTCGTCCACGATGACGTCCACGCCGGTGACCCGTTCGAAGGCCCGGATGTTCCGCCCTTCCCGCCCGATGACCCGGCCCTTCATCTCCTCGTTGGGCAGGCGGACCACCGCCACGGCGCCCTCCAGCGGCAGGTAGGGGACGATCTTCTCCACGGCCTGGGTGGTGATGATCCGCGCCAGCGTCTTGGCGCGGTCCCGGGCGTTCTCCTCCACCTTCTTGATGATCCGGGTGGCCTCCTTCCGCGCGTCGTACTCCATCTGCCGCAGGAGCTCGGCCTTGGCGTCGGCGGTGGAGAGGCCGGCGATCTCTTCCAGTTTGGCCCGCTGGGCCTTGAGAAGGCTTTCCGCCTCCCGCTTCTCCTTGTCGACGATCTCCTCCCGCTGGGCCAGTTTCTTCTCCCGGGCGGCGAACTCGTTCTGGCGCTCCTTGAGCAGGCTCTGGGCCCGGTCCACCTGCTGCTCCCGGGCCAGGAGCTCGGCCTCCAGCTGCTGCAGTTCCTTGCGTTTTTGCTTCCACTCCTTCTCGCGGGCCTGTTCCTTGGCGAGAAGGCGTTCCCGGGCCGTCACTTCGGCGTCGGCGGTGATCTTCTCGGCCTCTCTCCGGGCGCGGTTCAGGATGAGCGCGGCTTCGGACTGGGCCTGCCGCACCTCGTTCCGGCGCTGCAGGGCCACGATTCCCGCCACGATCCCCGCGCCCAGCAGAAAGGCGAGGACGATCCAGACAACGGTGAGAATCACGGGAACCTCCCCTTCGGTCAAGGGGGGACCCGGGCGCTAGCGAAGGGCTTCCTCGAGAACCTCCGTGACCTGGCGGGAGGCGTCCGCCACCCGGGCCTCGTAGTGCTCGTGCTCCTCCTCCAGGCGGAGGAGACGGTCGGCCAGGTTGAGGGCCGCCAGGATGGCGATCTTGGCGAGGTCCGTGAGCCGAGTCTCCCTCTGGATCCGGCGCATGGTCTCGTCCACCGACGCGCCGACCCGCTGCGCCCACTCTTCCGAACCTTGGACGCGAACCTGGAAGGTCTGGTCCAGGATGTCCAGTTCGACGAGGTGGTCCCCTTTGGGGTCCATGGTCATTCCGCCTCGAACTCCTTGAGGATTTCCTCCACGAGGCCGCTCAGCTCCTGCCGCTCCTTCTCGTAGAAGCGGACCTTCTCCTGGAGCTTCTCCGCCTCGGCCCTCAGGGCGCGGTTTTCTTCCTCAAGGCGCCGGTTGGCCTCCCGGGTTTCCCGAAGCACGCGGGAGACCTCCCGGGCCCTCTCCTTGAGGCGCTCGAACAGTTCCGGCGAGAGATCCTTGGAATCTCCTTCGAAAAGCATGGGCTCGCTCCTAACGCAGGGCGGCACCGAACTCCGCCTGCAAGGCACCCTGGACCGCTGCGGCCACGGGCGCCACATCCGAGTCGGACAGTGTCCGATCCATGGACTGGAAGACCAGCGAAAAGGTCAAGGCCTTGCGGCCCTCGGGAACACCCTTTCCGGTGTAGAGGTCCACGAGGCGGATCTCCTGGAGGTGGGCCAGGGAGAGGGAGGCGAGGCACCGCTCCACCCGTTCCCACGGGACCTCGGCGGGGAGGAGAAAGGTGAAGTCCCGGACCACCTGGGGAAAGCGGGAATAGGGGCGGAAGCGGGGCTCCCGCGCCGCCTCCGCCAGCCCCTCCAGGGACCACTCGGCGGCGTGCAGGGCCCCCCCGGGGATCTCCGCCGCGCCAAGGAGCTCCGGTGCCAGGGAGCCCAGGAAGCCCACGGGCTTCCCCTCCACCTCCATCCGCAGCCGAAGGCCGGGGGCGCAGGGCCGGCCCTCCTCCGGCGTGAAGGAGACCGAGATCCCCAGCCGGGCCAGGGCCGAGGCCACCCGCCCCTTGAGGTGCAAGAGGCCGGGAGCCGAGGGCTCTCCCCACCGGGGGGGAGGGGCGTCGGCGTAGAGGAGGGCGGCGGCCCGCCGTTCCTCCTGGAGCGCCGCCCCCTTCCGCTTCACGACCTTTCCCACCTCGAAGAGGGCCATGCGCCGCTGGCCGTGCGCCCGGTTTCTCCCGACGGTCGCCACCAGCGGGCCCAGGAGAGAGGTCCTCAGGACCGAGGCCTGGGGCGTCAGCGGGTTGGCCAGGGCCGCCGCCTCTCCCTCCCCGAAGGCCGCCTCCAGGGCGGGGTCGGTCATGGTCATGTGCAGGGTCTCCCGGAAGCCGGCGGCCGCCAGGGCGTCCCGCAGGCGCTCCTCCAGGGCGAGGACCGGCGGCCTGCCGCCCACGGGGTCCACCCCCGGGGGAAGGTCGGCGGGGAGATCCGAAAGCCCGTGGATCCGGACGACCTCTTCCACGAGGTCCGCCTCCCGGGAGACGTCCACCCGGTGGGAGGGAACGGAGACGCGCCAGCGAAGGCCCCCATCCTTTTCCTCCTCCTCCAGGCCGAAGCCCAGGCCTTCCAGGATGGCCCGGGCCCTCTCCGGCGGAATGGAGAGCCCCGTCAGGGAGGCGATGCGCCCGTGGCGGAGGAGAACGGGAGGCCGGGAGGGTCTGGCGAAGGAGACCTCCACCCGCCCCCGGGCCACCCGCCCGCCGCAGATCTCTTGAATCAACCGGGCACAGCGGTCCAGGGCGTAGAGGGGACCCTCGAAATCCACCCCCCGTTCGAAGCGGTGGGAGGCGTCGGTGTGGAGTCCGAGGGCCTTGCTGGTGCGGCGGACGCTGACGGGGTCGAAGACCGCCCCCTCCAGGACCACGTCCCGGGTGGCGAAGGTCACCCCCGAATCCTCCCCGCCCATGACGCCGGCGACGGCCACCGGCCTTCTTCCGTCGGCGATGACCAGGTGGTCGGGGGAGAGGGACCGCTCGACGCCGTCGAGGGTCCGGATCTTCTCCCCGGCTCCCGCCCTCCGCACCACGATCGTCCGGTCCGCGAGCCGCTCCCGGTCGAAGGCGTGGAGGGGGTGGCCCAGCTCCAGGAGGAGGTAGTTGGTGGCGTCCACCACGGCGTTGATGGGCCGCAGCCCGCACTGGAGCAGGCGCTTCTGCATCCAGGGCGGACTGGGGCAGACCCGGACGCCCAGAAGGACCCGGGCCACGTACCGGGGGCAAAGGTCCGGGGCCTCCACGCGGACGGCGATTTCTTCACCGGCGGGAGGGTCCGATTCTTCCACCGCCGTCTCCGCGGGCTTCAGGGGCCGGCCGAAGAGGACCGAGGCCTCCCGGCTGAGACCGTAGACGTTCATGCAGTCGGGGCGGTTCACGGTGATGCCGAAGTCGCAGACCGTTTCGCCCTCCACCGCCTCCTTCCCCTCCACCTCGCTGCCGGAGAGGGTGAAGGCGTCGGCCACGGTCCCATCGTCCTCGGGAAGTTCGACGTATTCGCGGATCCAGGAGAGGGGGAACTTCATCGTCGCCTCAGAACTGTTCCAGGAAGCGGAGGTCGTTTTCGTACAGGTGCCGGATGTGCCCGATGCCGTACTTGAGCATGGCGATGCGGTCGATGCCCAGGCCGAAGGCGAAGCCGGTGAACTCTTCGGGGTCGATGCCCACGAAGCCGAAGACGGCGGGGTCCACCATCCCGCACCCCCCCACCTCCAGCCAGCCGGTGCGCTTGCAGACGGGGCAGCCTCCACCGCCGCAGAGGACGCAACTCAGGTCCGTCTCCGCCGACGGCTCGGTGAAGGGGAAGTAGGAGGGCCGGAAGCGGACCTTGAGGTCGTCCCGGCGGAAGAGGGCCCGGTAGAAGTGCACCAGGGTACCCTTGAGGTGGGCCAGGGTGACCCCCCGGTCCACCACCAGCCCCTCCACCTGGAAGAACATGGGGGAGTGGCTCACGTCGTCGTCCCGCCGGAAGACCCTGCCCGGGGCGATGATCTTGATGGGCGGCCTCCGCGCCTCCATGGTGCGGATCTGGACCGGCGAGGTCTGGGTTCTCAGAAGCAGGCCCCCCGGAAGGTAGAAGGTGTCCTGGATGTCCCGGGAGGGGTGGTCGGCGGGGGTGTTGAGGGCCTCGAAGTTGTGGTAGGCGTCCTCCACCTCCGGCCCGTCGGCCACGGCGTAGCCCATGGAGAGGAAGATCTCCTCGATCTCCCGGCGGACCCGGGTGACGGGGTGGAGGCTTCCCGGCTCCGGGGCGATGCCGGGGAGGGTGAGGTCCACGGCGGGCGGGGCCTTCCGCCGGGAGCGGGCCCGCTCCAGGGCCTCCTCCACCGCCGCCTCCAGCTCGGTCTTGAGGGCGTTCACGGCCTGGCCGAAGGCGCGCCGTTCCTCGGGGGGGGTCTCCTTCAGCGCCGCGAGGAGTTCCTGAACCACTCCCCGCTTCTTCCCCAGGTATCGCCCCTTGACCTCCAGAACCTGGGACTCCTCCGAGGCGGCGGCCAGCTCCCGCTGGAACTCCTCCCGAATGGACGCGATCCTCTCCTCAGGCATACACCTCTCCCCTGCTGAACCAGAAATTATACCGGAGTGGGGCATTTTCCACAACGACGGAGGGGTGCCGCCGGAGCGCCGCCCTCCTTCGCCTCCCCTCCCGGAAACGAACGGGGCGGCCCCGAGAGGCCGCCCCGCGACGTGTGGGCCTTCCCTTTCGTCAGGGTTCCGGCGGCGCCTCCGGAGGTCCCGCGGGCCCCTGGCCGGTGCACCCGGGGGAGCCGGGGCCGAAGCCCGGGCGGGGACCCGGCCCTTGGCCCCGGAAGGCGCCCCGGCCCCGCCCGCGCCCTTCTCCCCATTCGCCGCGGTAGGAGTCCCGCACCTTGGCCCACTGTTCGGGGGTCAGGATCTTGCGGACCTCCAGCTGGTGGGCGATACGCTCCCTCGCCATCCGGGCGCGGAGGGAGGAGACCTCGTCCGCCAGGCGCAGCGCGGCGGCCTCGTCGGGGTTCTCCTTGTCCAGCTCCCGCTTCAGTTCGAGGACCTTCTTCTCGAGGGCCGCCCGCTCCTCGATCATCTTGGACCGGTGGGCGTACCGGAGGTCGGAGAGCTTCCGGCTCTGCTCGGGGGTGAGGCCCAGATCCTGAAGCGCCTGGGGGTTCTTGAAGGGACCCCGGGCGGCGGCGGCGAGGGCCACCGCCAGCACCAGGGCCCCGGTGATCAGAACGTTGCGTTTGGTCTTCGTCATGGCCTTCTCCTGTCTTCAGGCTCCTTAGACCGGAGAGGCCCCCCGGCGGTTTAGGCGGGGCGCCGGCCCCTCACTCCGGCGCCACCTGGTTCTGGAGGTAGTTGGCCAGGCCCATCTGCTCGATCTGGTCCCTCTGGACCTCCGCCCAGTCCACGTGCCTCTCCTCGTCCTTGAGGATCTTCGTGAGGAGGTCCCGGGTGCCGTTGTCGTGGCAGGAGACGGCGGTCTGGATGGCGGCGTTGTAGGCCTTCACCGCGTCCACCTCCGCCTGGTAGTCGTTCAGGACCATCTCCTTCACCGACTTTCCGATGGTCATCTTGTGGAGCTTGGAGACGGTGGGGCTTCCCTCCAGGAAGAGGATCCGCTGGATGAGCCATTCGGCGTGGTGCATCTCGTCGAAGGCCTGCTTCTAGATGGCCTTGTGGAGCCTTTCGTAACCCCAGTTGTCGCACATCTCCGAGTGGACCATGTACTGGTTGATGGCGGTGAGTTCTTCCGCCAGCAGGTCGTTGAGAACCTGGATCACCTTGGGGTCGCCCTTCATGGTTCGCTCCTTTCTCCGGTTTCGGACATTGGGCTTCATTGTACCTCCATTCCCGGGAAGGGAGCCAGGCCCGCCGGCCTCTGGTATCCTGCACGGGGAGGCGGACGTGGGCTGGTTGGCGGACATCGTGGTGCTCCTGGTCCTGGTCCTCTTGAACGGGATCCTCGCCCTTTCGGAGATCGCCATCGTCTCCGCCCGGAAGACCCGGCTCATGAAATGGGCGGCCCGGGGAGACCGCGGTGCCCAGGCGGCCTTGGACCTCCAGCGGGAGCCGGGGACCTTCCTCTCCACCATCCAGACGGGCATCACCCTGGTGGGCATCCTGGCGGGGGCCTTCGGCGGGGCCACCCTGGCCGATCCCCTGGCGGAACTCTTGTCCCCCCTCGGCCTTCCGGCTCCCACCCTCCACGCCGCCGCCCTCGGGGCGGTGGTGGTGGCCATCACCTACGTCTCCATCCTCTTGGGGGAGCTGCTCCCCAAACACCTGGCCCTCTCCCGCCCCGAGAGGCTGGCGGCGGTGGCGGCGCCTCCCCTCAAGGTCTTCGCCGCCCTGGCTTCCCCGGCGGTGGGCTTTCTCTCTTTCTCCACCCGGCTCCTCCTCCGCCTCTTGCGGATCCAGCGCCCCGAGGAGGCCCCCGTCACCGGGGAAGAGATCCGTATCCTTCTGGACCAGGGAGCCCAGGCGGGAACCTTCCAGAGGGTGGAGCGGGATATGGTCCACGGCGTCCTGCGCCTGGGCCGCCGGAGGGCCGCCGACCTCATGACCCCCAGGGCCGAGGTGGTCTGGCTGGGGGAGGACACCGGAAAGGAGCGCCTTCTGGAGATCCTGCGGGACCACCCCCACGGCCGCTACCCCGTGGCCCGGGGGAGCCTCGACAACCTCCTGGGGGTGGTTCACACCCGGGACCTCCTGGCCCGGGAACTCCGGGGCCTCCCCTTCGACCTCCGGGCCTGCCTGAGGCCGCCGGTCTTCGTTCCCGAGGGGACGCCGGCCCTCAGACTGCTCGACACCTTCAGGGAGAACCGGGTCCACCTCGTCTTCGTCGTGGACGAGTACGGGGCACTCCAGGGGGTGGTCTCCCTCCACGACCTGATGGAGAACGTCGTGGGGGAGATCTCTTTCTCCCCCCTTCCGGAGGAACCCGAAGCGGTCCAGCGGGAGGACGGCTCCTGGCTCCTCGACGGCCTCATGCCCCTGGACCGCTTCAAGGAGATCTTCGGCCTGGAGCGACTGCCCGGCGAGGAGCGGGGGCTCTTCCACACGCTGGCGGGCTTCGCCATGGCCCGGCTGGGACGGGTACCCCGGACCGCCGATCGCTTCCTTTGGAAGAACCTGCGCTTCGAGGTGGTGGACATGGACGGGAGGCGGGTGGACAAGGTGCTGGTCACGGTCCTTCCCGAGGGATCGAAGGGAGAGGGGGCCGGGCGGTGACGGCGGACGGGGAAGGCCGAAGGGTCGCCGAGGCCCTGGGGCTCAAGCCCCTGCCCCGGGAGGGGGGCCTCTTCGCCGAGACCTACCGGCTGGGGCCGGAGGAGGGGGCTGCGGGGGGCCGCCCGCGGGCCACCGCCATCCTCTACCTCCTGGCCGAGGGGGAGCACTCCCGTCTCCACCGCCTCCGGTCGGACGAGGTCTACCACTTCTACGCCGGAGACCCCGTGGAGATCCTCCTGCTCCACCCCGACGGGACGGGCCGGCACCTCCTTCTGGGTTCCGCCGTTCTGGCCGGGGAACGCTGCCAGCTGGTGGTCCCGGCGGGGACGTGGCAGGGGAGCCGCCTTCGGGCCGGGGGGCGGTGGGCCCTCCTGGGGACCACCATGGCACCGGGCTTCACGCCAGACGCCTTCGAGGCCGGCCGGGGGCCAGAACTGGCCGCCGCCTACCCCGCCTTCGCCTCCCTCATCGCCGCCCTGTGCGGCCCGGAGTGAACGGGCCCCCTCCCCAACCCTTTTCTGTTCACGGGGGTCCGGCCGCTTCTCGAAGACGCCGGCTCCGGCGCGGCCGCCCAGCGGTCTCCCCGGCGCCCGGTGGTGCGCCTTGCGCTCCCCGCCGATTTGCAGTAAGGTGATGTCCTCTGGGGGGCCTTCCTCCCGCGAGGAAACGCCCATGCGCCTTCCCCACGCCGAAGAACTCGCCAACGCCCTGACCCACGGCCTGGGGCTCCTGCTGAGCGTGGCGGGCCTGCCTTTCCTTCTGACCCGGGCGATCCTGCAGGGCACGGCCTGGCACGTGGTCTCCTGCGCGGTCTTCGGCGCCTCCCTCATCCTGCTGTACGCCGCCTCCACCCTCTACCACGCCTTTCCCTGGCCCAGGGTCAAGCGGGTCTTCATGATTCTCGACCATTCGGCCATCTTCCTGCTCATCGCCGGGACCTACACCCCCTTCATGCTGGTGAACCTCCGGGGACCCTGGGGGTGGTCCATCTTCGGCGTGATCTGGGCCCTGGCGCTCCTGGGCATCTTCACCAAGGTCCTCATCGCCGACCGCTTCCTGATCCTCTCGACCCTCGCCTACATCGCCATGGGGTGGCTGGTGGTCGTCGCGTGGATTCCCCTGACCCAGACCCTTCCGCCCCTCGCCCTGGGGCTGCTGGTGACCGGCGGGGTGGCCTACACGGCGGGGACGGTCTTTTTCGCCATGCGCCCCCTCCCTTTCCACCACGCCATCTGGCACCTCTTCGTCCTGGCGGGCAGTGCCCTGCACTTCTTCGCGGTCCTGGTGGCGGTGGCGCCCCCCAGTGGGGCGTGAGCTCCCCTCAGCGCCACAGCAGGGACTTGAAGAACCCCTTCCAAGAAAAGACCTCCCGGGGATCCACCGTCTCCGCCGCGAGGCCGGCGAGGGCTTCCTGCATCCATAGGCTCCTACGGGCCCGGCGGAAGATCGCCTCGCAGAGCCAGGGGTGGGAGATCCACCGCTCCGCCATCTGGTAGCCGAGGTAGCGGGGCTTGAGGCGGCTCTCCAGGAGCCGGGGGTAGGCCTCCAGCGAAGGGAGGCCGTCCCCCGAAAGGGCCCGGCAGAGCACCTCGGCCGCCGTCTCCCCCGACTCCATGGCCTTCCCGATCCCCTCGCCGGAGAAGGGGTAGGTGGTCCCCAGCGCCTCGCCGGCCACCAGGATGCGGGGGTGGGGCCGGGGGGCGGCACCCCGAAGGCCCGCCCGGAGGGGCGCCCCCCGAGGCTCGCCGAGGAGCTCTCCCTGGGCCAGGAGCTCCCGGGCGGGGGGAAAGGTCTCCAGGAAACGGCGAAACAGCGGCTTGAGGCGTGCCCCCTGGTCGAAGGGCAGGCCCACCCCCACGTTGAAGCGCCCTTCCCCCATGGGGAAGATCCACCCATAGCCGGGGAGGAGATCCCGGAGAAAGGCGAAGACCATGCGGTCCAGCGGCACCCGGGAACGAAGGTAGCCCCTCAGGGCGGCGGCGGTTGGAGGGGGAAGTTCCCCCTCCAGCGGCCTCAGGAGGCGGAGGTCGGCGCCGGTGGCCACCACCGCGAAGGGGGCGCGAAGGGGCTCTTCCGCCCCCTCCACCTCCACCCGGACCTCCTCCCCGGAAGGGAGAAGGCCCCGGACCCTCCCCACGGCGAAGTCGGCCCCCTCCCCCACCGCCGCCTCGACGAGCAGAGCGTCCAGCTTCCGGCGCTCCAACACCAGGGCCTCCCCCCGGACCTCCACCACGGTGCCGAAGGGGGAGTAGGCCAGGGCCGAGGAAACGGGAAAGCCTTGGGCGGCGGCCCTCTCGAAGAGGCCCGCCCTTCGAAGCGCGTTCAAGGAGTCGGCGATGAGGCCGTCTCCGCAGACCTTCTCCCGGGGAAAGGGGAAGCGGTCCAAAAGGGCCACCCGGAAGCCCCGGCGGGCCAGGTGGAGGGCCGCTAGGGCCCCGGCGGGGCCGGCGCCGATGACCACGGCGTCCCACCGGGAGCGGGAAGGGCCGGCTCCGGAATGGGAAGAATCCAAGGCCGTCCCCCCCGGCGCTACCGGCGCTGGCCCTTGAAGGGGTCCTGGGCGGGGGTGAGGGTGAACTCCTCGGGAAGAGCCTCCGGCGGCAGGCCGATGAGGAAGGCCGCCGCCTCGGCCACCGTCTCCGGCCTCAGCATCCGCTCCAGCGGTGCGCTGCCGGGGAAGGCGCCCCAGATGGGCGTTGCCGTGGGGCCGGGGTGGAGGAGGGTCACCCTGAGGCCCCGTTCCCGGCCCTCGGCGCGGAGGGCCTCCAGAAGCCCCACCATCCCAAACTTCGAAGCGCAGTAGGCGGTCTCCAGCGGCCAGGCCCGGCGGGCGGCCACCGAACCGAGCGCCACCACGTGGCCCCTCTTCCGCTGATAGAAGTGCGGAAGGAGGTGGCGGAGGAGGTTGTGGAGGGCCGTGAGGTTCGTATCCAGGACCCGCCGGAACTCCTCGGGGCTGGTCTCCTCCAGGCGGCCCACCTGGAAGACCCCCGCCCCGTGGAGAAGGACGTCCACGGCCCCGAAGGTCTTGAGGCTTTCGGCGACGAGGCTCCGGGCCTCGCCGTCCCGGGTGAGGTCGGCGGCGATGGCCACCACCCGAAGCCCCCGGGAGGCCAGCTCCCGCTCCAGGCCCCTGAGGCGGTCCCCGTTTCTCCCCGAGAGGACGACGGTGTGCTTTCTCTCCGCCAGCAGGCGGGCCGAGGCTTCGCCGATCCCCGAGGAGGCTCCCGTCACCAGCACGATCTTCCGGTCCATGGCACCACCCCCTTCGGCCGAACAGCCGGCCGGGTGCCCATTGTATCCCGCCCCCGGGGCGAGAAAAGGGGGCCCCGGAGGGCCCCCTCTTCTTCGCCCCCGCCTGCGGGGATCTCACCGGGCCCAGCGTTCGAGGATGGGCGCGTAGGCGGAGAGGTCGAACTGGGGAAGGGCCCCGGGGGCCAGGGCCAGACCCCACGGGTCGCGGAGGTTGGTGTCCATGACGTCCACGTGGGGGATACTGGTCTTGTAGCCCTTGTTGATGGCGTCGATGTACGCGTTGGCGATGATCGCCTGGCCGGTGTAGGTGGGGTGGACGCCGTCCAGGCCGAAGATCCCGCCCAGGAAAGTGGTGTAGAGCTTCTGGCCGTTGGGGAGCTGGTAGCCGGCCTTGTGGACCCGGTTGACCTCGTGGTAGATGTCCGCCACGGGAACGCCCGCCGCCTTGCAGGCCTTGGCGATCACCTTGTTGTCCTCGAGGACGATCTTCTTGATCTGCTCCGCCTCCTTGCGGGTCAGGACCTCCGAGGGGGTGAGCGGCCCCTGGGCCTGGCCGGCCAGGATGGCCTTCACGTGGGTCATGCCGGCGGGGGTCACGTAGTCGGCCGGGGTGATGCCCAGGACCTTCAGCGGAACGCCCAGGTCCTTGAGGTACTGGCCGGTGGTAAGGGCGGGGATCACCGTGACGTTGGGGATGTTCCCCACGACGATCTTGGCGCCGGTGGCCTTGAGGGCGTTCAGGATGGCCGGGAAGGTCTGCTGGAAGACCGATGTGGGGATGGTGTTGGCCGGGTCGCCGGAGAGGGCCCCGCCCAGGGTGTCGTTGGCACCGATCCAGAGGATGACGAAGGTGGGCTGGAGGACCGCCGCCATCTCCAGTTGGCTTCTCGCCGGCTGGCCCCCCAGGTAGAAACCGGGGAAGCCCAGGATGATGTCGGTGAGGGTGTCGGGGGCCCCCTCGGGCCTCTTGTTGACCAGGTCCAGCGAGGTATGGCCGGGGACGGCGATGTCGGTGGGTTGGGCCAGGGGGTTCATCAGCGAGCCCATGGTGGTCCCCGCGGGCTCCAGGATCGGCAGGCCGTTGTGGTCGAAGCCGGCCAGCCGCAGGCAGATGGGGATCCCCGGGTAAGAAATGAGGGGCAGGGTGAGGGGGTGGCCCACCTGCTCGGCGATGCGCTCGCAGTAGGCGTGCTCCTGGCCGTACTGGTGCAGCCCGCCGTCGATGTATCCCGCCGAGAGGCTGTCACCCAGGACGACGATCTTGGAGAAGTTGGGGGCCTGCGCCGCCGCCGGCAGAGCCAGCAGGGCCAGTAGAGCCAGGACCGCCATCGTGCCTTTGCCTTTCATGTCCGTTCCTCCTCTTGGGGCTACCCCCGGCGCGCCCGGGGGCCCCTTGCCTCCCGGTCCCGCCGGTCCGTTTCCCGCTGGATAGGTCCTTCGTTCCTCGCGACGGGGCCAGTGTACCTCCCCTCCGGCCCAATGGAAAGGGGGGCGCCGGAGCGCCCCCCATTCCTGCCTGGCACCGGGACTCAGAACTTGTAGTTCACCGTGATGCCGTACAGGTAGGCCACGCTCTTGTACTTCCCGTCGGGGACGATGGGGTAGGTGGTGGGGTAGAGCTGGCCGTAGATGGGCACCACCACCAGCGGCAGGCCCGTCTTGCCGTAGCGGTTGATGTTGTTGTCGGTCACACGGGCGTTGTTCCAGTGGAGGTACATGGCGTACCAGTCGATGCCCCAGCGGCCCTTCTGCCAGGAGGCGCCAAAGGTTCCGGCCCAGCGGGTCTGGTCGGGCAGGATGGGGGCCCGGGTGATGTTCCCCACGGCCCCCTCGTCGTAGAGGAGCCCCATGTGGAAGGTGTAGGCGTCGGAGTACTTGTAGCTCCAGCCCATGCGGTAGCTATAGCCGTCCTTCCAGTTGAAGACGAACTCCTCGTCGGCCACGATGGGAGCGCCGTGGAAGGAGGTGGGCTTCTCGAAGTGGGCCATGGACTTGCCCCAGGTGCTCCACTGGGTCCAGGTCACGTCCACCTCGCAGCGCCACTTGTTCCAGGCGTACCCCACCCCCAGGCGGGCGTTGGCGGGCACCGACTCGAGGTCCAGGCTCACACCCTGCCCGGGGAAGAGGCCCCGGAGGGCGTTCAGCTTCCGCGGAACCTCGAAGGAGACGTGGCCGTCGTAGTTGAACTTCGCCTTGCTGTGGTAGAAGAGGCCCACGCTCCAGGGATCGAACTTGCCCAGGTAGGAGATGTTCCAGCCCAGCGCCTGGTCCCGCACGTGGGTGTCCAGGACCACCTCCGAGTAGCTGTAGAAGGGGATGCCCGGCGGGAAGGGCGGGGAGGGAAGGCGGTGGGGGTTGATGGCGGTGGAGAGGGCGGAGGTGTTGGCCGACCGGATGAGGTTGATGGACGAATCGTAGTAGTCGATGCCGATGGCCACGGCGTTGTGGTCGTTGATCTTGTAGGCGAAGGACGGCCGGAGCTGGAGGGTGACGATCTTGGAGTGGCGGCCGGCGAAGCGCCCGTTGAAACGGTCGGACCAGTCGGTGGCCAGGTCGAAGGGGACGGTGCTGCTCACGCCGAAGGTCCACCGGTCGTTCACGGGCATGGAGAAGAAGACCCCCGGCAGGAAGAAGTTCTTGGCGCGGTTCTCGAAGGTGCCGAAGGTGGGGCTCTCGTGGCGGACCCGGCCGAAGATGTAGGTGGTGTTGAAGGAAAGCTGCATCCCCTTCTGGAAGGCCAGGCCCGCCGGGTTGTAGAAGGCGGCGCTGGCGTCGTCGGCCTGGGCCACGAAGGCCCCGGCCAGGGCGGAAGCCTTGGAACCCTGCTCGTAGACCAGCGTTCCCGAGGCGAAGGCTCCCGTAGCCAAAACGAGTAGCATGACCCCTACCAGTCCTTTCTTCCTCATGCGTTCCTCCTCTACCAAAGGACGGCGGCAGAGTAAAACACCTTTCCGGAGGGTGTCAAGGGGGCTGGGGGGGCCAAAGGCAGGCGCCCCGGCACGAGCCGGGGCGCCGGAGTGAACGCTGGTACGGAGGGTCACTTCCCCACGGTGAAGGGCGGCGCCTCGGGGATCTTGGGGTCCCTCGGGAGGGCGCCGGGGCCGTGGAGCTTCTCGCAGGGCTTCCGCTTCCGGGCGAGGTGGAGGTAATCGAGAACCAGCTGGCGTTTGAGGTGCTGGATGGCCTTGGCCGGGTCCACCCCCTTGGGGCAGGCGCGGGAGCACTCGCCGGCGTAGTGGCACCGGAAGGCCCCGTGCTTGGCCCCCGCCACGGCGAGGCGCTCCTTGCGGCCCCGGTCCCGGGTGTCGGCGGTGTACCGGTAGGCCTGGCCCAGGGGCATGGGCCCCAGGTACCGGGCGTCGGTGGCCAGGGTGGGGCAGGCGGCCATGCAGCAGCCGCACTTGATGCAGTAGCTGAACTGCAGGTACTCCTCCAGCTCTTCGGGAGACTGGTAGTACTCACCGGCGGGGTCGTTGATCTCCGCCTCGTTTCCCACGATATAGGGCTTGAGGGAGAGGTGCTTCTCAAACATGGGGACGAGGTCGGGGACCAGGTCCCTGAGGATGGGGAAGTTGGGCAGGGGGGCCAGGGCCAGCCGGTCGGTGGCCACGTCCAGGATCTGGGTGTTGCAGGCCAGGGTGGGCCTGCCGTTGACCAGCATGCCGCAGGAGCCGCAGACGCCCATGCGGCAGGAGTAACGCCAGACGAGGGTCTGGTCCAGGTTCTCCTTGATGTAGTGCAGGCCTTCCAGCACCGTCATCCCGGGGCGGACCGGCACGTCGAAGTTCTGGTAGTAGGGGGCGGCGTCCCGCTCGGGGGTGTACCGCCTCACCACGAAGACCACGTTGCGGACATCGGCGTTCCCGGCCATGGTCAACCCCTCCCCCCGGCGGCCGCGAAGTGGACGGTCCACGCGGCCCAGGTGCCCAGCGCAAAGAGCGACAAACCGGCGATCCAGAGTACGGCGGCGATGGCCTTCTCCGCTCCCTCGGAGAGCGTCAGCTCGAAGAGGATGTTCTTGAGCCCGTAGAGGCCGTGGTAGAGGGCGATGCCCAGGAGCAGGGTGAAGAAGACCGGAAAGAGGGGCTTGGCGTCCCGGGCCAGGGAGTTGGCCTGGGAGACCGCCTCTTCGCTCCGGTCGCTGACGGCGATCCCCGTGAGGTTCCCGGCGTGGGTGTAGACCATGTGGAAGCCCAGGAGCAGAAGGATCACCACGCCGGCCAGCATGTGCCACGTCCAGAATTTCGTCTCGCCCATGGCTCTCCTCCTACTTGGCGAAGGCCGCCACGAACTCGGCCCCGCCCAGCACCACCAGGAGCCCCGCCAGGAACATCATGGCCACCAGGAGGGGCCGCTGGACGTTCAGGGAGGTCCGGTAGGGGTACACCGGTTCGATGGGCTTCCCCACGGCGAAGCCCAGTTCCACCAGCACCAGCCTCAGGCCGTTGAAGGCGTGGTAGGCGAAGGCCAGGAAGACCAGGAACTCGCCCACCCGGAAGAGCGGCTGGTGCAGAAAGTTCCCCTCGGTCCAGAGGTAGATCCCCTTGGCCCGAAGGCTCGTCACCACGATGTGCAACAGGAAATAGAACAGGATGCCCAGTCCCGTGAGCCGGTGCAGGGCGTAGGCGTACCGCTCCAGTCCCCAGCGCCCGCCGCCCAGCCAGCCCCAGATCCCGAGCCGGTTGTCGTGTCGCTTCCATTCGGCCATTTCCGCCTCCGTTCGGAAGGTGATCCAGACCTCCGAAACCTCCGAAGACCTCTCGCCAGGGGGGGAACCGCGCCCCCCAGCGCCCTCAGTACTTCCGCTCCACCGGCTTCCAGTAGGAGATGTTCACCGGCTTGTAGTCCAGCTTCGGCTTCCCGCCGTCGTTGAAGACCAGGGTGTGCTTCAGCCACCGCTCGTCGTCCCGGGTCTTGAAGTCGGTCCGGGCGTGGCCCCCGCGGGACTCCTCCCGGGCCAGGGCGGCCTTCAGCAGGATCTCCGCCAGGGTCAGGAGGTTGGAGGTCTCCAGGGTGTGCATGAGGTTGGAGTTGTAGACGCGGCCCTTGTCCTTGACGGAGACCCGGGAGAAGCGCTCCTGGAGCTCCTTCACCTTCTGAAGGCCCTTCTCCATGGAGGGGCCGTTGCGGTAGACCCCCGCGTGGTCGTCCATGAGGCGCCGGAGTTCCCGGCGGATGTGGTAGGAGTTCTCGTCCCCCTGCTTCTCCAGCAGGCCCTTGAAGAGCCGGGCCTCCTCCTCCCGAGCCTCCTTCTCATTGAAGCCGGAGAGGGCGGGGTTCTTGCCGAGGTACTTGGCGATCTCGGCGCCGGTGATCCCTCCCCAGGCCAGGCACTCGGCGGTGGAGTTGCACCCCAGCCGGTTGGCGCCGTGGAGGGAGTGGCAGGCCACCTCTCCGGCGGCCCAGATGTTTTCGATGCGCGTCCGGCCGTCGATGTCCGCCTCCACGCCCCCCATGGAGTAGTGGGCCACCGGCCGGATGGGGATGGGCTTCTCGATGGGATCGAGCCCCAGGAACTTGATGCAGACCTCCCGGATGAGGGGGAGGCGCTTGTTGATCCGCTCGGCGCCCAGGTGGGTCAGGTCCAGGTGGACGTAGTCCAGCCCGTCGGGACCCTCGAAGCCCCGCCCCTCCAGGATCTCGGTCATTTCCGACCGGGAGACGATGTCCCGGGGGGCCAGCTCCATGAACTTGGCGGCGTACTTCTCCATGAACCGCTGGCCGTCCTTGTTCCGGAGGTAGCCCCCTTCGCCGCGGCACCCCTCGGTCATGAGGATGCCGGAGGGGATGAGGCCCGTGGGGTGGAACTGGAGGAACTCCGGGTCCTCCAGGGGCAGCCCCGCCTCCCAGGCCAGGACCTGGCCGTCGCCCGTCACCGTCTGGGAGTAGGTGGTGAAGCCGTAAAGGTTCCCGAGGCCGCCGGAGGCCAAGAGGAGGGCCTTGGCCCTCAGGACCAGGAACTCCCCGGTGGGCATGTCGATGCAGCAGAGCCCGGCAAATCGGCCGTTCTCCAGGAGGATCCGCGTGGCGAAGACCTCGTCGTACCTCTTGAAGTTCTTGTACTTCAAGAGGTTGTCGTAGAGGGCCTGCATCTCGAAGAAGCCCGTCTTGTCGGCGGCCATGCAGGACCGGGGAAAGGAGTGGCCGCCGAAGGGCCGCTGCATGATGCGGCCGTCCTCCCGGCGGGACCAGGGCAGTCCCCAGTGCTCCAGGAGCCGGATCTCGTCGGGCATGGCCTTCACGAAGCGCATGACCACGTCCTGGTCGGCGAGGAAGTCGGAGCCCTTCACCGTGTCCCAGGCGTGGAGCTCGAAGCTGTCCCCTTCTTCGGGCCGCATGACCGCCCCCGTTCCGCCCTCGGCGCACACCGAATGGGAGCGCATGATCTGGACCTTGGAGACGACGCCGATGTCCGCCGTCCCTCCCGTCTTGATGGAGAGCTCCACGGCGGCCCGGAGCCCCGCGAGGCCCGTCCCCAAGATCAGGACGTCGTGTGTGATCACTCGATCCATGAGGTTCCTCCTCCTTTCCCGGCGGATGACCCGATTCCCCGAAAACCGCGGACCCGAAGCGCGCTCCCGCTCTTGCGGGCCGCTTCGCGCATTCTCTCGGCGATTCCTACCGTTCCCCCCGGCATCAAAGGCCCCAAGATAATCCCGGAGAGGGCCCCTGTCAAACGGGGGGCTTCGCTCCGTGGTAGGATGGGCCCGGCACCGGGAGGAGCCATGCGGAAGAGTTGGGACGAGTACTTCATGGACATCGCGCGGGAGGTGGCCAGCCGGGCCACCTGCGACCGCAAGCACGTCGGGTGCGTCCTCGTGAAGGAGAAGTACATCATCTCCACCGGCTACAACGGCTCGGTGGCGGGCCTTCCCCACTGCGACGAAGTGGGCCACATGATGGTGAACGGCCACTGCGAGCGGACGAGCCACGCCGAGGCCAACGCCATCGTCCAGGCGGCCAAGCACGGGGTCTCCACCGACGGCGCCACCGCCTACATCACCGCCTCCCCCTGCTGGACCTGCTTCAAACTCCTGGCCTCCGCCGGCATCCGGCGCATCGTCTACGGGGAGTTCTACCGGGACGAACGGATCTTCGAGGCCGCCCAGCTGCTGGGGATCGAGCTGGTGGACGCCACGGCCCGCGGGGGGGACGGGGCGCCGGGGTAAGCCGTGGCCAGGGCGGGAGAGCTGTGGCGCGACGCGCTGGACCGCCTCCGGAGGGCCGGAGTCCCCAACCCTTCGCGGGACGCCCTCCTCCTCCTGGCCGACGCCTTCGGCGCGGAGAAGGCCCAGGTGTTGGCCCACCCCGAGTGGGACCTTCCCGAGGAGGGGGCCCTGCGGCTGGAGGAAGCCCTCCGGCGCCGGGTGGCCCGGGAACCTCTCCAGTACATCCGGGGCTTTCAGCCTTTCTGGACCTTCCGCGTGGCGGTGGGGCCCGGGTGCCTCATCCCCCGGCCCGAAACGGAACACCTCCTGGAGGCGGCGCTGGACCACCTGCGCCCCCGCCGCCGGCCCCGGGCCGCCGAGGCGGGAACCGGCTCGGGCGCCCTCCTCAGGGCCCTGGCCCAGGAGAGGCCCGACGGCCGCTTCACAGGCCTGGAACGGGAAGGGCAGGCCCTCGCCTGGAGCCGGCGGAACCTCGAGGGCCTCGCCAACGTGCTCCTGGTCCAGGGGGACTTGGAAAGGGCCCCCCTGGCCCCCGGGCTGCACCTGCTCCTGGCCAACCCCCCCTACGTCACCGATTCCGAGTGGGACTCCCTGCCGCCGGAGGTCCGCCTCTACGAACCCTCCGCCGCCCTCCGCTGCGGCCCCGACCCCCTCGCCCCCTACCGGGCCCTCGGCCGGACCGCCGCCGAGACCCTGGTCCGGGGGGGAATCCTGGCCTGCGAGGTGGGGGTCGCCCAGGCCCGGCGGGCACCGGCGCTCCGCCGGATCCACCGGAAGTTGGAGTGGCTGGAGGGAAGGCGGGACCTCTCGGGCCGGCTCCGGGTGGCGGTGTGGGCCCGGGCTTGAGGGGAAGGCTCAGGCGAGCTGCTGGATCTTGGCCTTCACGTCGCGGTAGTGGGCGTTGACGGCGTAGACTTCCCGGAAGAGCGCCAGGGCCTCCTCCTTCCGTCCCAGGTCCTCCAGGGTCTCGGCGAGATCGTACCTGAGGCCGGCCATGACCTCCTCGGGAAAGCCCGGCGCCTCCAGGCCCTTCCGGTACCACTTCTCCGCCAGTTGGGGAAGGCCCTTCTGCCGGAAGCAGAGGCCCAGCATGGAACAGCACTCCACGAAGAACTGGGGGGACCGGGCCGCCAACTGGAACTCCCCGATGGCTTCGTCCAGGAGTTCCATCTCCTTGTAGGCGATGCCCAGGTTGTAGTGGGTGGCGAAGTCTTCCTCGCCGACCTTCTTCTCCACCCCCTTCTTGAACTCCTCGAAGACCTCGGCGAAGGACATCTCCTCGGGAGACTTGGCCGGCTCCGCAAAGAGCTCCTCCTCTTGGGATTGGAGGCCGTCCAGGGCGGCGCCCAGTTCGTTGGCCAGCTCCAGGAACTCGTCCTTGGGTTTTTCCGCGGCGAAGGCCTTCTGGTCCCGCTCCAGGACCTCGGCGGGGAGCAGCTCCTCCAGGCTGACCTTCAGTTTGGTCCGGCTCCGCGGCGGGGGGGAAGGCGGCGGCGCCGGAGGAGCGGGCTCCCGCTTCTCCAAGGCGCCCAGTTCCGGAGGTTCCACCGCGGCCTCTGCGGGCGGTTCGGCCACGGGCTCCGGGACCGGCTCGAAGAGGTCTTCCGGGGAACTGGGAGGAGGGGCCTCGGCGGCGGGAGGTGCCGCCGCCTCCTCCTCCAGGAGAACCGGCTCGAAGCCGGCTTCCACCTGGGATGGAGCGGCTTCTGCCTCCCCCTCGAAGGGCCGCAGGGGAGCCTGTCCCGCCGCCTCCAGCCGGCGGCGGAAGTCTCGAACCCTCGGCTCCCCCGGCCAGGCTGCCTCCAGCTCCTCCAGGGCGCGCCGTGCTTCGCCGAAGAGTTCTTGGCTCAGGTAGAACTCGGCTTCCTCCAGCTTGTCGGCCAGTTCGGCCTGGGCTCGGGTCTCCCCCCCGGAAATCTCCACCCGAAGGAAATCGGTGCCCTCCTCCTCGAGGAGGGGATGGGCTGCCTCCCCCGGGGTCTCGGCGGGGGCTTCTTCCGAGATCGCCGCAGGCTCTTCCAGCGGCTCGAGGAGCCCGGAGGCCCCTTCCCCGGCAGGAGATTCCCCCGCCTCGGCCATGGGCTCCACGGGGGGCTCGGCCTCCAGGGAAGCGGCCTCCCCCTCGTCCAGGGCGATCTCCACCTCCTCCTGGACGGGTGGAGGGGCCTCCTGGGGAACGGGCGGCAGGAGCAGCTCCAGGTCCAGCTCGGGGGCCTTGGGGGCGGGGCGCTCCTGCTCCAGAAAGGACTTGAGCGCCTCGGCGTTGGGATCCAGCGCCCGGGCCTCCTCCACGAGGTTGTCCCGCGTCTCCAGGTCCCCCTGGTCGGCGAAGACCTGGGCGAGCTTCAGGATCTGCCGCACGGCCTTGTCGGTCTTCTTCTGCTTCCGGTAGATGGAGATGAGCTTCTGGTGGGCGTGGACGTGGTCCGGAAGCTTCTTGAGGACGGCGTTGAGTTCGGCGATGGCCTTGTCGGCGAAGCCGTACTTGAGGAAGACCTCCGCCTCGGTGAGTTGTTCCTTGATGGACTCGGCCTCCCGGGGGGAGAGCTTCTTTTCGGCGGAGGCGGGCGGGGGGGCTTCGGCCTCGGCCTCCTCCGGGAGGATGGAAGGTTCGAAAGGACCGGCGGGGACCTCCGGTTCGGCGGGAGGGGCCACCCGGGCGCCGGCGGGCAGGGAGGCGGTCACCTCCGCCGGGGCCATCTGGAGGTCCTCCACCTCGATTTCGATCTCCAGCTCCCCCGTCTCCTCCGCCGCGGCGGGCTCTTTGGGAGACTGTGGGGGCGGTGCCGCCGGAGGAGGGGCGGCGGCCCGGGGTGGAGGGGGCGGGGCCGGAAGGCCCGCCTCGAGCCGTTCCAGCCTCTCCCGGTAGAGCGGATTGGCGGGATCCACCGCCACCATCTCTTTCACCGCCTCCACCGCCGACGCCGTGTCCCGCCGCTCCTCCGCCATCGAGGCCAGGCTGGAGAGGGCCTCCAGCAGGCGCTGCCGCTCCCCCGTCCGGCGGGCCACATCCACCAAGGCCCTCATCCCCTCCAGGTTCTGCGGGTCGTGGGCCAGGACCTCCCGGACCATGGCCTCCGTCTCCACGAGGCGCCCGGGGTCGCAGGTTTGGGCCCACTTCCGGAGGAGCCCGAAGGTCTCCTCGAAGCGCCGGGCCGCCACCAGGAGCCTCACGACCCGGCTCTGGACGGCGGCGGCGTCGGGTTTCTCGGCGAGCAGTCTCAGGCAGAGCGCCTCGGCCTCGTCGGTCCGCTTCAGCTCCGAGAGGGCGTCCACCTTGAGCAGGACCAGTGTTTCCGATTCGGGGTGCCGTTCGAGGAGGGCCCCGAGGATCTCCAGGGCCTGCTCGTGTTGCTGCCCCGCGAACATCTTCCTGAGCAGGGATTCCAGCTGGCGGAGGTTCTCGGGGCCCAGCTCGGCGGCCCGCTCGAAGAGCCGGGCCGCCTCCTTGTAGAGGCCCTGCTTGACGAGCTGCTGGGCGGCCTTGAGGTACTCCTTGGCCCCCTCCGCCGTCCTCCCCAGCTTGAGCAGGCTGTCCCCCACCTGGACGCGGATCTTGATGTTCTCCGGCTCCAGATCCAGGATCTTTCGCTGGATCCGCACCAGGGCGTCCAGGTTCCCCGCGGCGGAGACCAGGCGGGCCACCTGGTCGTAGGCCAGGCGCGCCTCCTTGGTGAAGCCCTGCTGTTCGGAGAGGCTCCCCAGCATCTCCCAGGCTTGAAGGTTGTCCGGATCCTCCCGGGTGGCGATCTTCAGGGAGGCGACGGCCTTCATGTGGAAGCCGTCCTTGGCGAAGAGGTCGGCCACCTTGATGAACATGGGGACCGCCGCCGCCTTGTTGCCGATCCGGAGGTACAGGTTGCCAATCTGGTTGAGGGTCTGGATGTCCCGGGGGTTGTCCTCGGCGAGCTTCTGGAGCTCCCGGATGGCGTCCTGGATCCGGTTGGCCCGGAGGAACTTGTCCACGTTGGCCTTGGTCTTCGCTCGGTCCAGGGCCATCAGCCCGTCTCCCCACCCACGCCCCGGAAGGTCCGGCGGTGCAGGGGCGTGGGCCCCAGCCTGCGGAGCGCCTCGAGGTGCTCCTGCGTGGCGTACCCCTTGTGCCGCCCCAGCCCGTACCCCGGGTAGAGGCGGTCATATTCTCTCACAAGCCGGTCCCGGGTGACCTTGGCCACGATGGATGCCGCGGCGACGGTGGCCGAGAGGGCGTCCCCGTGAACGACGGCTCGTCCGGGGCAGTGTACCAGAGGAAGGTGGGGCCCGTCCACCAGCACGAAGTCCGGGGGAGGGGGGCCGAGGGCCTCGAGGGCCCGGGACATGGCCCGGAGCGAGGCCTTCAGGATGTCGCTCCCATCGATCTCGCTGGCCTCCGCCATCCCCGTGGCGAAGCGGTGGCCTTCGGCGGCCAAACGGTGGAAGAGCCGTTCCCGGGCACCTTCGGGGAGGGTCTTGCTGTCCCTGTAGCCGGAGAGGTCCCGGGAGGGATCGAGCACCACGGCGGCGGCCACCACCGGGCCGAAGAGGGCTCCGCGGCCCGCCTCGTCCACCCCAGCGAGGGTTTGGAAGCCGGCCTGCCAGAGCTGCCTTTCCAAGGCCAAGAGGTCGGCCACGCCGGACCTCAGGCCTTACCCACCTCTTCGATGCGGGCCTTCTTGCCCTTGAGGTTCCTCAGGTAATAGAGCTTGGCTCGCCGCACCTTGCCCTCGGAGACCCGCTCGATCTTGTCCAGAATGGGGCTGTGGAGGGGAAAGATCCGCTCCACCCCCACGCCGCCGGAGATTTTCCGAACGGTGACGGTCTCCCGGATACCGCCGTGCTTCCGGGCCACCACCACGCCCTGGAAGACCTGGATGCGCTCCTTCTCGCCCTCCCGAACCTTCACGTGGACCCGCACCGTGTCCCCGGCCTTGAATTCCGGGATATCGGTGCGAAGGGCTCCCTGCTCCACCGCACGGATCTTGTCGCTCATGGCCTTCTCTCCGCCGGCGCTCCCCACGAAAGGAGGTCCGGCCTCTTCCTGCGCGTCAACTCCACAGCCTGGTCGAGGCGCCATCTCCGGATGGCTTCGTGATTCCCCGAGAGCAGGATTTCCGGCACCGCCCAGCCGCGAAAGAGGGCGGGGCGGGTGTAGTGAGGATACTCCAAAAGGCCCCCGCGGAAGGACTCCTCTTCGGTGGAGGCACCGTCGCCCAGGGCTCCCGGCAGGAGGCGCACCACCGCGTCCACCACCACCGCCGCCGCCGGCTCCCCCCCGGAGAGGACGTAGTCTCCCACCGAGATCTCCCGGTCCACCAGGTGGTCCACCACCCGCTGGTCCACCCCTTCGTAACGCCCGCACAGGAGGGCGAAGGCCGGCAGGGACGCCAGCTCCTCCGCCACCGCCTGGGTGAAGCGCTCCCCCTTGGGGGAGAGGTACAGGAGGGGCCGTCCCGCCCCCTCCTCCTCCCGAAGGGCCTCCACGGCGGCGAAGAGGGGCTCGGGCTTGAGGACCATGCCGGGGCCGCCCCCGAAGGGGGCGTCGTCCACCGTTCGGTGGCGGTCCTGGGCGAAGTCCCGGAAGTTCACCAGGCGGATGTCCGCCACCCCCGCGGCCCGGGCGCGCCCCACGATGGAGTGGTCGAGAAACCCCTGGAGGATCTCGGGGAAGAGGGTGAGGACGTCAATGCGCATCGCTCTCCTCTTCCACGCCGGGGTACCCGTCGGGCAGGTCCACCCGGACCGTGCGGGCCCCCTTCAAGACCTCCACCCGGAGGCCCTTGACGGCCGGAATCTCCAGCTCTCCCCGCGGTCCCCGGGCGTGCAGGACCCAGTAAGCGGGCCCCTCGCTCACGGAGGTGACGGTCCCGATGGCCCCCCGCCGGAGGTCCTCCACCACGAAGCCCTCCACCTCGTCGGTGAAGAAAGAATCGGGAGCATCGGGGGCCACCCGCTCCGCCGGGAGGAAGACTTCCCATCCCGCCATCTCCCGGGCGCCCTCCACCGAGGAGACCTGCTCCAGAAGGAGGACGGCCCCCTTGGCGTAGACGAAGAACTCCCGCAGCGTGAAGGCGCGAGGAATGCCCCCCGGCGGGGCCGCCCAGAGGGTCTCCCCGGCGGCGAGCGCCTCCAGACCCTCGCGGTAGGGCTCCACCCACATCTGTCCCCGCACGCCGCGGGGGCCTCTCAGGCGGGCCACGGAAACGGGCTGTTCGACCATGGGAGCGGAGCGGAAAGAGGGGCGCCGGAGCCGGAGGCCCCTCGGCCTCAGCCGGCGACGTTCTTCCGGGAGATCTCGATGAGCTTGGCGACCTGGGCCGAGGGCTTGGCGCCCCGGGCCAGCCAGTAGTCCACCTTCGGGAGGTCCACCTTCACCTCCGAGGGGTCCGGAAGGGGGTCGTAGTGGCCCACCTCGTCCACGTTCTGCCCCCCCGGCCGGTTCCGGCTGTCGGAAACCACGAGCCGGTAGAAGGGGCGGTGCTTTCTCCCGATGCGTTTCAAGCGAATGGCCAGCAAGGCTACCTCCTCGACGGCGCGCAGGGGCGCGCAACTATTAATACTACGGGATTTGGTCCTTCCCTGTCAAGCAGAAGGAGGCGGCGCCGGCGGCCGCCTCCTTCCGTTCTCCTCCCGGCGGGGGCCTCAGCCCTCCTGTTCGGCGGCCTTCTTGGCCTCCTCCACGATCTTCTGCTGGATCAGGGCGGGGACCTCCTCGTACTGCCCGAACTCCATGGTGAAGGTTCCACGGTCGGCGGTGAGGGACTTGAGGGTGGAGGCGTAGGTCAGCATCTCCGCCAGAGGAACCAAGGCCTTGATCACCTGGTTGGAACCCTTTTGGCTCATGCCGAGGATCCGCCCGCGGCGCCCGTTGAGGTCACCCATCACGTCGCCCATGCACTCTTCGGGCACCACCACCTCCACGTTCATCACCGGCTCCAGCAGGGTGGGCTTGCATTTCTCCATGGCCTCCTTGAAGCCCATGTGGGCGGCGATCTTGAAGGCCATTTCCGAGGAGTCCACCGGGTGGAAGCCGCCGTCGAAGAGGGTGATGCGGAGGTCCACGACGGGGTAGCCGGCGAGAACGCCCTTTTCCAAAGATTCCACCATTCCCTTCTCGACGGCGGGGATGAAGTTCCGGGGTACGGCGCCGCCGAAGATCTCGTCCTTGAATTCGAAGCCGGCCCCCCGGGGAAGGGGCTCCATCCGGATCTGGATGTCGGCGAACTGGCCGTGGCCTCCGGTCTGCTTCTTGTGGCGGGCGTGGACCTCCGCCTTGCCCTTGATGGTCTCCTTGTAGGGAACCTTGGGCTGCTTGATGGTCATCTCCACGCCGTAGCGCCGCTGGACGCGGGCCGCCACCACCTCCACGTGCTGGGAGCCGGAGCCGGAGACCAGTAGCTCCTTGGTTTGCGGGTCGCGGCCCACGGTGAGGTTGGGGTCCTCCTCGGTCATCCGCTGGAGGGCCGCCATGATCTTGTCCTCGTCCCCCCGGCTCTTGGGCTCCACGGCGAAGGAGATGGCGGGGATGGGGTACTTGACCTTGGGCAGGGCGACGACGCGCTCCTTGGCGCAGAGGGTGTCGCCGGTGAAGGTGTCCTTGAGCTTGGTGACGGCGGCGATGTCCCCCGCCACCACCTCCTCGCACTTCACGTGCTCCTTTCCCCTCAGGAAGAAGAGGCCCGCCATGCGCTCCTGGGAACCCCTTCCGGCGTTGACGAGGATCGAATCCCCGTCGATCCGCCCCGCCACCATCCGGAAGACGGAGATCCTTCCCTGCTGGGGATCGGAGATGGTCTTGAAGACGTAGGCCATGGCCGGGGCGCCGGGGTCGGCGGGAACGGCCTGGGGCTCCTGACCTTCGGCGGCGGGGGCCGAGAAGGCCGGCCGTGCGGCGGGAGAGGGGGCGAACTCCACGAGGAAGCGGAGCAGGTCCGCGGTGCCGATGTTCCGGAGGGCGGAGACGCAGAGGACGGGGAAGATCTTGTCCTGGGCCACCCCCAGTTTGAGGGCCGCCGTCAGTTCCTCGGGGGTGAGGTCGCCGGCTTCGAAGTACTTCTCCATGAGCTTCTCGTCCAGCTCGGCCACCATTTCCACCAGCTCGGACCGCCGCTTGGCCACCTCGGCCTGGAGGTCCGCCGGGACCTCCTCTTCGGTGAACTTCCCCGACTCGTCGGCGGCGTACCGGTGGACCTTGCCGTGGACCAGGTCCACCACGCCGGAGAAGTTCTTTTCCTGGCCCACCGGAAGGAAGACGGGGACCGCCAGGCGCCCGAAGTTCTCGTGGATGGAGGCGAGGGCGCGGTCGAAGGAGGCGTTCTCCCGGTCCATCTTGTTGACCACCAGGATCCGGGGGACCCCGAACTCCTCGGCGTACTCCCAGGCCTTTCCGGTCATGACCTCCACCCCCGAAACGGCGCTCACCAGGACCAGCGCCGAGTCGGAGACCCGGACCGGCCCCCGGGCGTCGGCGATGAAGTTGCCGTAGCCGGGGGTGTCCAGGAGGTTGACCTTGGTCTTTTCCCACTCCAGGAAGGCGAGGCCCGTGGAGACGGAGAACTTCTTCTCGACCTCGTCCGGCTCGTAGTCGGTGGGGGCCGTTCCCTCGTCCACCTTACCGAAGCGGGTCACCGCCTTGGCGGTGAAGAGCAGGGCGGCGGTGAGGCTGGTCTTCCCGGTGCCGCCGTGTCCGAGAAGCGCCACGTTGCGAATCTCCTCCGGGCCGTAGACTTTCATAACCCCTCCTGTCCTGGGACGGAGCCTAAGGGAACAAAACGGTTTTCGAGTTTACCGGCAGGGGCTTGGCTCGTCAAGGGCTTCCCCCCGGGGGGGCCCGGGGGGTGAGGAAAAAGGCCCCGATTCACCCCTCGGCCCGCTGGAGCTCCTCCTCCACCTGGCGGAAGACGCGGTAGAGCTTTTCGTGGGCCCGCATCCCGTCGGCGAGGATCCGGTCGAGGCGCTTGACGTCCTTCTTGGAAACGGTGAGGTTGGCCCCCAGGACGAAGGCCGACCGGGTGTCCATGGTGGAGAGGTCCACGGAGACGAAGGCCACGAACATCCGCCGCCGCACCTCCGGGGGGAGGGCGTTGATGGCCTGCAGGATGGCGTAGCCCCCTTCGGGGTCGTCGGGGAAGCAGTTGTCCACCGTGACGAGGTCGTAACGGTTCTTGCGCAGGGCCTCCAGCGCGGCATCGCGGGAAGCGGCCAGCTCCACCCTGTAGCCCATCCGCTCCAGGATCTCCGAGACCGCCACCTGGAAGAGGGCCTCGTCCTCGCAGACCAGGGCCTCCTTCTCCCCCTCCGGTCCCAAGCCCCCATCCTCCTCCCTCTCCTCCGCCCCACCGCCCAGGCCGAGGCTCCGAAGGACCTCCCGGGTCACCTCCCTCCGGAGCCGCTCCCAGGCGGGGCTCCCCGCTGCCGGCAAGGCAGGGGGGGCCGCGGCCTCGGCGGCTGGGGCCGGAGCCGGATCCATAACCGCCTCGGCCGGCGGACCGGGAGTTGGGGCGGGGGCCGGGGGGGCCACGGGGATCCGGCCGCCGCAGGCGGGGCACTTGAGGACCACGGGGCCGGGGGGCAGCTTGGCCTCGTCCACGGTGAAGGCGCGGGAACACCCAGGGCAGGAGACCTTCATTTCCTCGTCACTCCATGAGGTCCTTGATGTCCACGTCTAAAAGGCCTCCGCCCAGCGTCTCGGGCGGAGGCGGGGAGCCGGCCTGGGGCTTGGGGGCGGCCTTCACCGTCCCGGGGGCCGCCGGTGGCGCCGGCGCCGCTCCCCGGGCCGCCTCCCGCTGGGCCGCCTTGGATTCGGCGCCGGTGGCGGCGATGCCGGACATGCGGAGGGCCAGGTTGGCGGCGTTGGTGGCGTAGGAGAGGGCCGTCTCACGGGTGATGACGCCCTCCCGGTAGAGGCGCTCGAGCTCGGTGTCGAAGGTCTGCATGCCGTCCAGGAACCCGTCGTTCATGGCGTCCACGAGGCTCTTTCCCTCCGTCTCCCCCTTCTGGATGTACTCCCGTGTCCGCTCGCTGGAACGGAGGATCTCGCAGACCGCCACCCGGCCGGACCCGTCGGCCTTGGGGACGAGCCGTTGGGAGACGATCCACTTGAAGGTCTGGGCGAAGCGGGTCCGGATCTGCTGCTCCTCGTTCTTGGGGAAGATTCCGATGATGCGGTCCACCGTCTTGCTGGCGTCGATGGTGTGGAGGGTGGAGAGGACCAGGTGGCCCGTCTCCGCCGCCTCCAGGGCGATCTCCGTCGTCTCCTGATCACGCATCTCGCCCACCAGGATCACCTTGGGGGCCTGGCGCAGGGCGGCCCGGAGGGCCAGGGCGAAGGTGGGGACGTCGGCCCCCAGCTCCCGCTGGTTGATGGTGGACCGCTTGTGGCGGTGCAGGTACTCGATGGGGTCCTCGATGGTGACGATGTGGTAGGCCTTGTCCGTGTTGATCTTGTTGATGACCGCCGCCAGGGTCGTGGACTTGCCGTTGCCCGTGGGCCCCGTCACCAGCACGATGCCGTTGCGCTCCTCGGCGATGCGGTTGATCTGTTCCGGCAGGCCCAGCTCCTCGACGGTGGGGACCCCGCTGGGGATCACCCTCAGGACGATGCTGTAGGTCCCCCGCTGGGAGAAGACGTTCACCCGGAAACGGGTCTTTCCCGGGATGGAGTAGGAGAGGTCCACCGACCCCTGCTTGAGGAGCTTCCGGATGAGGTTCCGGTCGTTGCGCATGAGGTGCAGGGCGATCTGTTCCGTCTGGTAAGGGGACAGTTTGCCCAGTCCCTTGATGGGCACCTCCACGAGCTGGCCGTTGACCTCCACCTGGGGGGCCCTTCCCACGGAGAAGTTGAGGTCGCTCACCTGGGGGGAGTAGGCGAGCAGGAACTCGAAGAGGGCGTCCATCTGACCCGTCACGGTGACCTCCCGGCGGCGGCGGCCGCCCCGTTGAGGATGCCTTTCTTGGGGGGCGGGCGCAAGGGGTGGGGGGCCGGGGCGGACCACCGGCCCTTGGGGACCCGCCTCCTCACCCCGGTCCCGTCAGTCGAAGATCCGGGCCATCTCTCCGTGGGAATCGAGGAAGGCCCCCAGCACCCGGGGATCGAAGTGGGAGGGCTCCACCCGCCCGTCCCCCTCCCGGAGGACCCGGAGGGCCTCCTCGTGGGTGTAGGCCCGCTTGTAGGGCCGGGCGGTCCGCAGCGCGTCGTAGACGTCGGCCACCTTCACGACCCGGGCCTCCAGCGGGATCTCCTCTCCCCGGAGGCCGTCGGGATAGCCCGACCCGTCGAAGTTCTCGTGGTGGTGCCTCGCGATCCGGGCCGCCATGGCCAGCTGTGGGGCTCCGGAGAGGAGCCGATGGCCCAGCACCGTGTGGCTGCGGACCACCGTCCACTCCTCTTGGGAAAGGGAGCCGGGGCGGCTCAGGAGCTCCGATGGAAGGGAGATCTTCCCCACGTCGTGGAGCTGGGCGCACTGGCCGATCCACCGCACAAAACGAGGGGGTTGGCCCAGGACCTCGGCGGCCTTCTGGGTATAGGCCCGAAGCCTTCGGACGTGGCCTGCGGCGGCGGGGTCGTGGAGTTCCGCCGCCAGGGCCAGGGCCTCCATGGCTTGGAAGTTGGCCTCCTCCGTCCGCCGCGTCTCCCGCCAGATGCGCTTGAAGACCGCCCACTGGCGCAGGGAAGCCCTCAGGAGGGGAAGGTCGTGGACCGTCACCTCCCAGGGGTACCCCGCCGCCAGGAGGGCCTCCCCCCGGCGGAAGAAGGCCGCGAAGTTGGGCAGGACCAGTTCCGGCTCCACCCCCAAAAGGGCCCGAAGCCTGCCGGGCATGGCCTCATTGGAAAGGTAGGCCCCGTCCCCGGCGGCGAAGGGCCTCAGGAGCCGCTCCACCTCCCCCGTCCCCGTCCGGGTGGTGCGCATGTCCCAGCGCTCCCCCTGCCGCACGCAGGCGATGCCGTGGCGGACCCCCCGGATGATCGCAGATCCCCAGATGAAGGCCGGCCGCGGGGGGGAGCCGTCCCTTGGGCTCAAGAGGACCGAGGCCATGCGAAAGGCCAGGTCCTCCGGCCGCCAGTCGGCGACGATCTCCCCGGCGTACCGCTCGGTGAACTCCCCCAGTTCGTCCAGGTGGAAGTAGGCCAGCCGAAGCCGGTCGGAGAGGGCCTTGGTCTGCAGGAGGGAGCGGAGGCGGGCGGCGATCTGGGCCCGGCTCCAGGGACCGACCAGGACGTCGTCGGGGCGGGCCGCGGCCGGCAGGATCGCCGCCTCCCGCCCCTCCCGGGCCAGGTGAAGGACCGGGACCCGCAGTTCCGCTTGGAGGCGCTTCAACCGCTCGAAGAAGGCCGTCCAGCCCGCCCCGGTGAAGCCCCCGCCCACCAGTACGGCGTCGGGGGGCGCCTCGGCGGCCTCCCGCTCGGCGTGGGCCGGCAAGGACACGGCCACGCAGGAGGCCTCCTCTTCCGCCAACAGGCGCCGCAGGGTCTCCGCCCGGCCGGCGTCTCCGTCGAGGATCAGGATCCGCCTTCCCCGGCCCGCCCCTTCCGGGGTTTTGGCCTCTCCGTCGTCGTTGGGGCCGTGGGTTCGGTGCACCGGTACCCCCCTCCGAGTACGGACTACGCAGCCCGCCTTGCAGAGTATAAGTTGTAATCTACTTGAATGCAACAAGTCAAAATGAGAACGGAGTTCCTATTTCCCGGAAGGCACGTGAACGCAGTTCCCATCCTTTCGCCACCACCTGGACACGCTCCAGTCCATGCCGGCTCTCCCGGGGGGGCCCCTTCGAAGCAACGGCAGGAATGCCCGGGGGGGCCGCCTCCCCGTGCCCCCCGGCCTCCTTTTCACCCGCCGCCCCCCGTGGTAGACTGAAGGCCCGCGAGAAGGCCGGAGAAAAGGAGCGTGCCCGATGGCCAAATTCATTTTCGTGACGGGAGGTGTGGTTTCATCGCTGGGGAAGGGGATCGCCGCCGCCTCCATCGGGTGCCTCCTGGAGGCGCGGGGCTTCAAGGTCACCATCCAAAAGCTGGACCCCTACATCAACGTGGACCCGGGGACCATGTCCCCCTTCCAGCACGGCGAGGTCTTCGTCACCGACGACGGGGCCGAGACGGACCTGGACCTCGGGCACTACGAGCGGTTCACCAGCCAGGTCTCCTGCCGGGGCAACAACTACACCGCCGGCCGGATCTACCTTCAGGTCATCGAGAAGGAGCGGAGGGGCGACTTCCTGGGCGGTACGGTCCAGGTGGTCCCCCACGTCACCAACGAGATCAAGGAGGCCATCAAGGCCCAGGCCAGGGGCTTCGACGTATGCCTGGTGGAGATCGGCGGTACCGTGGGCGACATCGAATCCCTCCCCTTCCTGGAGGCCATCCGCCAGCTCCAGCTGGAGGTGGGCCGCGCCAACGCCGTCTTCGTCCACCTGACCCTCATTCCGTACATCCGGGCCAGCCACGAGCTCAAGACCAAGCCCACCCAGCACAGCGTCAAGGAACTGCTCTCCATCGGGATCCAGCCCGACGTCCTCCTCTGCCGCACCGAGTACCCCATCCCCCGGGACATGAAGGCCAAGATCGGCCTCTTCTGCAACGTGGCGGAGGAGGCGGTCATCACCGCCAAGGACGTGGAGCACGTCTACGAGGTCCCCCTCTACTTCGCCCAGGAGGGCCTCGACTACATCCTCCTCAAGTACCTCGGCCTGCCCCTCCACGAACGGCGCATGGAGAAGTGGGAGGAGTTCCTCGAGGCCCTGAAGCACCCGGAGGACACGGTCACCATCGCCATCGTGGGCAAGTACACCCAGTACGAGGACTCCTACAAGAGCCTGCGGGAGGCGCTGATCCACGGGGGGGTGGCCAACCGCCTGGGGGTCCGCCTGAAGTGGGTGGAGGCGGAGGACATCGAGCGGGAAGGCCCCGCCGGCCCGCTGGGCGACGCCCACGGCATCCTGGTGCCCGGCGGCTTCGGCGAGCGGGGCGTCGAGGGCAAGATCAAGGCGGCGGGGTACGCCCGCCTCCACGGAATCCCCTTCTTCGGCATCTGCCTGGGGATGCAGCTGGCCTCCATCGAGTTCGCCAGGAACGCGGCGGGCCTCAAGGACGCCAACTCCACCGAGTTCAACCCCTCCACCCCCGCCCCCGTCTTCTACAAGCTGCGGGACCTCCTGGGTGACGACACCTACGGCGGCAACATGCGTCTGGGTAAGTGCCCCTGCGACCTCACCCCCGGGAGCTTCGCCCACCGGGCCTACGGGGAGCTCCGCATCGAGGAGCGCCACCGCCACCGGTACGAATTCAACCAGGCCTTCCTCGAACCCTTGAAGCAGGCCGGAATGGCCTTCACCGGAATGTCGCCCGACGGGAAGTTCGTCGAGGTCGTGGAGATTCCCGGCCACCCCTGGTTCCTCGGGTGCCAGTTCCACCCCGAATTCAAGTCCCGGCCCCTCAACCCCCACCCCCTCTTCCGGGCCTTCATCAAGGCCTCCTACGAGCAGAAGCTTCGGGGCGAGAAGGGGTAGAACCGGGGAATCAGGGAAACGGAGAAACAGGGAAGGAATGGACCGGGAGCGGGGAGCCCCGAGGGCCCCCATCTCGAGGCCTCGTCTGCGAAGGGCGCCCCCCCAGGCATCTCAGCCTGCGGTCCTGCAGAGGTGACGTCCGAGATCCCTCCGGTGCCACACCTGTCCAAAATCATCCGGCCATCCGCCCGCAAGAGAAGGCGGGACGGT
>JBMFRA010000011.1:0-60366 GCA_049968315.1 Acidobacteriota bacterium
GGGTGGGGGGGACCCTCCTCACCTGCCGGATCATGGGCTGGCCCCTCGTCTGGCCCTGGAGCGCCACCGCCCTGGCCCTGGGGATCTCCTTCGCCATGGGGGTCCTCTTCGGCCTCTACCCGGCCCTTCGGGCCTCCCGGCTGGAACCGGCCTCCGCCCTCCACGCCGCCTGAGGGCTTGGGGGGGAGAAACGGCGACGTCCCCAGACCGCCCGCCGGTCTTCCGGCGCGAAGGGGCTTTAGGGCCGGCTGGAGCGCCGGCGACGGGCGGAGGGTGCAGGGAGCAAACCGAGCGCAGAAGAGGGGGAGCGCCCCCCTGGGGATGGTTGGCGGAGAGGGGGGGATTCGAACCCCCGGCCCCGGTTTAAGCCAGGGCAACTGCTTAGCAGGCAGTCCTGTTCGGCCACTCCAGCACCTCTCCGCAAACCGGTGGCCGCCTGTATTATAGGCTTCCGGGCCCCCGCCCGTCAACGAAGAGGCCTCGGATACCCCAAGAAAGGAAGAGGGGCGGGATGGCCCCGCCCCTCGAAGGAAAGCGCCGGTGGAGGGAGGCTAGTCCTCGTCGCCCTCTCCCTCCGGCTCCGCCTCCAGGTTCTCCTCGGGGATGGTGAGGCTGGCGTTGCGCTCCTCGAGCAGGCGCTGGACGGAGAGGTCGGCGGTGAGGTCGGTGACGAACTGCTCCCGGGCCGTCTCTTCCGCCACCTTCACCGTGGGGTCGTATTCCACCTCCACGTCGTGGTAGGCGTAGAAGCCGGTGCCGGCGGGGATGAGGCGGCCGAGGATGACGTTCTCCTTGAGGCCCCTGAGGTAGTCGGTGGCCCCGTTGATGGAGGCCTCGGTGAGCACCCGGGTGGTCTCCTGGAAGGAGGCGGCGGAGATCCAGCTGTCGGTGGCCAGGGCCGCCTTGGTGATACCGAGGAGTTGGGGCCGCCCCACGGCGGGGGTGAGCCCCTCTTCCAGCAGGCGCTGGTTTTCCCGCTGGAACTCGAAGCGGTCCACCTGCTGGCCGAGGATGAAGCGGCTGTCGCCCACCTCCTCCACCTTCATCCAGCGGATCATCTGCCGGACGATGACCTCGATGTGCTTGTCGTTGATGCCGACACCCTGGAGGCGGTAGACCTCCTGGATCTCGTTCACCAGGTAGCGCTGGAGTTCCTTGATGCCCAGGACCCGGAGGATGTCGTGGGGATCCACGGCCCCCTCGCAGAGAGGGTCGCCGGCGTGGACCCACTCGCCCTCCAGCACGGAGACGTGGATGCCCTTGGGGATGGAGTACTCCCGGCGCTCGCTGGTGCGGGGGTTGTCCACGAAGATCTTCCGCATGCCGCGGACGACCTCGCCGTAGTGGACCTCTCCGTCGATCTCGGAGATGACGGCGGGGTTCTTGGGGTGCCGGGCTTCGAAGAGCTCCACCACCCGCGGCAGACCGCCGACGATGTCCTTGGTCTTGGAGGTCTCCCGGGGGATCTTGGCGATGATGGTGCCCTGGCTGACCTTGTCGCCCTCCTTGACCATGATGTGGGCGCCGGAGGGAAGGGAGAAGGTGCGCCCGCTGGACTTCTTGCCCTCTTCCCGGAGGACGATGCGGGCCTCCTTGGTGGGATCCTTGGACTCGATGACCACCATCTGGGTGAGGCCCGTCATGGCGTCGGTCTCTTCCAGGACGGTGGTGCCGTCGATGATGTCCTTGAAGACGACGGTTCCGGAGACGTCGGCCAGGATGGGGTTGGTGTAGGGGTCCCATTCCACGAGGACGGTCTTGGGCTTGACCTTGGCGCCCTCCTCCACCTTGATGTGGGCGCCGTAGGCCACGGGGTACTTCTCCCGTTCCCGGCCGTTCTCGTCCACCACGGAGAGGGAGCCGTTGCGGTTGACGGCGATGAGGTCGCCCTCGGGGCTCCGGACGGTCTTCACGTTGAGGAGCCGCACGACGCCGCCGTTCCGGGCCACGTGGCTGGTCTCCACCGCCTCCTTGCTGGCCGTTCCGCCGATGTGGAAGGTCCGCATGGTGAGCTGGGTGCCGGGCTCGCCGATGGACTGGGCCGCCATGACGCCGATGACCTCCCCCAGCTCCACCATCTGGCCGGCGGCGAGGTTCCGCCCGTAGCACTTGGCGCACACCCCCCGTTTGGTCTCGCAGGTGAGCACGGAGCGGATCTTCACCCGCTCGATGCCGGCGTCCTGGATGGCCTGGGCCTTCTCCAGGGTGATCTCTTCGTTGGCGGAGACGATGACTTCGTTGGTGTAGGGGTCCCGGATGTCGTCCAGGGCCACGCGGCCGTACACGCGCTCACGGATGGGCTGGATGATGCGGCCGCCCTCCATGAGCGGCGTGATCCAGATGCCGTCGAGGGTCTGGCAGTCCTCTTCGGTGATGATCACGTCCTGGGCCACGTCCACCAAACGCCGCGTCAGGTAACCGGCGTCGGCGGTCTTGAGGGCCGTGTCGGCGAGTCCCTTCCGGGCGCCGTGGGAAGAGATGAAGTACTGCAGCACGTTCAGCCCCTCGCGGAAGTTCGCCGTGATGGGCTGTTCGATGATCTCGCCCGACGGCTTGGCCATGAGGCCCCGCATGCCGGCGAGCTGGCGGATCTGCTGTTTGGAGCCGCGAGCCCCCGAGTCGGCCATGATGAAGATGGGGTTGAAGCCCTGTTCGGCGGCCTCGGTCTTCTTCATCTGCTTGAACATGGCGTCGGCCACCTGGTCGGTCACCCGGTTCCAGATGTCCACCACCTTGTTCTTCCGCTCCAGGTTGGTGATGGCGCCGTCCCGGTACTGGCTCTCCACCGCCTCCACTTCTTCCAGGGCGGCTTCGACGAGGGTGGCCTTCTCCTCGGGCACCTGCATGTCCTCCACCCCGAAGGAGATGCCCGCCCGGGTAGCGTGGAGGAAGCCCGCCTCCTTCACGGCGTCGGCGAGGTGCACCAGGGCTTGCCGGCCCTGGGTCTGGAAGACCCAGAAGAAGAGGTCCTTGAGGCCGCTCTTCTTGATGAGGCCGTTGATGAAGGGGAGGCCCTTGGGCAGGACGTCGTTGAAGAGGACGCGGCCGGGCGTCGTGGCCAGGAGTTCCCCCTGGTAACGCTTCGGCGGGGTGTGGGAGACGTCCTGGTCGTCGGCCGCCTGGGTCAGGTCGATGACGTCGCCGGTGTACCGCACCTGGATCTGGGCGTGGAGGTTCACCCAGCCGTTGTCCAGGGCCAGGAGGACCTCCTCGGGAGAGGCGAAGACCCGCCCCTCGCCCTTGGCCCCCCGGAGGGCGTGGGTGAGGTAGTAGACCCCCAGCACCACGTCCTGGGTGGGGACGATGATGGGCGTCCCGTTGGCGGGGTAGAGGAGGTTGTTGGTGGAGAGCATGAGGACCGCCGCCTCCACCTGGGAGGCGGGAGAGAGCGGCACGTGGACGGCCATCTGGTCGCCGTCGAAGTCGGCGTTGAAGGCGGTGCAGACCAGGGGGCTCAGCTTGATGGCCTTACCCTCCACGAGGACCGGCTCGAAGGCCTGGATGCCCAGCCGGTGCAGGGTGGGGGCGCGGTTGAGGAGAACGGGGTGCTTCTGGATGATCTCGTCCAGGACGTCGTAGACCACCGGCAGGCCCTGTTCCACCATCTCCTTGGCCTGCTTGATGGTGGGCGCCAGGCCCCGCTCCTCCAGCTTGTTGAAGATGAAGGGCTTGAAGAGCTCGATGGCCATCAGCTTGGGCAGCCCGCACTGGTTGAGCTTCAGCTCGGGGCCCACGACGATGACCGAGCGGCCCGAGTAGTCCACCCGCTTCCCCAGGAGGTTCTGGCGGAAGCGCCCCTGCTTGCCCTTGAGGGTGTCGGAGAGGGACTTGAGGGGGCGGTTGTTGGTGCCCTTGAGGACCCGGCCCCGCCGCCCGTTGTCGAAGAGGGCGTCCACCGCCTCCTGGAGCATGCGCTTCTCGTTCCGCACGATGACGTCGGGGGCGCGCATCTCCATGAGCTTCTTCAGGCGGTTGTTCCGGTTGATGACCCTCCGGTAGAGGTCGTTGAGGTCCGAGGTGGCGAAGCGGCCCCCGTCCAGGGGAACCAGGGGCCGCAGCTCCGGCGGAATCACCGGGAGGACCTCCAGGACCATCCATTCGGGCTTGTTGCCGCTCTTGAGGAAGGACTCGACGATCTTGAGGCGCTTGTTGAGGGTGGCCCGCTTCTGGTTGTTGCCGAGAACCTTGATGTAGGAGCGGAGGATGTTCTGCTCGCACTCCAGCCGGCTCAGGCGGCGGCCCTTGGCCAGCTGGCAGGAGGCGCACTGGCAGTCTTCCGAGAAGTGGCGGAGGAGCTCCTGGATCCCCGCGGCGCCGATGGCGGCGGAGAAGGCGTCGTTGCCGCAGACGGCTCGGAAGGCGTCCAGGGCCTTGTCGTACAGCAGGGCCTTGTACCTAAGGACCGTCTCGCCGCTGAGGTCCTCGTTGTAGATACGGCTGTTCTCGTTGAGGGTGAGGAGCTGGTCGAAGGCGCCGGCGGTGCCCTCCTCCCCGCCCTCCTCCACCGATTCGTAGGTCCAGACCGCCTCCTCGATGTTGCGGAGGATCCGGTTGCGCTCCTGGGGGGAGTCGCCGGGGTGGCGCTGGAGGTAGGCCTCCTTCACCTCGTCCACGTTGACGGTGGTGAAGCCCGGATCGGTGACCACCCACTGCTCGAAGTAGTTGACGCTCTCCACGTCCTTCAGCTTCATGCTGAGCATGATGGAGATCCGGGAGGGCGTCCCCTTGAGGAACCAGATGTGGGACACGGGGGAGGCCAGCTCGATGTGGCCCATGCGCTCCCTTCGGACGCGGGACTGGATGACCTCCACGCCGCACTTCTCGCAGGTGATGCCCCGGTACTTGATGCGCTTGTACTTGCCGCAGAGGCACTCCCAGTCGTTCACGGGGCCGAAGATCTTGGCGCAGAAGAGGCCGTCCCGTTCGGGCTTGAAGGTCCGGTAGTTGATGGTCTCGGGTTTGGTGACCTCACCGTGGGACCATTCGCGGATCTTCTCGGGGGAGGCCAGCATCAGCTGGATCCCGCGGATCCTGTTGATGCTGAGTTTCTTTTCGAGGAAAGGTGCGGGTCTCACCGTCACACCCCCTTCACGCGCCGGCGTCGGAAGACGCCGGCTCCTCTTCGGTTTCGAGCACGTTCACGTCGATGGCCAGCCCCTGGAGTTCCTTGACGAGCACGTTGAAGGACTCGGGAAGCCCCGGCTCCTCGGGGTACCGCCCCTTGACGATGCTTTCGTACATCTTGGTCCGGCCGTAGACGTCGTCGGACTTCACGGTGAGGATCTCCTGGAGGATGTTGGCGGCGCCGTAGGCCTCCAGGGCCCAGACCTCCATCTCGCCGAAGCGCTGGCCGCCGAACTGGGCCTTCCCGCCCAGGGGCTGCTGGGTGATGAGGGAGTAGGGGCCGATGGAGCGGGCGTGGATCTTGTCCTCCACCAGGTGGGCCAGCTTCATCATGTAGATGTACCCCACCGTCACCTTCTGCTCCATGGGCTCGCCGGTCCGCCCGTCCCTGAGTTCGATCTTGCCGTCGGCGGGGAGGCCGGCCCGGTCCAGCAGCAGCTTGATGTCCTCCTCCTTGGCGCCGTCGAAGACGGGGCTCGAAACGTGGAGCCCCAGGGCCTTGGCGGCCCACCCCAGGTGGGTTTCAAGGATCTGCCCGACGTTCATACGGCTGGGGACGCCCAGGGGGTTGAGGACGATCTGCACGGGCGTCCCGTCGGGGAGGAAGGGCATGTCCTCCACCGGAAGGATGCGGCTCACCACACCCTTGTTCCCGTGGCGGCCGGCCATCTTGTCGCCCACCTGGATCTTCCGCTTGATGGCCACGTACACCTTGACCATCTTGATGACGCCGGGCAACAGCTCGTCGCCCCGCTCCAGGTTGGCGATCTTGTCGCGGTACTGCTGTTCCAGGACCTCGATCTTCCGGCGGGTCCGCTCCTCGATCTCCCGGATGCGGGCGATGGCCTCCTTGAACTTGGACTGGATCTGGATCTTGGGCAGGAGGTCCGCCCGGATGGTGGAGAGGAGCCGGACGGTGAGCTTCTCGCCCTTGGCCACCAGCTCCTCGCCGCTCAGGTCGTCGTAGAGGGGCTGGGCGGCCACCGTACCGTCCAAGAGGTCGGAGATCTTCTTCCGGTTTTCCTCCCTCAGGATCCGGATCTGGTCCCGGAGGTTCTTTTCCATGCGGCCCACGTAGGCCTCTTCGATGGCCCGGGTCCGCTCGTCCTTCTCCACCCCCTTGCGGGTGAAGACCTTCACGTCCACGATGACGCCCGAGATGCCCGGCGGGCAACGGAGGGAGGCGTCCCGGTACTCGGCGGACTTCTCGCCGAAGATGGCCCTCAGGAGCTTCTCCTCGGGGGTCATCTGGGTCTCTCCCTTGGGGGTGACCTTCCCCACGAGGATGTCGCCGGGCTTCACGTGGGCGCCGATCCGGATGATGCCGCTCTCGTCCAGGTCCTTGAGGTAGGCCTCGGAGATGTTGGGGATGTCCCGGGTGATCTCCTCCTTGCCCAGCTTGGTGTCCCGCGCCTCGATCTCCAGCTCCTCGATGTGGATGGAGGTGAAGACGTCCTCCTCCACCAGCTTCTCGGAGAGGAGGATGGCGTCCTCGTAGTTGTACCCGCGCCACGGCATGAAGGCCACGAGCACGTTGCGCCCCAGCGCCAGCTCGCCGCCGTCGGTGCAGGGCCCGTCCGCCAGGACGTCCCCGGCCTTCACGCGGTCCCCCTGCTTCACCACCGGCTTCTGGTTGATGCAGGTGTTCTGGTTGGAGCGCTGGAACTTGGTGAGGGGGTAGACGTCGGCGCCGAAGTCGTAGAGGTCCTCACCCTCGGTTCCGCCGGCCACCCGGACGATGATGCGGTTGGCGTCCACCACGTCCACGATGCCGCCCCGGCGGCACACCACCGTGGACTCCGAGTCCTTCCCCACCACCAGCTCCATGCCGGTGCCCACCACCGGGGCCTTGGGCCGGAGCAGGGGCACCGCCTGGCGCTGCATGTTGGAGCCCATGAGGGCGCGGTTGGCGTCGTCGTGCTCCAGGAAGGGGATGAGGGCCGCGGCGATGGAGACCAGCTGCTTGGGGGAGACGTCGATGTACTGGATCTCCTCCCGGGGGGCCAGGACGAACTCGCCGGCCTTCCGGGCCTGGACCTTCTCGTTGATGAAGTTCCCCTCCTCGTCCACCGGCGCGTTGGCCTGGGCGATGGTGTAGACGTCCTCCTCCCAGGCGGTGAGGTAGAAGGCGGTGGGTTCGCCCCGGGGCGGCGTCTTCTTGGCCTTCTGGCACCTCGCCACCTCGGCCTTCAGCTCCGACTCTTCCACCACCTGGCCCAGCGCGAAGGCGCCGTCGCCGGGGAAGGTGATCTCGTAGTGGTTCAGGACCCGGCCGTTCTCCACCTTCTTGTAGGGGGACTCGATGAAGCCGAACTCGTTGATCCGGGCGTAGGTGGAGAGGGAGGAGATGAGGCCGATGTTGGGGCCTTCCGGCGTCTCGATGGGGCAGAGGCGGCCGTAGTGGCTGGTGTGGACGTCCCGCACCTCGAAGCCGGCCCGCTCGCGGCTGAGGCCGCCGGGGCCCAGGGCGCTCAGGCGGCGCTTGTGGGTGATCTCCGAGAGGGGGTTGGTCTGGTCCATGAACTGGGAGAGCTGGCTGGAGCCGAAGAACTCCAGGATGGAAGCCACCACCGGCTTGGCGTTGATGAGCTCCTTGGGGGAGGCCTGGGCCAGGTTGTGGAAGACGCTCATCTTCTCCTTGGTGGCGCGCTCCATGCGGGCGAGGCCGATGCGGATCTGGTTCTCCAAGAGCTCGCCCACGCAGCGGACCCGACGGTTCCCCAGGTGGTCGATGTCGTCCAGGGTGCCGATGTTGTTCTTCAGCCGGAGGAGGTACTCGACGATCTCGCAGTAGTCCTCCAGGGTGAGGATGCGCCGCCGCTCCAGCTCCTCCTGCAGCGCCTTCTTGCTGAGGCTCCGGTAGAGGTCGGGGTGGAGCTTGGTGAGGAACTTGAGGGCCCCCACCCGGGAGAAGTCGTACCGCTTCTCGTCGAAGAACATCATCTCGAAGAAGGTCTTGGCCCCGGCGGGGGTCACGGGGTCGCCGGGCCGCACCTTCCGGAAGAAGTCCACGTAGGCCTCTTCCTGGGTCTTGCAGACGTCCTTGGAGAGGGTGTCCAGGAGGGCCGTGCCCACGTCGGTGGCCTTGGGGAGGATCACCTCCAGGGTCTCCACCCCCTGGGCCGCCAGCTCGAAGAGCCGCTCCACCGGGAGGAGCTGGCCGCTCTCGCAGAGGAGTTCCCCGCTCTCGGGGTCGGCCACGTCCTTGAAGGCGTAGACGTCGGTGAATTCCGTGGTGTCCACCTTCACCGAGGCCGCCTTGGACTTCTTCAGGCGGGCCACCTGGCTGCGGCGGATCTTCTTGCCGGCCTCCACGAGGACCTCCTTGCCCTCGGTGAGGGTCTCCGCCGCCACGAGGCCCGCCAGCCGGTCCGAGACCCGGAGGCGCAGGGCATCGGGGGAGAGTTCCAGCACGTCTACGGGGTAGAAGCGCTTGAGGAGGGTGGCGTTGTCCCCCAGGCCCAGGGCCCGGAGGAAGACGGTGGCGGGAAAGCGGCGCTTCCGGTCGATGCGCACGTGCAGGACGTTCTTGGCGTCCAGCTCGAACTCCACCCAGGAGCCCCGGGCGGGGATGACCTTCCCGACGAACTCCGTCCGGTTCTCGTTGGCCTGGTAGAAGACGCCCGGGCTGCGGTGGAGCTGGCTCACCACCGCCCGCTCCGTGCCGTTGATGATGAAGGTCCCCTTCTCCGTCATGAGGGGCACGGAGCCGAAGAAGACCTCTTCCTCCTTGAAGTCCAAAACCGACGGCGCTCCCCCCGCCGCGTCCTTCTGGTAGGTCTCGACGCGGACCCAGATCTTCAGGGGAATTCCGTAGGTCATGCCCCGTTCCTGGCACTCCTCCACGGTGGTGGGGACCCGGAGGTCCACCACGTCGTCGCACTGGGGGCAGCGGGGGATCTGGACCGGCATCACCTGGCCACAGGAGTCGCACTGGACCTCCCGGGCCTGGGGATCCCGGACGATCACCCGGGCGGTGCAGTGGGGGCACCGCTGGCGGAGGTGCTGCAGGCCCTCCAGTTGGCCGCACCGGCACTTCCAGTCTCCGAGGGAGTAGTGCATGTAGGCCAGGGAGCACTCGCCCCGGAAATCCTTGATGGGGAACACGGACCGGAAGGCCTCCTCCAGGCCCACGTTCTCCCGCTCCTCCGGCAGGAGGTCCATCTGGAGGAACCGCCGGTAGGACTCCCGCTGGAGATCCAGCAGGTTGGGGATGGGAATGGTGGTGTGGATGCGGGAAAACTCGAGCCGCTTCCGTTTCCCGACATCGACTTCTTTGGGCATCGGGCCGTCTCCTCAGCTACAAAGGCCGCGGGGATGCATGTCCGGGATGCTCCGCCCGGCCGCCGCAGTGGCAGCCGCGCGCGGAAAAGGCACACGGGCAGGGTACGCCGGAAGGCGCCCTGCCCAGGTGGGACTTGGCCGACGGTACGCTACTTGATCTCGACAGTCGCGCCCTGCTCCTCGAACTTCTTCTTGATGGACTCCGCCTCGTCCTTGCTCACGCCTTCCTTGATGGTCTTGGGAGCGCCTTCCACCAGGTCCTTGGCTTCCTTGAGGCCCAGGTTGGTGATCTCCCGGACCACCTTGATGACGTTGATCTTCTTCTCGCCCGCGCTCTTGAGGATGACGTCGAACTCCGTCTTCTCCTCGGCGGGGGCGGCGGCGGCGGCACCGGGGGCGGCCATCATGACGGGGGCCGCGGCGGCGGCGGAGACGCCCCACTTCTCTTCCAGCATCTTGCTCAGCTGGGCGGCTTCCAGGACGGTGAGGGCGCTCAGCTGTTCGACGATCGCGTTCAGGTCGGCCATTGGAAATTCCTCCTTGCGGTTTCCTCAAAACTCCCGGGCGCTCCGGCGCTCCTTCGGGAGAGATCCACGCCACGGGGCGGTGACGCCCCCATCATCCCTCGGCCTGCTTGCCCCGTTCCGACAGGCAGACCGCCACGTTCCTCGCCGGCGTTTGCAGCAGCCGCGCCAGCCGGGCGGCGGGCTCCTGAATGAGCCCGATGAGCTGCGCACGGACGCCCTCCAGGCCCGGCAGGAGCGAGAGGGCCTCGACGCTCTTCGCGTCCATGGCCTTCCCCTCCACCACCGCCCCCTTCACCTTCAGGTGGGGGTTCTCCTTGGCGAAGGCGACGAGGACCTTGGCCAGGGGCACGGGGTCCTTGGGGGACCAGGCCAGGGCCGTCGGGCCTTCCATCCACTCGGCGGCGCCGTGGAGGTCCGTCCCTTCGGAGGCCTTCTTCAGCAGGGTGTTCTTGACGACGCGCAGGCGCCCGGAGGTCTCCCGGACCCGGTCCCGCAACGCGCTGATTTCCTTGACCTTGAGGCCCTTGAAGTCCACCAGGTAGAACGCCCCGTTCTGCTGGATGACTTCCTGGATCTCGCGGATGGTGTCCAGTTTCTCAGCCCGGTTCACGGCGTCCTCCTTAGTAACCGCTCACGTCCAGACGGACGCTGGGGCTCATGGTGGTGCAGAGGTAGGCGCTCTTCACGTACTTTCCCTTGGCGGAGGCCGGCTTGGCCTTCACCACGGCGTCGATGAGGGCCTGCGTGTTCTCCACCAGGCGCTCCGTCTCGAAGGACTTCTTCCCGACGGGGCAGTGGACGATCCCGGTCTTGTCCACCCGGAACTCCACCTTTCCGGCCTTCAGGTCCTTGACCGCCTGCGCCACGTCGAAGGTCACGGTGCCCAGCTTGGGGTTGGGCATGAGGCCCCGGGGACCCAGGACCTTGCCCAGCTTGCCCACCTCTTTCATCATGTCGGGCGTGGCCACCACGGCGTCGAAATCCATCCAGCCTTCCTGGATCTTGGCCACCGCCTCCTCGCCGAGGGCGTAGTCCGCCCCCGCCGCCTCGGCCTCCCGGATCTTCTCGCCCTGCGCGATGACGAGGACCCGGACGCTCCGGCCCAGCCCGTGGGGAAGAACCGTGGTCCCGCGGACCATCTGGTCGGCGTACTTGGGGTCCACCCCCAGGTTCATGGAAATCTCCACCGTCTCGTCGAAGGCGGCGAAGGCGATCTCCTTCAGGAGGGCGATGGCATCGGGGAGGGAGTATTCCCGGGGCTCCACCCGCGATGCCGCCGCCTTGAACTTCTTGCCCACTCTGGCCATGGCCGGCCTCCTCAGTCCACGATTTCCAGGCCCATGCTGCGCGCCGCCCCGGCGATGGTCTTCACGGCGCTCTCCAGGGACTTGGTGTTGAGGTCGGGGAGCTTCGTCTTGGCGATCTCCTCGAGCTGCTTTCGGGTGACCTTCCCCACCTTGTTCTTGTTGGGTTCGCCGGAACCCTTGGCGATGCCGGCGGCCTTCTTGAGCAGGTCCGAGGCGGGAGGTGTCTTGGTCACGAAGGTGAAGGAGCGGTCGGCGTAGACGGTGATGACCACCGGGATGATGAAGCCTTCCTGCCCCTTGGTCTTGGCGTTGAACTCCTTGCAGAACCCCATGATGTTCACGCCGTGCTGGCCCAGGGCCGGGCCCACCGGCGGGGCCGGGTTGGCGTTCCCGGCGGGGATCTGGAGTTTGACTTCGGCGACGACTTTCTTGGCCATTTCTCGCTCCGTCCGGCGATCCGGCGGCGGGCCGCGAAGAAGGCTGGCTCCCCCGCCCGGCGCGGTTCGCGGCGTATTCCCCTACAGCTTCTCCACCTGGAGGAAGTTCAGCTCCACGGGCGTCGAGCGCCCGAAAATCGTGACCAGCACCGTGAGGGTCGAGTGGTCGGCGTTGACCTTGTCCACCACCCCCTGGAAGGAGGCGAAGGGGCCCTCGATGATCTTCACCTTCTCGCCGGGCTCGAAGGTGTACTTGGGCTTGGGCGCTTCGGTGGCCTGGGTCATGTGGCCGAGGATCCTGTCCATCTCTTCGGGGCTCAGGGCCTCGCCGCTGACGAAGCCCGTGACCTTCGGCGTGTTGACCACCACCTGCTTCGTCTCGTCGTTCATCACCATCTGGACGAGGACGTAGCCCGGAAAAAACTTCTTGGAGGAGACGTGCTTCTTGCCGTTGCGGATCTCCACCACGTTCTCCGTGGGGATCATCACCTCGCCGAAGAGGTCCTTGAGCCCGAAGGCCTCGATCCGGTTGAGGAGGCTCTCCTTCACCCGGTTCTCGAAGCCCGAGTAGGTATGGACGATGTACCAGTTCATGTCCGCCATCGAAGACTCACTTGAACAGCGCGAAGAGCTTGTTCAGCGCGCTGAAGACGATCTGGTCCACCACCCAGAGGTAGACGCCGAAGATGACGACGATGACCACCACCACGCTGGTGGTGTTGATCACCTCGCTCCGGCTGGGGAAGGAGGTCTTCTTGACCTCCATCTGGACTTCCTTCAAGAAGGCCGGAAAGCGCTTCAGGGATTCGAGCCACTTCACGGTTCGCCTCGCTTCGTCTCGGAGGGCCTTCGCTTCGGACCACCCCGGCTTCCTGGAGCCCCGTACCGAACCGCCTTGGGGCGGCCGGCGCCTTGGAAGTGTTGGCAGGCGAGGAGGGGCTCGAACCCCCAACCCCCGGTTTTGGAGACCGGTGCTCTACCAGTTGAGCTACTCGCCTGCGGAAAGGTCACTTCACCTCTTTGTGGACCTGGTGGGAACGGCAGAAGGGGCAGTACTTGCGCACCTCCAGCTTTCCCTGCTGCTTCTTCTTGTTCTTCGTCGTCGAGTAGTTTCGGCGCTTGCACGCCGTGCACTGCAGGTGGATGATGTCGCGCATGGTTTACTCCAGGATCTCCGTGATGGTTCCCGCGCCCACGGTGCGCCCCCCCTCGCGGATGGCGAAGCGGAGCCCCTTCTCCAGGGCCACGGCGGTGATGAGGTCCACCTCCACGGAGACGTTGTCGCCGGGCATGACCATCTCCCGGTCCGGCGGAAGCTCCACCGTCCCCGTCACATCGGTGGTGCGGAAGAAGAACTGGGGCCGGTAGCCCTTGAAGAAGGGCGTGTGCCTGCCCCCCTCCTCCTTGGTGAGGATGTACGCCTCGGCGCGGAAGCGGCGGTGGGGCTGGATGGACCCCGGCTGGGCGACCACCTGCCCCCGCTCCACGTCTTCCTTCTTGATACCGCGGAGGAGAAGGCCGGCGTTGTCCCCCGCCTGCCCTTCCTCCAGGATCTTGTGGAACATCTCCACACCGGTGACGGTGGTCTTCTGGGTCTCCCGAAGGCCCACCACCTCCACCTCCTGCCCCACCTGGATCCTGCCGCGCTCGATCCGGCCCGTGACGACGGTGCCCCGGCCCGAGATGGAGAAGACGTCCTCGATGGGCATCAGGAAGGACTTGTCCACCGGCCGCTGGGGCAGGGGGATGTACCGGTCGCAGGCCTCCAGGAGGGCGAAGACCGGCCGGCAGCGGGGGCACTCGGGGCCGCCGCAGCCGCAGTTCAGGGCCTGGAGGGCCGAACCCTTCACCACCGGCACCTCGTCCCCGGGGAAGTCGTAGGTGGCCAGCAGGTCCCGGATCTCCATCTCCACCAGGTCCAGGAGCTCCTTGTCGTCCACCATGTCCACCTTGTTCATGAAGACGACGATGGTCGGCACCCCCACCTGGCGCGCCAGGAGGATGTGCTCCCGGGTCTGGGGCATGGGGCCGTCGGCGGCGGAGACCACCAGGATGGCCCCGTCCATCTGGGCGGCCCCGGTGATCATGTTCTTCACGTAGTCGGCGTGGCCGGGGCAGTCCACGTGGGCGTAGTGGCGGTTTTCCGTCTCGTACTCCACGTGGGCGGTGTTGATGGTGATCCCCCGGGCCTTCTCCTCCGGCGCCTTGTCGATCTGGTCGTAGGCGGTGAAGGCGGCGAGGCCCCGGCTCCCCAGAACCTTGGTGATGGCGGCCGTCAAGGTCGTCTTGCCGTGGTCCACGTGACCAATGGTGCCCACGTTGACGTGGGGCTTGGTCCGCTGGAACTTTTCCTTCGACATGACCGCCTCGTTCCGATGTCACTTGACATACGGCGAAGGACCTACCGCCTTTCGCCGAACCGTACCCGAAGTGGAGCCCGCGACCAGGATTGAACTGGTGACCTCGTCCTTACCAAGGACGCGCTCTACCGACTGAGCTACGCGGGCCCTTCAAAGCAAGGAAGCCGGGAAGTTCGGAGGTGAGGAAGGTAGCCGCCTACCTTGCCTCGCCTTTCCTTCCTCACTTCCTCCCTTCCTTACCTCCTGGCTTCGCCTTTCGCCGGCCCTCCGGTTCCCCGGGTTGCCGGCTCCGTCCTCTTGGAGCGGGCGACGGGATTCGAACCCGCGACCCTCAGCTTGGAAGGCTGATGCTCTACCAGCTGAGCTACACCCGCCCAAAACACGCAGGGAACCGCCCCAAGGCGTTCCCTGTTCCCATCTGAAGGTGGTGGAGGGGGTAGGATTCGAACCTACGTAGGCGCACGGCCGGCAGATTTACAGTCTGCTCCCTTTGGCCACTCGGGAACCCCTCCACCAGGAGTTACGGCATCTCGCCCGTTCCGGTCTTCGCGGCCATGGCCGGAATGGTTCCGGCCCCTTGGAGCCGATGAGAGGACTTGAACCTCCAACCAACGGATTACAAATCCGCTGCTCTACCGTTGAGCTACATCGGCGTGCCCGGCTTCCACCGGACAGCCGTTGAATGTTAGCACACTCTTCCGGCCCGCGCAAGCCCCCCCGGGGCGGGATCCTGGGAAAAAAAGGGAAGCCCCGGGTTTCCCCGGGGCTTCCGGTTGGCCGATGGAAAGGGACGGGCTAGAAGGTCCAGCGCACGGCGAGGCGCACGCGGCGGGCCGTCTGGTGTCCGCGCTCCATCTTGAAGTAGGGGTAGGTCTGGCGGTTGGAGGTGTCTTCCGTGTTGTAGGTCTGGTCCACCGCGGTGGTGCGCTGCTCGTTGGTCACGTTGAAGATGTCGGCGCGGAGGGCCAGGTTGGACTTCCAGAGCTTGAAGGTGTACTGGGCGCCCAGGTCGAGCTGCCAGAGGGTGGGGGTCCGGCCGGCGGTGCCGCGGGGCTGGCAGAAGCCCTCGTTGATGCCATAGGCGTCATCGGCACCGAGCTTGGAGATGGGGGTACCGCTCTGGAGGGTGAAGTTGCCGGAGAGCTCCAGGGGGATGTTCTCGAAGAAGTAGCCGCCGTAGACCTTCAGCACGTGGGTCCGGTCGTTGGGCAGGAGGCCGTAGGCGTTGACCAGCAGTTGCGGCAGGTCGTACTTGGAGGTGATGTTGGGGTCGAGCTGGCCGTTGTCGTTGGAGAAGAGGCCCTCGTAGTTGCCCTTGAGGCGGCTCAGCGTGTAGGAGCCCTGCAGCATCCAGTGGTTGCTGAAGCGCTTGTCGGCGGTGATCTCCAGGGCCTTGTAGATGCGGACGGGCTTGGGGAAGCGCCACCAGTAGCCGGGGCGGCCCAGCGGGTCGGGGGCCCAGACGCCGGTCCACTTGTCGGGGTTGGTCACGATGTAGGAGGTGGCGCCGTCCACGGAGATGTCCTCGATGACCCGGCCGATGGAGCGGTAGATGGCCCGGGCGCCCATGGAGAAGTCGGGGCGGATCTCGTACTGGAAGCCGAGGATGGTCTCCTTGTTGTAGGAGCCCTTGAGGCCGCCGCCATTGGGGCCGCCGACGATCTTCGTGGGCTCAAGGCCGTAGGTGTAGTGGTAAGCAGGGTTGTTGACGGGAACCGTCAGGTGGGAATCCCTGAAGTACGAGAAGTGGAAGTACTCGTCGGTGAGGGCGCGGATGGCCAGGTCGTTGGGGATGCGCTCGTAGTAGTAGCCCCAGAAGCCGTAGAGCTTGCTCTTGCCGTTGTGGGCCACGTCCCAGGTGAAGCCGATGCGGGGGGCCCACATGTCGTTGATGTTGACCTTCCGGGCCTTGCCGTTGGAGTAGATGGGGTTGTTCATGATCTGGGCCGGGACGTTCACCGTGTTGTCGCCGCCCTTCATGTGGATCTGGTCGAGGCGGACCCCCACCTTCAGCAGGAAGTAGTCGGTGAGGTTCCAGTTGTCCTGGGCCCAGTAGGCGTAGTACTTTTGGGAGGTCTTCTTGTTCTGGTCGTTCATGAAGCCCTGGGCGCGGTACAAGAACTGCCCCAACGTGGGCCTGTACACCTGCCAGCGGATAACGGCGCCGCCGGGGGTGGTGCGGCCGTAGAAGGGGTTGCCGGGGTACAGTTCGGTCCACCCGGGGCCGGTGTAGTTGAAGTTGTAGTCGTAGGTGATGTCGTAGTACTGGAAGCCGTAGGCCAGCTCGTGGCGCCCGTGGAAGTCGAAGAGGTGGGTGGCCTTCAGGCGGATCTGGTCGTTGATGTCCTTGGTGTGCTCGCGGGTCCGGCCGCCCAGGGAGGGGCTGTAGGCGGCGAGGTCCACCTGGCGGTAGGTGGGGCTGTTGGGGTTGGTATCGTAGCTGTTCACCGGCACGCCGTCGGTGGGGATCACCTGGTAGCCGGCGTACGTGCCGGAACCGTAGCGGTAGTAGTAGCCCCAAGAGTTCTCGGCCAGGGCGTTCACCGGGTGGTTGCTGTCCTTGGTGTGGCGCCGCGCGATGACCGCCTCGGTGAAGAACTTGGGGGTCCAGGTGGCGTTCCACTGGAGGGAGACGGCGTAGTTGTCGGTCTTGGACTTCCGGGGGGAGGCCACCGGCGAGGGGTTGTTCAGGTTGGCGAAGTAGTCGTACTTGTCGTTGTTGCCGAACCAGGAGAAGGAGAGCTTGTGGTTCGGGTTCACGTTCCAGGTGAGCTTCAGGGCGTACTGGGGGTTCTTGTCGGTGTTCTTGTAGCCCTGGCCCAGGGCCCAGGAGTAGGACGGGTGGCCGTTGAGGACGACGTTGTTGTCGTAGCCGTTGGCGGTGAAGGTCTGCTCGGTCTTGTTCCAGTCGTAGGCCACGAAGAACCAGAGCTTGTCCTTGATGAAGTAGCCGCCGAGGCTGCCGCCGATGTCGTACTGCTTGAAGGCCTTCCGGAAGTTCACGACGGTGGGGTTGCGGAGCTTCCGCTCCTGGGCGCCCATGTTGTCGTCGAAGTAGTAGGCGAAGAGGGAGCCGTGGAACTCGTTGCCGCCGCTCTTCGTGATGGAGTTGATGTTGCCGCCCATGAGGGCGCCGAACTCGGCGTCGAGACCGCCGGTCTTGACCTCGGTGGCCTCGATGAAGTCGAAGTTCAGCGAGGTGAGGTTCAGGGCGTCGCCCGAACCGGTCACGTCCACGCCGTTCACCGTGTAGGAGTTCTCGGGGCCCGACGCGCCGGCGATGGACGGGGTGTCGGCGAGACCCGAAGAGACGGCGCCGGGGGCCAGGAAGGCGATGCCGGCGGAGTTACGGCTGAGCGGGATGGAGCTGATCATGGTGTCGGAGATGTTGGCGCCCACCTCGGTCTTCTTGGTGTCGATGACCGGGGCCGCCGCCGTCACCACGATCTCCGTCTTGCCCTGGCTCAGGGTGAAGGGCAGGCTGATGGTCGTGCCCAGGGGGATTTCGATGCCCTTGCGCACCACCGAGTTATAGCCGGGGGCCTCCACCTTCACCTGGTAGTTCTTTCCCACCGGCAGGAAGGGGATGACGTACTGGCCGTTCACGTCGGTGGCCGTCCCCTGGAACCCCTGGAGGCTCGGACCGGACACCTGGATGGTGGCCCCGATCACGGGCTGGCCGGCCTCGTCCGTCACCTTGCCCTGGAGGCCGCCGCCCTGCTGGGCGAAGACGGCGAGGCCCGACACGGCCAGCGCCACGGCGATCCAGGCACCCCACTTGAGTGCTTTCCTCATATGGTCACCTCCATAACCTCTGAAGTTTTCAGAACCTCCGAAAACTCAAGGACTTAACCTCCTCCGCACCACCTCCTTTCTTCCCAATGGCCCAAAGGTAGCGAAAGAAAACGGCCCTGTCAACCCCCTGTGTCCCTTCGGACACACTCTCGAGAGGGCGGCGAAAAGAAGGGGCCCCGGTTTCCCGGGGCCCCCGAGGGTCAGAAAAGACGCGCCCTGGGCCTCAGAAGGACCACTTGAGGCCGAGCCGGGCGTTTCGGCTTCCCTGCCGCTGGGTGGTCTTGCCCCAGTTGTGGTCGCGGTGGAGGTTCCCGGTGAGGTAGTCGGCGAGGGTGTCGGGGGTCACGTAGTAGGTCTCATACTTGGCGGTGGCCGTCTGGCGGTTGGTCACGTTGAAGACGTCGGCGAAGAAGGCCAGGTTGGTCTTCCAGAGCTTGAGGGTGTACTCGGCGTGGAGGTCGAGCTGCCAGGTTCCGGGCAGGCGGTCGGAACCGCGGGGCTCCACCAGGACCGTCCCGTAACCGGCCTCCTGGCGGGGGTACCCCATGCGCTTGTCGAAGGGGCGCCCCGACTGGAGCACCAGGTTGGCGCCGAGGATCAGCCCGAAGTCGAAGCGGTAGGAGCCCTGAACCTTGAGCTGGTGGCGGCGGTCCTGCGGGAGCCAGCCGTACCGGTTCTGGATGAGGATGTGCTCGGGGATGTCGTAGGCGCTGGAGGCGCCGGGGTTGAGGCCGGCGAGGCTGTAGCCGCCGGAGCCGCCCTCGTAGTTGCCCCGCAGGAAGGAGAGGGTGTAGTTGGCGTTGAGGAACCAGTTGTCGGCGAAGCGCTTGTTTAGGGTGAAGGTGTAGCCCTGGTAGTTCCGGATGGGCTTAGGGAAGCGCTCGTAGTCCGGCACGGCAGAGGCCCAGCGGTCCATGAGGGCCGAAGGCCACTGGTCGCCGGGGTTCATGATGATGTAGGAGATGCCGCCGGCGGGGTCGATGTAGCCCACGTCCTCGATGACGCGGCCCAGCTCGCGGAAGACGGCCCGGAAGCCGAAGGTGAGGTCGGGCTTCACCTCGTACTCCAGGCCGGCCACCAACTCGTCGGTGTACTGGTTCTTGACGCCGTCCAGGACCTGGGTGGCGTACACGCCGTAGGCGTTACGGAACCAGAACTGCTTGGGGTACCTGCGGTAGTAGTCCACGTAGGTGGCGTGGCCGGGATCCATGGAGGAGGACATGGCGATGGGCAGGCGCTGGTAGAAGCGTCCCACGTTCACGTACGCCTTGGAGCGGCCGTTGTTCATGAAGTCCCAGGAGAGGCCCAGGCGGGGGGACCAGGAATCCAGGGAGAGCTGGGCGCCGCCGTTGTCGGGCTTGACCTCGTTCCGCTCCCAGCGGAGGCCGTAGGAGAGGGTCACGGTGTCGCTGAGGGACCACTTGTCCTGGGCAAAGAGGGCCGTGTAGGCGCCCTTCTCGTAGTAGCGGGGGTTCTGGAGGGTGTAGATGAACCAGTAGTAGTAGTCCTCCGGGTTCGGGGAGGCGGGGTTGAGGTTCCTGAGGTTGTACTGGACGTACCACTGCATCCCGCCGGTGTACCCGTTGTAGGAGTTCCACTTGAGGGCTTCGTACTCGCCGCCGAACTTGATCTCGTGCTTCTTGTAGAGGTAGGTCATCTTCAGGGCCAGCTGGCCGGTGTCCCGGTCGTCCCAGAGGATGGTGCCCGAGCCTCCGCCGATGCTGAGGGAGGGGGAGTAGTCGAAGGAGACGATCTGGGGCCGCCCGTAGCCGGCGCTGTCCCAGGGGAGGATGTCCAGGCGGGAGTGGGTCTTGCCGATGCCGAGGTCCATGAAGAAGTTGCTGGACCAGGTGGCGTACCACTTGAAGGCGGCGTTGTACCCGCCCTGGAAGCGGCGGGTCAGGCGGGAGCGCTGGTCGAGGCTGTTGACGTAGCCTTCATTGAACCACATGTGGGAAGGATCGGAGAAGACGCTCAGCTCCAGGTTGTGCTTTTCGTTGACCCGGTAGTTGAACTTGGCCGACCAGAACCAGTTCCGGCTGAGGTCGTCGTAGTTGTAGGGGATTCTCAGGGTGCTTCCGTAGGCCGGGTGGTAGCGGTTCACGTTGGTGAGGACCGAGTCGCCCTCGTAGTGCCGGGAGAAGAGGGAGGGGTTGTAGGCCACGAAGAACCAGAGCTTGTCCTTGAGGATGGGCCCGCCCAGGTCGAAGCCGTAGTCGTAGTTGTGGTAGGGCTGGGGCTTGTTGACGGTCAGGTCCGTGGAGTGGGCGTTGGCGGTGAAGGAGTCGTCGGTGTAGTAGGCGAAGAGTTCGCCGTGGAACTCGTTGGAACCGCTCTTGGTGAGGACGTTGAAGAGACCGCCGGTGGAGGCGCCGTACTCTGCGTCGAGGCCGCCCGTGGCTACTTCCATTTCACGGATGAAGTTGTAGTTGAGGTTGGTGCCGAAGGTGCCGGTGACCGGGTCGGTGGTGTTGAGGCCGTTCACCAGGAAGATGTTCTCCGACCCGGTGGAGCCGGCCACGCCGGGGTTGCCGCCCATACCCGAGCCGACCACCGTCGGGGCCAGGTAGAGGGTGTCCTGGTACTGCCGCCCGATGGGGATGGTCTCCAGCTCCTCCTGGGTGAGGTTGGTGGAGATCTTGGTCTCCTTCAGGGTGACGGCCGGCGGGCGGGCGGTGACGGTGACCTCCTCCCCGCCGCTCATGAGGGTCGCCTCCAGGGTCGTGGTGCTCCCCAGGCTCACCGTGACGTTGGACTGGATGATCTTGTTGAAGCCCACCGCCTCCACGACCAGCTTGTAGTCCGAGGCCGGCGGAAGGTAGGGGATGAGGAACTCACCCTGGACGTTGGTCGCCGTCCCGCGCGGGCCCTGTAGGTACTTGGAGGTGACCTCCACCGAAGCCCCGGGGATGGGGTTGCCCTGGGTGTCCACCACGCGGCCCGAGATGGCCCCGGTGTTCCCTTGGGCGAAGACGGCCCCCGAAAGGGCCAGGGCGACCACCAGGATCGCCGCGCCTCCGATTCTCCACTTCATGCCGTTTCCTCCTTTCCTCTAAAAAAACTGAAATGCCGGGGCGGTTTCGCCCAGGTGTGCCAGTCTAAAGCCCCGCTTGTGTCCCTGTCAATTCAGAGCGTGTCTCTTCCGCCACAGTATGGGCGAAGTGCCGCAGGAAGGGCGACGGTGCCGTCTTCCCGCTGGTACTGCTCCAGGATGGCGACGACGGTGCGCCCCACGGCCAGCCCCGACCCGTTGAGGGTGTGGACGAGGCGGGGCTTTCCGCCTTCCCGGGGGCGGAAGCGGATGCCCGCCCGCCTTGCCTGGAAGTCCTCGAAATTGGAGCAGGAGGAGATCTCCCGGAAGCGCCCTTGCGAGGGGAGCCAGACTTCAAGGTCGTAGGTCTTGGCGGAGGAGAAAGACATGTCGCCGGTGCAGAGCAGGACCCGCCGGTAGTGGAGGCCCAGGGCCTCCAGCACCGCCTCGGCGTCCGCCGTGAGCCGCTCCAGTTCTTCGTAGGAGCGGTCCGGGTGGGCGAACTTCACCAGCTCCACCTTGTGGAACTGGTGTTGGCGGATCATCCCCTTCACGTCCTTCCCGTAGGAGCCGGCCTCGGAGCGGAAGCACGGCGTGAAGGCGCAGTAGGAGAGGGGGAGGGCCTCCTCCTCCAGGATCTCGTCCCGGTGGAGGTTGGTCACCGGCACCTCGGCGGTGGGGATGAGGTAGAAGGCGCCGCCGTCCACCTTGAAGAGGTCCTCCTCGAACTTGGGGAGGTTCCCGGTGCCGTAGAGCGCCTCCGCCTTGACGAGGTAGGGGGGGATCACCTCCGTGTAGCCGTGGCGGGAGGTGTGGAGGTCGAGCATGAAGGAGATGAGGGCCCGTTCGAGCATCGCCCCCGCGCCGCGGTAGACCACGAAGCGGGCCCCCGAGATCTTGGCGGCCCGCTCGAAGTCCAGGATCCCCAGGGCGGTGCCCAGTTCGTCGTGGGCCCGGGGGGGGAAGGGGAAGCGGGGTGGCTCGCCCCAGACCTTGACGACGGCGTTGGCCGTCTCGTCGGGGCCCGGCGGTACCGAGGGGTGGGGAAGGTTGGGGATCCGCAGGAGGCGGTCCCGCAGGGCCGCCTCCCGCTCCGCCGCTTCCCGGTCCAGGGCGGCGATGCGGTCTCCCAGGGCCCGGAGCTCCCCTTGGGCAGCCTCCGTGTCCTCGCCGGCCTTCTTGAGCCGGCCGATTTCCTTGCTGCGGGCGTTCCGTTCCGCCTTGAGGGCCTCCACGGCCCGGAGCAGCTCCCGGTGGCGCCGGTCCTCCTCCAGGAGGAGCTCCACCTCCGAGGGGTCCACCCCCTTGCGGGCCAGGCCCTCGGCCACCGCCCCGGGGTTCTCGCGGATGGCTTGAAGGCTGAGCACCTCAGCGCCTCCGCTGGAGGAGTTCCAGGCCGGTGAGGATGGCCCTTCGGGTGCTCTCCGGGTCGGCCTGGCCCGTCCCGGCGATGTCGAAGGCGGGGCCGTGGTCGGGGGAGGTCCGCAGGAAGGGCAGGCCCAAGGTGCAGTTCACCGCGTGGCCCTGGCTCATCATCTTGGCGGGGATCATCCCCTGGTCGTGGTAGAGGGCCACCGCCACCGTGTCGGGGCCGTCGGGCCGGAGGAAGAGGCTGTCGGCGGGGACGGGGCCGTCGGCGGCGATGCCTTCCGCCAGGAGGGCCTCCACGGCGGGCTCCAGAACCTCCCGTTCCTCCCGTCCCAGGAGCCCCCCCTCGCCGGCGTGGGGGTTGAGGCCGGCGATGCGGAAGGTGGGCCAGACGCTGAGCTGGCGGTTCCAGGCGGTGGCCAGGCCGCGGACGTAGTCCACCAGGGCCTCCCGGGTGAGGGCCTCCGGGACATCCCGGAAGGGGATGTGGGTGCTGAAGAGGGCCACGGGGGTGGCGCCGGTGAAGAACACCATGTAGGTCCGGCAATGGAAGGCCTGCCCCAGGTACTCGGTGTGGCCCGAAAAGGGGATCCCGCAGCGCCGGATGGCCTCCTTGGAGACGGGCCCCGTCACCAGGAGGTCCGCCTCCTTCCGCTCCATGCGCCGGCAGGCCTCCTCCAGGGTGAGGAGGGCCACCCGCCCGTTGTCGGGGTGGGGACGCTTGTGGAACCGGAGGCCCGGCAGGTCGATGTCCTCCCAGCGGACGTCGGCGGGCACCGACGGCACCGAGCGGGCGGGACCCAGGACCGTCACCTCGGCGGCACGCTGGATCTCCCCCGTTTCCAGAACGAGGTGGAGGATTTCGGGCCCGACCCCGCCGGGGTCTCCCGTGGTGATGAGCACCCGTGGACGGCTCATGCCTCGCGCTCCTTGTAGATGTACTTGATGGCGTGCTTGTAGACCAGCAGGTTGGGTTCGTTCAGCCGGTGGACCTTGATGCAATCCCGGTCGTACCACTCGATCCAGCCGTGGAGCTCCTCCCCGTCCAGGAGGACCACCACCACCGCCGTCTTGGAGCCCATCTGCTTCAGGTAGTAGAAGTTCTCGGCGTTGGTCTGCTCCGGCGGCACCTGCTTCCGCCGGGCGGGAGAGAAGGTGCCGGCGGGGACGGCCCCGCCCTCCTCCTCCTTCCCCTCCCGGCCCTCCCTGCGGTAGGCCTTGTAATCGCGCAGATTGGGACGGATCAGCTTCCGGTCGGGCATGGCTCGCTCCTACGGGCGTTCAGGCTTCCGGGGGGGAGGGGGGTTCCTTCCGGCCGTTCCGGGGGCATTCGTAGCGCAGGCAGCACATGAGGCGCCCGCAGCGCCCGGAGATCTTGGCGGGATTCAGGCTGAGGCCCTGGTCCTTCGCCATCCGGATGGTGATGGGGTAGAACTGGGGCAGATGGGCGGTGCAGCAGAGGGGGCGGCCGCAATGGCCGAACCCGCCCAGGAGCTTGGCCTCGTCCCGAACGCCCACCTGGCGCATCTCGATCCGGGTATGGAAGCGGTGGGCCAGGCTCCGGACCAGCTCCCGGAAGTCCACCCGGTTTTCCGCCGTGAAGAAGAAGACCAGGCGGCTCTCGTCGAAGACCATGTGGGCCAGGACCACCTTCATGGGCAGCTTGAGGGCCCGGACCTGGTCCCGGCAGGTGGTGAGGGCCTCCTTCTCGATCTGGCGGTGCTTTTGCCGGCGCTTCCGGTCCTCCTCCGTGGCGGGGCGGAGGAGCTTCAGGACCGACGCCGGGGGCAGGGCCGACTCCAGAAAGGTGCGGTTTTCCAGGATCTGGCCCAGGCTGGGACCCCATTCGGTCTCCACCAGGCAGGCGGACCGCGGGGGAAGGGGCGGGCCCTCGTGCCGGACGAAGACGGGACGGGCCTGGTTTTCGAGCTGGACCTGGTAGACCGCCATGGCTCCGCGCACTCCCCCCTTCGGGGGCACCATAGGCCAGAGCGGGGGGCAAGTCAAGTTGGGCGGCCCTCCCCGGTGCGGGCGGGGGGCTCACCGCCCAGGGGAGGCCGCCGGGGCGCCTACCGCCGTTTTCCCAGGGAAGCCTCCGCCTCCTCGGTGTAGGCCCCCATGGCCCGGAACTTGCGGTAGCGCCCCTCCAGGAGCTCTTCCAGGGGCAGGGCCGCCAGCTCCTCCAGCTGCCGTTCTAAGAGGTCGCCCAGGGCCCGGTAGACGGCGGCGGGGTCCACCGGGGCCCCTCCGGGGGGCTCCTCGACGATCTCGTCGATGAGGCCCAGGGCCTTGAGGTCCGGGGCGGTGAGCTTGAGGGCGGAGGCGGCCTCCTCCGCCCGGGAGGCGTCCTTCCAGAGGATGGCGGCACAGCCCTCGGGGGAGATGACCGAGTAGATGGCGTACCGCAGCATGTTCACCCGGTCGGCGATGCCGAGGGCCAGGGCCCCGCCGCTCCCCCCTTCCCCCGTCACGGTGGCCACGATGGGGGTCCGGAGGGCCGCCATGGCCTTGAGGTTCACGGCGATGGCCTCCGCCTGGCCCCGCTCCTCCGCGTCCATGCCGGGGTAGGCACCGGGGGTGTCGATGAAGGTGAGGACCGGTGCCCGGAACTTCTCCGCCAGGCGCATGACCCGCAGGGCCTTCCGGTAGCCCTCGGGGCGGGGCATGCCGAAGTTCCGGTGGATCTTCTGTTTGGTGTCCCGCCCCTTCTGGTGGCCGATGACGGCCACCGGCCGGCCCCGGAAGCGGCCTAGCCCCGCCACGATGGCGGGGTCGTCGGCGAAGGCGCGGTCCCCGTGGAGTTCCTCGAAGTCGGTGAAGAGGGCCTGGACGTAGTCCAGGGTGTAGGGCCGTTGCGGGTGCCTCGCCACCTGGACCACCTGCCAGGGGGTGAGGCGGGCGTAGACCTCCCTCCGGAGCTTCTCGAGTTTGCGCTGGAGGGCGGCCCGCTCCTTTTCGGCCTTCTCGTCGCCCGGGTGGTGGCCCAGGGCCTCGATCTCCGCTTCCAGCTCCAGGATGGGCCGCTCGAAGTCCCGGGGATCCTTCATGGGGTCCCTCTCCTCTCCTTGCCGTTCCCGTTGGGCCTCCGGAGGAGGTGCCGGACCGCCCCCCTGCCAACGAGGGCCTCCACCTCCTCCACGAAGGCCTTCCCGGCCTTGACCCGGAGCTGGGAGCCCAGCAGGACCCGGGTCACGGCCCGGCCCTCCTCCACCACGTCCAGGTAGACCGGCAGGCCCCCCCGGTGGCGGCGGAGGCGCTCCTCGAAGTCGAGGAGCCAGTCGTCATCATCGCACAGGCGGGAGGGAACGGTCACCACCACCCCCGCCGCCTTGGGCTCCAGTTCCTCCTCGGCCCGGTCCATGGGGACCACGGCGTCGGCGTTGAGGCGGACCTTCCCGTCGTTGTCCCTCCGGAGGCGCCCCACCACCAGGACCGCCAAGTCCTTCTGGAGGGTCCCCTGGTAGCGGCGGAAGGTCTCCCCGAAGAGGAAGACCTCCACCCGGGTCTCCATGTCCTCCAAGAGGATCTGGCCGAAGGGCTCCTTGGCCCGGTTCTTCTTCTGGGCGAGGGCGGCGACCATCCCCCCCACCGTCACCTCCGTCTCCCCTTGGCACTGGGCCAGCTCGGCCAGGCGGTGGGTGGCGAAGCGTCGGAGGGTTTCCTCCTTCTCCACCAGGGGGTGCCCGCTCAGGTAAAAGCCCAGGCTCTCCTTTTCCCGCGCGAAGGTTTCGGGCATGGACCAGGGGGGGACCCGCACGTAGGGCTCGGCGGCCTCCTCCTCGTGCTCCTCCGGCTCCCCGAAGAGCCCCCGCTGGCCCCGCTGGAGGTCCTCCTGGAGCCGGGCCGCCGCCGCCATGGCCCCGTCCAGGGAGGCCAGGAGGTCCCACCGGGGCTGGCCGAAGCCGTCCATGGCGCCGGAGAAGACCAGGTTCTCCAGGACCCGCCGGTTCACGGCGAAGCGGTCCACCTCCCGGCAGAAGTGGAAGAGGCTCCGGAAGCGCCCGACCCGCCGGCGGGCATCCAGAATGGCGTGGACCGCCGAGAGCCCCACGTTCTTGATGGCCGAAAGGCCGTACCGAATGCCCCCTTCCTCGATGGTGAAGCCCTCGTCGCTCCGGTTGAGGTCCGGGGGGAGGAGGGCGATCCCCATCTCCCGGCAGGAGGTCATGTACTTGAGGACCTCGTCGGTGTGCTCCGACCAGTTGGAGAGGGTGGCCGCCATGAAGTGGACGGGGAAGTGGGCCTTGAGGTAGGCCGTCTGGTAGGCCACCAGGGCGTAGGCGGCGGAGTGGGACTTGTTGAAGCCGTAGCTCCCGAACTTGTCCATAATCTCGAAGAGTTCCTTGGCCTTCTCTTCCCCGATGGTGTTCTTGGCCCCTTCGACGAACTTCCGGCCCAGCTTCTCCATCGCCTCCCGGTCCTTCTTGGCGATGGCCTTTCGGAGCGTGTCGGCCTCCCCCAGGGTGAAGCCCCCCACCCGGTGGGCGATCCGCATCACCTGTTCCTGGTAGACGATGACGCCCAGCGTTTCCTTGAGGATCGGCTCCAGCTGGGGGACGTAGTAGGTGACCGGCTCCTTTCCCTTGGCCCGCAGGATGTAGGAGTCGATGACGCCCGCGCCCAGGGGGCCCGGCCGGTACAGGGCGTTCAGGACCACCAGGTCCTCGAAGCGGGTGGGCCCCAGGCGCCGGAGGATGTCCTTCATCCCCGGCGATTCGAACTGGAAGACGCCGTCGGTGTCCCCCCGGCCGAAGAGGGCGAAGGTCTCGGGGTCGTCCAGCGGCAGGGCGTCCAGATCGGGAGGCGTCCCGCCGGACTTCCGGATGAGCTCCAGCGTGTCGTGGAGGATGGTGAGGGTCCGCAGCCCCAGGAAGTCCATCTTGAGGAGCCCCAAGGCCTCGATCTCGTCCTTCCCGAACTGGGTGGTGACCTCCATCCCGGTGCTGGAGCCCTTGTGGAGGGGAAGGAACTCGGTGATGGGCCCCGGGGCGATGACGACGCCGGCGGCGTGGGTGGAGGCGTGGCGCACCAGCCCCTCCAGGCGGCGGGCGATGTCCACCATCTCCCGCACCTCCGGGTCCTTGTCGTACTGCTCCTTGAGGGCCGGCGAATCTTCCAGGGCGCGCTCCAGTTTGACTCCCAGCTCCTCGGGAACCAGCTTGGCGATGCGGTCCACCTTGTCCAGGGCCACGCCGAGGGCACGCCCGGCGTCCCGCAGGGCCAGGCGGGCCTTCATCTCCCCGAAGGTGATGATCTGGGCGACGTTGTCGCGGCCGTACTTCTCCCGCACGTACTCGATGACCTCCCCCCGGCCCCGCATGCAGAAGTCGATGTCGATGTCCGGCATGGAGATCCGCTCGGGGTTGAGGAAGCGCTCGAAGAGGAGGTCGTACTTCAGGGGGTCCAGGTTGGTGATGCCCATGCAGTAGGAGATGAAGGAGCCGGCGGCGCTTCCCCGGCCGGGCCCCACGGGGATGCCCCGCTCCCTCGCGTAGCGGATGAAGTCCCACACCACGAGGAAGTACCCCGCCAGGTCCATCCGGAGGATGACGGAGAGCTCCATCTCGAAGCGCTGTTCGTACTCCTCGGGGCGCCTGGCCCCCTTCTGCCGGTAGAGACCCTCGGCCTTCCGGCGCTCGAAGCCCGCCCGCGCCACCTTCTCGAAGTAGGAGGCCACCGTCTCCCCCTCGGGAACCTGGAAGCGCGGGTAATGGCGCGCGTCGGTGTCGAAGGCGAAGTGGCACCGCCCCGCGATGCGCTGGGTGTTGAGGAGGGCCTCGGGCCACTGGCCGAAGCGCTCCCACATCTCGCCGGGGGATTTGAGGTAGTGCTCGGTGGAGTAGGCCAACTTGCCGGAGGCCTTGCGCTCCTCCCGGGTGGTCTTGGTCTGGATGCAGAGGAGGATGTCGTGGGCCCCGAAGTCCTCCCGCCGCAGGAAGTGGACGTCGTTGGTCGCCACCAGCGGAATGCCCGTCTCCCGGTGGATCTCCAGGATCTTCTCGTTCACCGGCCCCTGTTCGGGCAGCCCGTGGTCCTGGATTTCCAGGAAGAAGTTCTCCCGCCCGAAGATCTCCTGGAACTCCAGGGCCGTCCGGAGGGCCTCCTCCTCCTGGCCGCGCCGGAGCTTCTGGGGGATCTCCCCCGCCAGGCAGGCGGAGGTGGCGATGAGTCCCCGGTGGTGCCGGCGCAGCAGCTCCCGGTCCACCCGCGGCTTGTACTGGAAGCCTTCCAGGAAGGCTTTGGAGGTGAGGGCGCAGAGGTTCCGGTACCCCTCGGCGTCCTCGCAGAGCAGGAGGAGGTGGGAGTAGGGGCGGCGGCCCTCGGCCCCCATGACGTCCTCGTCGAAGCGGGAGCCGGGGGCCAGGTAGGCCTCGCACCCGATGACGGGCCGCACGCCGTTCTTGAGGGCCATCTTGAAGAACTTCACCGCGCCGAAGAGGTTGCCGTGGTCGGTGAGGGCCACCGCCTCCGATCCCTGCTCCCGCGTGCGTTTGAAGAGCTCGTCCAGGCGGCAGGCGCCGTCCAGGAGGGAGTACTGGGTGTGGACGTGCAGGTGGACGAAGGGCTTCTCGCTCATGGGCGGTCTTCCCGAGGAAGGGGGCGGCGCCCCGGGGCAGGCCCCTTCCCGCCGCCGGCCCCCGGCCCTCTCACTCCCATTCGATGGTCCCCGGCGGCTTGGAGGTGATGTCGTAGACCACGCGGTTGATCCCCTTCACCTCGTTGACGATCCGCGCCGAGACCCGCGCCAGGAAGTCCGGCGGGAAGCGGTACCAGTCGGCGGTCATGAAATCCTCGGTTACGACGGCCCTCAAGGCCGCCACCCGCTCGTAGGTCCGGGCGTCGCCCATGACCCCCACCGTCCGCACCGGAAGGAGGACGGCGAAGGCCTGGGAAACGGCGCCGTAGAGGCCGGCGGCGCGGATCTCCTCCAGGAAGACGGCGTCGGCCTCCCGGAGCAGCGCGGCGTCCTCGGGGGTCACCTCCCCCAGGATGCGGACGGCGAGCCCCGGCCCCGGGAAGGGGTGGCGGTCCACGAAGGCCGGCGGGAGGCCGAGAAGGCGCCCCACGGCACGGACCTCGTCCTTGAAGAGGTCCCCGATGGGTTCCACCACCTCCATCCGCATCCGCTCGGGAAGTCCGCCCACGTTGTGGTGGCTCTTGATCACCGCCGAGGTTCCCGAGGCCGCCGCCGACTCGATCCGGTCGGGGTAGATGGTTCCCTGGACCAGGTACCGCACCTCCCCCAGGGCCCGGGCCTCCTCCTCGAAGACCTCCACGAAGGTCCTTCCCACGGCCTTGCGCTTGTCCTCGGGGTCCGAGAGGCCCTTCAACGCCGCGAAGAAGCGGGCGGAGGCGTCCACCGTCCGTACCGGCAGGCCGAGCCCCTCCTGGAGGTCCCTTCCCACCCGCTCCGCCTCCCCCTTCCGGAGGAGGCCGTGGTCCAGGAAGAGGCAGGAGAGGCGCGGGCCCAGGGCCCGGTGGACCAGGAGGGCCGCCACCGCCGAGTCCACCCCGCCGGAGAGGGCGCAGAGGGCCCGTCCCCCGCCCACCTTCCGGCGGATCTCCTCCACCGCCCGGTCGGCGAAGGAGGCCAGGGTCCAATCCCCCGAGGCCCCGCAGACGTCGTAGAGGAACCTCCGAAGGATCTCCCGTCCCTGGCGGGTGTGGGTCACCTCCGGGTGAAACTGGAGGCCGAAGAGGCGCCGCTCCCGGTCCTCCATGGCCGCCACCGGAACCGAATCGGTGCGGCCCGAGGCGGTGAAGCCCGGCGGCAGGGCCTCCACCCGGTCCGTGTGGCTCATCCACACGGGAGAGGGATCGCCGAGGTCCCGAAGGAGCAGGCTTCCCTCGGCGGGGTGAAGCTCCGCCGGCCCGTACTCCCCCCCGGGGGCGGGGGCCACGCGGCCGCCCAGGGCGTGGGCCAGCCACTGCATGCCGTAGCAGATGCCCAGGACGGGGATGCCCAGGCGGACGATGGCCGGGTCGGGGCGGGGGGCCCCTTCCTCGAAGACCGAGGCGGGGCCGCCGGAGAGGATGAGCCCCAGGGGCCGGATCCTCTCGATCTCCTCCGGGGCGAGGCGGTGGGGCACCACCTCGCTGTACACCCGAAGTTCCCGCACCCGCCGCGCGATCAGGCGGGTGTACTGGGAGCCGAAATCGAGGATGAGAACGCGCTGTCTGCCGTGCATGACCCCTTCCGGTCCCTCTCGGGCCCGACGAGTATAGAACGGCAGGGAGCGCCCCTCAAGGACGGGGCACCGCCGCCCCCTCGGCCCAGCACCGGAAGGTCTCCAAAAGGACCCGGGGGTCCCGGGTCCCCTCCAGGGAGCGGCGCAGGGCCGCGGCGCCGGGGACCCCCAGGGTGTACTTCCCCAGAAAGCCCTTCATGCGGTGGAGGGCCGTGAGGGGCGGCTCCAGGGACACCACCTCCTCGAAGTGGCCCAGGAGCACCGCCAGGCGCTCGGCGGGGGGGACGGGACGGTAGGAGCCGGTTCGGGCCAGTTCCAGGGTCTCCTGGAAGATCCAGGGGTTCTTCACGGCCGCGCGGCCGATCATGACGCCGTCGCACCCCGTTTCCCGGAGGCGGCGGAGGGCTTCCTCGGGGCTGGAGACGTCCCCGTTACCCACCACGGGGATGGAAAGGGCGGCCTTGAGGGCGGCCACGGCCTCCCAGTCGGCCTTTCCCGAGTAGCCCTGCTCCCGGGTCCTCCCGTGGAGCGTCACCCCCCGGACCCCCGCCTCCTCCAGCCTGCGGCCCACCTCCAGGAAGGTCCGGTCCCCCTCGGACCAGCCGAGGCGCATCTTGGCGGTGACGGGGAGCCGGACCGCCCGGACGACGGCCCGGGCCACGGCGGCGGCCAGGGCGGGCTCCCTGAGCAGGGCCGCACCGCACCAGCCCTTGGTGACCTTGGGGGCGGGGCACCCCATGTTGATGTCCACGACGTCGGCCCCCGCCTCCTCGCAGAGGCGGGCGGCCCGGGCCAGGGACTCCGGGTCGGCCCCGGAAATCTGGAGGGCCACCGGGTGCTCCTCCGCCGCCGTCCGCAACAGGCGCCGGGAGGCGGCGCCCCCCCGGACCAGCCCCTCGGCGGAGACGATCTCCGAAACCACCAGCCCCACGCCGCCGATGCGCCGCAACAGGCGGCGGAAGGTGAGGTCGGTGAGGCCGGCCATGGGGGCGAGGACCAGCGGGGGGGCCACCTCCAGCTCCCCGAGGCGGAAAGGGGACAGCACATGGGCGTTCACCAGGGCTCCTCCTCCGGGCCTTTCAAGCGGCGGAGGCGGAAGAACTCCCCTTCCTGGCCGCGGGGAACGGGCCGGAGGGGCTCCCTGAGGACCGTCACCTCCAGGGTGGGCCGTCCCCCCTCCGCCACCACCACCACGTCCCCCGCCTTCACGTCGCGGGAGGCCTTGGCCGGGCGGCCGTTCACCGTGAGGAAGCCGCCCTCCGCCGCATCCTTCGCCGCGGACCGGCGCTTGAGGATCCTGGCGTGTTTGAGAAAGAGGTCCAGACGCATCTCCGCCCGCGGCCCGCCGTCCCCTCCCTCCGAAGACGGCCTCAGACGTACCGGGGGTTGATCCGGACGAAGCTCTGGGCCTTCAGGTCGGCGATGTAGGCCTTGTAGGCTTCGGCGAACTTCTGTTCCTTGAGGGCCTCCACCACCATCTCCCGGGCCTCGTCCAGGGTGGGCGTGTGGGCCTCCCGCCGTTCGGCCACGCGGAAGACGTACCAGCCGGCCAGCGTGGGCACCGCCTCGGAGACCCCCCCGGCCTGGAGGGAGAAGACCGCCTTGGAGATGTCGGCGCTGAGGTCCCCGGGGGAGAACCACCCCGCATCCCCCCGGCTGCTCCGGGAGTAGGCGGCGGAGAGGCTCTCCGCCAGCTCGCCGAAGTCCCGTCCCCCCTTCACCGCGGCGGCGATGCGGTCCCGCTCCGCCTTGGCCCCGGCCTCGTCGTACCGCTCCCGGGACAGGAGGATCTCCTGGAGGTGGACGGAGGGCTTGGCGGCCAGCTCGGCCTTGTGGGCCTCGTAGAAGGCCTTCACCTCGTCCGAGGAGACGGCGATCTTGCTGCGGATCTCCCGGCTCTTCATGAACTCGGGGACGTAGATGTAGAGCATCTGCTTCTTGAACTCCTCGAGGGTCATCCCCTCCTGCTCCAGCTCCTTGGCCAGGTCGGCCTTGGTGGCCAGGTGGTTCTCCTTCATGAAGAGGTCCAGCTGGTTGTCCACGATGAGGTCCACCTGGTAGAGCTGGCGGGCCTTTTCCACGAGGAGGAGCTCTTCCTCCATCTGTTCGAGGAGCCGCTGGGGGACCTCCTGGAGGCGCTGCTCCAGGTCGGGGCCCTTGTACTCCCGCTTCAGGCCCTCCACCGTGCGCTGGAGGCGGGCCTCGTACTCGCTCTTGGTGACGATGGCGTCGTTGACCTTCAAGACCACCTCCTCCAGCACGGCGGCGGAGATCCGGGGGGCGGCGAGGGCGGCGGCGAGGAGGAGGACGGGTACGGACCGGTTCATGGGGTCTCCTTCCGGTAGGCGAAGGGCAGTTTATCCCAAAAGACCTCCGGCGGGAAGCGGCGGCGCAAGGTGCCGACGTATTCGTTGTAGAGGCGTTCCCCTTCGGCGTCGGAGAGGCTCAGGCGGATCTGGGGCGCCACCTCCTCCAGGGGAAGGGTGTAGTGGAGGAGGCGCCGCTCCACGAGGAAGATCTGCAGCGTGTCGGCGGAGGCGCGGAGGGGCTCGGTGGGGACCCCCGGGGGGGCCCGCCTCAGGAATTCCCGGAGGTAGTCAGGGAGCTCCTCGTAGGTGAAGTACTGGGGGGCCCCCCGCTCCGGTGAGAGGGAATAGAGCCGGGCCACGTCCTCGAAGGAGTGCCCCCCACGGAGGAGGGCCCGGGCCTCCCGGGCCTGGGCCTCTCCCGAGAGGAGGATCTCCCGGAAGAGGATTCCCGGCCCCCGCTCGAATTCCCGGAGGTGGTCCCGGTAGTAGGCGGCCACCTCTTCGTCGCGGATCCGAACCTTGGAGTAAACCTTCTGCTGGAGGACCGCCGCCACGGCGGCCTCCCGCCGGGCGGGGTCGGCGTAGGGGCCCAGGGGCTCGGGAAGGGCCGGCGGCGGTCCGGCCACGGCGTCGTTGAGGACGAGGACCTCCTCCAAGAGGCCGTCGAAGATGCGGCTCATGAGGCCGGGATCGTTTCCCTCCCCCGCCTGCCGGTACCGCGAGGCGGCTTCCAGGTCCGGCCGCTGGACCCGGAAGCGCCCCACCAGCGCCAGGACCGCCGGGTCCCTCCGGAGGGCCTCCAGCCTCGCCTCCCGGCAGGCCGCCACCGCGAGAAGGAGGAGGGGGAGCACCCCGCGGAGAATCCGCTCCCTCATGGCCCTCCCTCCGGCGGGGGCGCGGCGGCGGCCAGCAGGCGGTCCACCAGCCCCAGCACCTCCTCCCCCGGCGCCAGGGGGACCTCCACCAGACCGGAGGGCGCGATCCGCGCCCCCGGCCTCCGGGAGAGGAAGGCCGCCAGGGAGGCGGCGTGGATCTTCGCCGCCGGGTCGAAGACCAGGGAGAGGCGTCCGTGCCGGCGGGCCATGCTCCGAACCCCCAGCCCTTCCGCCCGAAGCCGGATCCGCGCCGCTTCCACCATCTTCCGCACCGCCTCCGGCATGGGGCCGAAACGGTCCTCGGCCCTCGCCGCCGCCCGCGCCACCTCCTCGGCGGACCCGGCCATGGCCAGGTCCCGGTAGAAGGAGAGCCGGTGGTTCATCTCTTCCATATACTCCCCGGGGACGGAGAGGTCCAGCCCCAGGGCCATCTCGCACCGGACCTCCGCCGGCCGCTCCTCCCCCCGGGCCTCCGCCACCGCCTCCTCCAGGAGGCGCTGGTAGAGTTCGAAGCCCACGGCGGCCAGGTGGCCCGACTGTTCCGCCCCCAGGAGGTTCCCCGCCCCGCGGAGTTCCAGGTCCACGGCGGCGATGCGGAAGCCGGCCCCCAGCTCGGAGAACTCCTCCAGGGTCTCCAGCCTCCGGGCGGCGTCCCCCTTGAGTTCGTGGCCCGGGGGCGTCAGGAGGTAGGCGTAGGCCGGGACGTCCGAACGGCCGATCCGCCCCCTCAGCTGGTAGAGCTGGGTGAGCCCCAGGGCGTGGGCGTCCTCCACGACGAGGGTGTTCACCCGGGGCAGGTCCATGCCGTTTTCGATGAGGGTGGTGGAGACCAGGACGTCGTAGTCGCCCCGGAAGAAGGCCACCATCACCTCTTCCAGTTCCCGCTCCCCCATCTGGCCGTGGGCCACGGTGACCCGCGCCTCCGGAACCCACTCCCTCACCTTCTGCGCCCGCATGGCGATGGTCTCCACCCGGTTGTGGACGTAGAAGGCCTGCCCTCCCCGCTGGAGCTCCCTTCGGAGGGCCGAGGCCACCAGCTCGGGGTCGAAGGGGCGGACGGAGGTCTGGATGGCCAGCCGGTCCCTGGGGGGCGTCTGGATGAGGGACATGTCCAGGATCCCCGAGAGCCCCATCTGAAGGGTCCGGGGGATGGGCGTCGCCGTGAGGGTGAGGACGTGGACCCTCGCCTTCAGGGCCTTGATCTTCTCCTTGTGGTTCACGCCGAAGCGCTGCTCCTCGTCCACGATGAGGAGCATGAGGCGGGGCAGGCGCACGTCCTTGGAGAGAAGGCGGTGGGTGCCGATGAGGATGTCCACCTCCCCCGACGCCGCCGCCCGGAGGACCTCCCGGGCCTTCTGGGGCGGAACGAACCGGGAGAGCATCTCCACCCGGACGGGGAAGGGGGCGAAGCGCTCCCGGAAACGCTCCAGGTGCTGGAGGCAGAGGACGGTGGTGGGGCAGAGGACCGCCACCTGGTAGCCCTCCGAGGCGGCCTTGAAGGCGGCCCGCATGGCCACCTCGGTCTTGCCGTAGCCCACGTCCCCGCAGACGAGCCGGTCCATGGGGCGGGTCTTCATGAGGTCCCCCTTGACCTCTTCCACCGCCCGCTCCTGGTCGGGGGTCAGCTCGTAGGGGAACTGCGCCTCGAACTCCGCCTGCCACTCGGTGTCCTCCCCGCAGGCGGGGACTTCTACGGTCCGGCGGGTGGCGTAGAGGCGGAGGAGGTCCACGGCCACGGCCTTCACCGCCTTCCGGGCCCGCTCCTTGTTTTTCTTCCAGGCCGTTCCGCCCAGCCGGTCCAGGGGCGGCCGGTAGCCCTCGGGCCCCACGTACTTCTGCACCAGGTCCATCCGCTGGACCGGCAGCAGGAGGCGGCTGCCCCCGGCGTACTCCAGGGCGAGGAAGTCCTCCCGGACCCCCTCCCGCTCCACCGTCTCGATGCCCCGGAAGAGGGCCACGCCGTACTCCACGTGGACCACCGGGTCTCCCGGCCTCAGGTCCCTGAGCCCCGTGGAGAAGGCCTCCTGCTTGCGGATCCGGCCCTCGGCGGCGGCCCGGCCCCTCCCGAAGACCTCTTTTCCGGTCAGGATCTCCAGCTGCTCATCGGGAAAGACGAGGCCCTCGGTGAGGGGCGCCGAGACGCCGTAGAGGCCGGGGGGAAGGCCCCCTCCGGCAGGCGGGGATTCCAGCAGGGTGAGGCCGGCGCCGGCGCACAGTTCGTTCAGGCGCCGGAGGGTCCCCTGCCCCTCCACGGCGAAGAGGCACCGGAAGCCCCTTTTCACCGCCTCCGCCGCCTCCTCCAGCGCCCGGTGGACATCCCCGGGCCTCAGCGCCGGCCGGTGGACGGTGAGGGGGGGCTCCGCCGACCCCGCCTCCAGGACCGCCGGGTTCTGCACCGCCTCCGCCACGGCCCGGGCGGAGAGGAAGAGCCGGGCGGGGTTCAGGAAGGCCGGCCGGCGCCGGCGGACGAAGCTGTCGTTCCACTCCTCGAGCTTCCGCCCCGCCTCGTGGAGGATCCGGGGCGGCTCCAGGACCACCCACCGGGCCCCCGGGAGAAGGGCGGGGAAGGGGCCGAAGTACTCCTCCTCTCCCCGTATCTCCGCATCGAGGGTGGGGTAGGTCCCCACCCGCTCCAGGCCCTCGAGGCGGACCCGGCCAAACTCGCCCTCCTCTTCCAGCCTTCTCCGGAGCGGCGCCAGCGCCGCCTCGTCCCGCACCGCCTCCGAGAGGGGGTGGATCGCCACCTCCCGCCCCACCTCCGCCAGGGACTGCTGGGAAACGGGGTCGAAGAAGCGGAGGGACTCCACCTCGTCTCCGAAGAACTCCAACCGGACCGGGAGGTTCTCCGTGGGGGGGAAGAGGTCCACGATGCCCCCCCGGAAGGCCGCCTCCCCCGCCTCCCCCACCAGGTCCACCGGCCGGTACCCCAGGGTCCACAGCCGGAGGCGGAGTTCCCGCCGGTCCACCTCGGCCCCGCGGTCCAGGAGGAAGACGTGGTTCCGCCACCATTCCCGCCGGGGAACCCGGTGGAGGAGGGACTCGGCGGAGAGGAGAACCGCCGGCCGGGCCTCCAGGAGGAGGCGCGTCAGGGTGGTGGCCCGCTGGAGGAGGATGCCGGGGTGGCTGGGGAGACCCTCGTAGGGGTCGGCGTCGGGGGCAGGGAGGAGGAGCGGCGCCGCCGCCTCTCCCAAGAGGGCCTCCAGGGTTCCGTGGAGGCTCCGGGCCTGGGCTTCGCTGGGCACCAGAAGCACCACTGGGCCCTTCCGGAAGAGCAGGTGGGCCGCCAGCAGGAAGGGAAGGGCTCCCCCCCGGGCACGGGCGAGCCCCGGCTCTCCGCCCGTCCTCTGGTAAAGCTCCGCGAGAAAGGCCTCCAGGAGGGAACTCACGTCCGGCGGCCCCCGATCCGCTCCAGGAGTCCGGTGGTGGACCGCCCCTCCAGGAGGGGAAGGGTCAGGACCCGCCCCCCCGCCGCCTCCACCTCCCGCCGCCCCACCACGGCGGCGAGGGGCCAGTCGGCCCCCTTCACGAGGATGTCCGGGAGAAGGGCCTCGACGAGGCGGAGGGGCGTGTCCTCCGAGAAGAGGACCACGGCGTCCACCGCCTGCAGGGCGCAGAGGACCTCCGCCCGTTCCCCCTCCGGAACCACCGGACGCCCCGGTCCCTTGAGGCGCCGGACGGAAGCGTCGTCGTTCAGCCCCACGAGGAGCCCGTCCCCCAGCCCCCTCGCTCCGTTGAGGTACCGGACGTGTCCGGCGTGGAGAAGGTCGAAGCAGCCGTTGGTGAAGACGAGAAGCCGCCCCCGGGCCTTGAGTTCCCGCCGGAAGGCCACGGCCTCCTCCAGGCAGAGGAGCCGCCCGCTCACCGCTTCCCTCCCAGGCGGCGGCGGGCCACCCGCTCCTGGAGCCCCGTCAGAAACTCCGGGGAGACCTCCCGCAGGGGAAGGAGGCCCCCCCCCCGGCAGACGAGGACCTCCGCCGGCCGGGAGAGGTCTCCCCCGGGGCCGAAGGCGATGGGGCCCGAGGCCCCGGAGAACTTCTTGAGGCTAAGAAGGGCGAGACGGAGCTCCTCGGCGGTCTTCCCCGCCCCCGCCGCCGCGGCGGCCACCCGCACGGCGTCGTAGGCGCTCCGGGCGTAGCGGTCGGGGTGCCGGCCGAAGCGCCGCTCGAAGGCCTCCTCGAAGGCGGCGGCCTCGGGCCACCTCGCCGTTCCCGGAGCCTCCGGGGCCACGACGCAGAGCCCGTCGCAGGCGGCGGGGGAGGGGGCGGTCAGGCCGGACACGCCGAAGGCGCTGGAGGCCACGGCGACCCGGTCGTCCCCAAGGGCCCGGACCCCCTCCAGCCAGGGCAGGAGGGCCTCGGGCCTCCCCGCCAGGAAGAAGGCCTGGATGCCGGGGGGCGCCGGGTCCCCGGGCGGGAGGTCCCCACCGGCCGTCCGCGTCTCCGCCCGGCGGAGGCCGTCTTCGAAGGCCCCCCGAAAGGCTCCGGCAAGCCCCTCCCCGTAAGGTCCGGGCTCCACGACCACGAGGACCGTGGTGGCGTGGAGGGAGTAGGCCAGGAACTCCGCCGCCCCCCGGGCCTCCACGGCGTCGGAGGGCCAGGTCCGAAAGAAGTGGGGGAAGCGCCCCGACAGGAGGGGCGAGGAGGCGGAGGGGGAGAGGAGGAGAAGGCCCGACCGCTCGGCCACGGGAGCCAGGGCCAGGGCCTCCTCGCTGGTGGCGCCGCCCACCACCAGCCGGCACCCCGGGGAATGGGCCCAGTCTTCCAGGACCCTCACCGCCCGGGGGCCGTCCCCCCCCGAATCTTTCACGGCGAGCACCAGCTTCCGGCCCCGAACGCCCCCGGCGGCGTTCACCGCCTCCTCCCCCAGCCGCGCCCCGTCGTGGAGGCTCCGGCCGTAGGCGGCCTGCGGGCCGGAGAGGGGCAGGAGGACGAGCAGGCGCACCTCCGGGACGCGGCAGGCCGCAAGGAGGCCCGCCGCGGCCGCGGCCATCGTTCCCAGGAAGAAGCGGCCCTTCGGCATGAAGGGCCATTCTACCGCCCCATCCCCCTAAGGTCAAGAAACTGAAGGCCGTGGGGAGGAGACGGGAGGGAAGCGGGGGGGCCGAGAAGAGGCGGGACCGGCCTGCGGGCCTTCGCCGGGAGCGGGGCGGCGGGGGAAGGCCTGGCGGGGGGAGGGCCCGCGGGCCGGGAAGGCGGTACGGCGGCACCGGGGGCCTGCTCCGGCACGCCGAGGGCGGGGGCGCCGACCGCGGCCGCCCGCACCCCGGCCGCCCGTTCCCCGGATTCGTCCTCTTTTCCCTTCCCCCCGCGCCCGGCCCCTCTGGTACACTCTCACCGCGGAGGTGCACCGTGAAGCTCTCGAAGGCTCTGCCGGCGGTTCTCCTGGGATTGTGCGGGTCCGTGCTCTGGCCCCGGACCCCCGACGTGGTCCTGGTCACCCTGGACACCTTCCGTGCCGACCGGCTGGCGGCCTGGGGCGCCCCGGCTTCCCCCGCACCCGCCCTGAACGGCCTCGCCTCCCGGGGCACCGCCTTCACCGCCTGCACCGCCCCGGCGCCCCTGACCCTTCCCTCCCACGGGACGTTGCTGACCGGCGCCTTTCCCTCCCGGACGGGCCTCCACGACAACGGCACGGGCACCCTGGCCCCCGGCGTGCGGACCCTGGCGGAGGTTCTTTCCAAAGCGGGGTGGCGGGCGGAGGCGGTGGTGGCCAGCGCCGTCCTGGAGGGCCGCTTCGGGCTGAACCGGGGCTTTTCCGTCTACGACGACGCCGTGGGCCCCGCCCGGGCCCGGAGCGCCACCGAGGTCACCGACCGCGCCCTCTCCCTCCTCCGGCAGCGGGGGGAGAAGCCCCTCTTCCTCTGGGTCCACTACTTCGACACCCACGAGCCCTATTCGAGCCCCGAAGCCTACGCCGCCCGCTTTCCCGGAAAGCCCTACGACGCCGCGGCGGCTTACGTGGACGCCGAGGTGGCGAGGCTCCTCGGCGCCCTCCCCCCGGAGACGCTGGTGGTGGTCGCCTCCGACCACGGCGAGGCCCTGGGGGACCACGGCGAACCCACCCACGGCGTCCTCCTCTTCGAGCCCACCCTGCGGACGGTTCTCCTCTTCGCCGGTCCGGGCGTACCCCAGGGGCGCCGCGACGGCCGGCCCTGTTCCCTGGCCGACGTCCCCCCGTCGCTGCTCGGGCGGCTGGGGCTCCCCGTCCCCTCCGGGGCCTTCCCCGACGGGGTGGACCTCTTCGGCGCGGCACCCCCTTCCCGGACCCTGCCCCTGGAATCGTGGCTCCCCTTCGACGCCTTCCGGTGGAGCCCCCTGCTGGGCGCCACCGACGGCCGGTACAAGTGGGTGCGGTCCCAGAAGGCCGACCGCCTCTTCGACCTCCAGGGGGACCCGGGGGAGACGAGGGACCTCTCCGCCCACCCGCCCGCCGAGGCCCTTCGCCTCAAGGCCGCCCTCCCCGCCTTTCCCCAGAGGGCTCCGGAGGTCGCGGTCTCCGAGTCCCTTAGGGGCCTGGGCTACGCCCCCGTCCCCGCCGAAGGCTTCCCCCCCCGGGGGCTTCCCGACCCCCACGAAAGGACCAATATCCTCCGCGAGACCGGGAGGGCCCGCCTCCTCCGGGAGACCGGGGACCTGAAGGGGGCCCTCCAGATCCTGGCCCCCCTCGTCCAGCAGGACCGGGAGAACCCCTCCCTCGCCTTCGAGTACGGAGAGACCCTGCGGCGGGCAGGCCGCGGCGACGAGGCCCTCGCCGCCCTGGACCGGGCCATCGCCCTCGCCCCCCGCATGGCCGAGGCCTATACGGCCAAGGGCCACATCCTCGCCTTGCGGGAACGGATCCCCGAGGCGGTGGCCGCCTACGAGAAGGCCCTCCGCCTCTCCCCCCGGCTCGTCGGGGCCCTCGACGCCCTGGCGGCGGCCTACCTGGACCTCAACGAGCCGGAGAAAGCCTTTCCCCTCCTGGAACGGGCCTTTTCCGAGGGCTTCGCCGACGAGGAGACCTACCTCCTCCAGGGCCGGGTCCACCTGATCCAGGGAAAGGAGGAGGCGGCCCGGGCGGACTTCCAGGCGGCCCTGCGCCAGAGCCGGGACCCCGCCGCCACCCTCAAGCGGGAGGGGGACATCTACCTGATGCGGAACCGGCCGGAGGAGGCGGTCCGCATCTACCGGGAGGTCCTCTCCCGGTACCCCGCCTTCGCCCCCGCCGCCCTGACCCTGGGGGCCGTCTTCCTCCAGGCCGACCGGCCCCAGGAGGCCCTGGAGGCCTTCCGCCGGGCCTTGAAGGCCGACCTCGACCCCGCGGAACGGGCGCGGGTCGAGCAGATGGTCCGGGATCTGGAATCGGCCCTGGGGCCCGGTGCGCCGCCCTCCCCTTAGCCCCGGGGCATGGGCAACAGCGCCCCTCCGGAGCAGCAGAGGTCGGCGCCGGTGAAGTGGCGGGAGGCCTCCGAAGCCAGGAAGAGGGCCGCCGCCGCCACGTCCTCCGCCTCGGCCACCCGCCGGAGGGGGACCACGGAGACGATGGCCGCCTCCCGCGTCCTCAGGGCCTCTTCGCTCATGGGCGTCCGCACCCACCCGGGGGAGACGAGGTTCACCCGGATGGCGGGGGCCAGCTCCTGGGCCAGGCTCATGACCATGGACTGGATGGCCCCCTTGCTGCCGGCGTAGTGGCTGTGATTCGGCTCCCCCCGCTGGCCGGCGGTGGAGCCGATGAAGACCAGGCTCCCCCCCTCCATCACCCGGGCACACTCCCGCGCCAGGTAGTAGGAGGAGAAGGTGTTGGTGCGGAACAGGGTCTCCAGGGTCTCCCGGCTCAGCTCCCGGATGGGCCCCGGCGTCCAGATCCCCGCCGAGTGGACGAGGACATCCAGGCCACCGAGGAGGCGAACCGCCTCCGCCACCAGAGCGACGCACCCTACCTCCGCCGCCAGGTCCGCCCCGGCGGTGAAGGCGAGGCCGGGGTAGGCGGCGGCGGCCCGCTCCGCTGCCTCCCGGCCATTCCGGAAGTGGAGGACCACCCGAGCCCCCTGGCGGAGGAAGGCCTCGGCGCAGGCGAGGCCGATGCCGGAGGAGGCGCCGGTCACCAGGACCCGTTTTCCTTCGAGATCGGGGTAGCGGCAAGCAGATGTCATTCGACCTCCATTCGGAGACTCTCTCCGTCGAATTCGAGAACCAGCCCGTCCCAGGCAGGCTCCACGCCGTCGGGAAGGGAACGGGAGAGGTTCCCGTGGTCCAGTTCGTGGCCCATGTGGATGAGAAAGACCCGCCGGGGGCCGATGCGGTCGGCGGCACGAAGGGCCTCCCCCACCGTCATGTGGGTGGGGTGCTCCGGCGAGGCGCGAAGCGCGTTGATGGCCAGGGTGTCCACCCCCCGGAGGGCCTCCACCGTCTCCCCGGGAATGCGCTTGAGGTCGGTGGCGTAGGCGAAGGGACCGAAGCGGAAGACCGTCACCGGCATGGAGCCGTGGTCGCCGGGAAGGGGCAGGACCGGCAGCCCCGGGAGGGCCAGGGGCCCATCGAGGACCCGGAGGTCCAGCCGCGGTCTCCCGCCGCCCTCCGGGAGGGCCTCGAAGGCGTACCAGAAGGTCCGGCGGACCCCTTCCAGGGTGGAGGGGGAGCCGTAGACGGGGATGGGGGCCTTCTGGCGGTAGGAGAAGACCCGGGTGTCGTCGAGCCCGAAGATGTGGTCGGCGTGGGGGTGGGTGAGGAGGACGGCGTCCAGGCGGGTGATGCCCGCCCGAAGGGCCTGTTCCCGGAAATCGGAGCCCGTGTCCACCACCACCGAGAGGTCCTGGGCCTCGATCCATATGGACTGGCGCAGGCGGCGGTTCCGGGGATCGGGGGAGGTGCAGACGGCGCACCGGCAGGAGAGGATGGGAACGCCCACCGACGTGCCGGTCCCCAGGAAGGTCACCCGCATGGCCCGCCTCCCGCCTCCAGCATAGCACGGGCGATGGACGGGAGGCCCAAGAAAGGAGGCGGGGCAAGGGCCGCCCCCTTCTCCCATTCCGTTTCGCCCCTCTCCCCCTCCCGCGCCTCCCCTGCTCCTGCCCCGCACGAAATGCCACTTGACATTCTCCTTCCGGGGCACTAGGGTTCTTCCATGGAACCCACCTCCCACCCCCCGATCCGCCGCTGCCGGGTCCGCCGCCGGGATTACGGCTACCCCCCCTTCCCCCCTTGCGGCTGGCCGGTGCGGGACCTGCTGTGGGAGCCCCTGCCGGAGCTGGCGGAGTCCGGTGAGGGCCTGGTCCTCCGGAACGCGGAGGTGCTCCTCGGTTGGGCCCGCAGCCGCTCCGCCGGGCACCTCTTTGCCGGCCTGGCCCGCCTGGCGCGGCAGCGGGGCCTTCTCCTGGAGTGCCGCTTCCCCCGGCCGGCCCGGGCGCTCCTGGAGGCCCTCCGCGGGGCCGGGGCCGATCCCGAATGGGACGACGGCGACGCCGGCGGCCCAGTCCCCCCCCTCTACCGGGAGATCTCCCCCGGCAGCCCGCTCCTGCGCCTCCACCTGGAGCTGGAATGGCGGACGGGGATGGCGGCGGCCCGGGGGGGGGTGGCCCTCCTGCGGACCGGCGCCCTCTTGGCCCCCGGCCCCCGGCGGGCGCCGGAGGTCGCCAAGGGGCTCGGGGTCAGCACCGGGGCCGCACGCTCCTACCTCTCCTGGATGGAGGACGCCGCCCTGGTCCGGCGGGAGGGTTCGGCCTTCGCCCTCCGCCACCCCCTGCTGGCCCTCCTCTTCGCCTCCCCGGGCCCGCGGCGGGAGGGGGCGCCGGCCCGTGCCCCCTCCTGGGACCCCGTGGAGCTGGACTGAGTCCCACCCAACGCAAAGGGCGGGCGGGTGCCCCCGCCCGCCCGGAGGGTTCCTGCGGGAGGATCACTTGCCGAGGAGGCCGTTCTTCAGGTCTTCGTTGGGCGGGTTGGGCCCCAGCCAAATGGAGAAGAGGGCGTCGGCGAAATCCTTGCCCTCGATGGTCCCCACCTTCTGGCCCTTGATCTCCACCTCCACCCCCGTCCCGGGGATGTAGGTGAGGACCGCCCGGTCGCCGCTCTTCATGTCGGGCCAGAAGCCGTTGAACTTCTCGATGCGGGCCTTCAGCGCGCCGGCCTTGTCTCCGGCGTTCTTCTCGAAGCCCTCGTTCCAGGCCTCCACCAGCTTGGCCTTCCCCACCTCCTTGTAGAGGAAGTGCATGACGAGCTGGCGGGGGGCGTCCGCCGCCAGGATCTTCGCCGGGTCGGAGGATTTCTCGGCAAGGTACAGGCCGGCCACGTAGACCTTCACGCCGATGAAGGCCACCTTCTTGACGCGGACCCCCATGCCGTTGAGGTGCAGGGTCGCCGCCCCCACCGTCACCGTGTTGGGCAGGCTCACCCCCTCCAGCTCCGCCGCCGCCGCGGCAACCAGGACCACCACCGCCAGAATCCCGACCACCCATTTCCTCATGGCATCCTCCTTCGCTTCGCTTCCTGCACTGTACCCCGGCCAACCGAACGGGGCAAGACCCCCCATCCCTCAGTAGAGGGAGGTGATCCCCCGTTCCTCCGGCTCGTAGAGGACCCGGTAGAACTCCTCGGCGAAGCGGTCGGTCATCCCCGCCAGGAAGTCCACCACCACGCCGTACTTGGCGATCTCCCCCTCCGCCTCCTCCACCCGCGCCCGGGTGGAGAGGGGCAGGAGGCGGATGGAGAAGGAGCCCCTTTCCAGGAGGTCCTTGGTGAGGCTGAGGAAGAGGCGCTCCAGGATGGCGGCGGCCTTGGCGGACATCCGCTCCACAACGGGGTGGGTGTAGACCCGGGCAAAGAGCATCTCCCGCACCGCCTTCACCGCCGCCGCCATTTCGGGGGAGAAGTCCACCGCCGGCCTCGGGTCCGCCGCCACGGCCTCCGGGGTGGTGAAGGCGGCCAGCCGGGGGGCGGAATGGGCGATGACGTCCCCGATGAGGAGGTCGATCATGTTCCGGATGAGGAGCCGGGCCCACAGAATGGGATCCTTCTCCCAGTCGGGCGCACCGTCGTGGGCCCGCTCCCAGGCGGCACGGAGGAGGGGGTTGTCCAGGGCACGGAGCTCCTCGACCTTGAGAAAGCGAACCCTCAGGGCGTCTTCCAGGTCGTGGGTCACCCAGGCGATCTGGTCGGCGGCGTTCACGATCTGGGCCTCGGCGGAACAGCCGGGGGAGGAGAGGTAGGTCCTTCGGATCCGCTCCGCTTCCGCCGGGTCGGAGAGTTCCAGGGGATAGGGGAGGGCCGGCGCGTCGTAGGCGGTATGGTGCTTGAGGACGGCGTGGAGGGTGGGGACGCTGAGGTTGAGGCCGGGGAAATCGGCGTACCGCTTCTCCAGGCGGCTCACGATGCGGTAGGACTGGAAGTTCTGCTCGAAGGCCTTTCGCCCCGCGGGGCGCTGGACCCCGAGCCGCCGCTCCAGGAGGTCGGCGTAGAGGTGGTCCAGGGCGTCCTCCCCCCGGTGGCCGAAGGGGGGGTGGCCCAGGTCGTGGGCGTAGGCCACCGCCTCGCAGAGGTCCTCGTTGGCCCCGAGGGCGCAGGCGAGGCCCCGGGAGACCTGCGCCACCTCCAGGGTGTGGGTGAGGCGGGTCCTGTAGAAGTCGCCCTCGTGGACGACGAAGACCTGCGTCTTGTAACCGAGGCGGCGGAAGGCCTCCGAATGGAGGAGCCGGTCCCGGTCCTGCTGGAAGAAGGTCCGGTGGGCCGGGTGGCGGTGGGGGTGGTACTCGTGGGGGACCTCCGGGGCGCAGGGCGTCGCCCAGGGGGCGAGGAGCGCGTTCCGGGGCCCGCAGGCGGGGGAGCAGGCGGGAGAAAGGGGGTCCATGGCCATCCTCCGCCCGAGTGTACGCGAAGGCGGCGGCGGCGCCAAGTGGGGCAGATGGCGGCCCGGGCGCTCCGCGGGGAGGTGCGCCTTGACCGGCGGGCCTCCCGGCCCTTATCTTGAGGGCCGGGTTGGCACTGGGATGGGAGGGACGGTGGGGCCTTTTCTCGGCGTATTCCTCGACGGAGTCTCCTTCTCGCAGGCGCTGGGGGCCGCCGTGGCCCCCTGCGTCCCGGAGGTGCTCTCGGTGGACCCCTGGCCGGGCCTCCTCTACCGCCGCCCCCCCGCCCATCTCCTCTCCTGGCTCTCCCGTCGGGAGCGGCGCCGGCCGCTGCTGGGCCTCACCGCCACTCCCCTCCAGGAGGGAGAGAGCCCCGTCCGGGGGTTCGGGTGGGAAGGGAAGGGCGTGGCCGTGGTCTCCACCTGGGGCCTCGGCCCGGAGGCCCTTCGGGGGGTCCTCCGCCACGAGCTGGGCCACGCCCTGGGGCTCCCCCACTGCCCCGACCGGTCCTGCGTCCTGGCCTTCCGTTCCGGGGGGCAGGCGGCAGGCCGGGGAGAGGAGTTCTGCCCCTCCTGCGCCGGCCTCTTCGCCTCCGCCCTGGCCGCGGGGTTCCCGTGAAGGCCGCCGGGCTTCTCGCCGCGACCCTGTCCCTCTCCCTGACCGCCGCGGCCGCCGGCCCCGCCCGCCCCTACCAGGGGGACGGCGCCTGCCTCTCCTGCCACGGGAAGGTCCTCCCCGTCCTCCCCAACCGGCCCTGCCTCGCCTGCCACGCGGGAAACATGGACTTCGCCGGACGGGAGAGCCCCGGCTCCCCCCAGGGGACCTTCCTCGCCGCCGCCGCCGGCGCCGCCGCCCCCTGGGCCCTCCTGGCCGCGAAGATGTCATTCGACATCCTAAGGCCGGCCCCCGCCTTCCGGGCCCTTTCCCAGGATCCTCCCCCCCGGCCCCCCGCACCGGGGGCCCGCTTCGCCGCCCGGGACCTGGCGGCGGACCTGAGGCCCCTCTTCGCCCCCTCGGGGGAGGCGGTGGTCTTCGGGCGGAGGGGGCCCGACACCCAGGGAGACGGCGGCGTGGACCTGCGGGACGGCCAGGCCCTCTTCCTGCTCCGGCGGGAATGGAGGAGGCCCAGGCGCCTCACCCCCTACGTCCTGGACTTCGCCGCCGGGGAGGCGGCGTGGTCCTCCGACGGGCGGTACCTCGTCCTTCCCTGTCCCCTCTCCGACACCGACGGCGACGGCCGCATCACCTTCGCCGACCGCCACGGCCTCCTCCTCTTCGACGGCGAAGGGCGGGAGGCGGCCCGGCTTCCCGCGGGGGAGGCCGGAGCCTCGAACCCGGTCTTCTCCCCCGGCGGCGGCGAGGTGGCCTTCGCCGAAGGGGAGGCCTTGAAGGTTTGGAGCTGGAGGACCGGCCGGCTTCGGACCCTGGCGCCCGGCGGAGGGGGGCTCTTCCCCAGGCTCTGCGGGTGGCCCGCCGGCTCTCTGGGGCCGGCCTTCACCCTCGGGCGCGAGTACCGGCGCCTTTCCCGGGACGGCCGGGGACGGAGGACCCCCGAGGGCTCCCCCCTCCAGGCGGGCGCTCCCCCGGAACCCCTCCCCCTGGCCGGGGAAGCCGTCTGGCGTTGGAGCCGCGGGGAGGTCCGGGGAGGGTCCCTCTACGCCCTGGCGGAATCCCGGGAGGGAAGCCCCCGCTTCCTCGTCCGCTTCGCGGGGGGGCGCTCCCAGGCGGTCACGCCGCCGGGGCGCCCCGCCCTGGCCTACGCCCCCGCCGGGGAGGGGGCCTGGGTCTGGCTCGGCGGCGACGGCCGGGCGGTGGCCGGCTGGACGGAGTCGGGGCGCCTGTCCCCCCTCGGCCTCTCGGCCCCCCCGGCCCTCCTGGAGGTGGCGGGGACGGAAGACTTCGCCCTCTTCGCCTTCCCCCACGGCCCCCGGGGGCGGGCGCTGGCCTTTGCCGGGCGCGGCGGCACCTCCCGGACCCTCGGGGGCCCGGACCGGGCCTGGTTCCACCCCGCGGCGGCCGGGTCCGCCGCCGCGGCGGTCCTCGTTTCCACCGATACCGACGCCGACGGCTCCCTCACCCCCCTCGACGTGGGGGAGCTCTGGATCTTCTGGGAGGTTCCATGACGTCCCCCCCCAGGCCCCGCCCCAAGGCACCCCCGCGCAAAGGCCCGCCCCCGGCCCGGCCCCAGGCCCCCCGTCCCCGGGGGTGCCTCGCCTCGATCTTCCTCGACATCACCGGCCTCTCCTTCCTGGCCGGCATGAAGAAGAAGCTCGGGGGACCCGGTTTCCTCCTGGCCTTCACCGGGGTGCTCCTCTTCATGTTCCTCTTGGGGGCCCGGATCGAACGGTACGGGCACCTGGGCGAGCACCAGTACGTCATGCAGCTCCTGCCCATGGCGGGGTGCTTCTCCCCCATCCTCGCCCTCCTCATGACCGCCGCCTTCGGCATCGGGGACTGCCTGACCAACGCCACCTACTGGCTCTTCCCCCAGGGTTCGCCCCTCAACCTCTACTCCTTCTTCCACAAGCCGGGCCCCCTCCTCACCTGGGGCGCCTACGCCCGGATGGACTTCATCACCCTGCCCCTCTACGCCATCCTGCCGGGCCTGGGCTCCCGCATCCTGTACACCGTCTTCTCCCGCGCCTTCCACGCCGGAAGGGCCCGGATCCTCAAGGACGGGGGCCCCCCGGACACCCGGGAACTCCAGAAACAGCTCAACCGGGCCATGGGGGAGCGGGACGCCGTGTCCCGGTCCCAGCAGGCGGCCCTGGACAAGGTGCGGGCGGCGGAGGACCGCGCCGACGGGGCCGCCCAGAAGCTCTCGGCCGCCGACGACACCGCCCGGCAAAGGGCCGGGGCGGTGGAGCGGGCCAACGAGGCCACCCGGGAAGCCAACGAAAAGGTGGACGAAACCCGGCTCCGGGCCCGGGAGAGCCAGGAGGAAGAGGGCCGGGCCCAGAAGGAGGTGGACCGCCTCTCCGCGGAGCGCCACACCCTCGAGGAGCGGCACGAGCGCACCGACGCCGAACTGCGCCATGCCAGCGGGGAGCAGGAGTCCCTGCGGGAGAAGCTGGACACCGACCGCCTCCGCCAAGATTCCTTGGCCAAGTCCATGGAAGAGAGCCTCGCCACGGGGCAGCGGCTCCGGGAGGAGCGGGACGCCCTGGCGGAAATGGTCCGGACGGGAAAGGACCTGGACGGCCGGCCCCTCACCGCGGAGGGGCTGCAGCACGCCCAGCAGGAGCTGGCCTCCAGCGAAGCCGCCCTCGCGGCGGAACGGCAGCGGTACGAGGAGCTCTCCGAGGCCAAGGTGCACCAGGACCGGCTGGTGGCGGAGGAGGCGCGCCGCCTGAAGAACTTGGAGAAGAAGAACGAAGAGCTCCTCCAGCGCTGGCGGGAGGAGCAGCGGGAGATCGAGGCGGTCAAGAAGCACGAGGAGGAAGCCCAGCGGCAGCTCGAGGAACGGAAGGCCGAGGCGGAGGAGAGGGAACGGCAGGCGCGCCAGGCACGGGAGGAGGCCCAGCGGCGGGAGGCGGAGGCCCGGAAGCTCCAAGAGGAGGCCGCCCGTGCCCAGAAGGAGAGGGATGCCGCCGCCCAGGCCTACGACCGCGCCATCGCCGACCGCAACGCCGCCGCCGGCGAACTGAACCGCGCCGATGCCGCCAAGGCGGCGGCCGAGGCGAAGGTGGCCGCCATCCAATCGGAGCTGGAGGCCGCCTCCCAGCCCCCCGCGGGGCAGGGAGCGGCGGGCACCGGCCGCAGGCCCCCCCGCCGCCCCGACGCCCAGTGGGAGGCCATCCGCCAGTACGACCAAGCCATGTACGCCGACATGGCCCGCCGGGCCCGGGAACGGGAGCTTCTGATCCGGGAGATGCAGCTCCGCAACGGGGGGCTCCTGCCCAACGGCCTGGGTGGCGAAGTGGCGGGCATCGGGTCCATGGCCGCCGAGGGGCTCGGCGGGCTGGGCGCCGCCGTGGCGGGAGCCGCCGCCGGCGGCATCGTCGGCGCCGGGCTGGTCCACGGCCATATGTGGGCCGAATACAACCCCATCCGCCAAATCGTCCACCCGAGCCACACCGCCGACGTGAGCTGCTACAAGATGGACGTGGGGTTCCTGGACGCCAACCTCTCCTCGGGGATCTCCTCCTCGTCGGCGGTGGCGCCGGGCATCTCGGTGGTGGGGGCCGATACCGGCGGCCTGCCCCCGGCGGGGGGAACCGCCGCCGGCACCGTCCCCGGCTCCGGCCCGCCCTCGCCGGGGGGCTCCTTCCTGGCCCCGCCTTCGGGCGACGAGCAGTCGGCCCGGGACGCCGCCCAGAAGGCGCGGGACGAGGCGCAGAAGTACAAGGACATGTGGGAGGAGAGCGAGAAGTCCGCCGACAAGTCGGACCCGAACTACCAGAAGCTCAAGGACCAGTACGACCAGTACATCCAGAGCCAGGAGCAGGTCGCGGAGGAGGCGGAGGCCAAGGCCGACGCCCTGAAGACCCAGCGGGAACAGGAGGCGGCCGCCGCCGCCGAGGCCGCCGCCAACAAGAAGCAGTGGATCGAGGACCGCCAGGAGGACCTCAAGGCGGCGGAGGAGGAAAAGGCCCACCTCCTCGGCGTCATGGCGGGCGCGCAGCAGGGCGGCTTCGACACCTCCGAACACCAGAAGCGGCTGGAGCAGCTCAACGACCGGATCTCCCAGCTCCATGGAAAGCTCGGAAAGGAAGGGGCCGACATCGACTACCACGCCGCAGACCGGGGGGTCATCGGCGTCGGCAAGGAGTTCGCCGAGGCGGGGCAGAAGGCCAAGGAGCAGGCGGAGCTCCTCGACAAGCTCCAGAAGATGCAACAGGCCGCCTTCGACCACGGCATGGTGGAGCCCGGAGCCGACGGCCAGCGGGGGGACATCTACGGCAAGGTCGGCAAGATGATCGACGACCTGCTCTCTGGAAAGGCCCTGGACCCCGACAAGGTCCAGAAGGTCCGCGACTACATCGGCGGGCGCCTGGACGGCACCTACGGGGACCCCAACCGGCCGCCCGGCCCCGAGAAACCTTGGTACGCCGACGGGGAATCGTGGAAGAACGCCCTTTGGGAGACCTCCCGCAACATCTCCACCTGCCAGACCAGCGACGGCAAGTTCTCCTGGGCGGGCCTCGGTGGCCGGGTGGGCATCATGTTCCTCACCGGGGGGGCCTCCGAATGGGTCTTCACCCCGGCGGGCGGCCTTTACGCCACGAAGGACGCCGTGGACCGCGGGGCCGACGGCTTCGACGCCTGGAAGGAGGGAATGGCCGAGACCATCAAGCAAGAACTCATCGGCAAGGCCGCCGGCGGGCTCTTCCACGTGGGGGGGCGGGCCATCGGCGGTATGGTGGGGGCCGAGCTGGCCGGCAAGAACATGTTCAAGGGGGCCGCCCAGGGGGCTTGGAAGGGGCTCGGCGAGTGCGCCGAGAACGTGGCCAAGGAAGGGAGCGAGCTCTTCTCCGGGACGGCCTGGAAGAATACCCTCAAAGGGGGGGCCGGCGCCCTCGCCAACGGAACCTCCCGCATCAAGGACATCCTCACCGGAGAGGAAGGCTACGCCTCGGGCCTCGGGAAGGGGGGCGCCGAGGGGGCCGCCGACGGGGCCGCCAAGTCCCCCCCCATCGGCACCCCCGAGTGGGGCATGCAGCAGCAGATCCGCCGGGCCGCCGCCACGGGGGACCCGGAGGCGGTGGCGGGTCTCTACCGCGACGGAGGGATGCAGAAACTCATCGACATGCAGAAGAAGGGGTACATCAGCGGGGAGGAGGCCAAGGCCATCAACAAGGTCCTCCAGGGCGAGGTCCAGCAGTCCATCCGCCAGGGCACCAAGGAGTCCATCGAGAACTTCCAGAGCGAGACCGGCGTCAAGATCAAGGAAGTGCTGGTGGGCGACAGCGGCTCGTCGGCCAAGGGGCCGCCGGGACGGATCAAGACCGACGCCGACCGCACCCTCATCCCCACCTTCGACGAGGGGAGCGTCAAGAGCTACGCCTCCAAACGGGGCATCTCGGAGGCGGAAGCCTACGACGAACTCTCCAAGAAGTTCGCGGCGACCCACGAGGCTTCGGTGGACCAGGCCCTTCGGAACCGCACGGGGCTGACGACCTCCGACGTGGACTACAAATCCTACGACCGCATCGGGGGCGGGTCGGGCAAGGCCGATTCCTACGCCGAGGGCTTCACCAACTCCCGCCAGGCGGGGCAGGGTTCGGGGGAGAAGTACACCGTCAACCCCGACGGGACCGCCAAGGAGCCGGTGCCGGTCTCGGGCCAGACCGTCGTGGACCAGAACCAGCTCAACAAGGCCAAGTACGACCCGGACTACCACTTCCCCGAGGACCCCACCAAGATCCCCCGCAGCGAGGTCCCGTCGGTCCTCGAACAGCAGACCGCCAGCATCGGAAAGCACCCCGACGACCCCCTCACCATCGCCAAAGCGGTGGGCCGGACGGAGAAGATCGCCAACGTGGCCGGCGACTCCCTGGGCGACCCCCGCCTGACCCAGACGGCCCGGGAGATCTACGAGAATCCCGGCCGCATGAACGAGATCCTCAAGAGGAACGGGTTCGTGGACGCCCACGGAAACCCCGACCCTTCGGCCTTCTGCAACCAGGGGGCCTCGAAGGTGGTGGACTATTCGGCGCACTTCCGCCCCTAGTAGAAGGAGCCGCCCATGCACGCGGACCAAGGCGAATGGATCCTGAACGAGGGCGAACTCGCCGCCCTGGCCCTGGAGGCCCGGGCCCCCCGGGGCGAGATGGACCTCCTGCCTCCCCCCGAGAGGGCATCGGAGGAGGGCCGGGGGGCCGTCCAGGCAACCCTCGCCGCCCTGGAACCGGAGGTGGCGGCCCTCCTTCGCAAGGCGGTGGCCGTCCTGGCCTCCCCCTCCCGGGCGGTGCGCCTGCACCTCTCCGCAGGCGACCGCTGGGTGAGCCGGGCCGTACTGGCCGCCTCCCCCGAGATGCCCGGCACCTTCGTCAGCCTGGCCCGCATGGGGGAGGTGCGGCGGCTCTCCCTCCGCTCGGAGGCGGAGATCCGCTGGATGCTGGCCCGCCACCTGGCCGCCGCCGACGTCTCCGCCTTCGACCGGGTGGGGGCGGACCTGTCCACGCCGGCGGTGCTGGCCCTCCTGGCCGCCGCCGACCAGATCCGCCGGATCCGGCTGACCGCCCTCCTACGCCACGAGGAGGCCCCGGAGATCCTCTCGGTCGAGGGCCTCGCCGCCCGGCTGAAAGAGGCCTCGGCGGGGGACTTCCGCTGGGCCCTCCACGCCGCGGCGGCCCTCCTGCCCCTCCCGGTGGAGGGCCTCTACGTCGCCAAGGACCCCCGCCCGGCCCTGGTGGAGCTGGCCCGGGCCGGTTTCCTGGAGGCCGTCGCCGAGGCCTCCACGCCCCTCTTCGAGATGACCCCGCCGGGACGGGTCTTCTCCGACGCCCTGGCCAACCCTGGAGCCATGGCCGGCCTCGCCGTCACCCGCCGGGCCGGGGAGACCCTCTGCCACGACGTGCTCTTCTTCTGCCGGGGCCCCTTCCACCTCCTCGGGTTCCTGATGAGCGGCGAGGTGGGCTTCGCCTCCACGCTCCTGGGGGGCGACCTCGACGAACTGGCGAAGTTCGCCCTCTCCCTCGACCTCGCCGCCGCCCCCTCCCGTCCCGCGGCGGAGGAAGGGGACCGGACGGTCCTGGAGATCCCGGCCCCCGCTCCTTCCCCCGGCTCGGTGCGGGTGGAGAAAGGGGCCGGCGCGGGCCGGCGGATCCCCCTGCGGCCGGGGCTCACCGCCGGCCGCAAGGAGGACAACGGCTTGGTGGTGGCCGACCCCGGGGCCTCCCGCGTCCACCTTCGCTTCGACCTCGACGGGGAAGGCCGGTGGACGGTGGCGGACCTGGGGAGCAGCAACGGGACCTTCGTGAACGAGACGCGCATCGGTGCCCCCGCCGTCCTCGCCGACGGGGACCGGATCCGACTGGGCCAGACGGTTCTGCGCTTCGAGGCCGCCAACGGCTGAGGGGACCGCCATGAGCAACGAACGCTGGAAATCCGGGTGGCAGGAGGACGCCTTCGAACGGGGACGGGCGGCCCTCTTGGAATCGCCCGCCTTCTACCGCAACCTCTCCCCCGCCGACGTCGCGGAGGACGCCTACCTGCTGGGGTGGGCCTCCACCCTCTTCCTCCGCGGCGGGTCCCTGGAGCCGGGGAGACCGCCGGCCCCTCCGGCCGCCCCCCCCGAAGCGGCGCCGGTCATCGGTGTCCCGGCCTTTCCCTACGAGCGTTGCCTGAAGCCGGGGGGGGATGCGGCGGAGAACTTCCGCAAGGCCCGGGAGGGCCGCCTGGGCGCCTTCCACCGCGCCGCCGCCGAAGCCGCCGGAGACGAAGAGACCTGGTCCCGCGCCCTTCAGGCCCTGTACCAGGCGGGGGCGTTGAAAACGGCGCTGGCGCCGGAGCCGTCCCGCCACGCCCCTCCCCTTCCCTCCACCGGCGAGGATTTTCAGGCCTGCCTCCGTGCCGTGGGATCCAAGACCCTCCACGCGCTGAAGATCGGATTCGGCCTCTGGGGCCGGTGGGAGTCGCCATGATCGAGCTGACCCTCTCCCTCTCCGAAGCCCGATGGATTCTCGACCGGATGGGGATCGAACCCCGGGACCCCTCCCCCCTCCGGGAGCCCCTGGAGGGGACGGCCCCCGCCCCCGAGGGCAGTCCCGCCTTCCAGACCATCGAGGCGGGGTTGCGGGCCCGGGGACTGGCGGGGGGAGGATCCCCCAACCCCTTCGCGGCGGCGGCGCTGGTCTTCGCCGCCACCCCCCAGCGGGTCTACACCCTGGCCCTCTTCGGGCCGGGGGGGGCCGAGGCCTACCACCTGGCGGAGAGGGAGGGTTCCGCCGTGGAGGTGGTCCGCGGACCGGGGGGGCTCCGCCTGCGGTTCCCTCTGGATGCCGCCGACGTGGAGTCCTGGGTGGCCCTCCGCACGAAGGGAGGCGGCCATGGGGCCTAACCCCGCCCTCAAGGTCTTCTCCTTCTTCGTGGGCGCCGGCTTCTTTCTGGTGGCCCTCTTCCTGAAACTCTGCTACACCACCGCACTCTTCGCCACGCTGGCCGAGATCCACCGAAGGATCCAGGTCTTCCGCCAGAACCGCCGCCCCGACCCGCGGGCCCTGCTTCTCCTGCCCGTGGTCGTCGTCTTCGTGAGCCTGGTGCTCTTCCTGCTGAGCGCCCCGAGGATCCTGGCGGGGGCGACCCCCCTCCGGGCCCTGGCGGGGTTCCGCATCAACCCCATGGACGTGGTCTGGATGGGCCTCCGGCTGGGCTTCCTGCTGGCGGCCCCCCTGCTGGGCATCGTCCTGGGAATCATACTGGGCCGGGGCGGGACGGTGGCCCGGGAGCCCTTTGGAGGCGTCGTGGTGCCGGGACGGTGGCGCACCCTGGGCTTCTGGACCGGCGCCTTCGCCGTCGCCGGGTTCTTCCGGCTCATGCCCTGGGGGTTCGTCACCTACTGGACGGTGTGGGTGATGATTCTGGCGGCCTCCATGGTCCTGGGGCTCCTCTACACCCTCTACGGGCAGACACGGTCGGTCCTGGCCCGGCCCTCCCCCGGTCCCGGTCCCGCCTTCGGCGGGCTCTCCCTCTCGGCGGCGGAGGCGGCGGTCCTCGGGGTCCTCTGGCAAAGGGGCAGGCCGGTGGCGCCGGGGGAACTGGCCGCCGCCCTGAAGGCGCCCCCGCCTCCGGTGGCCATCCACCCCGGCTGGGCCGAACGGGCCCACGCCCTTTCGGAGGGCGGGGAGGCCCTCGGCGAAGTTTTGAAAACCCTGTCGGAGAAGGGCCTGGCCGCCCGAAGCCCCCAGGGATGGGAACCCTCCGGCGGGGCGCAGGCCCTGGCGGCGGCCCGGTGGGCCGACCGGGCGGCGGCCCTCACCGTGAAGGAGCCCGGAAGGGCCAAGACGGCGGTGGTACACTTCTTTGGGCCCTCGGCGGTGGTCTCGGAGCCGGGGCCCGTCACCTTGGAGATCCGCCGGGTGCCGGAGGGGAGATCCCCCGCCTCGGCGCTCGTGGAGGCGGCGCGATGACGGGCCGCCCCGGGGGAGGGCAGAAGGCGATGGAGAGCCGTACCGAGGAAAAGCTCCTGGGCGATTTCGTGAAGGGCCGCCTCCTCTTTCTGGAGGACTACGCCCTGAGGCTCGGGAAGGATCCCGCCGCCGTGCGGAAGGCCGTGGAGGAGCAGGTCCTCCGGCTGGTCCCAAGCCCCGAACGGCAGGCGTACTTCCGCGAGAAGATCTTCGGAGGGCCCGTCCTCTCCACCTCCCTCTACCCCGAGTGGGTGGACCGGACCCTCCTGGAAGCCATGTCCTTGGTCCTGCAGGGACCGGCGGCACCCCTCTTCACCACCACGTCGGAGAGGCCCTGCATCACCTTCGAAGCGGGGCGGTACAACGCCCGGCGCCAGGCGGAGACGGTCTTCAAGGCCTTCTTCCAGGGGAAGAAGCCCGACCAGTGGCTGCGGCAGGGCTTCTTCCTGGTTTTGAAGCGGTGCTACGGCGACGCCTTCGCCGAGAAGAGCCGTGTCGTCGAGAGGGGGCCCGGCCGCTTCGAAGTGCACATCGACAACACCGACGTGCCCCAGGCCAGCCGCATGGAGTGCTCCACGGGGGTGGGGTACCTGTACGAGGGGTTGCTGCTCACGGGGGCGAAGGACCCGGTGGTGACCCACCCCGTCTGCCGCGCCGAGGCGGTGGGGCCGGACCGGACCTGCGTCTACGCCATCACCTTCCGGTGAGGCGGGAAGGAAGCGGGGTCAGGAGGCTTTCTTTCCCTTGGCCACGACGGTGAGGCGCCCGCCCTGGGCCTTCACCCGGGGCTGGTCCTTGTGGGCCTCGCTGATGAGAAGCTCGCCCCCGGCCATGGAGAAGCCCAGATCCCGGCCCAGGTGTCCCCCCACCTGGATCCTCCCGCCCACCATCTCCTCGCCGCAGAGGTCCCAGGTGAGGTCCCTGACCTCGATGAAGCCCCCCACCATGCGGTAGCCGGTGGAATACCCGGCGTTGCCCCGGATCACCAGGGTCCCTCCCACCATCCGGTTGCCGGCGAAGTCGTGGCAGTTCTTCTCGACGAGGATCCGCCCCCCGGCCATGGAGTGGCCCAGGTGGTTCTCGGCCAGGCCCTTCACCACCATCTCGCCGCCCTTCATGCCCATGCCGGCGTAGTCGGCCACGTCCCCCTCCACGGTAAGGGTGCCCGACTCCATGTAGGCCCCGGCGTAGTCCCCCAGGTCCCCCCGGACCCGTAGGTCGAAGCGGCGGAGGCCCGTTCCCAGGCCCACCAGGCGCACCTCCGGAAGGGCCGAGAGGTCCACCGTCTGGTCGGAGCCCAGGAAGAGAAAGGCCGCCGAGAGGAAGAGGCCGGCCTTCTTGGCGAAGGCGGGGTGGCCCATCTCGGGGGCGATGGCCTCCAGGACCTCCTGGAGGGAGGCGGCCCCGTCGAGGCCCCCCGTGAGGGCGGCCCGCGCGCCCTCGAAGTCCTTGGCCAGGCTCTCGGCGAAGGGGCTGTTCAGGTAGGCGGTGAAGGTTTCGCGTACGGACATGGTCTCCCCCTTCCCTGCCTCAGACGGGCGGCTGCCAGGTGCGGAACGGGTCCCGCACGTAGGCGTCGATGGACCTCGCCGCCTCGCGGCCGGCGCGGGTGGCCAGGATGACGGTGGCGGCCCCGGTGATGGCGTCGCCGCCGGCGAAGACCTTGGGCACGGTGGTCATGTAGGTCTCCCGGTTGACCTTGATCACCGATCCCCACTTGGTGGCCAGCCCCGGGAGGCTCGACGGGATGAGGACGTTGGGGGTCTGCCCGATGGCCACCACCACCAGGTCGCACTCCAGGGTGTAGTTGCTGCCGGGGATGGGGACGGGGCGGCGCCGGCCGGAGGCGTCGGGCTCGCCGAGCTCCATCCGCTGGACCTCCACGGCCTTGACGAAGCCCTTCTCGTCGCCGATGTAACGGACGGGGGCCGACAGGAGGGTGAAGATGGCCCCCTCCTCCTCGGCGTGCTCGATCTCCTCGCCGCGGCCGGGCATCTCCTCCCGGGTCCGGCGGTAGACGATCCGGGCCTCCTCCGCTCCCAGCCGGAGGCAGATGCGGACCACGTCGAAGGCGGTGAAGCCGGCCCCCACCACCACCGCCCGCCGGGGCTTCTTGATGGGGGTCCCCGTCTCCGGGTGACCCCAGGCCTTCATGAGGTTCACCCGGGTGAGGAACTCGTTGGCCGAGTAGATGCCGTTGAGGTTCTCCCCGGGGATCCCCATCATGTTCGGGTAACCGGCGCCGGTGGCGACGAAGACGGCGTCGAAGTCGTCCAGGACCTCCTGGACCGGCATGGTCCGCCCCACCACCACGTTGCACTCGATCTCCACCCCCAGGGAGCGGACGTACTCCACCTCCTTCTGGACGATGGCCTTGGGGAGCCGGAACTCGGGGATGCCGTACATGAGCACCCCGCCGGGCTTGTGGAGGGCCTCGAAGAGGTGGACGGTGTGGCCCATCTTGGCGAGGTCGGCGGCGCAGGAGAGCCCCGCCGGGCCCGACCCCAGCACCGCCACCTTGAAGCCGGTGGCGGGCTGCTTGTGGACGTCCCGCCGCTCGGTGTGGAGGAGCTGCCAGTCGGCGGCGAAACGCTCCAGCCGCCCGATGGCGATGGGGTTCCCCTTGTTGGTGTCGTTGATGATGCAGGCGGCCTCGCAGAGGTTCTCCTGGGGGCAGACCCGCCCGCACACCGCGGGAAGGTTGTTGTAGCGGCGGATGTCCTCGGCCGCCTCGGCGAACTTCCCGCGGGCGATGAGGCCGATGAAGGTGGGGATGTCGATGTGGACGGGGCAGGCCACCACGCAGCGGGGCTTGGGACACTCCAGGCACCGCATGGCCTCGTAGACGGCGTCGGCCGGCGTGTACCCCAGGGCCACCTCGTTGTAGTTGCGGATCCGCTCCGCCACCGTCTGGCAGGCGATCTCCCGGCGGGGCTCCTTGGAGCGGGGGCGCTTCTTCTCCCCCTCCTTCACCCCTCCCAGGGCGGCGATGTCGATGGCTTCGGCCATGGCTCCCCCCTCAGCGCTTCAGGGCTTCGTAGTACAGCTTGCAGGAGGGGCTCGCCGCGATGGCCTTGTGCTCCTCCTCCACGTACACCTTCATCCGGCTGAACATCTGGTCCCAGTCCACCTTGTGCCCGTCGAAGTCCGGACCGTCCACGCAGACGAACTTGGTCTCGTCGCCCACCGACACCCGACACCCGCCGCACATCCCCGTTCCGTCGATCATGATGGTGTTGAGGGAGACGACGGTGGGCACGCCCCAGGGGCGGGTGAGTTCCGAGACCACCCGCATCATGATGGGAGGGCCGATGGCCACGATGCGGTCCATCTTCCTCCCTTCCCCGTGGAGCTTCTCCAGCGCCGTGGTGACGAAGCCCTTCATGCCGTAGGAGCCGTCGTCGGTGGTGACGATCAGCTCGTCGGAGACGGCGGCCAGGCGGTCCTGCCAGAACATGAGGTCCTTACGGCGGTAGCCGATGATGGTGGTCACGCGGTTCCCGGCGGCCCGCATCCCCTTGCAGATGGGGTAAATGGGGGCCACGCCGAGGCCCCCCCCGATAACCACGACCTCCCCGTACTTCTCGATGTGGGTGGGGGTCCCCAGGGGCCCCAGGACGGCGAAGAGGGCGTCCCCCTCCTTGTAGTTCTGGCCCAGGTCGATGGTGGAGCGGCCCACCTCCAGGAAGACGATGGTCACCTCCCCCGTGGCGGGGTCGGAGTCGGCGATGGTGAGGGGGATGCGCTCGGAGTTCTCGTCGTTCATCACCATGAGGAACTGGCCGGGCTTGTGGGCCTTGGCGACGCGCGGCGCCAGGATGCGCATCTCCACCACACCGGTGGCGAGGACCTTCTTGTACGTGATCGGGTACATGGTCTTCCTTTCTCCGCGAAGGGCGACCGAAACGGAGACACGCCCCCCCTGCCGGGTGTGCGATTATACGGTGGGAGGCGGAGGTGGCGCAAGACGTCGGCCGGGTGGTGGAAACCCACGGGAAGTTCCACTGGGTCTGGGACGGCCGGGAGCTTCTGAAGGCCTTTCCGGGGGGGCGCCTGGCCCTCCCCCGGGCCAGGGAGCGAACCCGGAACCGGGTGGCGGTGGGGGACCTCGTCCGGATCCGTAGGGATGCCGAGGGTTCCGCCCTCATCGAAGGGGTGGAACCCCGCCGAAACGCCGTCAGCCGCCGCCTGACCTTCTCCGGCGCCGAGCAGGTCATCGCCGCCAACCTGGACCTCCTGTGCGTCGTCCTGGCCCCCAACCCCGCCCTCAACACCGCCTTCCTCGACCGGACGCTGGTGGAGGCCGAGGGAAGCTCCATCCCGGCGGCGGTGGTGGTCAACAAGCTGGACCTCCTGGACCCCCGGGCGGTGGAGGAACTCCTGGCCCCCTACCGGAGCCTCGGTTACCCGGTGTTTCCCATGGCGGCCCGGACCGGCGCGGGGGTGGCGCCCTTCCTCGAGGCGGTGGCCGGAAGGTGGGTCCTCCTCCTGGGCCACTCCGGCGTGGGCAAGACCACCCTGGTGAACCGGGCCGCCCCGGGCCTCGACCGCCCCGTGGGCGAGGTGGACCCTTCCCGCGGCAAGGGCCGCCACACCACCACCGGCGCCTACGCCCACCGGCTTTCCGACGGGACCTTCCTCGTGGACACGGCGGGGATCCGGGAGTTCGGCCTCTCGGGGGTGGACTTCCGGGTCCTGGAGGGGGCCTTCCGGGAGATCCACGCCGCCGGGTTAGCCTGCCGCTTCCCCGACTGCCGCCACCGGGAGGAACCCCGCTGCGCCGTCCGGGCCGCCGTGGAGGAGGGGCGGATCCCCCGCTCCCGGTACGAGAGCTACCTCCGCCTGCTGGCGGAGGTGGAGGGCGGCGGGGGG
>JBMFRA010000012.1:0-53225 GCA_049968315.1 Acidobacteriota bacterium
GGTCCGTGAAGCGCAGCCCCGGGGATCAGGGCTTCCTCGCCACCACCGTCCAGGAGTTGCGGTTGTGCCACCGGAAGGAGACCTCCGCCGCACCCAGGGAGGCGAACCAGCCCTCCAGGACGGGCCGGGGCAGGTAGTGGGCGATGGGGGGGCAGAGGTGGTCGAGGACGATGTGCTCGATCTCCCGGAAGGGGAACCTCGAGATGTAGCCGAGGTAGGCCGAGTAGGGGAGCCAGCGGACGGGGTGCTCTCCCCGCCCCGTGGCCGGGCCGTAGACAACCTTGAGGGCGGTGTAGAGGGAGAGGGAGAGGGGCAGGAGGAGGGGCCGGAGCAGCTTGATGGGGATGCGGGAGGTGACGCCCTTCCGCAGAGGGTCCACCAGGTGGACGATCCACCCGTTACCCTCCCGGGCGTAGACCCAGAGGACCAGCGTGCCGCCGGGCCTGAGGACCCGCCAGAGCTCCCGGAGCCCCCCCTCGGGGTCCTTCAGGTGGTGCAGGACGCCGAGGCAGACCGCCAGGTCCACCTCGCCGTCGGCGAGGGGCAGGCGAAGGAGGTCGGCCCGGATCCGGTGGACCCAGGGAAAGGCCTTGGTGTACTCGGCGGCCAGGTACACCGCTTCGGAGAGGTCCACCGCCAGAAGCTCCCCGACGCCGTAGCCGGCCATGAGAAAGGTGTGCCGGCCCTTTCCGCAACCGGCTTCCAGGACCGTCCGGCCCTCGAAGCCCTCCCGGGAAAAGGGGGCGATCCAGTCGAGGAACTGGCGCTCCTGGTAGGGGGCCAGGTACTCGTGGGCGCTCCAGGAGGCGCCGAACTGGTCCACCGTCTGGCGTGTGGCGGCGTCCACCTCCTTGGGGGCCATGTGGAGCACCCCGTGGAGGAGGGGAAAGGTCCTTTGGCAGCCGGTGCAGCGGTACGGTTCGGTCCCTCCGGAGGGGCCTTGGCAGGGGGCCCCGCAGTCGGGGCAGCGGAGGGCGGCTTGGATGGGCTTCATGGCGTGGTCCTTTCGTAGAGCTCCCCCACGTCGTAGGAACCGGCGTGGCGGTACTGTTCCCGGAGAACCCGGGCCAGGGGGGAAGGCTCGTCGAGGAACCCCGGGACGTACTCCCGCCGGATGAGGACCAGCGGGATGCCGTGCTCCTCCAGGAAGGCGGAGAGGAGGGCGAACTCCCAGGGGGCGTTGGCCCGCTGGGAGGGGGGCTGGACCCAGTCGAGGGGAGGGGGGACCGGCGCCCAGTAGAGGTACAGCGTGGCCCCCTGGGGAAGGCAGACCACCGCCTTGCCCGCGGCGGCGATGTCGGGGCGCTCCGTGAGGATTCGCGGCGTGCTGTGGGCCTGGACCTTCCCGTCCACCGAGAGGAGGTCGGCCAGAAGGGGCGGCCTGGACCGGAGGGCGGAGGGCCACCGCAGGAGGGCCAGGAGGAGCAGGAAGAGCAGCAGGCCCTTCAAGGGCCGGGAGGGAGCCGCAGCCTTACCCGGCCGCCGGGCGGAGAGGGCCGAGGCGACGAAGAAGGGGACCGAAAAGGCGAAGTGCATCCAGTCGGGCCTCCCGGCGAGAAAGAGGAAGAGGGCCGCCAGGAGGGCGGCGAAGGAGGCGGCCCACCTCCGGGGGAAGCGCTCCCCGGCCGAGGTCCACGGACGGGAAAAGACCACCGAAGAGAAGGCCCATCCCGCCAGGAGGAGAAGCCCCGCCAGGGGCAGGAGGCCCGCCACCGCCTCGAGGGGCGGCTTTCCCGCGACCCGGGAGGCGACCTCCGAGGCCAGCTCCACGGGGAACTTCACGTCGTTGAACCCCCCGGCCTGCTTGTAGTACCGCGAAGGCCAGACCACCAGGTTGTAGAGGGCGTCGCCCAAGGTCCCCTGGAAGAGGAGGAAGAGGGCCGCAAGCCCCGCCGCCAGGGCCTCCCCCAGGGCCAGCGCCCCCAGGGCCCCAAGCCTCTCGCGGGAGAAGGGGGCCGGTGCCGAGAGGGCCAGGGCGAAGAGCAACACCGAGAAGAAGAGCCCGTCGCTCTGGAGGGTTAGGGCCGAGAGCCCCGCCACAAAGCCGGCGAGGAAATGGCGGTCCGGCGAGGGGAGACGTTGGGCCCGCTCGAAGAGGGCCAGGGCGCACAGCCCCGCCCCCAGGGCCAGCCAGTGGTGGCTGGCCACGGGCCAGAAGGGGACCAGGAGGGCGGGGATCTGGAGTGCCAGCGCGGCGGCCCAAGGGGCCGGCCAATCCCGCTTCAGGAGGAGGCCGTAGGCCAGGAGGGTGGAGGCGAGCAGGACCAGGACGCAGAGGATCCGGAAGGTGGCCAGGGGCGATCCCCCCGCCTTCAGGAGGGCGGCGAGGCCGTAGGTGGTCAGGGGAGGGATAAAGCAGAAGAAGTCCCGGTAGGGAACGCGGCCTTCGGCCGTCTGCTTGGCCAGCCAGGCCACCGTCGTCTCGTCGGCCTGGACGGAGAAGGTCTTCCACGAGAAGAGGGAGAGCAGGAGTGCCAGGGAGATGGCGGCCAGCAGGAAGCCGAAGAGAAGGGGGCTTCTCCGGTTCATGGTTCCCCTCCGCCGGAGGGGAGTGCCGCGAGGGCCCGAAGGAGGGCCTCCCGGTAGACGAGGCGGGGGTTGCTCGCGAGGATCCTGAGCATCTCCGCCCGCACCTCCGGCGCGGGCCAGAGGCCCTTGCGGCAGGCCCAGACGGCGTAGGCGAGGTCGTCGGGGGAGACCCGGCGGTACTCCTCCGCCGCGATGACCTTCTCGAAGCGGGGGATCCGCTTCAAGAGAACCACTCCGTAGTTCCCGTAGAAGACCGGCGCCCACTGGGACCGGGGGAACAGGAGGACCTCGGGCCCCCGCTCCGGCGAGCCGGGGACCCCTTGCCGGTCCCGCAGGCGGTAACCGGAAAGGGGGTAGAGGGCGATCTCGAAGGGGTAGCTCTCCAGGAGGCGGTGGAAGGCGGGGACGTCCTTCATCCCCTTCCAGAAGTCGCCGAGGGGCTTCAGGAAGGGGTAGTACCGGCCGTCCATGAAGATCCGGCTCTCGGGCCACGTCTCCCAGGCCAGGTAGCCGCCGGCGGCGTAGAGGTTGAAGAGGTTGCCCCCCAGGCCCCGCTCTTTGAGGAAGGCCACCTCCTGGACGGGGTACTTCGGGCTCAGGTCCCAACCGGGGATCTTGGTGTGGTAGCCCCAGGCCGCCGCCAGAAGGGCCGCCGCCAGAACCCCGCCACGCCCGAACCGGAGGGCCGGACCGGGAAGGCGGAGGCCGGGCAGGCGGAGCGCCGCCAGGGGCAGGAGGGCCACCACCGCCACCGCCACGTACCGGTTCCACGTCCACCCCAGCGCGACCTGGCTCGCGGCCCAGAAGAGTTCCTTGAAGGCCATCCGCCGGCCTTGGGCCAGCAGGAGGGCGAGGACCAGGACCGCCAGACCGAAGAAGGGCCAGAAGACCGGCTTGAGGGGGGTGCGGGACCATTCGGCGATCTGGACCAGCTGGGGATCGAGAAAGCCGGCCACCGACTTGAAGGGGAACCAGGGGATCCGCCAGGTGTCGGGGCTCAAGAAGAGGGCGGCGAAGGCAGCCAGGCCCGCCGCCAGCCTGCGGGCGAGGAGGCCGGCGGGGAAGGGGCCGCCGCGCCAGGTATCCAGAAGGTCCCCGCCCCAGGCGGCCGCCAGGAGGAAGAGGCCGTAGGCCCACCCTCCGTGGCACTGGCCCCAGAGCCAAAAGAAGGCGGCGAGGCCGAGGCCCTTGCGCCAGCCCGGAGGTTCTCCCCTCTCCTCCCGAAGGAGGAACTCGGCGAGGACCCCCATGAAGAGGAGGGTCAGGAGGTCCGGCCGAAAGCGGATCCGGGTCTGGAGCGACGGGAGGAGCAGGAGAAGGAACGGCACCCAGAGAAAGGCCCCCCGCCCCGCCACCCGGAAGCCCCGGTAGGCCAGGTAGGCCACCGCCGCCGCCGCGAGGCCGGTGAGAGCCTGCAGGAGACCGTCCCCCCCCAGGAGCCAGAGGGGGTAGGCGAGAAGGTGGAAGAGCCACTCCGTGTCCTCCCACGGCGTACCCGGGGCGGTGAAGGAAAAGGTCTCGGTGTGGACGAGGTGGCCGGAGGTCCAGATCTCCCGGCCCACCGCCAGGTGCCAGTAGGTGTCGGGGTCCCAGAGGGGCTCGGCGCAGAAGAAGTAGACGGCCGCCAGGGTGAGCCCCAGCAGGAGGCGCTCCTGCCATGGGGGGGAGGGCGGGGAGGGAAGGCCGGGAAGGGGACCGCTCCTCGCGCTCACGCCACCCTCCTGTTCCAGAAATCGAGGAAGCAGAGCAAGGCCCAGAGGGGCTTGCGGTGGTCGGCCCTCTTCTCGAGGTGTTCCCGCCAGAGGCGCCGGGGCTCGGCGGGGTCGAGGAAGGGGACCCTTCCCAGGACCCGGTCCGAGAGGAGCTCCTCGGCGAGGGGACGCAGCGTGCCGCCGGGCCTGAGGACCCGCCAGAGCTCCCGGAGCCCCCCCTCGGGGTCCTTCAGGTGGTGCAGGACGCCGAGGCAGACCGCCAGGTCCACCTCGCCGTCGGCGAGGGGCAGGCGAAGGAGGTCGGCCCGGATCCGGTGGACCCAGGGAAAGGCCTTGGTGTACTCGGCGGCCAGGTACACCGCTTCGGAGAGGTCCACCGCCAGAAGCTCCCCGACGCCGTAGCCGGCCATGAGAAAGGTGTGCCGGCCCTTTCCGCAACCGGCTTCCAGGACCGTCCGGCCCTCGAAGCCCTCCCGGGAAAAGGGGGCGATCCAGTCGAGGAACTGGCGCTCCTGGTAGGGGGCCAGGTACTCGTGGGCGCTCCAGGAGGCGCCGAACTGGTCCACCGTCTGGCGTGTGGCGGCGTCCACCTCCTTGGGGGCCATGTGGAGCACCCCGTGGAGGAGGGGAAAGGTCCTTTGGCAGCCGGTGCAGCGGTACGGTTCGGTCCCTCCGGAGGGGCCTTGGCAGGGGGCCCCGCAGTCGGGGCAGCGGAGGGCGGCTTGGATGGGCTTCATGGCGTGGTCCTTTCGTAGAGCTCCCCCACGTCGTAGGAACCGGCGTGGCGGTACTGTTCCCGGAGAACCCGGGCCAGGGGGGAAGGCTCGTCGAGGAACCCCGGGACGTACTCCCGCCGGATGAGGACCAGCGGGATGCCGTGCTCCTCCAGGAAGGCGGAGAGGAGGGCGAACTCCCAGGGGGCGTTGGCCCGCTGGGAGGGGGGCTGGACCCAGTCGAGGGGAGGGGGGACCGGCGCCCAGTAGAGGTACAGCGTGGCCCCCTGGGGAAGGCAGACCACCGCCTTGCCCGCGGCGGCGATGTCGGGGCGCTCCGTGAGGATTCGCGGCGTGCTGTGGGCCTGGACCTTCCCGTCCACCGAGAGGAGGTCGGCCAGAAGGGGCGGCCTGGACCGGAGGGCGGAGGGCCACCGCAGGAGGGCCAGGAGGAGCAGGAAGAGCAGCAGGCCCTTCAAGGGCCGGGAGGGAGCCGCAGCCTTACCCGGCCGCCGGGCGGAGAGGGCCGAGGCGACGAAGAAGGGGACCGAAAAGGCGAAGTGCATCCAGTCGGGCCTCCCGGCGAGAAAGAGGAAGAGGGCCGCCAGGAGGGCGGCGAAGGAGGCGGCCCACCTCCGGGGGAAGCGCTCCCCGGCCGAGGTCCACGGACGGGAAAAGACCACCGAAGAGAAGGCCCATCCCGCCAGGAGGAGAAGCCCCGCCAGGGGCAGGAGGCCCGCCACCGCCTCGAGGGGCGGCTTTCCCGCGACCCGGGAGGCGACCTCCGAGGCCAGCTCCACGGGGAACTTCACGTCGTTGAACCCCCCGGCCTGCTTGTAGTACCGCGAAGGCCAGACCACCAGGTTGTAGAGGGCGTCGCCCAAGGTCCCCTGGAAGAGGAGGAAGAGGGCCGCAAGCCCCGCCGCCAGGGCCTCCCCCAGGGCCAGCGCCCCCAGGGCCCCAAGCCTCTCGCGGGAGAAGGGGGCCGGTGCCGAGAGGGCCAGGGCGAAGAGCAACACCGAGAAGAAGAGCCCGTCGCTCTGGAGGGTTAGGGCCGAGAGCCCCGCCACAAAGCCGGCGAGGAAATGGCGGTCCGGCGAGGGGAGACGTTGGGCCCGCTCGAAGAGGGCCAGGGCGCACAGCCCCGCCCCCAGGGCCAGCCAGTGGTGGCTGGCCACGGGCCAGAAGGGGACCAGGAGGGCGGGGATCTGGAGTGCCAGCGCGGCGGCCCAAGGGGCCGGCCAATCCCGCTTCAGGAGGAGGCCGTAGGCCAGGAGGGTGGAGGCGAGCAGGACCAGGACGCAGAGGATCCGGAAGGTGGCCAGGGGCGATCCCCCCGCCTTCAGGAGGGCGGCGAGGCCGTAGGTGGTCAGGGGAGGGATAAAGCAGAAGAAGTCCCGGTAGGGAACGCGGCCTTCGGCCGTCTGCTTGGCCAGCCAGGCCACCGTCGTCTCGTCGGCCTGGACGGAGAAGGTCTTCCACGAGAAGAGGGAGAGCAGGAGTGCCAGGGAGATGGCGGCCAGCAGGAAGCCGAAGAGAAGGGGGCTTCTCCGGTTCATGGTTCCCCTCCGCCGGAGGGGAGTGCCGCGAGGGCCCGAAGGAGGGCCTCCCGGTAGACGAGGCGGGGGTTGCTCGCGAGGATCCTGAGCATCTCCGCCCGCACCTCCGGCGCGGGCCAGAGGCCCTTGCGGCAGGCCCAGACGGCGTAGGCGAGGTCGTCGGGGGAGACCCGGCGGTACTCCTCCGCCGCGATGACCTTCTCGAAGCGGGGGATCCGCTTCAAGAGAACCACTCCGTAGTTCCCGTAGAAGACCGGCGCCCACTGGGACCGGGGGAACAGGAGGACCTCGGGCCCCCGCTCCGGCGAGCCGGGGACCCCTTGCCGGTCCCGCAGGCGGTAACCGGAAAGGGGGTAGAGGGCGATCTCGAAGGGGTAGCTCTCCAGGAGGCGGTGGAAGGCGGGGACGTCCTTCATCCCCTTCCAGAAGTCGCCGAGGGGCTTCAGGAAGGGGTAGTACCGGCCGTCCATGAAGATCCGGCTCTCGGGCCACGTCTCCCAGGCCAGGTAGCCGCCGGCGGCGTAGAGGTTGAAGAGGTTGCCCCCCAGGCCCCGCTCTTTGAGGAAGGCCACCTCCTGGACGGGGTACTTCGGGCTCAGGTCCCAACCGGGGATCTTGGTGTGGTAGCCCCAGGCCGCCGCCAGAAGGGCCGCCGCCAGAACCCCGCCACGCCCGAACCGGAGGGCCGGACCGGGAAGGCGGAGGCCGGGCAGGCGGAGCGCCGCCAGGGGCAGGAGGGCCACCACCGCCACCGCCACGTACCGGTTCCACGTCCACCCCAGCGCGACCTGGCTCGCGGCCCAGAAGAGTTCCTTGAAGGCCATCCGCCGGCCTTGGGCCAGCAGGAGGGCGAGGACCAGGACCGCCAGACCGAAGAAGGGCCAGAAGACCGGCTTGAGGGGGGTGCGGGACCATTCGGCGATCTGGACCAGCTGGGGATCGAGAAAGCCGGCCACCGACTTGAAGGGGAACCAGGGGATCCGCCAGGTGTCGGGGCTCAAGAAGAGGGCGGCGAAGGCAGCCAGGCCCGCCGCCAGCCTGCGGGCGAGGAGGCCGGCGGGGAAGGGGCCGCCGCGCCAGGTATCCAGAAGGTCCCCGCCCCAGGCGGCCGCCAGGAGGAAGAGGCCGTAGGCCCACCCTCCGTGGCACTGGCCCCAGAGCCAAAAGAAGGCGGCGAGGCCGAGGCCCTTGCGCCAGCCCGGAGGTTCTCCCCTCTCCTCCCGAAGGAGGAACTCGGCGAGGACCCCCATGAAGAGGAGGGTCAGGAGGTCCGGCCGAAAGCGGATCCGGGTCTGGAGCGACGGGAGGAGCAGGAGAAGGAACGGCACCCAGAGAAAGGCCCCCCGCCCCGCCACCCGGAAGCCCCGGTAGGCCAGGTAGGCCACCGCCGCCGCCGCGAGGCCGGTGAGAGCCTGCAGGAGACCGTCCCCCCCCAGGAGCCAGAGGGGGTAGGCGAGAAGGTGGAAGAGCCACTCCGTGTCCTCCCACGGCGTACCCGGGGCGGTGAAGGAAAAGGTCTCGGTGTGGACGAGGTGGCCGGAGGTCCAGATCTCCCGGCCCACCGCCAGGTGCCAGTAGGTGTCGGGGTCCCAGAGGGGCTCGGCGCAGAAGAAGTAGACGGCCGCCAGGGTGAGCCCCAGCAGGAGGCGCTCCTGCCATGGGGGGGAGGGCGGGGAGGGAAGGCCGGGAAGGGGACCGCTCCTCGCGCTCACGCCACCCTCCTGTTCCAGAAATCGAGGAAGCAGAGCAAGGCCCAGAGGGGCTTGCGGTGGTCGGCCCTCTTCTCGAGGTGTTCCCGCCAGAGGCGCCGGGGCTCGGCGGGGTCGAGGAAGGGGACCCTTCCCAGGACCCGGTCCGAGAGGAGCTCCTCGGCGAGGGGACGCAGCGGGCCGCAGAGCCACCGGGCCAGGGGGATGCCGAAGCCCTTCTTGGGCCGGTCCAGGTGGCCGGGGGGGAGGTCTCGGGCGAAGGCGGCCTTGAGCACCCGCTTTCCCTTGGCTCCGGAGAGCTTCCAGGAGGCGGGAAGGGAGAAGGCCAGGCGCACCACCCGGGGGTCCAGGAGGGGGACCCGGGCCTCCAGGGAGAAGGCCATGGAGGCGCGGTCCACCTTGAAGAGGATGTCCTCCGGGAGGTAGGTGTGGAAATCCAGCCACTGGGCGGCCGTCGCCGGCTCATCTTCGGGGGGAGGGGGGGCTTCGGGGTAGGGAAGGCCCCCCGGGTCCCCGCGGAAGAGGCGCCCGAGCCCCTCCGGCGTCCAGGCGCCCATCCAGTGGAAGTGGCGGGCGGGCATGGGCCTCTCGGCGCCGTCGCGGAATTTCCGGATCTTGTAGGGCAGGGTCAGGTTGGCGTGGGAGACGGGCAGGAGGCGGTCCAGCAGGGAGAGCCCGCCCCTCCGGAGGGGCCCCGGCACCGCCCGGTAGAGGGGGTAAGCGCGGTGGACCCAGTAGGTGGGGTACCCTGCGAAGAGCTCGTCGCCTCCGTCACCGCCCAGGGCCACCGTCACCCGCCTTCGGGTGAAGCGGGAGAGAAGGGCGGTGGGAAAGACCGACGGGTCGGCGAAGGGCTCGTCCAGGTGGTTGAGGATCCGGGGAACCTCCTCCAGCAGCTCCCGTTCGGAGAAGAGGTGTTCGTGGTGGGCCGTCCCCAGGTGGGCGGCGGCGCGGCGGGCGTGGGCCCTCTCGTCGAAGGAGGGGTCCTCGAAGGCGATGGAGAAGGACTCCACCTTTCCTCCGGCGGCGGAGAGAGCCGCCGTGACCACGCTGGAATCGACGCCTCCGCTGAGAAAGACCCCCAACGGTACGTCGGCGATGGTCTGCTCCCGCACCGCCCGGAGGACCTCCCCCCGCACCGCCTCCACCGCCTCCCCGAAGGTCCCGGGGGGTTCCGGGAGGGGGAGCCAGTGCCAGTAGGGCCGCTCTTCCGCGCGCCCTTCCTCCCACCGCAGGAGGTGGCCGGGCCGGAGCTTTCGGATACCGGGGGTGAGCGTGGCCGGTCCCGGAAGGTACTCCAGGGCCAGGAAGAGACGCAGGGCCTGAAGGTCCAGGCCCGTGGGGCAGAGGGGGTGCTTCCGAAGGGCGCGGGGTTCGGAGGCGAAGAGGATCCCCCCCGGAACCTCGGCGGTGTAGAGCGGCTTGACGCCCACGGGGTCCCGGTAGAGGAGGAGGCGGCGGCGCGGCCGGTCGTAGAGGGCGAAGGCGAAGATCCCTTCCAGGCGTGCGGCGAAGTCCTCCCCCCACTCCTCGTACCCGTGGACGAGGACTTCGGTGTCGGAGGCGGTTCGGAAGCGGTGGCCCCGGGAACGGAGGACCTCCTTGAGGGCCCGGTAGTTGTAGATCTCGCCGTTGTACACGGCGACCACCGTCCCCTCCTCGTTGGAGAGAGGCTGGGCGCCGGTGGCCAAGTCCAGGACGGCGAGGCGGCGGTGGCCCAACCCCACGCCCCCTTCGGCGAAGAAGCCCTCCCCGTCGGGTCCCCGGTGGGCCAGGCTCCCCGTCATCTCGCGGAGAAGCTGCTCGTCGGCGGGGCTCTTCAGGCAGAAGCCGGCGATGCCGCACATGGAGCGAGTCTACCGGTAAGGGGCGCCGGGGGAAAGGGGCTCCTCAGCGGCCTGGACCCGGATCTTCCCCCTGGCCGGGCCTCTCGGGGGAGGTGAGGACGCGGGCCACCACGTAGGGGGGCATCTTCAGGCTGGCGAAGTAGATGCGGATGAGCAGTTCCCCCAAAAGCCCCATCATGACCAGCTGGACCCCCACCAGGGCGGCGAAGATGGCGATGAGGAAGACGGGGTTCCGGTGGACCCAGACGTCCGCCGCCACCTTCTCCCAGAGGGTGAAGAGAAAGAGGAGGCCGGAGAGGAAGAGGAGGCCGAAGCCGGTGCCGCCGAAGGCGTAGATGGGTTTGGTGAGGAAGGAGCCCATGAACTTGATGGTCATGAGGTCCAGCACCACCTTGAAGGTTCTTCCCAGACCGTACTTGCTCTTTCCCGCGGCCCGCGGGTGGTGGGTCACCTCCACCTCCGCCACCCGGGCTCCCTTCCACGAGGCCAGGATGGGGATGAAGCGGTGCATCTCCCCGATGAGGTCGGCGGGGTCCAGGACCTCCCGGCGGTAGGCCTTCAGCGTGCAGCCGTAGTCGTGGAGCTTCACCCCAGAAATGAGGCTGATGAGGCCGTTGGCGATCTTGGACGGGAGAATGCGCGTGAGGAAAGGGTCCTTGCGGTCGCGGCGCCAGCCGCTCACCACGTCGTAGCCCTCCTCCAGCTTGCCGAGGAGCTTGGGGATGTCGGCGGGGTCGTTCTGGAGGTCGCCGTCCAGTGGGATGAGGATGGGGGCCGAGGAGAACTCGATGGCGGCGGCGAGGGCGGCGGTCTGGCCGCAGTTGCGGCGGAAAAAGACCACCTTCAGGAAGGGGCGCTGGGAGGCGGCCTTCTCGAGCAGGCGGGGCGTGCCGTCGGTGGAGCCGTCGTCCACCAGGACGACCTCGTAGGGGCGGCCCAGCTCGCCCATCACGGCCTCCACGCGGTCCAGGAGGGGTTCCAGGTTCGCCTCCTCGTTGAAGAGGGGGATGAGGAGGCTCAACTCGGGGCTCGGCGTCCTTTCGCTCTTCATCTCGTTTCGCTCTCTCCCGAAACCCGCACCGCCGGGGCCCGCCGGCACCGGGGGGCGCTTGCGGGAAGCCCCGCGGTTGGGAGCCCCCCTCACCCCTCTTTGGCGTTCAATCCGTACTTCTTCACGAAGTACCGCATGGAGCGGAAGGTGATGCCCAGGCGGGCGGCGGCCCGGGTCATGTTGAGGCCCTCCTCCTCCAGTGCCTTCCGGATGTACGCCGCGCGGATGCTCTCCAGGGTGTCGTTCAGCGAGAAGCCCGAAGGGGGGATGTCGATCCCCGACGGATCGGCGAGGGGGCGGGGCCCCCGGAGGGTCTCCGGCAGGTGGCGGAGCTCCACCACGTTCCCCTCGCAGAGGGCCACGGCCCTCTCCATGCAGTTCTCCAGCTCCCGGACGTTTCCCGGCCAGGGGTAGGCCTCCAGGCGCTTCAGGGCCTCCCCCGAGAGACCGGGGGCCTCCCGGCCCTGCAGCCGGGCGTGCTTTTCCAGGAAGTGTCGGCAGAGGAGGGGGATGTCCTCCCGCCGCTCCCGGAGGGGCGGAAGGGCCAGGGTGATGACCGCCAGCCGGTAGTAGAGGTCCTCGCGGAAGCGCCTTTCCTGGATGAGCCGGGGGAGGTCCTGGTTGGTGGCGGCCAGCACCCGGACGTCCACGGCGTGTTCCTCGTCGCCCCCCACGGGGCGGACCGAGCGCTCCTGGAGGGCCCTGAGGAGCTTGACCTGCATGGCGGGGGACATCTCGGCGATCTCGTCCAGGAAGAGGGTCCCCCCCTGGGCGGTGTCGAAGAGGCCCCTCTTGGTGGCGTGGGCCCCGGTGAAGGCCCCCTTCACGTGGCCGAAGAGCTCGCTTTCGAGAAGCGTTTCGGGGATCCCGCCGCAGTTGACGGCGACGAAGGGCCGGCGGGAACGGGGGGAGCGCTGGTGGATGGTCCGCGCCACCAACTCTTTGCCGGTCCCGCTTTCGCCTTGGATAAGGACGGTGCTGGGGGTGGGGGCGACCCGCTCGATGAGGGCGAAGAGCTGCTTCATGCGCGGGTTGGCGGCCACCATCCCGCCCAGACGTTCCTGCCGGGCCAGCTCTTCCCGCAAAAGGACGTTTTCTTCCGCCAGCCGCCGCTTCTCGAAGGCGTGGCGGACGATGTTGCTCAGCTCCTCCACCTGGAAGGGTTTGGTGATGTAGTCGAAGGCCCCCAGCTTGAGGGCCTCGATGGCCGACTCGGTGCTGGCGTAGGCCGTCATCAGCACCACCTCGGTGGAGGATTCCTCTTCCTTGAGGCGGCGCAGGAGGTCCAGTCCAGAGAGCCCCGGCATGCGGATGTCGGAGAGGACGAGGTCGAAGGGCTTCCGGGCGAGGGCCTGGAGGGCCGCCTCGGCGCTGTCGGCGGTCACCACCTCGTAGCCCTCTTCCCGGAAGAGGATCTCCAGCATGCGGCGCATGGAGGCCTCGTCGTCCACCACGAGGATCCGCTCAGCCATGGGGTTCCTCCAGGGGAAGAACGAGGCGGAAGCGGCTCCCCCGCCCGTAGGCGCTCTCCACGGCGATGCGGCCGTCGTGTTCCGTGGCCACCTGGTGGACCACCGAGAGGCCGAGGCCCAGACCCTGCCGAAAGCCGTGGCGGAAGGGCTGGAAGAAGGCTCGGATCTCGTCCTGCCGCATGCCCACGCCGTCGTCCTCCACCTCCAGTATAGCGGTGGAGCCCTTCGTTTCTAAACGGACGGTGACGTGGCCCCCCGGCGAGACGGCCCTCCGGGCGTTCTGGAGGAGGTTCCACAGGGCCTGCCGAATGCGGTCGGGGTCGGCCCTCACCGGGACGGGCCTTTCGGGCAGGGACAGGGCCAGGGACACCTCGCCCCCCTCCCCGTCCCGCTGGAAGAGGGTGACCACATCCTGGACCAGGGGCTTGAGGTCCATGGAGACCTTGTGGAGGGGCGGGGGCTTCACGTACCGCAGAAAGCTGTTGAGGATCTCCGAGAGGCGGCGGCTCTCCTCCTCGATGATCTTCAGGAGTTCCCCCCCCGGGCTTCCCGGCGGGGCGGAACGGGCCAGCATTTGGGCGGCGCCGCTGATGCTCCCCAGGGGGTTCTTGATCTCGTGGGCCATGTCGGCGGCCATGGCCCCCACCGCCAGCAGGCGGTCCTTGAAGGCCACCTCCTCCCGGAGGCGCACCACCTCCGTCTGGTCCCGGAGGAGCGCCAGAAAACCGACGGGGGAGGCGCCGGAGCGCAGGGGGGCCACCACGAGGGCCAGGTGCCGGCCCTCGGGAAGGGTCAGCTCCACCTCCCGTTCCGCAGGGGTGGAGGGGCCGAAGAGGGGGGGGCCGTCGTACCCGAAGCGGCGGAGCCGTTCCTCCAGCCCCCACCCGTGGGGGAGGGTTTCCCCCAGGAGGCGCATGGCGGCGGGGTTGGAGAAGGTCACCACCCCGCGGGCGTCGGTGGTGAGGACCCCCCAGGCGAGGCTGGAGACCAACTGCTCGATGAAGGTGCGGGCCTCCCGCAGGTTCAGCTCCGCCGCCCCCAGGGCCTCCCGGGTGGTCTCCATGCGGGCCGAGACCAGGGCCATGAGGGCGGCCACCAGGAAAAAGCCCACGTAGTGGGCGGCCAGGGTGTGGAGGGCCGTCTCCACCGTGGCCGGGTCGGCGGCGAATTCCGGCCCCAGCTTCTCGGGGTGGATCCACCCGTAGAGGAGGGCCACCGAGAGGAGGCCGTAGAAGACGGCGTCCAGCGAGGCCACCAGGAAGGCCCCCCGCTTCCGGAGCAGGACGCCGGCCACCACCACCAGGATCTGGTAGAGAAAGGTGAAGATGCTGCGCATCCCCCCCGTCAGGGCGCAGAGGAGGGTGACGGTCACGATGTCGCCCAGGATCTGCAGGTAGAGGAAGAGGGGGAGCCCCCGCAGGGGCGGGAGAAGGGCATGGGCCACGGCGTAGGCCAGGTTGAGGCAGAGGACGAAGGCGATGAGGTAGTAGAAGGGCTTGAGGGTCGTTTCACCGCCCACGAAGGCCTGGACGGCGAGGGCGCTCACGAAGAAGGTGAGCACCACGACCATCCGGTAGGCCATCAACCGGAGCGCACTCTTCTCTAGGGGGTTCATGGGACCGAATCCCCGCGCGGCCAGGCCTGGGAGGCTTCGCCACCCAACCGGAAAAGAAGGAAAGCCGGAGGCCGGGAAGCCTGGGAACCCGTGCGGTCCTTCCGCGGAGGTTCCAAGGTTCCCCGGCTCTCCAGCCTCATCCCTACTGGATCTGCTGGATCAGCGTGAAGAGCGGCATGTACATGGCGATGACGATCCCGCCGATGGTCACGCCCAGGAAGACGATGATGATGGGCTCGAGGAGGGACATGAGGTTGGCCACCGCCTCGTCCACCTCGTCCTCGTAGAAGTCGGCGATCTTGGAGAGCATGGCGTCCAGGGCGCCGGTGGATTCACCGACGCCGATCATCTGGGTCACCATGCCGGGGAAGAGCTTGGACTCCTCCAGCGGCTGGGTGAGGGTCTTGCCCTCCTCCACCGCCTTCCGGGTCTTCAGGATGGCCTCTTCCACTACGGCGTTGCCGCTGGTCTTGGCGGTGATGTCCAGCCCCTCCAGGATGGGGACGCCGGAGGAGACCAGGGTGGCCAGGGTCCGGCAGAAGCGGGCCACGGCGATCTTTTTGAGGACGATGCCGAAGACCGGCAGCTTGAGCAGGATTTTGTCGATGAGGTACCGCCCGCCGGGGGTCTTGTAGTAGAGGCGGATGGTGATGAAGACGGCGAAGACCATGAGGAAGATCAGCCACGCCCACCGCCCCAGGAAGTGGCTGATGGCGATGACGATCCGGGTGGGGAGGGGCAGTTTGGCCCCCAGGCCCTCGAAGAGGTTGGCGAAGGTCGGGACGACCTTCCACATGATGACGATGACCACGAGGACCGCCACCGTCACCACCACCGTGGGGTAGATGAGGGCCGACTTGATGGCGGCCTTCAGCTTGACGGCCTTCTCGATGTACACCGAGAGGCGCTGGAGGATCGTGTCGAGGATACCGCCCGCCTCCCCCGCCGCCACGAGGTTGCAGTAGAGGTTGTCGAAGACCTTGGGGTGCTTCTTGAAGGCCTCGTGCAGGTTGGACCCCGCCTCCACGTCCTCCCGGATCTCGAAGAGGACCCGCTGGAAGGCCCGGTTCTGCTGTTGCTGCCCCAGGATTTCCAGGCACTGGACCACCGGGAGGCCGGCGTCGATCATGACGGAGAACTGGCGGGTGAAGATGGCCAGCTCCTTGGTGGACACCCCCCCGCCGAACTTGGGCAGGGCCAGCTCCTTCCCCTTTTCCTTCACGCGGGTCGCGATGATCTGCTGGCGCCTCAGGGCGGCGATGACGCCGTCCTTGCTGTCGGCGGTCATGACCCCTTCCACCGTCTCGCCGGTGCGCTTGCGCCCTTTCCACTCGAATTGGGGCATGGTCCCTCCCTCCCTTCACGGAGCCGGGCCTAGCGGCCCGGGACGGCCCCCCGCGGAGGCGCCGCGGGTCCCGTGGGCCCCACGCGGCGGCCTTGCAGCGTGATGTTCCGGTTGATCAACTCCTGCAGCTCGTCGGGCATGGACGAGCGGGACAGCGCCGTTTCCAGGTCCAGCTTTCCCCGGAGGTACAGGTCGGCCAGGGACTGGTTGAAGGTCTGCATGCCGCTCCCCGACTGCCCCGTCTGCATGATGGAGTAGATCTGGTGGATCTTGTCCTCCCGGATGAGGTTCCGGATGGCGGCGTTGGGCACCAGGATCTCCACCGCCAGGCAACGCCCCTTGCCGTCCCGGGTGGGAAGCAAGGACTGGCAGAGGATCCCCTGGAGGACGAAGGAGAGCTGGGTGCGGACCTGGGACTGCTGGTGGCTGGGGAAGACGTCGATGATCCGGTTGATGGTCTCCACCGCCGAGTTGGTGTGGAGGGTGGCGAAGGTGAGGTGGCCGGTCTCGGCGATCCGGAGGGCCGCCTCGATGGTCTCCAGGTCCCGCATCTCGCCGATGAGGACCACGTCGGGGTCCTGCCGCAGGATGCTCTTGAGGGCGTTCTTGAAGGAGTAGGTGTCGGCGCCGATCTCCCGCTGGTTCACCACGCAGGACTTGTGGGGGTGGAGGTACTCCACCGGGTCTTCGATGGTGACGATGTGCTCGTGCCGCTCCCGGTTGATCTTGTCGATCATGGCGGCCAGGGTGGTGGACTTTCCCGACCCCGTGGGACCGGTGACCAGGATGAGCCCCCGGGGCTTTTCCGCCAGGCGCTCCACCACCGGCGGAAGCCCCAGCTCCTGGAAGCCCCGGATCTCGTAGGGAATGGTCCGGAAGGCGCCGGCCACGGCCCCCCGCTGGCTGAAGATGTTGCCCCGGAAGCGGGAGAGCCCCTTGATGCCGAAGGAGAGGTCCAGCTCCAGGTTCTCCTCGAACTTGTGCTTCTGCTGGTCGGTGAGGATGGAGTAGCAGAGCTGTTTGGTCTCGGCGGCGGTGAGGGGCTTGATGCCCTCAATGGGCTGGAGCTTGCCGTGGATCCGGATCTGCGGCGGGGAGTTGACGGTGATGTGGAGGTCCGAACCGCCGTTGTCCACGAGGAACTTGAGAAGCTGGTGGATCGAAACGCTCATGGGCGCCCCTTACAGTACGGTTTCCCGTACGACTTCCTCCACGGTGGTGATCCCCTTGGAGATCTTGACGAGGCCGGAACGCCGGAGGGTCAGCATCCCTTCCTCCAGGGCCTGCCGCTTCAATTCCACGGCGTTGGCGCCCATGAGGACCATCTCCCGGAGCTGGTCGCTCATCTCCATCACTTCCATGAGGGCCGTCCGGCCCTTGTACCCGCTGTTGTTGCAGGTGGGGCACCCCCGCCCCTTGTAGACCTTCACCGTGTCCACCTCCTCCTCGGTGTACCCCAGGTCGAGAAGGGCCTTCTTGGGGAGGGAGACCTCCTCCTTGCAGTCCCGGCAGATCCGGCGCACCAGCCGCTGGGCCTGGATCAGGTGGACCGAGGTGGCCACGAGGAAGGGCTCGATGCCCATGTTCATGAGCCGGGAAATGGTGGAGGGGGCGTCGTTGGTGTGGAGGGTGGAGAGGACCAGGTGGCCGGTGAGGGCGGCCTTGACGGCGATCTCCGCCGTCTCGAAGTCCCGGATCTCCCCCACCAGGATCACGTTGGGGTCCTGCCGGAGGAAGGCCCTCAGGGCCGAGGCGAAGTTCAGGCCGATGGCGTCCTTCATCTGGACCTGGTTGCAGCCCTGGATGTTGAACTCCACCGGATCCTCGGCGGTCATGATGTTGGTTTCGGGGGTGTTGAGCCTGCCCACCGCCGAATAGAGGGTGTTGGTCTTGCCGGACCCGGTGGGGCCCGTCACCAGGACCATGCCGTAGGGCTTGAGAATGGCCCGCTCGAACTTCTTGAGGCTCTCCTCCTCGAAGCCCAGCTGGGTCATGTCCAGCTTGAGCCCCTCCTTGTCCAGGAGCCGGAGGACGATCTTCTCCCCGTAGAGGGTGGGGACGGTGGAGACCCGGTAGTCGATCTCCTTGGTCTTGTTGTCGATCTTCATCCGCATCTTGATCCGGCCGTCCTGGGGCAGGCGCTTCTCGGCGATGTCCAGCTTGGCCAGGATCTTGAGGCGGGAGGCGATGGCCTCCTTGAGCTTCATGGGAGGCCTCAGGATCTCGTAGAGGATGCCGTCGATCCGGAAGCGGACCCGGAAGTCCTTCTCGTAGGGCTCCACGTGGATGTCGCTGGCCCCCCGGCGGACGGCGTCGGTGAGGATGACGTTGCAGAGCTTCACCACCGGGGCGTCCTGGCTGGCGGCCTCCAGGTCCTCGGCGGAGATCTCCCCCTCCTCCTCCTCCACCTCCAGGTCCGCCACCTCCTCCTTGCTGATCTCGTCCATGACGGCCTTGAGTTGGATGTCGTGGCTGGACCCGTAGTACTTGGCGATGGCCTCGCGGATGGAGGCCTCGGAGGCCACCACCGGCTCCACCTGGTAGCCGGTGATGAAGCGGATGTCGTCCAGGGCGAAGACGTTGGAGGGGTCGGCCATGGCCACCGTCAGGGTGGCCCCCGTCCGCTCGATGGGGATGACCAGGAACTTCTGGGCCACGTCGGCGGGGATGTGCTTGAGGACCGCCTCGTCGATCTCGAAGTGTTCCAGGTGGATGGCGGGGACCCCGTACTGCTCCGACAGGAGGGAGGTGATGTCCTCCTCCTTCACGTACCCCAGCCGGACGAGGTTGTACCCCAGCTTCCCCCCGTTGCTCTTCTGGAGGGCCAGGGCCTCCTGGAGCTGGTCCTGGGTGATGAGCCCCGCCTTGAGAAGCATTTCCCCCAAGCGTTCGGCCATGGCGCTCCTCGGCGTTCCCCCTGCAAAAACCTAGCGTACCATCTCAAGTGTAGTCGGCAATAGGGGGCAAAGTCAAGGGAATACCCCCCCGCCCCGGGGGGCTTGGGAGGGCTCCGGGACCCGGGTTCACGGCGGGCCTCAGAAGGGGGCGAAGCCGCTTTCGGCCCAGAAATCCTGCCGGACGGCGCTGTAAAGGGCGCTGAGGGCCTCGAAGTGCTGGCGCTCCCAGTCGGCCAGGAAGCGGTAGAAGTCCCGCACCTCCGCCTCGGTGGTCTTTTCCGCCGCCCCGGTGAAGTAGGAGATGGCGTTCTGTTCGAGGGTCATGCCGATGGAGAGGACGCCGGCCTCGAAGGCGGCCCCCCGGGCCTGCTCCCGAAAGCGCTCGGTGAAGATGGTGTCGGTGAAGGCCTTGAGGTCCGGCCGCTTGAGGTCGAGGTGGAAGGCCTGGGCGCCCTGCTCCTCGAAGCGCCCGGCGATGGTCTTGAGAAAGGCCTTGTGCTGGACCTCGTCCCGGGCCAGCTTCTCGAAGAGCTCCCCCACCGCCGGCTTCTCGGCCTTCTCGGCGGCCATGGCGTAGAAGGTGTAACCGTCCACTTCGATCTGGTAGGCCTTTCGGAGGATTTCGCGGATCAGGTCCTTGGGGTCGCCCATGGTCACCTCTCCTCACTTCGCCAGGGGAGCCCAAGCCAGGGGCTCCGGCTTCTCCGCCGCCTCTTCGGCGGGGACGTACTCCAGGGCGTGGGTCGGGCAGAAGGGGACGCACTTGGGGTCGCCCCCGCAGAGGTCGCACTTCTGCACGCAGTGGTAGGCCTCGTCCCACAGCATGTTGCCGAAGGGGCAGGCGGCCACGCACATCCGGCAGGAGATGCACCGCTCCCGGACCATGTCGATGGCCCCGGTCTTCTCGTTGCGGACCAGGGCCTCGGTGGGGCACACGGCGGCGCAGGCGGCGTCGTCGCACTGGAAGCAGACCACGGGCGTTCCCAGCTCGGGGCCCCGCTTGAAGATGTTGATCCGCGTCTTGCTGGGCTTGCCTTCGCTGCCGTGGGCGAAGGCGCAGGCCAGCTCGCACTTGCCGCAGGCGATGCACCGCTCGACGACGACTCGGAAGATCTTCTCCATCGTCCCTTCTCCGCGCCCGTCAGGGCGACGTCCGGGCCCCCTCGGAGAGCCGGGTGAACTGCTTCGCCATCTCCTCGCGCTTGCAGGCGTCGCACAGCTCGAAGTAGGACTCGGGAACCCCCGTACGGGCGGCGAAGTGGCGGGCCTCCTCCTTCGTCACGTGGGCCCGGCCGCACCGGGTGCAGCGGAGCATCTCGAAGGTCTTGCCCCAGATGGTCCGCCGGGCGTCGGAGGTCTCGTAGGGGATGCAGGAGGTGGGGCAGACCTCCGCGCAGGCCAGGCACCCGATGCAGTCGGGGGGCGCCTCGTGGAAGGGCGGGGCGATCTCCCGGCCCACTCCCCGGTTCACCGAGGCGATGGCGCTGACGCCGATGTGGTCGCACACGCGGGTGCAGAGGGCGCAGAGGATGCAGTCGGTGGGCTCGGGGTTGGGGGCGTAGGAGGTCCGGTCCACTCCCAGTTGCGCGGCCACCTTCTGTACCAGCGGGGTGTCGGGGCACCGGGCCAGGAGCAGGTCCGCCACCACCTGCCGGGTCTTCTGGACCCGCTCGGTTTGGGTGAGCACCACCAGGCCCTCTTCGGCGGGGTACATGCACGAGACCACCATCTTGCACCAGCCGTCCCACTCCTTCCGGGTGACGTCCACGAGGCACAGCCGGCACCCGCCCCAGGGCTCCAGGGCCGGATGGTCGCAGAGGGTGGGCACGTCGAAGCCGGCGCCGCGGATGGCATCGAGGAGCCGCGTTCCTTCAGGAACCCGGACGGCCTTTCCGTTGACCGTGAGGGAGATCATGGCAGTCCTCCCGAAGCGGCCTCGGGCCGCTCCGCCTTGGGGAAGAAGCGGACGGCGTCGCTGGGGCAGACGGTGAAGCAGGCCCCGCAGGAGATGCACTTGCCCTGGTGGATGACGTGGAGGGCATTCTTCTCCCCGGTGATGGCGTCCGCCGGGCAAGCCTTGGCGCAGGCCCCGCAACCGTTGCAGGCCTCGGCGACGATCTCGTAGGCGGTGAGGTCCCGGCAGATGCCGGCGGGGCAGGCCTTCCGCTCGATGTGGGCCTCGTACTCCTCCCGGAAGTACCGCAGGGTGGAGAGGACGGGGTTGGGGGCCGACTTGCCCAGCTCGCAGAGGCTTCCCAGCTGCATCCCCGCCGCCAGGCGCTCGATCCGTTCGATGTCGCCGGCCTTGCCCCGCCCGGCCACCAGGTCGTCGAAGAGGACCTTCATCTGCTTGAGCCCCTCCCGGCAGGGGGTGCACTTCCCGCAGGACTCTTCGATGAGGAAACCCAGGAAGTACCGGGCCACGTCCACCATGCAGGTCCGGTCGTCCATGACGATCATCCCGCCGGAACCCATCATGGAGCCGGCCTCGGTGAGCTTCTCGTAGTCCACGGGGAGGTCCAGGAGCGCCTCGGGGACGCAGCCCCCGGAGGGACCGCCGGTCTGGACGGCCTTGAAGGGCCGGTCGCCGAGGATCCCGCCCCCGATGTCGTAGATGATGTGCCGGAGGGTGGTCCCCATGGGAAGTTCGATCAGCCCGGTGTTCTTGACCTTCCCCACCAGGGAGAAGGCTTTGGTTCCCTTGGACTTGGCCGTTCCCATGGAGGCGAACCACTCCCCGCCGCGGTCCAGGATGGCCCCCACGTCGGCCCACGTCTCCACGTTGTTCAGGACCGTCGGGCAGTCGAAGAGGCCCTTGTCGGTGGCGTGGACGTACTTCTGCCGCGGCTCCCCGGTCTTGCCCTCGATGGAGCGCATGAGGGCCGAGGATTCGCCGCAGACGAAGGCACCGCCTCCGCGGGAGATGCGGATGTCGAAGTCGAAGCCGGAGCCCAGGATGTTCTTCCCCAAGAGGCCCCACCGGCGGGCCTGCTCCAAGGCCAGCGTCAGGTGGACCACCGCCAGGGGGTACTCGTCCCGGACGTAGATGTAGCCTTCGTGGGCCCCCACGGCGTAGGCGCCGATGGCCATGCCTTCCAGGACCGAGTGGGGGTCGCCCTCCATGATGGAGCGGTCCTTGAAGGCCCCAGGGTCTCCCTCGTCCCCGTTGCAGAGGACGAACTTCCGGTCGCCCTTGGCCTTCCGGGCGGCCTTCCACTTCCGGGCCGTGGGGAAGCCGGCGCCGCCCCGGCCCCGGAGGCCGGCCTTCTCCACCTCGGCGATGACCTCCTCGGGGCTCAGGTCGAAGAGGGCCCGGACCAGCCCCCGGTAGGCGCCGTGGACGAGGGCGTCACGGATATCGGCCGGGTCCACCTTGCCGATGTTCCGCATGGCCACCCGGGTCTGGTTCTTGTAGAAGGGGACCTCCCCGTACTTCTCGATGGGCTTCTTGGTGGCGGGGTCCCGGTAGAGGAGGCGGCCGACGGCGCCGTCGCCGGCGACGGCCTTGTCCAGGATCTCTCCGGCGTTCTCGGGCTTCACGCGGGTGTACAGGGTCCCCGAGGGCTGGACCACCACCAGGGGGCCGCGCTCGCAGAAACCGTGGCAGCCGGTCTTCTTGGTGAAGAGCCCCACGGAGGCGGAGAGGCCCCGCTTTTCCACCTCGGCGGAGAGGGCCTCGGCCACCTTCTGGCTCCCGTTGGCCAGGCACCCGGTCCCACAGCAGACCAGCACCTCGAAACGCCGGGAGGCGGCCTCCTCCTGGGCCTTCCGCACCGCGTCCTCAAAGGCGGCCTTTCCTTCAATGCGCATGGTGCTTGCCCTCCACGCCCAGGGCCTTGGCCACCTTGGCCGGCTTGGCGTTGCCGTGGTAGGTCTCGCCGACGATGAGGACGGGGGCCATGGCGCAGGCCCCCACGCAGTTGACGGTCTTGAGGGTGAAGCCCATGTCCGGGGTGGTCTCGTCGGGTCCGATGGCCAAGAGCCGCTGGATCTCCTCCACCAGCTGGCCCGCCCCCCGGATGTGGCAGGCGGTCCCCATGCAGACCTTGACGATGGTCTTCCCCTGGGGCTTCAGGGAGAAGGCCTTGTAGAAGGTCGCCACGGAGAAGACCTTGGCCAGCGGGACCTCCAGGGTCTCGGCCACCTTCTGGAGGACGTCGCAGGGGAGGTAGTGGTAGGCCCGGTGGACGTCCTGGAGGACCTGGATGAGGGAGGCCTCCTCCCGGGGGTACTTCTCCAGGATGGCCTCGAGGGGTGCGGTGTCCTGGCAGGAAGCTCCGTTCATTTCGACACCTCGGCGGGGGCGGGCTGGGAGGCGGCGGCCAGGCCGAGCTCGTAGCCCCGCTTCAGGGCGTTGAGGTTGGCCTCCACCACCTTGGGCTTTGCGGCGAAGGTCTCGCGGATCAGCGCCTCCATCTCCTCCAGGGCCACGGCCTGGGTGGCGCCCAGGTAGGCACCCAGGGCCACCATGTTGGCCCCCTTGGGGTTTCCCAGCTCGTTGGCGATCTCGTTGGCGGGGACCTTGAGGACCCGGATGTCCTTGCGGCTGGGCTCGCGGTTGATGAGGGAAGAGTTGATCAGGAGAAGGCCTCCGGGCCGGACCATGGGCTCGAACTTCTCCAGGGAGGGCAGGTTCATGGCCAGCACCGCCCGGGGGGACTGGATGACCGGGGAGCCCACGGGCCGGTCGGAGATGACGACGGTGCAGTTGCAGGTGCCTCCGCGCATCTCCGGGCCGTAGGAGGGGAGCCAGGAGACCTCCTTCCCCTGGTGCATCCCGGCGTAGGCCAGCATCTTCCCGATGAGGAGGATCCCCTGTCCTCCGAATCCCGCCATGATCACGTCGTTCTGCATGGCGTCACCTTCCTCCCGCCGAAAGCGGCCGGGGCGCCCGGTCCTCCCCGCCCGGCTCCTTGAAGACCCCCAGCGGGTAGTAGGGCAGCATGTTGGCCTCCAGCCAGTCGGTGGCCTCCTTGGGCGGGATCCCCCAGTTGGTGGGGCAGGTGGAGAGGACCTCCACCAGCGTGAAGCAGGTCCCCTCCTTCTGCAGGGCGAAGGCCCGCCGGATGTACTCCTTGGTCCGCACGGCGTGGAGGGGGGTGTGGACGGAACCCCGGGCGATGAAGGCCGGCGTCTTCAGGGTGGAGAGCAGTTCGGCGACGCGGATGGGCCAGCCCGCCAGGTTCACGTCCCGCCCCAGGGGGCAGGTGGTGGCCACCTGGCCCGGCAGGGTGGTGGGAGCCATCTGGCCGCCGGTCATGCCGTAGATGGCGTTGTTGACGAAGATCACCGTCACCTTCTCCCCCCGGTTGGCGCAGTGGACGATCTCCCCCATGCCGATGGAGGCGAGGTCGCCGTCTCCCTGGTAGGAGAAGACGATGAGGTCCGGGCGGGCCCGCTTGACGCCGGTGGCCACCGCCGGGGCCCTCCCGTGGGAGGCCTCGTGGAAGTCGGTGGAGAAGTAGTTGTAGGCGAGGACCGAGCAGCCCACCGGGGCGATGCCCACCGTGCGTTCCCTGAGGCCCAGCTCGTCGAGGGCCTCCGCCACCAGGCGGTGGATGACGCCGTGGGTGCACCCCGGGCAGTAGTGGGTCTGGACCGGGGCCAGGGCCTTTGGGCGCGCAAAGACGACGGTCTCAGCCATGGGAGACCTCCTTGGCCGTGCCCGCGGCGAGGGCTCGGATCCGCTCCGCCACCTCCTCGGGGGAGGCCAGCATCCCTCCCTGCCTCCCGTAGAAGTGGACCGGCCGGGATCCCTGCACCGCCAGGTGGACGTCCTCCACCATCTGCCCGGTGGAGAGCTCGACGGTGAGCAGCGCTTTCGCCCTTTCCGCCGCCCGGTGCAGGGCGGCGTAGGGGAAGGGGTAGAGGGTGACGGGGCGGAAGAGGGCCGCGCGGATCCCCTGGGAGCGGAGGTCCTCCACCGCCGTGGAGCAGACCCGGGCCACCGTTCCGTAGGCCACCACCAGGATGTCGTAGTCTTCCCCCGTGCCGTACTCGGTCCACCGCGGCTCGTCCCGCTCCATGGCCTCGTACTTGGCCTTGAGCTTTCGGTTGTGGTCCTCCAGGACCTGGGGGTCCAGGAAGAGGGAGTTGATGATGTTGGTGGGGCGGTCCCCCTTGCACCCGGTGGCGGCCCAGGTCTTGGGGGGGAGTTCCTTGATGGGCTTCCGCTCCTTGAACTCCACCGGCTCCATCATCTGGCCGATGAGGCCGTCCCCCAGGATCATCACCGGGTTTCGGTAGTAGTCCGCCAGGTCGAAGGCGTCCTGGACCAGGTCCGCCGCCTCCTGGACCGACCAGGGGGCCAGGACCAGGAGGCGGTAGTCGCCGTGGCCGCCCCCCTTGGTGGCCTGGAAGTAGTCCGACTGGGAGGGGAGGATCCCCCCCAGGCCCGGCCCCGCCCGCATGATGTTGACGATGACGCACGGCAGTTCGCTCCCGGCGATGTAGGAGATGGCCTCCTGCATCAGGGAGATGCCGGGGGAACTGGAGGAGGTGAAGACCCGCTCCCCGCTCCCCGCGGCCCCGTAGAGCATGTTGGAGGCCGCCACCTCACTCTCCGCCTGGACGAAGGTCCCCCCGACCTGGGGCAGGCGGTGGGAGAGGTACTCGGGGATCTCGTTCTGGGGGGTGATGGGGTAGCCGAAGAAGAGGCGGCAGCCCGCCTGGACCGCGGCCTCGCCGATGGCCTCGCTGCCCTTCATCAGTTTCTTGGCCATGGCCGCTCCCTTCAGTAGGCGAAGTAGTGGTAGAGAGTGCCGTGGACGTGCATCTCGATGGCCACGTCCGGGCAGGTGATGCAGCAGAGGCGGCACCCGATGCACCGCTTCTGCTCCACCATCCGGGCGTAGAAGTAGCCCTTGGAGTTGATCTCCTTCCCCATGCCGAGGATCTGCTGGGGACAGGCCTTCACGCACAGCTCGCAGCCCTTGCACCGCTCGGGGTCGATCACGATCCGGGGCACGTCGCGCTCCTTACCGGAAGGGGGCCGCCGGGGGCGCCCCGCTCATCCCACCACGAAGAGAGGCCCCACGGTGCGCCTCTCCCGGTCCATCTCGAAGGGCGGGCGGACGATCCGGCGCACGGGAAGGACCGGAACGCCGCCGGTACGATCCGCCAGGTCCGCTGCCAGGGCCTCTGGCACCCCCACCCCCCGGACGGGAAGGCCCAGGGACCGTCCGGCCTCCTCGGCGAGCCGGAGGCCGTCGAGGACCACCTCCGCCGTCGTCTCGCCCATGAGGTGCGTATTGGCCAGAAGGCCCGTCGGCCTGAGGCGCGAAACGGCGGCGATCCGGAGGGCCATCTCGGCGGCGGAGGCCACGTCGGGGGTGAGGGGCCGCCGAAAGTTCACGATCAGGAAGAAGTCCGTCTCCGAGGGCGGCACCGCGTCGCTGAGGGAGGCCAGGGCCCGCACCCCGAGGTCGTCTCCGCCCACGTCCAGGAGGATCTTCCGGCCGGGGTCCACGAGGCGGTTCCGGATCTCGGGAAGGACGATGGGGAGGTCGGCGGAGAAGTACTCCCCCAGCGGGGCCACCAGCTCCACGCCGGCAGCCTTGAGGAGCCCCCGGGCCGAGCGGGAGCGGAGGTAGGGTTTGACCAGGTCGAGGTCCACCAGAGAGAGGACCGGAAAGGAGGAGGCCAGGGCCAGGGCCGCCGAGAGGGTCAGCTCGGTCTTGCCGGAGCCGAAGTGGCCCCCCAGCGCCGTCACCCGGCGGGAGAAGACTTCGCCGTAGGCACCGGCGCAGGATCCTCCCCCCTGTACGGGCGCAACCATCGTCGTGGCCTCCGTGCGTGCCTTCCCGGGGACCTGCCCGGGCGAAGGCGAACAATATAGTCCGTTTGGGCCGAAGGTCCAAAACCGGCCCTCCCCTCCGGGGGCGGAAGCGGGGCCAAATGCCCCACCTACGGAGGCTCCTAGCCCTGCCGGCCGGCGTAGGCGAGGAGGCGGGCGGCGAGGAGGGCCTCCTCCCCGGGAAGCAGGGTCCTCAGGTGGAGAAGGACCCGGCCTTCGGCCACCTGGGCCAGGACCGGGGGCTCGCCGCCGGTCCTCAGGAACCGTTCCAGCTCCTCGGCGGAACCCCGCAGGGGCACCACCGCCAGGGCCGGAGAGGGCAGGGGCGTCACGGGGGCCGACCCGGCGCCGCTCCGGCCCTCGGCGGCCGCCACCTCCAGATCGAAGGCGCCGGGGCAGAGGGCCAAGAGGCGCCGACGGAGGGCCCGGGCCCGCCGGCGAAGCTCCTTCTCGGGGCGGCCGAGGAGGGCCAGGGCGGGAATCTCCCCCGGCCGGTCCCGGAGGTACCGCTGGGCCACCGCCCCCAAAAGGGCGTAGGTGACCTTGTCCACCCGCATGGCCCGGGTGAGGGGGTTCTTCCGAAAGGCCTCGGCCCAGCGGGGCTTGACCAGCAGGATCCCGGCCTGGCAGGCCCCCAGCAGCTTGTCTCCGCTGAAGCAGAGGGCGTCCGGTTCTTCCTTCAGGGCTTCGGCCACCGAAGGCTCGTCGGGCAGGAGGGGCTGCAGGCCCTCCCAGAGCAGGCCCGAACCGAGGTCCAAGGCCACGGGCAGGCGGAGTTCCCGGCCCAGGGCCGTGAGGTCCCGGAGGGAGACCTCCTCGGTGAAGCCCACGATCCGGTAGTTGCTGGTGTGGACCTTCAGGAGGAGCCCGCTCTCCGGCCCCGCCGCCTTCCGGAAGTCGGCGGGGCGGGTCCGGTTGGTGGTCCCCACCTCCCGGAGGCGGGCCCCCGAGGCCGCCATGACCTCCGGCATCCGGAAGCCGCCCCCGATCTCCACCAGCTCCCCCCGGCTCACCAGCGTCTCCCGGCCGGCGGAGAAGGTGTTGAGCAGCAGGAGGGTGGCGGCGGCGTTGTTGTTCACCACGAGAACGGCGTAGTCGGTGTCGAAGAGGCGGCGCAGGAGGCCTTCCAGGGCGGCGTCCCGGTGGCCCCGCCCGCCCCCGGCGAGGTCCAGCTCCAGGTCCGTGTAGCCGGAGAGGACCTCCGAGACCTCCCGGAGGAGGCCGGGGGAGAAGGGCGCCCGCCCCAGGTTGGTGTGGAGGACCACCCCGGTGGCGTTGAGGACCCGGCGGAGGGGGGGGCGGAAGAGGGCCTCGAGCCGCCGGCCGGCCTCCCCGAGGATCTCCCCCTCTTGGGGCACCGGGCCTCCGTTCCTCCAGCCCCGTGACCCCTCCAGGAGAACCTCCCGGAGGACCCGCTTGGTCTCCCGCCCCCCGAAGCGGGCCTGCAGGGCCTGGCCCTCCGGCGAGCCGAGGAGCCGGTCCATCCGGGGCGGCCGGGCGCTCACCGGTCCCCCCCTTGGAGGGCCTTCAGGAGGTCCCCGTCTTCCCGGAGGCTTTCCAGGAAGAGGTCCGGCCCGGCGCGGCGGAGGAGGGACGGCGGCGTCCGTCCCGTGGCCACGGCGGCGCACCGGACACCGCCCCCCCGGGCGGCCTCCACGTCCCTGGGCGAGTCCCCCACCACCCAGGTCTCTTCGGGGGAGAAGGGCCTTCCGGCCACCAGGGCACAACGCTCCATCGCCACGGCCACGAGCTCCTCCCTCCGGGCCCCGTCCTCGCCGAAGGCGCCCAGGAGCTCTCCGCCGTTGCGAAAATAGCCGTCGAGGGCGGCGGCCCGGAGCTTCACCTCCGCCCCCCGCCGGACGTTTCCCGTGAGAAGGGCCAGGGTGTGTCCCCGGGAGCGGGCCGCATCGAGGAAGCCGGGGAGCCCCTCGCAGCGGTACGCCCCCGGGGGGGGGAAGGGCTCCTGCTCCAGGCGGTCCACGTAACGGTGGAGGAGGAGGGACAACCGTTCCGGGGTGGGGGGAATCCCCAGGGCGGTGAGGGTGGCCCGGGCGATCTCCCCGTCCAGGAGGCCGTCGTAGGGGAAGTCCGGTGCGGGGCCGCGGGCTTCGGGAAGGCTGGCGAGGGCCTGCAGAAAGGCCCTCCGGCCCATTCCCAAAGGCCGCACCAGCGTCCCGTCGATGTCGAAGAGGAGCAGGGCCACCGTTCGGGTCCTCCCGGCGCCCAGTGTAGCCAACGGAGGGGGGAGAGGCCAGAGGCCGGCGGCCTCAGAAGGCTTCTTTCCGGAACTCCTCGGGCCCCGTGAGGCCCTTCTCGATGGCCTCGAGGGCCCGCTGGCGGAGGGGGACCATGCCCGACTTCAGGGCCTCCCGCTCCAGGGTCTTTTCCGCGGGTCCCTTGGCGAGAGCCTTCCGAAAGACCGGCGTGGGACTCAGGATCTCGAAGAGGGCCAGGCGGCCGCGGTAGCCGATGCCGGAGCATTCGGGGCACCCCTGGCCCTGCTGGCAGCCGGTGAGTTCCCGCGCCTCCTCTTCGCTGAGGCCCATCATGCGGAGGGTATTCTCCGACAGGGGCAGCGGGGCGGAGCAGGCGGGGCAGTTCCGCCGGATGAGACGCTGGTTGAGCACCAGGAGGAGGTTCTGGGCGAGCTCCTGCGGGGAGATGCCGGCGGCCATGGCCCCCAGGAGGGCCTTCACGGTCCCGGGGGCCTCCAGGGTGGCCACCACCAGGACCTGCCCCATGAGCTTCTGGATCTGGGAGGCCATGGCCCCGCTGTCCAGGAGGTCCGCCACGATGCAGACGTCGGGCTGGATGCTGGAGAGGGCCTTCATGGTGGTGACGGTGGCCTCGGCGTCGTGGTTGTCCCCCAGGGAGATCTGGGAGACGTTGGGCACGGGGCAGACGCTCTGGGCCTCGATGCTGACGATCTTGCGGGTGCCCTCGGAGGCCAAGTCGTTCATCACGGCGTAGAGGGTGGTGGTGCAGCCGTGGAAGAGCGGGGCGCTGAGGAGGACGAGGCCCCGCTGGGCGCTGAGGGCTGCCCGGAGGATCTTCTGGTCCTCCGGCGGGATGCCGAGCTGGTCGTAGCTCTTCAAGAAGGTGTCCCGGTTGATGATCTTGAGGGAAAGGTTCTCTCCGCTGCGGGTGGGGAGGCTGTGGGCGATGACCTCGTACCGCTGATCCCCCGAGCGCATGACCACCCGGTTGGACTGGGGCCGGTCGCTGATGGAGGTGTCCAGCCGGAGCAGCCGCTTGAGCTCGGTGGTGAGGACATCCCGGAGGTCCCGGGCCACGGGCTTGGCCTTGTACAGGAAGCCGTCGATCCGGAGGTGGATGGAGACCTCGTCCTCCCGCGGTTCGACGTAGAGGTCGGAGGCTCCCCGGGAGATGGCCTTGCGGATGAGGTCCGTGGCCAGCCGGGCCGCCGGTTCGGGGTCGGCGGCGGGGGCGGCGGAGCCGCCCTGGAAGGGAGCCAGAAAGGCGGCGATCTCCTCCCGGCTCGCCTGGAGGGCCAGGACCTGGCAGCCGGTGGCGTTCTGCACGAACTCGATGGTCTCCCCGTCGGAGGGGTTGGCCATGGCCAGGGTCAGCAGGTTGCGCCCCGAGAGGGTCTCCCGGCTGATGGGCACCACCATCCGCCTCAGGCACTCTTCGGCCCCCACCGCCGCCACCAGCATGGGGTCGGGGGGGGAGTCCTTGAGGGAAACCTGGGTGACCGACCGCTGGCTGGCCAGGAAGGCGTCGAGGGTCTCCTGGGTGAGATGCCCCAACGCCACCAGGATCTCCCCCAGCCTCCCGCCCTCCTGGCTCTGGCGCTTCAGCGCCTCAAGGAGCTGTTCGGAGGTGATGGCCTTGGCGCGGATGAGTGCCTCTCCCAGTGGGCCCCGGGCCCGCGCCAGCATCTCCCGGTCGGTGCGGAGGCCCTCGGGGGCCTGGGACCAGAAGGTCTCGTGAAACTCTTCCGGGGCGCTGCAGAAACACTGGAGGCAGAAGGGGCAGACCTTGGTAGGACGGTTGGGGTTGCAGGAGCACCAGACGGCGGTGAGGGCGTCGTACTCGCCGAGGCAGTTCCAGCAACGAACCAGGTACTCCGCCACGGAGACCTCCTTCGAACGGTGTCCGAAGTGTACTCCAAGGGAGGCCGCCGCCGCAAGTCACATGGGGGGGATGCCCGGGGAGCGCCGCAGGGGAAGGCCCTTCCCGTTCCAGAGGATCCATTGACCGGCGGGAAAGGCGCGGGGTAGACTGAAAGGCCTGGGGGGAATACGGCCGGGCCTCGGGGGAGGGCCCCGAGTCCGGGCCGCCAGGTGGCAACCCGTTTCCCGAGACGGAGGAGGTGTCCCGTGGCCGCGTTCAAGATCGTCGCCCCGCCCAAAGACGGCGAGCCCGTCGTCATGAAAGGAACCGAACTCCAGGTCCCCGACCGCCCCATCCTGCCCTTCATCGAGGGAGACGGGACGGGCCCCGACATCTGGAGGGCCTCCCAGCGGGTCCTGGACGCCGCGGTGGAGATCGCCTACGGGGGGAAGAAGAAGATCGCCTGGATGGAGGTCTTCGCCGGGGAGAAGGCCTTCCACAAGTTCGGCGAATGGCTCCCCGACGACACGGTGGAGGCCTTCCGGACCTACCTCGTGGGGATCAAGGGACCCCTGACGACCCCCATCGGCGGCGGCATCCGCTCCCTCAACGTGGCCCTCCGCCAGCTCCTGGACCTCTACGTCTGCCTCCGCCCCGTGAAGTACTTCCCCGGCGTCCCCAGCCCGGTGAAACACCCCGAGAAGGTGGACATGGTGATCTTCCGGGAGAACACGGAGGACATCTACGCCGGCATCGAGTGGAAGGCCTTCAGCCCCGAGGTGAAGAAGGTCATCGAGTTCTTGATGCAGGAGATGGGCGTCAAGAAGATCCGCTTCCCCGAGTCCTCGGGCATCGGCGTCAAGCCCGTCTCCGAGGAGGGCTCCAAGCGCCTCTGCCGGGCGGCCATCGCCTACGCCCTCAAGCGGGGCCGGAAGAGCGTGAACTTCACCCACAAGGGCAACATCATGAAGTTCACCGAGGGGGCCTTCAAGGACTGGGGGTACCAGGTGGCCACCCAGGAGTTCCGGGAGCACGTGGTGACCCAGCGGGAGTCCTGGATCCTGGACAACAAGGAACGGAACGGTTCCCTCTCGGTGGAGGAGAACGCCGCCATGATCGAGCCGGGCCTTTCCATGTTCGCCCCCGACAAGAAGGCGGAGGTCCTCAAGGAGGTGGAGGCCGCCCTGGCCCTCTGGCCCACCCACGGCGACGGGAAGTGGAAGAAGAAGCTCCTCATCAAGGACACCATCGCCGACATCACCCTCCAGCAGGTGCTGACCCGGGCCGACGAGTTCGACGTCATCGCCACCTTGAACCTCAACGGGGACTACCTCTCCGACGCCCTGGCCGCTCAGGTGGGGGGCATCGGCATCGCCCCCGGCGGCAACATCAACTACGTCACCGGCCACGCGGTCTTCGAAGCCACCCACGGCACCGCCCCCAAGTACGCCAACCTCGACAAGGTGAACCCGGGTTCGGTGATCCTCTCCGGCGAGATGATGTTCCGGCACCTGGGCTGGAACGAGGCGGCGGACCTCCTGATCCTCGGCATCGAGCGGGCCATCGCCGCCCACACCGTCACCTACGACTTCGCCCGGCTGATGAAGGCCGAGGGCCACACCGACGTGAAGGAGCTCAAGTGCTCCGAGTTCGGCGACGCCATCATCGCCCAGATGAAGAAAGCGTGAGGCGGTTGCGTTTCTGGGGCGCGGGGACGCTGCTCGTCCTCGCGCCCCTTCTCCTGTCTGCCCTGGGGCCCCGGGCCGCGCGCAGGACGGTGGACGCGGCCCTGCGGCTCTCCCCGGCCTCCCTGCGGTCGGTCCTCCTCGCCCACCGGAGGGACGTGGACCGGGGCTTCGAGGAGGCCCTGGCCGAGGGGCGGGGCCGGACCCGGGGCGACCTGGTGGACCGCCTTCGGGGGGAGACGGACCGGGCCCCCCGCCTGTCGCGGGAGCGGGCCCCCTTCGCCTCGGTGGCCCACTCCTTCGGGCGCATGGCGGGCCTGGTGTGGCTCCTCAACGACCCCTTCCTCGAGAACGCCGAGCCGGCCCTCCGGGAGGTGGAAGGGGACTACGCCCGGTACGTGGAGCGGAAGCTCCCCCTGCTCATCCTCTCCTTCGACGGCTGGCGGAGCCCCCCTCTGGAGAACGACCTTTCCGGGTACTTCGCGCAGCGGGCCCTTTCGGCGGAGCGGTACCGCGCGGCCCTGAAAACCTGCTACTATCCGGAAGGCAAGCGGGTCTCCTCGGAGACCTTCGACGACCGGTCCAACGCCTTCGGCGTGGCCCAGGCGGCCCTCTCCCACGCCGCCTCCGACACCGCCAAGGTCTGGGCGCGGGTCTGGGGTACCATGGGCGGGGACCTCTCGGCGGCCCCCTTCGGCGGCCCCCCCGCCCCCGAGGATCCCGGACCGGAGGGAAGACGACCATGAAGACCGTACCCATCCGAAGGGCTCTGGTGTCCGTTTCGCGGAAGGACGGCCTCCTCGACTTCTGCCGCCCCCTCAGCGCGCGGGGGGTGGAGATCCTCTCCACGGGAGGCACCGCCAAGGCCCTCAGGGAGGCGGGGATCCCCGTCACCGACGTCTCGGCGTACACCGGCTCGCCGGAGGTGATGGACGGCCGGGTCAAGACCCTCCACCCCAGGGTCCACGGGGGGATCCTGGCCCGCCGGACGCCCGAGCACCTCGGGGACCTGGAGCGCATCGGCGGCAAGCCCATCGACCTCGTGGTGGTGAACCTCTACCCCTTCGAGCGGGTGGTGGCGAGCCCCGGAGCCTCCATCGAGGAGGCGGTGGAGAACATCGACATCGGCGGGCCCTCCATGGTGCGGTCGGCGGCCAAGAACTTCGAGAGCGTCACCGTGGTGGTGGATCCCGCCGACTACCCGGTGCTGCTGGCGGAGATGGAGCGGGAGGGCGGGGTCACCGCCGCCACCCGCCTGCGCCTCAGCGCCAAGGCCTTCGAGCGGACGGCCCGGTACGACGGCGCCATCGCCCGCTACCTCGGGAACGTGCGGGTGGAGGGAGAGGACCTCACCCGGAACGGCGGCACCTTTCCCGAGTTCCTGCCCCTCTACTTCCGGAAGGTCCAGGACCTCAGGTACGGCGAGAACCCCCAGCAGGAGGCCGCCTTCTACGGGGAAGGGGACCGTTTCCTGGCGGCCCTCCGCCAGTACCAGGGGAAGGAACTCTCCTTCAACAACCTCCTGGACCTCCACGGGGCCTGGTCGCTGGTCTGCGAACTGCCCCGCCCTGCCGCCGCCATCATCAAGCACACCAACCCCTGCGGCGTAGGGATCGGCAAGGACGCCGCCGCCGCCTTCGAACGGGCCCGGGTTACCGACCCCCTCTCGGCCTTCGGTGGGATCGTGGTCTTCAACGTCCCCTGCGACGCCGCCGCCGTCCGCGCCCTCTCGGACCTCTTCCTGGAGATCGTGGCCGCCCCCGCCTTCGACGGGGAGGCCCTGGCCCTCCTCTCCAAGAAGAAGAACCTCCGGGTGCTGGCCCTGGCGGACCAGGACCCCTTCCCGGGGTGGGACTTCAAGCGGGTGGCGGGGGGCCTTCTCGTGCAGACCCAGGACCTGCCCGGCCTCCCGGAGGAGCGCCGCGTGGTGACGAAGCGGGCGCCCACCGGAGAGGAATCGGCGGGCCTGGAACTGATGTGGAAGGTCTGCAAGTTCGTCAAGAGCAACGCCATCGTTCTGGGAGACCGGGAAGGGACCGTGGGGATCGGCGCCGGCCAGATGAGCCGGGTGGACTCGGTGAAGATCGCGCGGATGAAGGCCTACCGGGACCCCAAGGGGTGCGTGGCCGCCTCCGACGCCTTCTTCCCCTTCCCCGACGGCGTGGAGGAGCTGGCCGCCGCCGGCGTCACGGCGGTGATCCAGCCGGGGGGCAGCATCCGGGACGCCGAGGTGGTGGCCGCCGCCGACCGCCTGGGGCTCGCCATGGTCTTCACCGGCGCGAGGCACTTCCGCCATGGCTAGGGCGATCCGGATCCTCCTTCTCCTGCTCCTCCTGCTGGGGGCCGCCGCCGTTCCCGCCGCCCCGCCGCCGGCCTCCTCCCCCCCGGTGGATCCCAAGGTCTCGGCCCTTCTGGACCGGATGAACGCCCTCCAGAAGGAGCTCCAAACCCTGAGGGTCTCCTTCGTCCAGACCAACCGCTTCCAGATGCTGAAGGAGCCCCAGGTGCTCAAGGGGGTCCTCCTCCTCAAGAAGCCCTCCACCGCCCTCTACCGGTACACCTCTCCCGCGCGCCTCTCCTACCTGGTGAAGGACGGCGACCTCCTCATCGTGGACGCCGCCGCCCGGAAGGTGGTGGTGCAGGACATCCGGCGCCACCAGAACAAGATCCTCCGCTACCTGGCCGTGGGCCAGCCGCTGGAGGAGATCACCCGGAACCTGGAGATCCGGACCACCGAATGGGCCAACGGGACCCTGCACGTGGAGCTGGTTCCCCTCAAGCTCCGGGCCAAGCGGAAGGTCTCGGCCCTGCACTTCTGGGTGGACGGGGAGACGGCCCTCCTCTCCTCCCTGGAGGTGGTCCAGCCCGACGGCGACCGGATCCGCTTCGACTTCAGCCGCTGGGAGACCAACCCGGTGCTCACCGACGAAGACTTCCGCGTGGAGATCCCCAAGGGAGCGAAGGTCCAGCGCCAGTTCCTCGACGTGGAGCAGCCCTTCGGGCGCTGACCGCGGCGGCCGCCCCGGCGGCGGTACAGGGAGAACGGCCATGACGGACGGCATCCTGCGTCTCATCCGGGCCCTTCTCTCCTCTCTCTACTTCCTTTTCGAAGGCATGCCGGCCCTGGAGGCCGTCCGCTCCTGGTTCGGGGGGGAACGGGGCCCCTCCGGCGGCCCCTCCCTGGTGCTCTTCGTCCTCGGGGGGGCGGTGCTCCTGGGGCTGGCCGGATTCCTGGTCTTTCTGCGGTTCCTGAGGTCCCGAGGGCGGGAGGCCCAGGAGGACACCCCGACGGGGGAGGCGAGACGGTGAGAGGCCGAGGGCTCCTATGGCTTCGCGGGGCGGCGATCGTCTGTCTCGCCGCGCTGGCCGCCTGCGGCGGCTTTCGCCGCCACCGCGGGCCCGAGGTCCTGCCCCGGAAGGAGCGGGTCCAGGTGGGGGTGGCCTCCTGGTACGGGAAGGAGTTCCACGGAAAACCCACCGCCTCGGGGGAGCCCTTCGACATGTACGACCTGACGGCGGCCCACCGGACGCTGCCCCTGGGATCCCGGTGCAAGGTCACCAACCTGGAGAACGGGCGGGAGGCGGTCCTCAAGATCAACGACCGCGGCCCCTTTGTCCGGGGGAGGATCCTCGACTGCTCCTACGGGGCCGCCCAGCGGCTGGGCTTTGCCGGCAAGGGCCTCGCCAAGGTGCGCATCGAGGTCCTGGAGGCGGGACGGGGGCGTCCCGCCGGCCGGATCCCCGCCGGGGAGATCCTGGTGGGCGCCGCCGGGGTGCCGGCCCAGGTCCTCGACGGCTCTTACACCGTCCAGGTGGGGGCCTTCCTGAACGCCGACAACGCCACCCGCCTGCGGGACCGGCTGAAAGAGGGCCACGCCGACGCGTACGTGGTGAAGTTCCACGACTTCTACAGGGTCCGCGTGGGCCACCTGGCGTCGGAGGAGGAGGCCGAGGCGCTCCAGCGCCGCCTGGCGGAGGCCGGCCTCGAGGGCTTCGTCACCCGGAACGAGTGAGGGCCGGCGCCCGCCTCACTCCCCCGGGAGGAAGCTGACCCACAGGGTTCGGTGGCGCGGCCCGTCGAACTCGAAGAGGAAGAGCCCCTGCCACCGGCCCAGGAGGAGGTTCCCCTGCCGCACCGGCAGGAGGACCTGGCTCCCGGTGAGCAGGGTCTTGATGTGGGCGTCGGCGTTGCCCTCGGCGTGGGCGTACCCGGCGCCCTGGGGCACCTGGCGCTCGAGCCAGGCGAGGATGTCCCCCGCCACCGTCGCGTCGAACTTCTCGTTGAGCCCCACGCCGCAGGTGGTGTGCGGGCAGTACACCAGGACGGCCCCCGTGCCCCCCCACTGGCGGCAGGCCTGCTGGACGTTGCGGGTCACGTCCACGGCCTCGCACCGCTTCTGCGAGACGACCTGGATCTCCATGTCTTTCCTTCCTCCACCGATCATCCTAGCGCCGTGTAGGCCGCTTCGCAAGCCCTGCGGCCTTTCTCCGCCGCGGGGGCGGTGGTACCCTCCCCCGGGAGGGACGCGCCATGGAGCGAGACGCCGCCTGGTGCCTGGCCGATCCGCATTTCGGGAGGGAGGACCCCGCCATCCCCTCCTTCCACCGCTGGCTCGACCTCTTTCTCCACTCGGGTGCCCGGCACCTCGTTCTCCTGGGGGACCTCTTCGAGGTCTGGGTGGGGCCCCGGGAGGCCCTGACCCCGGCCCAGGCCGGGGTCCTCGATGCCCTGGCCCGCACGGCGGAAGCGCGCCCCGTCACCTACCTCGCCGGAAACCGGGACTACCTGGTGGCGGAAGAGGTGGCCCGCCTGGGGCTCCGGGTCCGGGAGTCGCTGGATCTCCCGGCGGGGGGACGGCGCTTCCACTTCGAGCACGGCGACCTCATCAACACCTCCGACCGGCCCTACCTGGCCTTCCGGGAGGTGGCCCGTTCCGCCGCCGCCCGGGCCTTCGTGGGGGCCTTGCCTCCCCGCTGGGCGGCCCGGCTGGGCCTCTTTCTGGAGGGGCGGCTCTCGGGGACCAACCGGGTCTTCAAGCGGTACGAGCCGGTCCGGGAACTGGAACGGTGGGCGGCGGACCTCCGGGCCCGCGGGGTGGACGAAGCGGTGGTGGGCCACTTCCACCGGAGCGGAACGGTGGCTTCAGGGGGCCTCGTGGTCCGCTTCGTCCCCCAGTTCCGGCGGGAGGGGCTCCACCTGCGGATCGGCCCCGGCGGCTCCAGCGCCCTCTTCTCCCTGGAGGGAAGCGACCCCGTCGAGGTGCCGGAGGATCTCCTCCGCCCGGGGCAGGCTTCCGTAGACCCAACGGTCCCGTAGGGCCTCCCGGCGGCTCTCCTCCAGGGGGAGCCGAAGGGCTGGGCGCCCCGCGAGGGCCCAGAGGAAGATCCCCGCCGCCACCGAGACGTTGAGGCTCTGGGAGAAGCCCCGGAGGGGGAGGGTCAGCTTGGCCTGCGCACGGCGAAGGAAGAGGTCCGATACCCCATCGTGTTCGTTGCCCAGAACCAGGGCCGTGGGGCCGGGGGGGTCGAAGGAAGAAGGATCCCGGCCTTCCCCTCCGGGCACGGTGACCGCCAGGAGAAACCCCCGTTCCTGGAGGTGCGCCAGGAGCGCCGTGGGGTCCGGCCACCGCCGGACCGTCAGCCACCGTTCCGCCCCCAGGGCCACCTGGGGGTTCAGCCGGTCGGGGAAGGAGCCCGCCAGGTGGACCTCCTGGAGGCCGAAGGCCTCGGCGGTTCGCAGAATGGCGGAAAGGTTGTGGGGGTCGTAGAGGCGGTCCAGGACCAGGACGAAGCTCCCCGTACGGGAGGCGAGGACCTCCTCCAGCCGCTGGAGCCTCCCGGGGAGCAGGTAGGGGGAAAGGCGCCGGGCGGTGCCGGGAGGGAGGAGCCGCTCCTCCCCTCCCGGCACCGGAGCTTCCCCCGTCTCCTTTCTCTCGCGACGGCGGTGCACGGCCGCCTCAGAGGGCCGGTTCCGTCTCCACGGCCAGGTAAAAGGTCTGGGCGGTGGCCAGCTGGGACTTGACGTAGCTGAAGGGCACGCTGAAGGATTCGGTCTTGCCCGGCCGGGCGTACCAGAGCTTGTTGCCGTTGGTGCCGCACCCCACCAGGTGGCCGGCGCCGTCGAAGAGGGCCACGGCCACGTAGACCCGGGTCTTGGCGGTCCCGTAGTTCTTCACGTTCACGAGAGCCCGGTTCCGCCCCTCCAAGTTGAACTTCCGGGGACCCACGTAGGCGGGAAACTGAAAGATGATGTCCTGGACCTCCACCTCCCCCACCTTCTCGTTGAGGCGGATCCACCGCTCCTGGGCGAAGTCGTACTTCTTGCTGAAGAACTCCCCGCGGAAGGGCAGGGCCAGGACCAGAAACAGGGCGGCGAGCAGCAGCTTACGTCTCACCATCTCGACCTCCTTCGGGAAAGGTCCTCGACCAGACGGAGAGGAGCCGGTCCCAGTGGGAACGTTCGGGTGAAAGGACCACGGCCACCAAGAGTTGCCAGAGGCACAGGAGGCCTGGCTTCCAGGGAGGCCAGGCCCCCAGGGAGGCCGCCGCCACGGCGGCCATGCCCAGGGTCTCCCCGGCGGCCAGTAGGAAGAGCAGGGTGGAGAAGGCGTAGGAAGCCATGGCGGAGAGGCTGTCGAGGCGCCGGGCCTTCAGGGTGCGGGGGCGGAAGGCCACGTGCCGGCCCAGCAGGACCGAGAAAACGCAGAAGACCCCGTAAGCCAGGACCCCGTCGCCCAGGAGGGGCCTCCGGACCGGCGCGGCACCGGAGAGGGCCAGGGCGGCGGCGCCGTAGAGCACCGCCGAGGCGGCGTAGACCAGGAAGAGCCAGCGGTAGGCCCGCATCTTCCGGTAGAGGTCCAGCAGGTCCCTCTCCGTCAGGGCCGCCACGGCGTTTCCTCCCGCTCGAAGTCGTGGAGGCGCCCGTCCAGCAGGAAGCGGGGCTCCACCCGGCGGAGGGCAGAGAGGATGGACCTCCGCACCATGGGGTACCGGCCGGCCACCTCCTCCACCAGGGCCTTCATCCGGGCCCGCTCCTGTTCCCGCTGGCCGCAGAGCCAGCACCCGCAGTCGATGAGCGGAAAGCCTTGCTCCCGTGCGTAGTCCCGCAGCATGGACTCGGGGACGTAGAGGAGGGGCCGGATGAGGGTGATGCGGCCGTTCTCCGCCAAGAGCTTGGGCGGCATGGACCTGAGCGCGCCCTCGAAAAAGAGGTTCATGAGGAGGGTCTCGGCGGCGTCGTCCAGGTGGTGGCCCAGGGCCAGCTTGAAGAAGCCCAGGCGCTCGGCCGCTCCGTAGAGCGCTCCCCGGCGCAGGCGGGCGCAGAGGGAGCAGTAGGCCGAGCCGGGCCGCCGCTTCTCCTCCACCAGCCGGGTGATCTCCGTCCGCTCGACGTGGTAGGGGATTCCCTCCTCCCGGAGGTAGGCCTCCAGGAGGCCCGACTGGAAGTACTCGCTGCCGTTGTGGACGGTGAGGGCCACGAGGTCGAAGGGGACCGGCGACCGCCTTCGAAGGAGCGCGAGGAGGCGGAGGAGGCTGAAGCTGTCCTTTCCCCCGGAGAGGGCCACCGCCACGCGGTCTCCCGCACGGATGAGGCCGTAGTCGGCCACCGCCTTCCCCACCCGGTGCAGGAGGAGGCGTTCCAGCTTGGCTCCGGTGGCGAGGGTCCCGGCCATGGCCCTACCTTAGCACACCCCCGCCCCCGCTCGGGGAGGGGTGCCGCGGGGGGTGCCCCCCGTCACACCTCCCCCTCGGGTCCTTTGCGCCGGGGCCGAAAGGCGGCGGGGTCGATGGAGAGTTCGGCCAGCTTTTCGTAGAGCCGGGACCGGCTCAGATGCAGCAGGCGGGCGGCGGCGGCCACGTTCCCCCGGGCGGAGGCGAGGGCCTCGGCGATGGCGCGGGCCTCCGCACCCTGCCGGGCCACCTCCAGGGACCCCGGGGCCGCGGCGGGGGCACCCTGGCGTACCTCCGCCGGCAGGTGGCCCGGTCCGGGGAGGGCGGGGCCCGCCAGGAGGGCCGCCCGCTCCACCGCCCACCTCAGCTCCCGGACGTTTCCCGGCCAGGGGTAGGCCCTGAGAACCCGAAGAACAGCGGAGGGAAGTTCCGCCGGGGGCCACCCCTGCCGTACCCGCGCCTCGTCGAGGAAGTGCTGGGCCAGGAGGGGGAGGTCCTCGGGCCGTTCCCGGAGGGGCGGGATCCGCAGGCGCAGGCCGCCGATCCGGAAGAGCAGGTCCTCCCGGAAGGCTCCCTCCCGGGCCCGGGCCGCCAGGTCCCGGTGGGTGGCGGCCAGGACCCGGACCTTCACCGGCACCGCCCGGTCGGCCCCCACCGGCTCCACGGCCCCCTCCTCCAGGACCCGCAGCAGTTTGGCCTGCAGGGGCAGGGAGAGGTCGCCCACCTCGTCGAGGAAGAGGGTCCCGCCGTCGGCGGCCTGGAACTTCCCCTTCCGCGGCGCGTCGGCGCCGGTGAAGGCTCCCTTCACGTGGCCGAAGAGTTCCGATTCGGCCAGGCTCTCGGGGAGGGCGGCGCAGTTGAGGGCCACGAAGGGACCGGCGGCCTCCCGGCTGTGGGCGTGGATCCACCGGGCCAGGACCTCCTTGCCCGATCCCGTCTCCCCCACGAGGAGAATGGGGGCGGGGGAGGCGGCCAGGCGGCGGGCCTCCCCCAGGAGGGCTTCCATGGCGGGGGAGGCGAAGAGGAAGGCCCCGGGACCCCGCTCCATGGCACGCCGCTTGAGGAGGGTCTGCTCCACGGCGTTCCGCACGGTGATGAGGAGGCGCTGGCGGTCCAGGGGCTTTTCGAGGAAGTCGAAGGCGCCGTTCCGCACCGCCTCCACCGCGGCGGGGATGGAACCGTGGCCCGAGATCACCACGGCGGAGACCTCCGGGGCCCGGTTCCTCAGGTCGTCGAGGAGATCCGTTCCCTCGCCGTCGGGGAGGCGGAGGTCCAGGAGGAGGGCGTCGGGGGCCGGTCCCCTCTGGAGCCTGCGGCGGGCCTCCGAGAGGGTTCCCGCCTCCTCCACCTCGAAGCCCTGGCGCTCCAGGATGCCCCTCAGGACCGCCCGGATTTCCCGCTCGTCGTCCACCACCAGGATCGCCGCCATACGGGCATTATATCGTGAGGAGGGGAGGAGGAAGGAAAAGCGGCTGGAAGCCCCTTCCCGCCCCCACCGCCTCACCGCTTCCTTGACTTCGGGCATGCCGTAGCGTATATTTGCCTCTTTTGGAATGGGGGGGTGCCCCACTCCGAGTTCCAGGAGGTTCCGCGCCATGGCCGATCCGAATCTGAAGGTTGCCGAAAACGTCCCCGGGAAGTGGTACGTCGACGAGAACTGCATCGCCTGCGATTCCTGCGTCTCCATCGCCCCCGACCACTTCCAGATGAACGAGGACTCGACCCACGCCTTCGTCCACAAGCAGCCCGAGACCCCCGAAGAAGAGCAGGCTTGCGAGGACGCCAAGGCCTCCTGCCCCTCCGAATCCATCGGCAACGACGGCGAGTAGTGCCGCCTCCCGCGAGGGGAACCCCAGCGGCCCGGGAGCCCCGGGCCGCTTTCTTTCGCAAGGAGCTCTTGGGCTGTGCTAAGGTTGCTGAGAGCGGCCAGGAGGACGTCATGAATTGGGTGAAAGCAGCGCTCTTGGGGTTGTTCCTCGCCGCCCCCGGGTGGGCGGCGGCGGCCTCCGTACCCCAGCAAATCCGGTTCGGCCTTCGGGTCTCTCCCGGCGAGTGGGCGGAGGCGGAGACCCTTCTGGAGACGGAGCCGCCGGACGCCGCCAACCCCGTGGGCCTCACCGTCTCCATTCCCTCCCAGTGGGCGCGGAACCCCGACTGGCCCGCCCTGGACCGGCTGGTGGCCGCTGCCCGGCGGGTCCAGGCGCCCCTCACCGTGACCACGGTCCTCCCCGGCGGCGCCGAGGAGGAGGAGACCCTCCGGTACCTGGCCACCCTGTCGGACCACGCCGGTGCGGCGGCATCCACCCTGGGCCTCTCCCTGAGCCAGGAACAGCTCTCGGCCACGCTCCTTGAGGAGCCCGAGCGGCTGGCCTTCGTGCTCAAGCGCCTTCTCGCGGCCCTCCGGGGGAGCTCCGGGGCCGCCGTCCTCATCGGGGAGGTGACCCCCGCCGACCTACCCCTGATGGAGCCCCTGTACGCCCGGGACTTCCGCGCCTACGTGGAAGGCTACTCCGCCGAGGCGGCGGGCCCCGAGGGCCAGCCTCCGGAGGAGGTGGCCTCCTTTCTCCAGTCCTACCACCTGGGGGCTCCCCTCCTGGTCCACCTGCCCCGGGTGGGGGGCGGACTGGCGGCCCAGCTTCTGGTCCTCGTCTCCGCCTCCCGGGAGGTCACCTTTACCGACGTGGCCTCCTCCGACCTCCCCGGAACCTGGAGGGCCCTCAACACCCTCCGCCGGCTCCTCTCCCCGGCCGCCGGCCCCGGCTTCGGCCTGACGGCCACGTCGGTCTCGTCCTCCGGTTCCCCCCGGCCCGACGTGGGCCTTCTCACCCTCCTCGATCCGGAAAAGATGGTGCAGTCCCTCCTGCTGGTTCCCCGCGTGGCCGGTTCCCCCCGGGGACTCCTGGAGATTGCCTTCCCCACGGGAGACGTGACCACCCCTTCCCTCTTCGCCCTTCCCTCGGGGGAGAGCCGGGAGGTGGGGTACACCGCCGATCCCAAGAAGGGAGAGACCCTCTTTCGGGTCCCCTGGGAGGGGCGTCCCCTCCTGCTCTCCTTCAGCCGGCTGAAGACCGGCACGGTGGGGAGCGACGAAGTGACGGTCTCCAGCGTCTACCGCCTCCCCGTGGAGGTGATCCTGGCCCGCCACCAGTCGGCGGTTCAGCCGCAGAACCTCTTCCTCGACACCCTGCGGCGGGAGGCCCAGGTGGACTACCACTTCAAGCTCCCCGGGGGGACGGGAAGCCTGGACGTGACCTTCGAAAACACCTTCTTCTGGGAGAAGGGCGCCGGGGCCCGGTGGGTCCAGAAGCGGCTTCTCGTGAACGGGGTGGCCTGGAAGGGCAAGACCATCCCCGAACTGCCCATCCTGGAGCCGGAAAAGGTCAACACCCTGCCCCTGGAGCTGACCCTGGGGAAGGACTACACCTATAGGTACGTGCGGGATGCGCATGTGGAGGGGTACGACTGTTTCGAGGTGGAGTTCGTCCCCGCCCCCGGCGCCCGGGGAAGCCTCTACACCGGCAAGGTGTGGATCAACAAGGCCACCTACCAGAAGATCCGGATGAGCGTCCGCCAGCTGGGGCTCCAGGAGCCCATGGTCAGCAGCGAGGAGACCGACGACTACGCCCCCTACGAGGGGCCCGGCGGCCGGGTCTTCTGGCTCCTCTCCCGGGTCCGGGGCCAGCAGATCTTCTCGGTGGCGGGCCAGAACGTCATCGGGGAACGGGAGATCCGCTTCGGCGAGCCGGTGGTCAACGACCCCGCCTACCGTCAAGAGGTGGCGGCGGCGGAGGGGAGCGACCTGCGGATCCTCGCCGAGACGCCGAAGGGGCTCAAGTACCTGGAGAAGCAGCCCGACGGGACCCGGCGGATCCAGGAGAATCCCAAGACCGGCAGGCTCTTCGCCGCCGGGGGCTTCTACTACGACGAGAGCCTCTCCGCCCCCCTGCCCCTGGTGGGGGTGAACTACTTCGACTACGACTACAGGGGGACCAAGACCCAGGTGAACCTCCTGGTGGCCGGGGCGGTGAACAGCCTCACCGCCTCGCGGGTGAACCTGCTCCCCCGGGTGGACGGCTTCGGGAGCGCCGTCCTCTTCGCCGTTCCCTTCGAGGATCGCCTCTTCGCGGGCGGCCGGGAGGAGAAGGGCCAACGGGTCAAGGTCCTTAGGGAGTACGTCTCGGTGGGAGCCGGCTGGCGCTTCCAGGAGTTCTCCAAACTCTCTCTGAGCCTGGGCGGGCGGTACCTCGGGTTTTCCCGCACCTCCGGGACGGCGCCGGGGTTCGTGACCCCCCGGGACCACGTGGACTGGAAGGCGGAAGTGGGGTACGACTTCGCCTACCGGGGCTGGACCCTCTCCGCCGGCTACGAGATGCACCGCCGGAGCGACTGGAAGCCGTGGGGGACCCGCCCCACCCGCAACGTGGACGCCAACAAGGATTACGCCCAGTGGTCGCTGGCGCTCAGCAAGGCCTTCTACCTTCCGCGCTTCCAAAAGATCGCCGCCTCCCTGGTCTGGCTGGACGGCCAGGACCTGGACCGCTTCAGCCGCTACCAGTTCACCTACATGGGCCGGCAGAGCCTGGCGGGCTTCGCCGGCAGCGGGGTCCGCTTCGACCGGGGCTTCCTCGCCTCCGTGGGCTACCAGTTCAACCTCGCGGAGGTCATCCGCTTCGGGGTGAACCTGGAGCACGCCCGGGTCCAGCCGCTCAAGGGGGCGGGCCTCTGGCAGAACCACACGGGGCTTGGATTCTCGGGGTCGGTGGCCGGCCCCTGGCAGACCTTCTGGACTCTGGACGCCGGGTACGCCCTGCGAAGCGACATCGGGCCCGTCAAGGGGGACACCACCGTGGCCCTCGTCGTTCTGAAACTCTGGTGAGGGTAAGGATGGCCAGCGGAAGACTGCCCCTCGTCGTCCTCACCGCCCCCCTTCCAGGGGATGCCCTCACCCTCGCCGAAGGCCGGGCCAGGGTCCGGGTGGTGAAGGTGGCGGCGGGGGACGAGGAGGCCATGGTGCGCCACCTCCGCAACGCCCACGGCGCCGTGGTCCTCCTCTCCCATCCGGTGACCGAGAGGGTCCTGGAGGCCTGCCCCAACCTCAAGGTGGTCTCCAACTACGCCGTGGGGCTCGACAACGTGGACCTCGCCGCCGCCCGCCGGCGCGGCGTTCGGGTCACCTACACCCCCGACGTGCTGACGGAGGCCACGGCGGACCTCACCTGGGCGCTGCTTCTGGCCGTGGCACGCCGGGTGGTGGAAGGGGACCGCCTCGTGCGGCGCCGCCGGTTCCGGGGGTGGGCCCCCTCCCTCTGCCTGGGGATGGACCTGGGGGGCAAGACCCTGGGCATCGTCGGCATGGGCAGGATCGGGAAGGCCGTCGCCCGGCGGGCCCTGGCCTTCGGGATGGGGGTCCTCTACCACAACCGGACCCCCCTCTTGCCCTCGGAGGAGGCGGCCCTCGGAGCCCGCTTCGAGGAGCTGGACCGCTTGCTGGCCCTCTCCGACGTGGTCTCCCTCCACTGCCCCCTGACCCCCGAGACCCGGCACCTCCTCTCGGCGCAGCGCCTTCGTGCCATGAAGGAGGGCGCCATCCTGATCAATACGGCCCGGGGGCCGGTGGTGGACGAGGCGGCGCTGGTCCAGCTCCTTCGGGAGGGCCGGCTCCTCGGCGCCGGCCTGGACGTCTACGAGCGGGAACCGGCCTTGACGCCCGGTCTCGCGGCGCTCCCCAACGTGGTTCTCCTGCCCCACATCGGCTCCGCCGGCCGGGAAACCCGGGAGACCATGGCCCGGATGGCCCTCGGCGACTGTCTCAAGGTCCTTCAGGGGCTGGAGCCGGACCATCCGGCGGTCTGAGGGGGGGCCATGGCGCCGGCGGAGCTCCCCGCCAACGGCCGGATTCTCGTCCGCCTGCCCAATTTCCTGGGGGACGTCCTCTTCTGCACCCCGGCCCTCGCCGCCCTCCGCCGGGGGCGGCCCGACCTCTCCCTCACCGCCCTGGTGAAGCCGAAGGTGAAGGGGGTGGTGGAGGCCATGCCCTTCTTCACGGAGGTCCGTGTCCTTCGCGGCACCGGGCCGCGGGAGACGGTGGCCGAAGCCGCAGCGCTCCGCCGGGAGGCCTTCGACGGCACCCTCGTCTTCCCCAAGGGCTTAAGGGAAGCTCTCCTTCCGGCGTTGGCCCGAATCCCCGTCCGGATTGGCCTCGCCACCGACCACCGCGCTCCCTTTCTCACCCACCCCGTTCCCTTCGGGGAGCGCGAATGGCACCTCCACCACGTGGAGCAGTTCGCCCTGGTTCTCGGGCCCCTGGGCCTCCGCCTCCAGGGGGAAGGCCTCTTCTTCCCCGTCTCCGGCGAGGACCGCCGGGGGGCGGAGAGGCTCCTCGCGGCCCACGGGGTGGCCCGGCCCTACGTGGTCCTCCACCCCGGGGCCAGCAAGCCGGCCCGGGCCTGGAAGGAGGAGGGCTTCGTGGCCGTGGCGAAGGCGCTTGGAGGCCGGGGGGGCACCGCCGTGGTCCTGACCGGTACGGAGGAGGAGGGGGAGCTCTGCCGGCGCATCGCCGCCGCCGTTCCCGGGGCGAAGGACCTCTCGGGGCGGACGCCGGTGGGGGTGTTGGCGGCCCTCCTGGAGGGGGCCGCCCTCCTCCTGGGCAACGACTCCGGACCCATGCACCTCGCGGCGGCCGTGGGTACCCCGGTGGTGGCGGTCTTCGGTCCCGGCAGCCCGGGAAAGACACGGCCCTGGCTTCCCCCGGAGAAACACCGCTGCCTCTGGGCGGCCCTTCCCTGTTCCCCCTGCCGGCAGGCCTTCTGGAGGGAGTGCCGGCCTTCCCCGGCGGGCAAGCCCCCATGCCTGGAGGCCGTCTCTTCGGAGGCCGTTCTCCGGGCCTGCCTGGAGCTCCTCGGCGGCGAAGGAAAGGCCGGTTCGGGTCCTTAGAAGCCCAAGGTCTTGCACCGCCCGGAGCCGGAGCAGGCCTTCTGGGGCTCCAGCCAGCAGGGGTGGGGCTCGGGGGCGGCCTCGCCGAGGATCTCCCGGAGGATCTGCCGGTCGGGGGTCGGGGGGGCCTCGGAGGAGGAACCGGGCGGCGGGGAGGGGCGGGGGGCTTCGGGGAGGGGAGCGGCCTCCTCCTGTCCCACCAGGGCGACGCCCAGACCGGCGATGCGGATGAACCACCGGGAAAACCACTCCCGAACCCGCGGCGGGTACTGGGCCAGGCCGAGGGCCCGCTCCACCGCGGGGCGGTCCAGGTAGACGGGGCGGCCGTTCTTGAGGGCCTCCAGGACCCGGTCCACCAGGGGATCCCCCGCCTGGAGGTAGGCCAGGCGGCTGAGTTGGGGAAGGGTCAGCGAGGCGATTCGAAGGGGCCCTTCCGCCGGGGAAGCGGGCGGCGCCGGGGGCGGCGCCGGGTTGGAGGGAAGGGGGCCCAGGCGGCGCAGGGCGCCCCGGGCCAGGGCCTTCACCCGTTCGTCCACGGGTCGTCCCTCCTGGGCGGCACGAAGCGGACCCGGTCCACGACGGCGAGGATCACGGCGTCCACCGGATTCTCCCCCCGGCCCACGGCGTCCACGGCGCTCTGGCCCTCGGTGCAGACCAGGACTTCGTCGTCCTCCCCCGCGTCCACGAGGTCGATGGCGGTCATGGGCAGGCCCCGGGGAAGGCGGTCCAGGTCCAGCGGCTGGACCTGGAGGAGCTTGAGGCCCTCGTACTTGTAGAACTTCTGGGAGGCCACGACGGTCCCCACCACCCGGCCCAGGATCACGGCAGCACCTCGTGGAGCTCGTCCACCACCCCCACGATGGCGGCGTCGCAGGGGACGAAGTCCGGATGGAAGGCGTAGGAGGCCTCCCGCTGGCGGACGTAGAGCACCACCTCCCCGGCGCCGGTACCCACGGCGTCGAGGGCGAAGAAGGGCTTCTCCCGGCCGTTCAAGGGTTCCACCACCAGGACCCGCTGCCCCTGGAGACCGGGGTCCTTGACGGTACTGATGAGGTGCCCGACGACCCGCCCCACGTTCATGGCCGCCCCGCCCGCACGGTCCCCCCCTCAATCCAGGTTCACGCTGTCCACGATCCCGACGATGGCGGCGTCCACCGGCGCCTCCTTGGTCCGTTCCGTCATCCGGGCCGACGATCCGGTGCAGAGGATCACCACCTCCTTGAAGCCGGCCTGAACGGTGTCCACCGCCACCTCGTACCCCCCGTCGGGTTCGAGGCGGGGGGTCAGGGTGGCCACCACCAGCAGTTTGAAGCCGGTGAGGCGGGGGTCCTTCCGGGTGGACACCACCGTGCCCACCACCCTTCCCAGGCGCATGGCCTACTCGTTGGCGCTGGAGTGGCCGATGGGGAGGACGTCCTCCAGGGACTTGTGGGGCCGGGGAATGACGTGGACGGTCACCAGCTCGCCCACCTTGCGGGCGGCGGCGGCGCCGGCGTCGGTGGCGGCCTTCACGGCGGCCACGTCCCCCCGAACGATGGCGGTGACGTACGCCCCGCCGATCTTCTCCCAGCCGATGAGGGTCACCTTGGCGGCCTTGACCATGGCGTCGGACGCCTCGATCATGGCCACCAGGCCTTTGGTCTCGATCATTCCCAGGGCCTCGCCGTACTCAGCCATCACAGCCTCCTCTCGAGGTTCGGTCCATCATTCTACCTCCGGGGGTCCCCCGAACGGAAGCGGAGGAAGTCCACGAGGAGACGCACCAGCTCCTCCTCCCCCAGGGCGAAGCGGGAGGGGCCCTGGGCCAGGGGGCAGCCGGGGCAGGATTCCCCCGGCGGCCGTGCCAGCCGGTACTCCCTTCCCAGGCGCTCCAGGGCGCGGACCGCCTCCCCGGGAAGGGGCTGGCCGCCCCCGGAGAGGGCGGCGTAGTAGGTGATCCGGGCGGTGTGCTCCAGGGACTCCATGCGGTAGAAGGCCGTCCGGAGATCGTCTCCCACCGTGACGGCCCCGTGGTTGGCCAGCAGCAGGGCCTTGCCGGAGGGCCCCAGCGCCTCGGCGGCCCGCAAGGCCAGCTCGGGGGTGGAAGGCAGTTCGAAGGGGACGAGGGCCACCGGCCCCAGGGCCATCACCGCCTCCGAGAGGAGCGGGCGGTCCAGGGTCCGGCCCAGGCAGGCGAGGGTGGTGGCGAAGGGAGGGTGGGCGTGGACCACGGCCCCCACGTCGGGGCGGCTCCGGTAAATGGCCAGGTGGAGGGGCCACTCGCTGGAGGGGGGTTCCCCCCCCGCCGGGTTCCCTTCGCCGTCCAGGAGGGCGAGGAGGTCCTCCCGGAGTTCGGCCTTGGGAAGGCCCGTGGGGGTGGCCAGAAACCCCCCGCCGGGGAGCCGGACGGAGAGGTTCCCGTCGGTGGCCGCCACGAAGCCGCGCTCGTGGAGGCGCCTGCCGAAGGAAACCAACTCGCCCCGGGCCCCCTCGCCGGACATCTCTCCTCCTGAAGTCCCGGGCCGGGACCTACCCCTTGCCCCGGACCTCCCGGGCCAGCCGGGCGGCCATCTCGTCACCGGGGTAGGCCGATTCCAGCTCCTGCAGGGCCTTCTCGGCCTTCGCCCGGTCCTTCAGGTCGAAGTAGTAGACGACCACCCGGTTGTAGAGGGCCTGCTTCTTCTTGGGGTCCAGGGCCAGGGCCCGGTCGAAAGCGGCGAGGGCCGCGTCGAAACGGCCGAGGTTCCGCTGGCAGATCCCCAGGTCCACCAGGACGTCGGTGTTGCCGGGTTCCAGCCCGAGGGCCTCCTCGTAGAGGGGGATGGCCTGTTGGAACTTGCCGGCGTCGAAGTAGATGTTGCCCAGGAGGACCCGCTTCTCCACGTTCTTGGGGTCGGCGGCGATCTCCGCCTGGATCTTCTCCAGCATGGCCTTGTGTTGTTCGGGGTCGAAGCTCTCGGGCCCCGGCGCCTCTCCCGCAGGGGGTGCCGCCGGGGGGGCGGTGGCGGCGGGCGGCCTCTCCTGCTTCCTTTCGTAGTACTCCCGCGTTCCGATGAACCCCCAAACGGCGCCCAGGAGAACGCCGGCGACAAGCATCAGGAGGCTTTCCTTCTTCATGGACGGTGCTCCTCTTCAGGCGGCGGGAGCCCTTGCGCCCGGCCCGCGCCTCCAGTATACTGCCTCTCCGGGCGCCCGTGGCTCAACTGGATAGAGCATCGGCCTACGGAGCCGGAGGTTGCAGGTTCGAGTCCTGCCGGGCGCACCACCTCCCCTCTGCGGGGTTCTTCCCCTTTACTTTTACTCCGTTACTCCGACTCCGCCCCTTTCGGGTCCAGCCGGAAAAGCGTGCGGGGATGGCCCTCCGGCGCCAAAAACCGGGGGCTGTCCCTATTTTTCGGGTATGCAGAAAGTGGGTTTCTCCGGAAATGGGGACTGTCCCTATTTTAGAGGTATTCTGAACATAGCAAAAATAGGAATGGTGGTGCGTAGGGCGGTTCAATAGATGGCGTCGGGGTCCTCGGGGCCGCACCAGCGGCCCGCGGCGTCCCTGCGCCAGTGGTCGGCGGGGCAGGAATCCCGGTGGATGAGCTCGGAGAGGGGGGCGAGCCAGGAGTCCTCTTCCCCCAGGCGGGAGAGGCCCTCGGAGGCGGCCCGGAGGAGCCGGGAGAGAACGGCGTGGGGAGAGGGGCCCTCCAGCGGCGTCCAGCGGGGGCCGTACCGGGCGGCGTCCAGAAGGGCCTGCCGGGCCTGGGACGGGTTCCAGCGGGGGAGGGAAACGCCCCAGGAGGCGGGGGCTTCCCGGGGGGCCAGGAGGCCCTTGAGGAAGGCCCCCACCGCAAGAACCAGTGGCAGGGGAAGGGCGTCCAGGGTCCGGATTTCCAAGTAGCCGCGAATGCGGACCTCCGGGAAGAGGGTGCTGAGGTGGAGGGTCCAGTCGTCGAGGGTGGGCGGCCCCCAGTCCCCCGGCTCCTGCAGCCACCGGCCGAAGGTTCGGCCGTCGCCGGGCAGGTAGGTGCCTTCCCGGACCCGGAAGAGGACCGGCCGGGAGAGGCCGTAGCGGACCCAGTGGCGGTAGGAGAGGCGCTCCCCGAAGAGGAACCCCGGCAGGCCGCTCCTCAAGGCGTCGGTGCCCCGCCAGATCCAGGGGCGGAGGGTGAGCCACCGGCTCTTCCGCCCCCCCTGGACCGGTCCGTTGGCGGTGTAGGCCACCAGGTACGGGAGGAGTGGAAGGAGGGCGGAAACCATCCGCCGCATGTCTTCCTCGTCGAGGTAGTCCAGGCTGAACTGGGTGGCCGCCGTTAGCTTCATCATGGCCCGTCCCCGGGGACCGGCCTCTCGAAGGTGGCGGGCGAGGAGGCGGTACCGCCCCTTGGGGACGTCGGGAAGCTCCTCCGGGTGGGCGTAGGGGCTGAGACCCCAGGGGACGAGCCGAAAGCCCAGCTGGCGGGCGGCCCCGTCGGTCTCCCTCAGGGTCCGGGCCAGGAAGCGGTGGAGGGTGGTTAGCCGGGCCGAGGGCGGCGAAGCGATCTCCACCTGCCCCCCGGGCTCCAGCCCCAAGAGGCCCCCCCCCGAGAGGCGGAGGGCGACGCAGCGGCCTTCCTCCAGGATGGGTTTGTGGGAGGCGGAGGAGAGCTGGAGGAGCAGGGCCTCCACGCCGGCGGGCCCGTCGAAGGGCACGGGGCGCCCCCGGGAGTCCAGGGGGATCTGTTCCCACTCGATGCCCAGCCGGCCCCGGACGGGAGAGCGGGGGCGAAAGGGTTCCACAAGGTCCGCCGGAGAAGACAGGGGGGAGAGGTCCCGGGAGGCGTCGGTGGTCACGGGGCCCCCTCCCGCCGCCGGAGCCAGGCCTCGTACCGCGGGAGGTAGTCCCTCAGGACCCGCTCGGGGTCCAGGCGGAGGTACTGGGCCACCTGCCGCACGAAGCCCTTCACGTAGATGAGACCGGGAAGGGCGTCGAAGCGCTCCGCCTCGATGGATTCGATGTACCAGGACCGGATGTTGGTCTCGGCGACGATCTCCGCCACCGAAACCCCCTGGGCCTCCCGGACGGCCCGGAGGGAAGGCCCGTCGAAGGTCCGGATCTCCTGGAGGATGGCCTCCAGGACCCGGGCCGCCCGCGTGGCCGTGTCCTCCACGGGTTCTGCCCCCGCCACCGGCGCCGGGTGGGCGGATTCGCCGGGGGGAGAGGGGTCGCGGTACTCGGCCACCCGCTGGTCGGGGCGCATCTTCCCCTGGGCGATGAGCTCCTCGTCGTAGCGCTGGCGAAGGCTGGTGGTGATGAGGGTCTTGTAGGCCTTCTCGAAGAGCTCCCGGATGGCCTCCCGCTCCTCCTTGCCGTAGAGGCTTCCGGTGAGGGGCGAGTTTTCCAGGTAGGGCTCCAAGTGGCGCTGGTAGGCCTGCTGGATCTCCTTGGCCGAGGCGTCGAAGGGCAGGTCCAGGAGGGAGTAGGCGTCCATCTCCTCCAGCGGCACCGGCTGGAGGTGCCCCTCCAGGGCGGGGCTCTCCCCCTCCTCCTTGAGGAAGAGGTTGGCCACCTTTTCGACGGAGAGGCTGTAGGGGCCCATGGGGTAGGCCTTGGCCACCGGCTCCAGGTTCCGGGCGGCGGCGGCGGCTTCCCGGTCCCAGTCCAGGGCGCCGAGGAAGCGGACCGGTACCAGGAAATACCGGCGGACCAGCGTCTCCAGTTGGGCCCCCAGCCGGGAGTCCTTTTCGGAGGTCAGGCCCGTCTGGACGAAGGCGAACCGGTGCTTCCGGATCTCCGCTTCCACGGCCGAGAGGTCCTCCTGCTGGGTCTCGGGAAGGTCCCAGAAGCCCGAGAGGGGGGAGTGGGGGTCGAGAAGGGGCGCCAGCGCCTGGTAGCGCTTCCGGTTGAGGCTCTCCATGAGGAGGCGCCGGAGGGCCGCCCGCAGGAATCGGTAGAAGGGCTCCACGCCGGCGGGCGTGGCCTGCAGGGCCATGACCGAAAGGTCCCCCGCCAAGAAGAAGTCCAGGGTGTCCGCCCCCGTTCCCGCGCCGGCGTCCACGATGACGAAGTCGAAGGGCAGGGTGCGGAGGGAACCCAGGATCTTCTGCTTGACCAGGTAGGCCAGGTTGGCCACCTCCGGAAGGTCGGGGCAGCCCGCCAGGAGGGAGAGGTTGGCCACGGGCGTGGGAACCACCGCATCCTTGAGGTCGGCCACCTGCTTGGCCAGGAGGGTGCCGAGGTGCTTCTCGGTCTTGGAAAGGCCCAGGGCCAGGTGGCACCCCGCCTCGGTGAGGGCGAGGTCCGCCAACAGGACGCTCCGGCCCTTCTTCGCGAGGTGGATCCCCAGGTTGGCGGCGAAGAGGGTGGCGCCCACGCCCCCGGTGGGGCCGGCCACGGCGATGACCCGGGGGGCGAGGGCACCCTCGCCGGCGAACAGGTTGTGGACATTCTCCGTGGCCATGGCTTCTCCCGGTGCCGTAGGGTAGTCGAAGGCCCCCCGGGAGTCAACGCGCCGCCGCGGGGAGGGAGGAGAGGGCCGGGGGCCGCGGCCGGGGCGGCGGCGCCAGAGGCCCTGGAATAGGCGGGGGAACGCTCCCACCCCCGAATGTGACGCGCGTCACACTCCCCCCGGTGGGGGGGGAAATGCCCCATCTCTTCCCCGGAAGGAACCG
>JBMFRA010000013.1:0-50048 GCA_049968315.1 Acidobacteriota bacterium
CCATGGACATCAAAGTAACCCTCCTTTGTGTCCAAGAAAATCAGGGGCGCTTCAGCGAAGGGCGGCCGTTGCCTCCCCCGGGGTAGAGGAATAACATCGGGGCGGAGCCGTTGGGGGAGCGGGAGGAGTCCCGTGTTCGACGACATCCGGGCCATCAAGCGGAACGACCCGGCCTGCGGGCCCGGGGAATGGATCCTCTACCCCTGCCTCCACGCCATCGTGGTCCACCGGTACGTGAGCCACCCCCTCTACCGCCTGGGGGTTCCCTTCCTCCCGAGGCTCATCAGCCAGGTGATGCGCTTCCTCACCGGCCTGGAGATCCACCCCGGCGCCGAGATCGGCCCCGGCTTCTTCTGCGACCACGGGGCCGGGGTGGTCATCGGCGAGACGGTGAAGATCGGCCGGAACTGCGTCATGTTCCACGGCGTCACCCTCGGGGGAACGGGCAAGCAGAAGGGCAAGCGCCACCCCACCGTGGGCGACGACGTCTTCATCGGCACCCACGCCACCATTCTGGGCCCGGTGACCATCGGAGACCGGGCCAAGATCGGCGCCGAGACGGTGGTGATCAACCGGGACGTTCCCCCCGACTGCTCGGTGGTGGGGGCGCCGGGGGTCATCGTCCGGCGGGGGGACCGCAAGGTCCACGAGCCCCTCCCCGTCTCCCTCTACCACCTTGAGGACAAAGCCAACGCCGCCGCCGGCCCCGGCGGCGGGAAGGGCCGCGCGGGGAAGGCGTAGGCGGCCCACTCCCCCCCGGTTGACCGCCGTCGCTGTGGGTCTTAAGATATTTTCAGCTTTAGGGGGTTCCCATGGGGAAGCGCGTTCTCTCTGCGCAGGAAGCCCGGGAAGCGTTGGAGGCCGCCGGCCGGGTCCTAGGGGACGCTGGGCTTCTGGAGGCGGCCCGCTCGGGAGATGCCGCCTCGCTGGAGCTGTACCTGGCCGCCGGCTTCTCTCCCCGGCGGGCGGCCTTGACGGGGGGGCGCTCCCCCCTGGTGGAGGCGGCGCGGAGCGGCTCCGCCGAAGCGGTGGACCTCCTCCTATCCGCGGGAGAAGACCCGGGGGAACGGGACCGCGAGGGCAAGACGGCCCTCCACGCCGCCGCGGAGGGGGGCCACAAGGATGCCCTCCAGCGCCTCCTCCGGGCCACCTCCAACCTGGAGGTGAAGGACGACCAAGGGAGGACCCCCTTCTTTTCGGCTCTGGTGGACGGCCGGGGAGAGACGGCGGCCCTTCTCCTCCGGGCGGGAGCCAAGCCCTGGTCCACCGACGCCTCGGGGCTGGCGGCCCTGGAGTGGGCCGCCCGCTTCGGGAAGGCCTCCCTCTTTCCCGCCCTGGCCTCCGCCGGTTTGGAGGTCAACCAAGTGCTCCCCTCGGGCCACACCCTCCTCACCGCCGCCGCCGCCGCGGGGCAGGAAGAGGTGGTGGAAGCGCTTCTGGAGCTGAAGGCCGACCCCCACCTCGCGGCATCCGACGGCAAGACGGCCCTGGAGCACGCCGCTTCCGGCGGCCATACGGCGGTGGTCCGCCGCCTCAAGGCGGCGGGGACTCCGAAGGTTAGTGAGAAGAAGTCCGGCCGGCCCAAAGGTTCGCTCCGCCCGGCCCAGGTGCGCGCCCCCAAGCCATCCAAGACCCGCGGGGCGCCCGAGGCGGCGGCGCCCCCCTCCGAGGCGCCGGCGGTGCGGCCCGCCCTCCTGTGGGCCCTCGCCGGGGTGGTCCTCCTCGGGGTGGCGGCCTTCCTGGCCAGCCGGTCCCTCTCGGCGCCCCCCGATCCGGCCCTCTTTCCGCCCCCCCGCGATGCGGCCCGGGCCACCCTGGCCTTCGCCCAGGAGGAGATGGAAGCCTTCCGGGCGCGCTTTGGCAGGCTCCCGCAGGATATCCGGGAGCTGGGGCTGGAAGGGACGGGGGAGTACCGGTACCTGCCGTACGCCGACGGAAAGAACTACCGGCTGGAGGTGACCGTGGCCGGCTGGACGGAGAGCGCCGACACCGGGGCGCGTTGAAGGGGCCGGTCCCCTGGTGGGATCGTAGGAGGGTGCCATGGAGAAAACGGCGACCGAACGGGGTTTCACCCTTCTGGAGCTCTTGGTGGTGGTGGCCATCGTGGGGATCCTCACCGCCATCGCCATCCCGGCGGTACAGAGGGCCCTCCTGGTGGCCCGGGCCCAGGCCATCGTGGGGGACCTCAAGGTCATCGAGAACGCCGTGCACGAATACTACGCGGACACCAACCGGTGGCCTCCCGACCTGGGACCGGGCCAGCAACCTCCCGAGCTGAAGGACTACCTCCGCGGCCGGGTGAACTGGAACAACACCAAGGCGGGCTACCAGCTCGATTGGGACAACTGGGTCCTGGACGACGGGCGGCCCAAGCATCCCTCCACCGGCGTCCTCATCGGCATCTCGGTGACAACGAAGAAGAAAGACCTCATCGCCACGTTGAAGCGAATCGCCCCCAAGCCCTTCCAGTACACCCTCAACAACAACTATACCTACGTCATCGAGCCCTACCGGCCGGCAAAGAAGTGACGGGGGGAGGAGCGCATGGGCTGGAAAGAAGCCAGGGGTTTCACCCTCCTTGAGCTGCTGGTGGTGGTCCTCATCGTGGGCATCCTGGCGGCCATTGCCGTGCCGGCGCTCCAGTATGCCCTTCTGAGGGCCCGTGCCCAGGCCATCGTGGGGGACATCCGGGTCATCGAGACGGCCCTTTTGGACTACTACGGAGACAAGGCCGCCTTTCCGCCGGAGCCGGCCGTGGGGGTGGAACCGCCCGAACTGCGGGACTACCTGAGGGGCCGGGTGGTGTGGAACAACCGGAAGTACGGCTACCGGCTGGCGTGGGAGAACTGGATGAACGCGAACGGCACCCCCAAGCACCCTTCCACGGGGGTGGCCTACGGCATCTCGGTGGTGACCACCCGCAAGGACCTGGCGGCGATGATCGCCAAGGTGGGCCCCAAACCCTTTAAACTCACCCTCGCCAACACGTACACCTACGTCATGGAGCCCTACAAGAAGCCCTAGGGGCCGGCCTCAGTCCTCGGGGTAGGCCGCCATCTCCGCTTCGGCCACGCGCCGGGTGAGGGCGTGGTAGCGGGCCTGGTTGGCCTCGAAGATCCGCCGGGCGAGGGCGCGGGTGCGGGCGGTGGCCCCCAGGGCCTTGAAGAGGGGACGGACGAACTTCATGCGGCCCACCCGGGCCAGGACCTCCTCCACCTTGGGGAAGACCGGATCGTAGTCCGACTGGGCGGCTATGGTGAGCCACTCCACCAGGATTTCGTAGTTCCCCTGGCCGGAGAGGCCCAGGAGCCCGTCCAGCTCCCGGAGGGAATCGGCGGGAAGCGGGCGGGGGAGGTTCTGCAGGAAGAGGAGGGTCTCGTCGGGGTCGAGGGCCTTAAGCTCCTCCGCCGGAGGCCTCTTTCCCTGGGCCCACCCGGAGGCCATCTCCAACACGAGGGCCATGCGGGCGGATTGGAAGCGGGGTGCGTTGGCGGGAAGCCCGGGCCGGTAGAGCCACTCCTCCGCGCCCACCCGGCCGGCCAGGCCGGGGAGGCGTTCCTCCAGGAAGGCCAGGAACTCCTCGGTGGTGATGGAGGTGAAGCGGAAGCGGGCGATGTAGTCGCGGATGAAGCGGTCGAAGGTCTCCCGTCCCGCCGTCCGCTCCAGCAGGGCGACGAAGCGGGCCCCCTTCTCGTAGGGGACCTCCGAGTAGACGGCGTCGGGGTCCACGCCCCAGAGGTCGGTCTTCAGCCGGGTGAGGGGGGAGCCGGGGCCGAAGCGTTCCAGGGCCCGGTCCAGGGCCCCCTGGCCCAGGGCCCAGGCCAGCGCCGCCGCCTCCTCCCCCTTGAGGACCTCCAGGATGCGGCGCTCGGCCCAAACGGTGAAGCCCTCGTTGAGCCAGAAGTCGTTCATGGTGGCGTTGGTCACCAGGTTCCCGGTCCAGGAGTGGGCCAACTCGTGGACCACCACGGCCACCAGGGAGCGGTCTCCGGCCAGGAGGGTGGGGGTGAGGAAGGTCAGGCGGGGGTTCTCCATGCCGCCGTAGGGAAAGGACGGCGGCAGGACCAGCAGGTCGTACCGGTCCCACTCGTAGGGCCCGAAGATCCCCTCGGCGGAGGCGATCATGGACTCGATGCCGGCGAACTCGAAGGCCGCCGCCTCTACCGTTTCGGGCTCCGCCCAGATCCGCGACCGGGGGCCCAGTTCCCGGCTCTCCAGCCGGCCCGCCGCCAGGGCGAAGAGGTAGGTGGGGATGGGCTGGGGCATCTCGAAGACGAAGGTCTTGCCCTCCCCTTGGGATCGTTCTCCCAGGGGAGCCGCCGCCATGACCACCGTGAAACCTTCGGGGACGGAGATCTCCGCCCGGTAGGTCACCCGGACCCTGGGGCTGTCGGGGCAGGGCAGGATGGAGCGGGCGTGGTGGGGCTGGCACTGGCTGAAGAGGAAGGGGTGGCTGCCCCCCGCCGTCTGGGCCGGCTCCAGCCACTGGAGGCCCGTGGCCTCGGAGGAGGTGGCGTAGGCGATCCGGACCGCCTCCGTCCCCGAGGGCAGGTCCAGGGAGAGGCGGCGGCCGAGGATGGGGTCGGCGTCGCCGAGGGTGTGGGGGATGGGCCGGCCGTCCTCCGTGGCGACGGAGGCGATGCGGAGGCCGTCGGTGTCCAGGTCGAGGACGCCGGAGGAGGGCCGCTCCAACCGGAGGAGGACCTCTCCGGAAAGGGTCCTGGACTGGAAATCGGCCCGGAGGGAGAGCTCCAGACGGCGGACGGCGGGCTGTTGGGGGTCGAAGAAGGAGTGGGGGTCGATGCGAGCCATGGTTTCTCCTGCCGGAGCAGTCCCGGAAGGGGGTGCCCCCGCCTGGACCGGAAGCGGAAGGATACCCCGAACGGGAGGGCGGCTCAAGGGGAAGAGGGGGTTGCCAGGAGGGCAATCTTTTGATATCGTTACCCTTTCACCAGGGTACCGAACCCCGGACCCCGTAGGAGCGATCCATGATGGAGCAGAAGTTCATCGAAATCGAGGTCGAACCGCGGCCCCAGGTCCGCAAGAAGGGCCGCCAGTGGGCCAGGGCCAAAGGCCTGATCCCCGGCATCGTCTACGGGGGAGGGAAGGACCCTGTCCCCATCGGCGTGGACCCCAAGAAGATCATCGAGATCCTTCGGTCGGAGAAGGGCCGGAACTCCATCCTGCTCTTCTCCCTCAAGGGGACCCAGGCCCAGCGCCACGTCATGGTGAAGGACATCCAGATCAACCCCGTCACCAACGAGCTGATTCACGCCGACTTCACCCGGATCATGATGGACCAGAAGGTGAAGGTCCGGGTTCCGGTGGTCTTCGAAGGGACCGCCTTCGGCGTGAAGAACGAGGGGGGCCTGGTGGACATCATCATGCGGGAGGTCCACGTGGAGTGCCTTCCCACCGAGATTCCCGACAAGGTGGTGGTGAACCTCACCCCCCTCCACGTCGGGGATAGCGTGAAGGTCTCCGACCTCACCCTCCCCGAGGGGGTCAAGGTGGTGGGGACCGACCTCCACCAGCCCGTGGTGAACGTGGTGGCCCCGCGCATCGAGACCGCCGCCCCCGCCGCCGAGGCCGCCGAGGCGGTCCAGGAGCCGGAGGTCATCGGCAAGGGCAAGAAGGCCGAGGCCGAAGAGGAAGAGGGCAAGGAGAAGAAGGAAAAGGAAGGCAAGTAGCCCCCTTTTCCTCCATGCCGCCATGGCCGCCGAATACCTCGTGGCGGGGCTCGGAAACCCCGGGCCCCGCTACGATCGTTCCCCCCACAACGCAGGATTCCTCGTGGCGGACCGGCTTCGAGCCCTGGCCAGGGGTCCTTCCTTCTCGCGGAGAGGCGAGGCGGAGGTGAGCCTCTGCCGGTGGCGGGGCCACGGGTTTCTCCTGGCCAAACCCCTGACCTTCATGAACCTCAGCGGGCGGGCGGTGGCCCGGCTGCTCCACGAGGAAGACCTTCCCCCCGAGCGGCTCGTGGTGGTCTTCGACGACCTGGACCTCCCCTTCGGGCGGGTCCGCCTCCGGCCCTCGGGAGGGACCGGCGGCCACCACGGGATGGAGTCCATCGTGGAGCACTTGGGGACCACCGCCTTCCCGCGGGTCCGTCTGGGGATCCAGGACCCCGCCGTTCCCAAGGAGGGCCAGGTGGACTACCTGCTCGCCCCCCTTCCGCCCCACCGCTTCGGGATCCTCGTGGAGGCGGCGGAGCGGGCGGCCCAGGCGGTTCTCGACGCCGTGGCGGGGGGCTTCACCGCCGCCATGAACCGCCACAACCGCAGAGAACCGGCCGGAGAAGGGGAGGAGGGGGGCTGAGAATGGACAGGAGTCAGCCTTTCGTGGTATCGTAACCGGCGCCTTCTTCCTCCTCCCGGGTGTGGAGGGGGCTCAGGCCAGAAGGAGGACAAGACGTGAGACATTACGAGACGATGGTGGTGTTGCCACCGAACCTCGGGGAGGCCGACCTGGAGGCCGTGGTGTCCCAGGTGGAGAAGGACCTCCAGGAGCGCTTCGGCGGCCAGAACCTGGCGATCAACCGCTGGGGCAAACGGACCCTCGCCTACCCCATCCGGAAGTTCACCGAGGGGTACTACGTGCTCTTCGAGTACGACTCCGACCGGGAGGACTGCGTTGCCGGCGTGGAGCAGCGCCTGCGGCTCAACGAGAGCGTCATGCGGTACCTGACGGTGCGCCGCGACGAGGAGCTCCAGTCGGAGGCCAAGATGAAGGCGCGGACGGCCAAGCGGCGCCGCCACGCCGAGGAAGAGGACGTCGACCTCGGGGACACCTTCTCCGAAGAAGACCAGGATGCGGAGTGAGGACAGGCCATGAGCGACCCTAGAAAAGACGCCAAGGGCGCCAAGAAGAAGCGCTTCTACAAGAAGGACTACCTCTTCAAGCGGAAGAAGTACTGCAAGTTCTGCGACACCGGGGTGGCCTTCATCGACTACAAGGACGTGAAACTCCTCTCGGGGTACCTCCGGGAGCGGGCCAAGATCGTGCCGCGGCGGATCTCCGGGACCTGCGCCATTCACCAGCGCCAGCTCACGGCGGCCATCAAGCGGGCGCGCCTGCTGGCCCTCCTGCCCTTCACCCAGGACTGACGGAGGAGGGGCCCATGAAGATCATCCTCAAGGAAGACGTGGAAAACCTCGGCAAGCGGGGCGCCGTGGTGACGGTGAAGGACGGGTACGCCCGGAACTACCTCCTCCCCAAGGGCATGGCCATGCGGTTCACCCCAGGGGCCGTCAAGGTGCTGGAGCAGGAGCGCCGGATGTACGAGGCGCGCCAGCTCAAAGCCAAAGAAGACGCGCAGGCCGTGGCCGAGAAGCTCGAGGCCCTGGAACTCTCCGTCCTCAAGCGGGCGGGGGACCAGGACGTCCTGTACGGCTCCGTCACCCCCACCGACGTGGCGGACCTCTTGAAGGAAAAAGGCTTCACCGTGGACAAGCGGAAGATCGTCCTCCACGAGCCCATCAAGAAGCTGGGCGAGTACGAGATCCCCATCCGCCTGCACCCCGAGGTGGCCCCCAAGGTGAAGCTGGTCGTCCGGAAAGAAGAGTAGGATGCGTCCCACGTTCCCGCGGTGGAAGGCTTACGCCCTGGCCCTTCCGACCCTCCTCCTCCCCGGCCTTTCCCACCTCTGCCTGGGACGGAGGGGCCGGGCGGCGGCCTTCTTCCTCATCGTGGGCGCCACCTACGCCACGGGGCTCCACCTCTCGGGAGCCCTCTTCCCCTTCGACGCCCCCAACTGGCTCTACCGGCTGGGGGCCGTGGGCCAGGCGGGGCTGGGGCTCCTGTACGTCGGCGGGCGGGCCTTGGGCCTGGGGAAGCTGGGCCCCGAAGCCGTCACCGACGTGATGTTCGGCTACGGCAGCACCTTCCTGGTGACGGCGGGCCTCATGAACATGCTCCTCATGATGGACGCCTTCGACATCGCCGTGGGGAGGAAGGCCTGATGCTTAGGGACCACTTCCTCTCCCTCTTGGCGTACTCCCTCTTGGTTTCCCTCTTCTTCGCCGTCCTCTACCACCGGGAACCCAAGGCCATGGCCCTCTCCGCCGCCAAGACCCTGGCCTGGATGGTGCTGGGTTCGCTCCTCTTCGCGTTCCTCATGTTCTGGACGGGGCCGTGACCGCCGGAAGGTTCGTGCGGTACTGGCTCCCCCCCCTCCTCTACCTGGCTCTCATCTACTTCCTCTCCGCCATGCCGTCTCCGCCGATCCCGGCGGGGTGGGACGGCAACCTCCTCCACTACCCCGAATTCGCCCTCCTCGGCCTCCTCCTCGCCCGTGCCCTGTGGGGCGGCCGGAGGGGGGCCCCCCTCCTTCCCATCTTGGCGGGGGCCTTCCTGCTGGCCGTGGTCCTGGGCGCCCTGGACGAACTCCACCAGAGCTTCGTTCCTGGCCGGATGCCCGACCCGGTGGACTGGTTTCACGACGCCGTGGGCGCCGCCTTCGGGGCCGCCGCCTGGGGAGTCTGGCGATGGATCCGCTCCTTTTGACCCTGGCCTTCGGAGGGGGAGCCCTCTCCGTCCTCCTGGTCCTGGGCCTTGTCCGCCTGCTTCGCCGGCCCGCCCCTCCCGAGCCCTCGGCCGAGGCGGGGCCCCCTTCCCGCGACCTGGTGGACGGCCACCGCCCCCCCGAGTGGCGGAGCCTCTCGTGCCAGCTCCTGGGGGTGCTCCGGTGGGCGGTGGGGGCCGAAGGCGCCGTGTGCCTGCTGCCCCATGGGGAGGGCTGGCGGGTGGCGGCCGTCAGCCCGGGCCTCAAGGCCGCCGCCTCCGTCCCCCGTCGGGAGGGGTTGCTTATACTGGCCCTGGAGGGAGGGCAGGAGGTGACCGCCGAGTCGGTCCACCCCGCCGCCCTCGGCTACCTCCCCGACCGGAACGACCCGGTGGCCGTGGCCTTCGTCCCTCTCCTGCACCGGGGCACCCCCCGGGGTCTCCTGGCGCTCCACCGCCCGGCGGGGCGGCCCTTTCAACCGCCGGAGACGGTCCTGGCCGGCCGGTGCGCCCACCTCTTCGACGCCTGGGAGACCACCGCCGCCCACCTGGACCTCCTGGCGGCCCGGACCGACGAAGCGGACCGCCTGGCCCGAGCCCTGGAGGACCTCCTCGGCCAACGGGACCCCCGGGAAATGGCGGGGCGGATCCTCGACCACCTCTTCGACCTCCTGCCGGCGGTCTACGGCTACACGATCCTCTACAGCGGCGTCTACCGGGAGGCCTACATCGAATCCAAACGCTTCGAAGTTCCCGATTCCTTCGACTACGTGGACCGGAGCACCTGGACCTACTGGGTCCTCATGAAGGGGCGGGAACCGCTGTACCTGGAAGGGCCCGCCAGCCGGGAGACGGCCATGCCGGTCCTCTTCGAGGGCGAGCCCTTTCCGGCGGGTTCGGTGGCCTACCTCCACCCCCTGGTCTCCGGCGAAGAGGTCTTCGGCGTGGTGGGGGTGGTGGGAAAGGAGGAGAGGCCCTTCTCCGAGGAGGAGAGGCGGGCGGCGGGGCGTCTCATCGGGCAGGCCGCGGCGCTCATCCACTTGGCCCTCCTGAAGGAGTACCAGGAGAAGTACGCCACGCGGGACGGTCTCACCGACCTCTACAACCGCCGCCACTTCGACACCGAGTTCCCTAAGGAGCTGAGCCGCTCCCAACGGGAAGGCAGGCCCCTCTCCCTCCTCATGATCGACCTGGACCACTTCAAGGCCGTCAACGACACCTTCGGCCATCCGGCGGGCGACCTGGTCCTCAAGGAGGTGACCCAGGCCATCCGGAGGGAGCTCCGGGAAATCGATCTCCTCTGCCGGTACGGCGGGGAGGAGTTCTGCGCCGTCCTGCCCGGCTGCGCCTCCGGGGAGGCGGTGGCGGTGGCCGAGCGGATCCGGTCGGCGGTGGAATCCCTTCCCTGGGGCGGGCGGACGCCCCTCCCCTCGGCGGTCACCGTGAGCGTGGGGGTGGCCACCTTCCCCCGCCCCCACTCCACACCCCAGGCCCTGCTCAAGGCCGCCGACGAGGCCCTCTACGTGGCCAAGAAGCGGGGCCGCAACCGCGTCGTGGCGGTTTAAATAGGGACAGTTACCTATTTCCCGCGCCGCCGCCGTGCCCTTGCCAATTGGGGAATTGTCCTTTAAAATGAAGCCTTAGAGAGGGGCGCCGATGCGCGTGCTGCTGGTGGGAAGCGGAGGAAGGGAACACGCCCTGGCCCGGAGCCTCGCCCGCTCGCCCCACGTGGGCGACCTTTTGTGGGCCCCCGGCAACGGAGGGGCCTCGGGAGCCATTCGCACCGCCGCCGTGAGGAGCGAAGACGTGGAGGGCCTTGCCCGGCTGGCGCAGGAAGCGCGCGCCGACCTGGTGGTGGTGGGCCCCGAAGTGCCGCTGGCCTTGGGCCTGGCCGACCGGCTCCAGGCCCTCTCCATCCCCTGTTTCGGCCCCGTGGCGGGAGCCGCCCGCCTGGAAGCCTCTAAGGTCTTTACGAAGGAGTTCTGCCGCCGCTGGTCCATTCCCACGGCCGGCGGACGGGTCTTCGACCGCGCCGAAGAGGCCCGGCGGTACCTCGCCTCCTACGACGGCCCCTTCCCGCTGGTGCTCAAGGCCGACGGCCTGGCCGCCGGCAAGGGGGTCCTCCTCTGCGGGGACCGGGCGGAAGCGCTGGAGGCCGCCGAGGCGATCCTCGTCCGAAAGGACTTCGGGGATGCGGGGAACCGCCTCCTGGTGGAGGAGTTCTTGGAAGGGGAGGAGGCCTCCCTGCTGGTCTTCGCCGACGGGAGAGACTACGCCGTCATGCCCCCGGCGCGGGACTACAAGCGTGCGGAGGATGGCGACCGGGGTCCCAACACCGGCGGCATGGGGGCCTACTGTCCGGCTTCGGTCCTCTCGGAGGGGCACCTGCGGGAGGCCCTCCACACCATCGTGGAGCCGGCCCTCGAGGGCATCGCCGCCGAGGGCTGCCCCTACCGCGGTGTCCTCTACGCCGGCCTCATGGTGACCGCCTCGGGTCCCAAACTCCTGGAGTTCAACTGCCGCTTCGGCGACCCCGAAACCCAGGTGGTCCTGCCCCGCCTGGAGTCGGACCTCGTGGAGGTGGCCCTGGCCTGCGCCGAGGGCCGCCTGGGCGGCCTCGAGATCCGATGGAGGGCCGAGGCGGCGGTGACGGTGGTCCTGGCCTCCCGCGGCTACCCGGGGCCTTACCGGACGGGGGTACCCATCGAGGGAATCGAGGAGGCCGAGGCCCTGCCGGGGGTCCAGGTCTACCACGCCGGCACCCGGAGGGATGGGGACCGGCTGGTCACCGCCGGGGGCAGGGTCCTCAACGTGACGGCTCTGGCGCCCACCGTGGGCGAGGCCCGGGAGAGGGCCTACGACGCGGCGGCCCGCATCCGCTTCGAAGGAAAGACGTTCCGAACCGACATCGCCGGGGGTCCTTGACCCCCCCCTGCCTCCGGGCCGCCCCGGAGGCCCCGCATCCGAAAGAGAGGACACCATGAGCGACTTCCCCACCCTTCCCCTCGTGAAGACCGCCCTGCCCGGCCCCAAGGCCCAGCAGGTCATCCAGCGGGACGAGACGTACGTCTCCACCTCCTACACCCGGGGCTACCCGCTGGTGGCGGAGGAGGCCCGGGGGGCCGTCGTCAAGGACCCCGACGGGAACTACTTCCTGGATTTCGCCGCCGGGATCGCGGTGGTGGCCACGGGCCACTGCCACCCGGAGGTGGTGGCCGCCGTCCGGGAGCAGGCCGGGAAGCTCATGCACATCAGCGGAACGGACTTCTACTACACCTCCCAGGTGGAGGCCGCCGAGCTGGTCTCCCGCCACGTGGACGGGAGCGGCACCAACCGCGTCTTCTTCGGCAACTCCGGGGCCGAGGCCATCGAGTGCGCTATCAAACTGGCCAAGTACCACACCGAGCGGAAGCGCTTCCTCGCCTTCTTCGGCGCCTTCCACGGCCGCACCACCGGGGCCCTGAGCCTCACGGCCAGCAAGGCCACCCAGAAGGACAAGTTCTTCCCCCTCATGGGCGGGGTGACCCACGTCCCCTACGGCTACTGCTACCGCTGCCCCTACGGCCAGACCTACGGGAAGTGCCGCTTCGAGTGCGTCTCCTTCATCGAGGACACGGTCTTTCGTACCATCTGCCCGCCCCAGGAGGTGGCCGCCATCTTCGTGGAGCCCATCCAGGGGGAAGGGGGGTACGTGGTACCCCCGCCGGAGTTCCTCCAGGGGCTCAGGGCCATCTGCGACCGGTACGACATCCTCCTGGTGGACGACGAGGTCCAGGCGGGCATGGGCAGGACGGGGAAGTTCCTGGCCATCGAACACTTCGGCGTGCGGGGAGACGTCACCTGCCTGGCCAAGGGCATCGCCTCGGGACTTCCCCTCTCGGCTTGCGTGGCCTCCGACCGCATCATGAACTGGCCTCCGGGGAGCCACGCCTCCACCTTCGGGGGGAACCCCGTCTCCTGCGCCGCCGCCCGGGCCACCATCCGCCTCCTGGACGAGGGCCTCATGGCCAACGCCGCGGAGCAAGGGGCCTTCCTCCTGGAGGGACTTCGGGAGATGCAGAAGAAGTTCCCGGTGATCGGCGACGTGCGGGGAAAGGGCCTGATGATCGGTGTGGAGCTGGTGAAGGACCGGGAGACCAAGGAGCGTTTCCCCGAACTCCGGGACGAGGTGGAAGTGGCCTGTTTCCGCCGGGGCCTTCTCATTCTCGGATGCGGCCCCAACACCGTCCGGATCTGCCCCCCGCTGGTCATCGACCGGAGCCAGGCCCAGGCCTTCCTGGAGATCTTCGAGGCGGCCCTCGGGGAAAGTGTGACGCGGGTCACAGGAGGGGCTTGACCACCCCCCCGGCCCTGTGACACCCTCCCTCCATGAAGGAAGGGGTTACCGTTCACTTTTGGGGTACCCGCGGAAGCGTGCCCTGTTTCTCCGGGGACAAGGTCCGCTTCGGGACCAACACCTCCTGCGTGGAGCTGCGCTGGGGCCACGGGGAGCGCATCGTCTTCGACGCGGGGACCGGGATCATCGCCCTGGGCCAGGTCCTCCACCGGAGCGACACCCTGGAGGAGGCGCCCCTCCACCTCTTCCTCTCCCACTTCCACTGGGACCACATCCACGGCCTGCCCTTCTTCCGCCCCGCCTACGACCGGAGGACCCGAATGGTGATCTACGGCCGGGCGGGGGTGGAGAAGGTCTTCACCGGCCAGCTCCTGGCCCCCTTCTCCCCCATTCCCCTGGAGGCGCTCGCGGCCCGCATCGAGTACCGCCGGATCCGGGGGCCCTTCGAGGTAGGGGCGGCGTGGGTTCAGCCCTTCGAGGTGAACCACCCCCAGAAGTGCCTGGCCTTCCGGGTGGAGGTCCAGGGCCGGACCGTGGTCTACGCCACCGACACCGAGCCCGACGGAGGGGAGGCCGACGCCCTGCTGGTGGAGATGTCCCAGGGGGCCGACCTGTTGGTCATGGACTCCAACAACGCGGTGGAGGAGGCGGCGGAGCGGAAAGGCTGGGGCCACTCCACGTGGCGGGACTGCGTGAAGACGGCCCGGAAGGCCGGCGTGGAGCACCTCGTTCTCTTCCACAACGACCCCTTCCATACGGACACCGCCCTGCAGCGGAAGGAAAGAGCCGCCCAGCGCCGCTTTCCCAACGCCCAGGCCGCCTACGACGGCCTGGTGCTCCACCTCTGAGCGGAGCGGCCTTGGGTGGGGAGGGGCTTCTCTTCCTCGGGAGCAACCTGGAGCCGCGCCTCCATCGCCTCATGGAAGCGGAGCACCTCCTCGTGCGCTGGGGGGGGCTTTCGGTCCTCGGCCGGTCGGCGGTCTACGAGACGGAACCGGTGGTCCGCCTCCGCCAGCCGTGGTTCCTCAACCGGGTCCTCCGGGTGCGGGGGCCCGTGGAAGGCCCCGCCCTTCTGGCGCTGGCCCAGCGGGTGGAGGCGGCCCTCGGGCGCCGCCGGGGGGCGGACAAGGGGCCCCGGACGGTGGACGTGGACATCCTGGACTGGGGCGGTGTCGTGCGGGAAAGCCCCCCGCTCACCCTGCCCCACCCAGCCATCCCCCGGAGGCGGTGCATTCTCGTCCCCCTTGGGGAAGTGGCGCCGGCCTGGCGCCATCCCCGGCTGGGGGCCGGCGCCGGCGCTCTCCTCGGGGCCTGCACCGACCGGGCCGCGGTGCGCCTATTCCTTCCGGTACTTGACGAGCAGCGGTGAGCCTTCGAAGCCGAAGGCCCCCCTCAGGCCGTTCTTGAGGTAGCGGGAGTAGGCCTCGGGAGGGGGGAAGCGGGAGTTGGTGAAGATCGTCACGATGGGCGGGGCCTCGCCGGTCTGGACGGCGTAGCGGACCTTCAGCTCCTTCCCCTGGATGGCGGGGGGAGAGACCCGGGCCACCAGGTCCCTCACCACCTCGTTGAGGGCCGAGGTGGGGATCTTTCGGCGGAAGTTGTCGTAGACCCGGGCCGCCTCGGGGAGCAGGCGGTCCACGTGCCGGCCCGTCTTGGCCGACACCCGGAGCAGGGGGAGGTAGGGGATGAAGGCGAAGCGCTCCCGAACCGCCTCCTCCACCTGCCGGGCCCGCTCCTCCCCGCCCAGGAGGTCCCACTTGTTGAGGACCACGATGCCGGCCCTCCGGGACCGTTCCAAGAGGCCGGCGATGTGGGCGTCCTGGTGGGAGGGCTTCTCGGTGGCGTCCAAGACCAGAAGGGCGACGTGGCAGGTCTCCAGGCTCCGCCGGGCCAGGATCACCGACAGGATCTCCGCGCCGCGCTCCGTCTTGCTCTTTCGCCGGATGCCCGCCGTGTCCAGCAGGAGGAAGTCCCGGCCCCCCATGGAAACGGGGGCGTCCACCGGATCCCGCGTCGTTCCGGGGATCTCGGAGACGAGGGCCCGGCGGCTCCCCAGGATCCGGTTCAGGAGGGAGGACTTGCCCACGTTGGGGCGGCCGACGATGGCCACCCGGATGACGTCCCCCGGGGCCGTCTCCGCCTCGGTGGCGGCTCCCGCCTCCCGGGCCTGGGCCACGAGGAAGTCCCACAGCTCCTCCGTCCCCCCCCCGTGCTCGGCGGAGACGGTGAAGACGGGGTGGAGGCCCAGGGAGTAGAAATCGGCGGCCCGGGAACGGTGTTCCTCCACGTCCACCTTGTTCACCACCAGGGCCGCCCGCTTCCCCGCCTGGAGGAGGCGCCGTGCGATCTCCCCGTCCACGGGGTTGAGGCCCTCCTTGCCGTCCACCAGCAGAAGGACCAGGTCCCCCCCCTCCAGGGCCACCTGGACCTGCTCCTCCACCAGGGCCAGCAGGCGGTCCTCCCGCTCCCCGAAGATCCCTCCGGTGTCCACGAGCTGGACGGCCTCCCCGTCCCGCTCGGCGACGGCCACGTTGAGGTCCCTGGTCACCCCCGGTTGGTCGTGGACCAGGGCCTTGCGGCGCCCCAGCAGGCGGTTGTAGAGCGTGGACTTGCCGACGTTGGGCCGGCCGGCGATCACCACCGAGAAGAGCCTGGACACGGGAACCTCCCGGTGACAGGATAGCAGAGGCCGCCGCCGTTGGCGACGGCGGGAATGCAGCCCGCCGGCGGCCGGTTCCTGGGTTGGAGGTGGTGCAATGAGCCCCGACGAGACGACTCCCGCCGCCGAGGGAAGCCTGGAGCAGGCTTGCTACAAGGCCCTGGAGGCGGTGGTGGACCCGGAGCTGGGCCTGGACGTGGTGAGCCTGGGGCTGGTCTACCGGCTGGAGGCCAAGGGTGGCGAGGTCCAGGTGGACATGACCATGACCTCCCCCGGCTGTCCCGTGGCCGACCAGCTCCTGCTGGAGGCCAACAACGCCCTCCTCAAGGTCCCCGGCGTGGAAAAGGCGAGGGTGAACCTGGTCTGGTCCCCCCCCTGGACCCCGGAGATGATGAGCCTGGAGGCCAAGATGGCCCTGGGTTTCGCCTGAGGAGCCTGGGAAAATTCCCCCATCGCCCGGGTGCAGGGGCGTTCCTTCTTGGAGCGGGGGAAGGGGTATACTATTCTGGCCAACGGAAGGCGGCGGAGGAGGTCCGGCAAGCGGTCGGTGGAAGCGCTCCGGGTCTCCGACGGCGCAGGGGCGCGTTCAGGCCCCCGAGGAAAGGGGTGGCGCATGAGGTTCGGAGTTCCCAAGGAATGCGGTCTCCAGCCCAATTGTGAAGAGAAGCGGGTGGGCCTCACGCCCGCCGGGGTCCGGGAGCTCGTGGAAGCGGGCGCCGAGGTGGTGGTGGAGACGGGAGCCGGCGCCGCTGCGGGCTTCGGGGACGAGACCTACCGGAAGGTGGGCGCCCATGTGGTCTACTCCCACGAGGAGGCGGTGGGCCGGTCGGAGGTGGTGGTTCGCATCGGCAGGCCCTCCCTTGCGGACCTGGACCTCATGTCCCCCGGGACGGGGGTCCTGGGCTTCCTCCACCTGGCGGTGGCGGGGGACGCCTACCTGGAGAAGATGAAGAGCCGGGGGCTCACGGCCCTCGGCTACGAGGTGATCCAGGACCACGACGGCTCCCTGCCCATCCTGCGCATCTCCTCGGAGATCGCCGGAAAGATGGCACCCCAGATCGCCGGAAGGCTCCTGGAGACCTCCTCCGGCGGCATGGGGATCCTCCTGGGGGGCGCCCCCGGCATTCCCCCCGCCGACGTCGTGGTCATCGGCGGCGGCACCCTGGGCTTCCATAGTGCCCGGGCCTTCTTGGGGCTCGGGTGCAGCGTCTACGTGCTCGACATCTCCCGGAAGGCCCTGGAGGTGATCGACCGCCGGCTGGGAGGCCGGGTGGTCACCGCCCACGCCACCAAGGAGAACCTGGAGAAGTTCGTCGCCTTCGCCGAGGTGCTGGTGGGCGCGGTCCTGGTTCCCGGCGAGATCGCCCCCATCGTCGTCACCAAGGAGATGGTCCAGCGGATGCGGCCCGGCAGCGTCATCCTCGACTTCTCCTTCGACCAGGGGGGGTGCGTCGAGACGACGCGGATGCAGGGGCCCACCGGCGGTGTCTTCGTGCGGGAGGGGATCCTCCACTTCGCCGTTCCCAACTGTCCCTCCTTCGTGGCGCGAACCTCCAGCTACGCCCTCACCCACGCCCTCCTGCCCTTCCTCCTCTCCATGCAGCAGAAGGGTTTGAAAAGGGCCGTCGCCGAATGGAAGGACCTCCAGCGGGGGTGCTACCTCTTCAACGGCGAGGTGGTCAGCCGTTACATCTCCAAGAACCCTGCCGACCTTTCCCGTCTTCTGGGGGGGGAGTGAGCCATGTCCTGGATGGACGACTACAAGAAGAAGCTCTGCACGCCGGAGGAGGCCGTACGGGCGGTCATGTCGGGGGACTGGGTGATGATCAGCGGCAACGCCGCCGCCCCCTGGGCCCTTCTGAACGCCCTCGCCGCCCGTGCCGACGAACTCCGCAACGTCACCCTCTCCCACGTGCTCCTCATGGGGGAGGACCCCTTCAGCAAGCCCGGGATGGAGAGGGCCTTCCGCCACAACTCCCTCTTCGTGGGGCCCGGTGACCGCGCCTCCGTCAACGACGGGCGCTCGGCCTACGTCCCCATCCACCTCCACATGATCCCCAAGGCCATCCGCAGCGGGGCCAGCCGGGTGGACGTGGCCATGATCCAGTGTTCCCCCCCCGACGACCACGGTTTCATGAGCCTGGGGGTGGAAGTCATGACCACCAAGGCCGCCGTGGAGATGGCCAAGACCGTCATCGTGCAGGTGAACGAACAGATGCCCCGGGTGCTGGGGGATTCGTTCCTCCACGTCTCCCGGGCCACACACATCGTGGAGCACAGCCAACCCCTCCTGGAGCTCCAGGGGAAACCCGCCACGGAGGTGGAGCGGCGCATCGGCGCCTTCATCGCCGAGATGATCCCCGACGGCGCCACCCTGCAGATGGGGATCGGAGGCATCCCCGACGCCGTCCTGGCCCTCCTCGAGGGCAAACGGGACCTGGGGATCCACACGGAGATGATCTCCGACGGGCTCGTGAGGGCCATGGAACAGGGCATCATCACCGGGAACCGGAAGACCCTGCACCCGGGAAAGGTCGTGGCCACCTTCATCCTGGGGACCCGCAAGCTCTACGACTTCGTCCACGACAACCCCCTCTTCGAACTCCACCCCGTGGAGCACACCAACAACCCCTTCGTCATCGCCCAGAACGACAACATGGTCGCCATCAACTCGGCCCTGGAGGTGGACCTCACGGGCCAGGTCTGTTCCGATTCCATCGGGACGTACATCTACAGCGGCTTCGGCGGCCAGCTGGACTTCATCCGGGGGGCGGCGGCCAGCAAGGGGGGCAAGCCCATCATCGCCCTCCCCTCCACCGCCAAGAACAACACCATGACCCGCATCGTCCCCAAACTGAAGGAGGGCTCCGGGGTCGTCACCACCCGGGCGGACGTCCACTACGTGGTCACCGAGTACGGGGTGGCCAACCTCTGGGGCAAGAACCTGCAGGAGCGGGCCCGGGCCCTCATCAGCATCGCCCACCCCGATTTCCGGGAGATGCTGGAAAGGGAGGCGCGGGACCGCCACCTGATCGCCTGAGGCCGCGGGGAGGAAAGGCCATGAACGTCACCATCGAATACTGCGGCGTCTGAAACTACGAGCCCAAGGCGGTCGGTCTGGCCGCCCGGATCGAGAAGGAGCTGGGCTTGAAGGTCACCCTCATCCGCTCCTCCGGGGGGGTCTTCGAGGTGGCTGTGGACGGGAAACTCCTCTACTCCAAGAAGCGGACCGGGGAGTTTCCCGACGAGGAGCGGCTCCTCGGCGAAATGGCCCGGCTGGCGGGAGGAGAGGGAACGAGCCGGCGGTGAAGCCATGGACATCAACGCCGTCATCCTGATCGTCGAGGCCCACGCCGGAAAGATCGCCGAGAAGTACGTGGAGCGCCTCCGGAAGGAGCAGGGGCTGGAAGGCTACGCCCTCGAGTCCGACCGGGAGCTGAAGGACCACGTCCGCCGCGCCTACGAAGAGATCGGCACCTGCCTCGACGACCCCTCCCACCCCGTTCTCCAGGACCACTTCCGGGAGACGGGCCGACGGCGGCGAAAGGAGGGAGTCCCCCTGGTCCAGGTGGTCCGGGCCGTCCAGATCGCCCGCATCGTCCTCTGGCAGTACGTCCTGGAGCAGGGCGTCTTCGACTCCACCGCCAACCTGTACCAGGGCCTCAACCTCTACCGCCAGGTGGTCAACTTCTTCGACCGCGCCGTCCTTTACACCATCGAGGGGTACCTGGAGTAGCCACCCCCGCCGCCCTCAGCAGCAGCGTTGCGGAACACCCTCCGGCACCCGGGCGGGACCGAAGGCCTGGGGCGGCAGGGGCTTGCCCCGCAGGGTGGCCACCGAACGCCGGGCCGCGTCCAAAAGGACGATCACCACCATCACCATCATGGTGGCGGTGAGCCCCGCCTGCAGGTACCCCTGGAAGGCCCTGCCGGGCTTCTGGGCCAGCGGAAGGTAGATGTGGGCGATGCCGAGTGCCCCCGCCGAGAGGGTCGTAACGGCGACGAAGAGCATGGGGAGGGCCGTGGCCCAGGCGTAGCGCACCTTGCCCATGTTCACGAGGAAGGTCGTTCCGATGGCGAGGGCAACGGTGGCCAGGAGTTGGTTGGCGGTGCCGAACATGGGCCAGATGGTCTGGACCGTCCCCGTGTAGATGAAGTACCCCCAGGAGAAGCAGATGACCGTCGTGGTGGCCACGTTTCCCGGAAGCCACGAGGGGTTGCCGAGGGGCTTGTAGTAGTTCCCCAGGAACTCCTGCAGGAGGAAGCGGGCCACCCGGGTCCCGGCGTCGATGGTCGTCAGGATGAAGAGGGCCTCGAACATGATGGCGAAGTGGTACCAGACGGCGATGAGGGGCCTCAGGCCCGGCAGGGAACCGAAGATCTGCGCCATCCCCACCGCCAGCGTCACCGCTCCCCCGGCGCGGCCGGTGACGTCCTCCCCCACCTCCACGTTGAGGGTGGCGAGGTCCACCGTCTCCATGCCCAGCTTGTGGAAGAGTTCGGGGGGAAGGTTGATGGCGTAGTAGTCGCCGGGGTGGAGGGAGCAGGCGGCGACGAGGGCCACCACCCCCACCAGGCTCTCCATGAGCATGGCGCCGTAGCCGATGAAGCGCGCGTGGGATTCCCGGTCCACCATCTTGGGGGTCGTGCCGGAAGAGACGAGGGCATGGAAGCCCGAGATCGCCCCGCAGGCGATGGTGACGAACATGAAGGGAAAGAGCTTGCCCGGAATGATGGGGCCGCCGCCGTGGACGAAGGCGGTGAAGGGTTCGAAGTGGAGGTTGGGGTGCACCACCAGGACACCGGCCACCAGGGCGAAGATCGTTCCCACCTTCATGTACGAGGAGAGGTAGTCCCGGGGGGCCAGCAGAAGCCACACCGGCAGGACCGACGCCGCAAAGCCGTAGAGGGCCAGAAGCACCGTCAGCTGGTGGGCGTTGAAGGTGAAGAAGCGGGCCAGGTCGGAGTGGGCGACGAACTGGCCGAGGACGACGCAGACGAGCAGGGCGGCCACGCCCCCCAGAGAGGGCCCCCGCACCGAACCGGGGTGGATCTTGAACATGTAGAGGCCCATCACAATGGCGATGGGGATGGTCATGGCGATGGTGAAGGTCCCCCACGGGGAGGCGGCGAGGGCGTTGACCACCACGAGACCCAGGCCGGCGAGGGCCACCACCACGATGAAGAGGACCGCCACCCCCGCCGTGAAGGCGGCCACCGGGCCGATCTCCGCCCGGGCGATCTCCGGAAGGGAGCGGCCACCGTGCCGAACGGAGGCCACCAGAATGGTGAAGTCGTGGACGCACCCGGCCAGGACCGAACCCAGGAGGAGCCAGAGCAGCCCCGGCGCCCACCCGAACTGGGCCGCCAGAACCGGGCCCACCAGGGGGCCCGCTCCGGCGATGGCGGCGAAGTGGTGGCCGAAGAGGACCCACTTGTTCATGGGCAGGTAGTTGTGGCCGTCCTGGAAGCGGTGGGCCGGCGTGGTCCGGCTGTCGTCCAGGACGAGCGCCCGTGCGGCCAGAAAGGCGCTGTAGTAGCGGTACCCCAGGGCGAGAACGCACAAGGCCACCACCATGATGGGCAAGGTGTTCATGGAGCCTCCCCCCTCGCAAAGGCGAGGACCCTACTTACCACGGAAAGGAAGGCCCTTCAAGAGCGGGTTTCCCCGGCCGCCGCGCCACGGCGGAAGGCCGCCGCGGGAGAGGGTGGGGGCGGAGGCGGCGTGGGGCGAAAAATAGGTGCCTGTCCCGAATTATGGCCCTCACAGCGAGACGGCGATCTTCCCGAAGTGGCCTCCCTCCTGCATGAGGCGGAAGGCTTGGGGCGCCTCGGCGAAGGGGAAGATCCGGTCCACCACGGGGCGGAGGCCCGCCTGGGAGACGGCGCGGTTCATGCGGTCGAACATCTCCCGGCTCCCCACGAAGATGCCGCGGAGAAGGACGCTCTTCATGAGGATCGCCGTGACGGGGAGGGGGGCCGAAACGCCGGAGAGGACGCCGATCACGCTCACCTGGCCGCCGACGCGCACGGCTTTGAGGGAGCGCTCCAGCGTCCCCGCGCCGCCCACCTCCACCACGTGGTCCACGCCGCGTCCTTGGGTAGCCTTCAGCACTTCCCGGTCCCAGTCGGGGTTGCCGGCGTAGTCGAAGGCCGCCGCGGCCCCCAGGGCGAGGAGCCTCTCCCGCTTGGCGGCGCTCCCCGAGGTGGCCAGGACCTCCGCCCCCGCCAGCCGGGCGAATTGGAGGGCGAAGAGGGAGACCCCGCCGGAACCCTGGACCAGCAGCGATTCCCCGGGTTTCAGGGGCCGGGGGCCTTCGAAGAGGGCGTTCCAGGCGGTGAGGGCGGCGCAGGGAAGGCAGGCGGCCTCCTCGAAGGAGAGGTGGGGGGGCACGGGGACGCATCCGGCCTCGGAAAGAAGGGCGTACTCGGCGAGCATCCCGTCCAAGGGGCCGCCGAGGGTGGTCTTTCGGGCTTCGGCCGTCGGTTCGCCCGCCAGCCAGCCCTGGCAGAAGGCCCCCATGACCCTCTCGCCGGGGCGGACCGACGACACGCCCGGTCCCACGGAGGCCACCTCCCCGGCCCCGTCGGAGCAGGGGATCAGAGGCAAGGGCTGGCGGGGGTTGTAGGAACCCCTCACGGTCATGAGGTCCCGGAAGTTGAGGGAGACGGCGCGGACCCGCACCAGCACCTGGCCGGGCCCCGGCTCGGGGGTCTCCCGTTCCGCTGCCTTGAGGTTCTCCAGCCCGAAGGAACCCTGGATCTCGAAGACCTTCATGGAAGCCTCCCTGTTTTCCAAGGAAAAATCTACCACGGAACGGGCGGGGCCGGGTGGAGCGGAGAGGCACGGGGGGAATGGGAGGGGGGGATGGCATTGCTGTCCAAGATCGTTTTGGGCAACGGTTTTCCGCATGTTGCCCAAGCGAAGCGGAGGGCAACATGCAGGCCGCAGGATTGGGCCTTGGGCGAGGAGGACGAGGGGGCCGAACCGGAGGCGTACTCCGGTACGTTGAGGATTCGGACCCCGAAGTCCGACAAAGCCCAAGGTCCGGCCCTTCCTCCCCCGTCCTTGGGCCCGCCGCCGGTCTGGGGTATGGTAGGGCCGGAGGTGACGCGGTGGATCCCATGCGTTCGACGACGGTATTGTGCGTGGCCCGGGAGGGGCGGGTGGCCCTGGGGGCCGACGGCCAGGTGACCCTCGGCCAGACGGCCATCAAGCACCGGGCCTCCAAGGTTCGCACCCTCTACCAGGGGAAGGTCCTTGCCGGCTTTGCCGGCGGGGTGGCCGACGCCTTCGCCCTCTTCGGCCGCTTCGAGGGCAAGCTGGAGGAGTACCGGGGCAACCTGGAGCGCGCCGCGGTGGAGCTGGTCAAGGAGTGGCGCACCGACAGGCTTTTGCGGCGCCTGGAGGCGCTCCTCGTCGTGGCCGACGGCGAGCGGCAGTTCCTCCTATCCGGGAGCGGGGAGCTCATCGCGCCCGACGACGGCGTCCTGGCCATCGGGTCGGGAGGGCCCTACGCCCTGGCCGCCGCCCGGGCCCTCCTGCGCCACACGGGGCTGCCCCCCCGGGCGGTGGTGGAGGAGAGCCTCCGCATCGCCTCGGAAATCTGCGTGTACACCAACGGAAACTTCGTCATCGAGGAGTTGGGCTGAGGGCGGCCCCGGGGCCCCCTTCGGACCACGCCGGAGGATCGAGGATGGTCAAGACCGAACCGGGTTCCCTGTACAACCGGCTCGAGGATCCCCTGACGCCCAAGCGGATCGTCGAGGAGCTCGACCGCTACATCATCGGCCAGAGGGAAGCCAAGCGGGCGGTGGCCGTGGCCCTGAGAAACCGGGTCCGGCGCCAGACGCTCCCCGAAGAGCTGCGGGAGGAGGTGGCCCCGAAGAACATCCTGATGATCGGCCCCACGGGGGTGGGCAAGACGGAGATCGCCCGCCGGCTGGCCCGCCTCACCGCCTCCCCCTTCCTCAAGATCGAGGCCAGCAAGTTCACGGAGGTGGGCTACGTCGGGAGGGACGTGGAGTCCATGATCCGGGACCTGGTGGAGATCGCCTTCAACCTCGTCCGGGAGGAGAAGGTGGCGGAGGTGCGGGAGCGGGCCCGGGCCCAGGCGGAGGAACGCCTCCTGGACCTGCTCCTCCCGGTCTCGGTCCGGCCCGGGGAACGGCCGCCGGGAGGGGAGGGGGCCCCGGAGGCTCCGGCGGCTTCCTATCCGGGGAGCCGGGAGCGCCTGCGGGAATGGCTCCGCGCCGGAAAACTCGACGAGCGGACCGTGGAGGTGAACGTTCCCGAAGGGGGAGCCTCCATGCGGGTCTTCACGCCGGCGGGGATGGAGGAGATGGGGATCCACCTGGAGGACTTCCTGCCGGGGCTTGCGGGGGGAAGGCGGAAGGTCAGGAAGGTGAAGGTCCCCGAGGCGCTGGAGCTCCTGGCCCGGGAGGAGGAGGACAAGCTGGTCTCCAAGGACGACATCGCGCGGGAAGCCGTCACACGGACGGAGCAGAGCGGCATCGTCTTTCTGGACGAGATCGACAAGGTGGCGGGCAAGGGCTCCTCCGGCCACGGCCCCGACGTGAGCCGGGAGGGGGTCCAGCGGGACCTCCTGCCCATCGTCGAGGGAACCCGCGTCAACACCCGCCACGGCCTGGTACGCACCGACCACATCCTCTTCATCGCCGCCGGGGCCTTCCACATGTCCAAGCCCAGCGACCTGCTGCCGGAACTCCAGGGGCGCTTTCCCATCCGCGTGGAACTCCAGCCCCTGGGCAAGGAGGACTTCGTCCGCATCCTCAGGGAGCCGGAAAACGCCCTCCTCAAGCAGGCCACCGCCCTGCTGGCCACCGAGGGGGTGGAGGTGGCCTTCACCGACGACGCGGTGGAGGCCATGGCCGCCTACGCCGACGCCATCAACGAGCGGCTGGAGAACATCGGGGCCCGGCGCCTCCACACCGTCCTGGAGCGGGTGATGGACGAGGTCTCCTTCAACGCCCCCGAACTGGCGGGAACTCGGGTCACCCTCGACCGGGCCTATGTGGACGAGTGCCTGAGGGACGTGGCCGCCGACCAGGACCTCAGCCGGTACATCCTCTGAAGGCAGCCGCGCTTGCGGGTCAGGGCGGGCCAGCGGCAAAGGCCCGGCGGAGGACCTCCTCCAGGTAGTCGAGGTGGATGCGGACGGCCCGGCGGGCCCTGGCGGGGGCTCCGGCCTCCACGGCCTCCAGGATGGCCAGGAGCTGGACCCGGATGGCCTCCCCCGCCTCGGGAAAGCGCTGGAGGCGGATGCGGCTGGCCGGAAGGGCGTTCTGGACCAACCGGTCGATGGCCTTTCGGAGGTGCTCGAAGAGGGTGTTGTGGGTGGCGGCGGCCAACAGGGTGAAGAAGGCGACGTAGGCCTTTCCGCCGGTCTCCCGCCGGAGGAGGTTCTGGGCTTCGTGGGCCAGGGCATCGGAGGCCAGGGAGCGGAGGAGGGCGAGGTCCCCCTCGGTCCGCCGCTCGGCGGCGAGGGCCGCCCCCTCGGCGTCGATGACCTTCCGGAGTTCCAGCAGCTCCCAGATCTTGGCGGGGTCCACGCCAATGAGTTCCTGGAGGGCGCCCTCCGTCTCCTCGCCCAGCGCCGCCGCCACGTAGACCCCCGAACGGGGCCGGACCTCAAGGATGCCCTTCGCCTCCAGGGTTCCCAGGGCCTCCCGGAGCGTGGGCCGGCTCACCCCCAGTTCCCGGGCCAGACGGGCCTCGGAGGGGAGGCGCTCCCCCGGCCGGAAGGCCCCCGAGGCGACCAGCCGGGCCAAGTGTTCCGCCGTTCGCTGGGAGAGGCGAGGGTTTCGTTCCACCGGTTTCAGGCGCACGGCCCTCCTCCAAACTGGTAAGACCAGTTCTCCTCCGAAGATACGCTCTCCAGGGGCCCTTGGCAAGGTCCCGCCGCCTCCTGCCGCAAAAGGGGACCGGGAGGGGGCAGACAATTAGATATATCCCACAAGTGTATTCGTCTTCTTGAATTGCCGGAGACCCCGGGGGAGGCCGGGGGGTGCTTGACTTGGCCTCCCTCTTTCCCTACCCTTGGAATGTGGTCTGACCAGTTCTGGGGTCCCGGGACCGGAAAGGAGGGGAGGATGGCCAGCGGGCGGTTTCCCGGGCGTCCGGTGGTGGTGGTGGACGGTTGCCGGACGCCCTTCGTGCGGTCGGGCACGGACTTCGTGGACCTTTCGGCCTACGACCTGGCCCGGTGGGCCCTGGCGGGGCTCCTCCACCGGACGGGCCTGGAGCCCCGGGAGGTGGGTCTCCTCGTCCTGGGGTGCGTCATCCAGGATGCCGATACCTCCAACGTGGCGCGGGAAGCGGGCCTGGCCGCGGGCCTCGCCCCCTCCTGCCCGGCCTTCACGGTGACGGTGGCCTGCGTCTCGGCCAACGTGGCCTTCCTCAACGCCGCCCACGCCGTGGCGTCGGGCCAGGTGGACGTGGCCATCGCCGGCGGAACGGAGACCCTCTCCGACGCCCCCATCCGCCTGAGCCGGGCCATGCGCAAGCGGCTCATGGCCGCCCAGAAGGCCAAGGGGCCGCTGGACCTGATCCGGCGGTTCGCCCGCACCCGCCTCCGGGACCTCAGGCCCCAGATTCCCGCCATCGCCGACTTCTCCACGGGCCTCACCATGGGCCAGAACGGCGAGCGGCTGGCCAAGCGCCTCGGCGTGACGCGGGAGGAACAGGACGCCTACGCCCTGGCCTCCCACCACAAGGCGGCTCGGGCCCAGCGGGACGGAAGGCTGGGGGCGCAGATCGTTCCCGTGACGGTGCCCGGCTCCTTCCGGATCGTACGGGAGGACAACGGCATCCGGGGGGACAGCACCCCCGAGAAGATGGCCTCGCTGAAACCGGCCTTCGACAAGACCTTCGGGACCCTCACCGCCGCCAACTCCTCCTTCCTCACCGACGGTGCCTCGGCGGTGCTCCTCATGGCCGAGGAAAAGGCACGGGCCCTGGGGATTGCGCCCCGGGCCCGCCTGGTCGCCTCGGCCCTCACGGCCATGGATCCCCTGGACGAGCTCCTGCTGGGGCCGGCCTTCGCCATCCCCAGGGCCCTCGACGCCGCCGGGCTCTCCCTGGAGCAGGTGGGGGTGGTGGAGGTCCACGAGGCCTTTGCCGCCCAGATGGTGGCCAACCTGAAGCTGCTCCAAAGCGAGGCCTTCGCCCGGGAGAAGCTGGGGCGGCCGGCGGCGGTGGGGAAGGTGCCCCCGGAACGCCTCAACGCCTGGGGGGGCTCCCTCTCCATCGGGCACCCCTTCGGGGCCACCGGGGGAAGGCTCATCGCCACCTGCGTCCAGAGGATGGAGGAGGAGGGGGCGCGCTACGGCCTCGTGGCCGCCTGCGCCGCCGGTGCCATCGGCAACGCCATGGTCTTCGAGAGGGTGGAGCCATGAAGGCGGTGGATCTCGAAAAGCGGCTGGACGGGGTGGCGGTCCTCACGATGGACAACCCCGATGGGCCCCACAACATCCTCTCCCGGGAGCTCTTTTCCGAATTCCGGCGGCTTCTCGAGGAGGTCCGCAGCGACCCCCACGTCAAGGCCGCGGTGCTCATCAGCGGGAAGGGGGATTTCCTCGCCGGCGCCGACATCAAGTCCTTCTTCGCCATGAAGGAGCCGGCGGAGGGGGAGGAGGTCTCCCGGGAGGGCCACGCCCTGCTCGACCTCATCGCATCGAGCCCGAAGCCCTTCGTGGCCGCCATCCACGGCCAGGCCCTGGGCGGCGGCGTGGAGCTGGCCCTCGCCTGCCACTACCGCCTGGCCACCGACGATCCGGCGACGGTCCTGGCCCTGCCGGAGGTGACCCTGGGCCTCCTCCCCGGAGGGGGCGGCACCCAGCGGCTTCCGCGGCTGGTGGGGCTCGCCCCCGCCCTGCCCCTGCTTCTCACCGGCCAGCGGGTGCGGGCCCGCAAGGCCCTGCGCCTGGGGCTGGTGGACGCCTTGACCTCGCCGGGCGGCCTCCGGGAGACGGCGGCCCAGGCGGCACGGAGGCTGGCGGAGGGGACCCTCCGACCCCGGCGCCGCCGGAGAAGACTCCTCCAGCGCCTGATGGAGCGCCCGCCCCTCCGGGGCCTCGTCTTCCGGCAGGCCCGAAAGGGGGTCCTCTCCAAGACGCGGGGGCTCTACCCCGCCCCGCTGGCCATTCTGGAGTGCGTGCGGGAGGGCTACGAGAAGGGGCTCCCGGCGGGTTTCCGCAAGGAGGAGGTCCTCTTCGGCGGGCTGTGTGCCTCCGAGGCCTGCAAGGGGCTCCTGGGCCTCGCCCTCTCCATGATCGAACTGAAGAAGCCCCTCCCCGGCCCCGAGGGGCGGAAGGTGGGAACCCTCGGCATCCTGGGGGGCGGCTTCATGGGGGCCGGCATCGCCTCCGTGTCCCTCAAACTCTGCCCCGTGGTGGTGAAAGACGTCAACGACGGTGTCCTGGGCAAGTGCGCGAGGACCGTCTGGGAGGGCCTCTCCAAGCAGGTGAAGTCCGGTGCCCTGACCCGCTTCGAGCGGGACCGTCTCTTCGCCCGCCTCCACCCCGCCCTGGACTACGGGGACCTAAGGCGGGCGGACCTCGTGGTGGAGGCGGTTTTCGAGGACCTGGACCTCAAGCGCCGGGTCCTCGCCGAGACGGAGGCGGTGGTCTCGCCGGAGTGCGTCTTCGCCTCCAACACCTCGGCCCTTCCCATCGCCTCCATCGCCGAGAAGGCCCGGGTTCCCGAGCGGGTCCTCGGGATGCACTACTTCTCTCCGGTCCCCAAGATGCCCCTTCTGGAAATCGTGGTGACCCCCAAGACCTCGCCCCAGGCCCTGGCCACGGCCAGGGCCTTCGGTGTGGCCCAGGGCAAGACCTGCATCGTCGTGAAGGACGGCCCCGGCTTCTACACGACGCGGATCCTCTCGCCCTTCCTCAACGAGGCCATGGTTCTCCTGGAGGAGGGGGCGGCGGTGGAGGCGGTGGACGGCGCCCTCAAGGATTTCGGCTACCCCGTGGGCCCGGTGGCCCTCCTGGACGAGGTGGGCATCGACGTGGGCGCCCACGTGGCGAAGGAGTTCGGGGACGCCTACGCCTCCCGGGGGCTCTCCTCCAGCAAGGCCCTGCCGGCCCTCTTCGAAGCCGGTTACCACGGCCGGAAGAACGGCAAGGGCTTCTACCGCTACGGCGGGGGAAGGCGGGGCAAGAAGCCCGTCAACCGTGAGGTTTACGCCTTCTTCGGCGGTCCCAAGCGGAAGGAGTTTCCGGCGGCGGAAATGGCCGAACGCCTGGCCTTCCTCATGGTCAACGAGGCCGTCTGGTGCTTGCAGGAGGGGGTGATCGCCTCTCCCCGGGACGGCGACGTGGGCGCCATCCTGGGCCTGGGCTTTCCGCCCTTCCGGGGAGGGCCCTTCCGGTACCTCGACACCCTGGGGGCGGCGGAGGCCGTCCGCCGGATGGAAGGGTACGCCGAGCGGCTGGGTCCCCGCTTCCGTCCCGCCCCGCTCCTTCTGGAGGCGGCCCGGAAGGGGGAGCGCTTCTACGGTGGGCCCTGAGGGCGGGGCGGAGGGCAGGGAGGAGGAGCGCCGCCATGGGTTACCGCAACTTCGTGGAGGTGATGCGGGACCGCTTCGAGGAGCACCCCGACCGCCCCTGCCTGCGCTTTTACCGGGACGGCGCCTGGCGGGACTGGACCTACGGCGAAGTGGAGCGGCGGGTCAAGACCCTCGCCGGCGCCCTTGCGGCGGCGGGGATCGAGCCCGGGGACCGGGTGGCCCTCTTCTCCCGGAACCGGCCCGAGTGGGCCCTGCTGGACCTGGGAACCTTCTTCGCCGGCGGTGTGGTGACGCCCCTCTACGCCGACCTCACCGCCGAGGAGGCGGCCTACATCCTCTCCCATTCGCAGAGCCGGCTGGCCTTCGTGGAGGACCGGCCCAAGCTGGAGAAGATCCTCCAAGCCCGGAGGAACCTCCCGGACCTGGAGCGGGTGGTTCTGGTGGAAGGGGAGGCCCGGGAGGCGCCCTTCGTGGTCTCCCTCTCCAGCTTCGAGGAGACCTGGGACCCCCAGGCCGCGGAGGAACGGATCGCCAGGGTCCTCGAGTGCCCCCCCGAGACGCCGCTGACCCTGGTCTACACCAGCGGCACCACCGGAAGGCCCAAAGGGGCCATCATGACCCACGGCAACGCCGTGGGGGTGACGGAGGCCGTCCGGAAGGCCGTCACCGAGCCCTACCTCCACTTCCTCAACCTGAGCTTCCTGCCCCTGGCCCACTCCCTGGAACGGGTGGGAGGCCACTTCACCCCCCTGAGCATCGGAGGGACCATCGCCTACAGCAGGGGTCCCGACCGCTTGGCGGAGGACTTCCAGGAGGTGGCCCCCGAGTACGCCATTGCCGTCCCCCGCTTCTTCGAAAAGGTCTACGACCGGATGCAATCCCAGCTGCGGGACGTGCCCCCCTTCCAGCGACGCCTCGTCGAGTGGGCGCTGGGAGTCGGAACGAGGAAGAGCCTCGCGCTGGAGCGGGGGGTGGTGCCATCCCCCCTCCTGCGCCTCCAGGCGGCCCTCGCCGACCGGTTGGTCTTCGCCAAGATCCGCCGGCGGCTGGGGGGGCGGATCAAGTACTTCGTCTCCGGCGGGGCGCCCCTGTCGGCGGAACTGGCCCGCTTCTTCCACGCCGCGGGCATTCTGGTCTGCGAGGGCTACGGCGCCACCGAGACCTCCGCCCCCGCCACACTGAACACCCCCCTGGCCTTCCGCTTTGGAACGGTGGGCCGGCCCCTCCCCGGCGTGGAGGTGAAGATCGCCGCCGACGGGGAGGTGCTGGTGAAGGGCCCCAACGTCTTCGCGGGGTACTTCGGCGACGCCGAGGCCACCCGGGAGGCCTTCACCGAGGACGGCTTCTACCGGACGGGCGACGTGGGGGAGTTGGACGAGGACGGCTTTCTCAAGATCACCGACCGGAAGAAGGAACTCATCATCACCGCCTCGGGCAAGAACATCGCCCCCACCAAGCTGGAGAACCTCCTCAAGGCCCGGCCGGGAATCTCCAACGCCCTCGTCCACTGCGACCGGCGCCCCTACGTGGTGGCCCTCCTCACCCTGGACCGGCCGGCCCTGGACAAGGTCTCTCCGGGCCTGGGCGACCGCCCCCTCGACGACCCCGAGCTCCTCGCCCACATGGAGCGACAGGTGCGGGCGGTGAACGAGCGGCTCCCCAAGTACGAGCAGATCAAGGTCTACCGCCTGCTGGAGGAGGACTTCTCCGCCGAGGCCGGCACCCTGACCCTCACCTTCAAGCTCAAGCGGCGGGTCATCGAGGCGCGGTACCGCGACCTCCTGGACCAGATGTACCTGGGCCACGTGGGGCGGGAGGGCGGACTTTGAGCGGGAGGGAATCCCCATGACGGCCCCCTTCACCGAGGAGCAGGACCTCTTCCGCCGGGCGGTCCGGCGGTTTCTGGAGGCGGAGGTGGCCCCCCACGCCGAGGCCTGGGAAGCGGCGGGGCGGATCCCCCGGGAGGTCTTCCGGCGGATGGGGGAGCTGGGTTTTCTGGGGATCACCGCCCCGCCGGAGTACGGCGGACAAGGGGGGGACCTCTTCTTCGCCGTGGCCTTCCTGGAGGAGCTGCCCCGTTCCCTCATGGGGGGCTTCGCCGCCTCGGTCTCGGTGCAGGAGTTCATGGCCACGGCCCACATCGCCGCCCACGGCTCCGAGGGGTTGAAGCGGCGTTACTGGGCGCCTTCCATCGCCGGAGAGAAGGTGGGGGCCCTGGCGGTGACGGAGCCCGACGCCGGCTCCGACGTGGCCGCCCTCCGGACCACCGCCGTGGGGGATGGGGGTGACTACGTCGTCACCGGCTCCAAAACCTTCATCACCAACGGCGCCGAGGGGGATTTCTACACCACCGCCGTGAGGACCGAAGGCCCCGGGGTGGGGGGCATCAGCCTTCTGGTCATCGACGCTGGCACGCCGGGGGTGAAGGTGGCCCGACGGCTGAGGAAGGTCGGCTGGCACGCCTCCGATACGGCGGAACTGGTCTTCGAGGGGGCCCGCGTTCCCCGGGAGAACCTCGTCGGCCCGGAAAACGGGGGCTTCGGACTCCTCGTGGAGGCCTTCACCCTGGAGCGCCTCTGCGCCGCCGCCATCGCCGTGGGGAGCGCCGAGCTGGCCCTGGAGACGACGGTGCGCTACCTGGGGGAGCGAAGGGCCTTCGGCAAGCCTCTCCACGCCTTCCAAGCCCTCACCCACCGCCTGGCCGACGCCGCCGCCCGCCTGGAGGCCGCCCGGCACCTCACCTACCACCTGGCCCGCCTCCTGATGGAGGGCCGCCCTGCCGTGGCCGAAGCCGCCATGGCCAAGCTCGTCTCCACCGAGCTCTTGGTGGAGCTGGCGGACCTCTGCCTCCAGTGCCACGGCGGCTACGGCTACATGGAGGAGTACCCCGCCGCCCGCTTCTTCCGGGACGCCCGGGCCTCCACCCTGGCCGGCGGCACCTCGGAGATCATGCGGGAGATCGTGGCCCGGACCCTCGTCGAGCGCTTCGCCGCCGACTCCCCCCTTTCGCCGCCCAACATCGGGAAGGAGAAGCCCATGAACAAAGAGACCACCCCCACACCGCCCGCCTCCCCTTCGGCCTCCCAAGGTCCCCTCACCGTCGAGGCCATCGCCCGTTCCCTCCCCGGCCGCTTCCTGGCGGAGAAGGCCGAAGGGTGGAAGAGCGTCTTCCACTACCGCATCAAGGGGGCCGAGAAGCCCGAGTGGACGGTGAAGATCGACGGAGGTGCCTGCACCGTGGAGGAGGGCCACCAGGGAAGCCCCGACTGCGTGGTGGAGATGAAGGAGGACACCTTCCTCGCCGTGGAGACCGGGAAGATGAACCCCCAGACGGCCTTCCTCATGGGGCGTGTTCGGGTGAGCAACCTGACGGAGATGATGCGGTTCATCAAGCTCTTCCGCCCCCTGGACCGCTGAGCGGCCTCGGGGCCGCGCGAGGAGGGAACGATGGCGGGGCCGCTTTCGGGTACGAGGGTCGTGGACGCAAGCCGGATGCTGCCCGGAGCCGTCCTGGACCGGATCCTCCTGGACCTGGGGGCCGAGGTGGTCAAGGTGGAGGACCCCGGCGGGGGCGATCCCCTCCGCCACGCCCCTCCCCTCGACCCGAAGAGCGGGGTGGGGGCCGCCTTCGCCGCCTTCTGCGCCGGCGCCCGCTCCGTGACCCTGGACCTCCGGCGGGAGGAGGACGCCGCCGCCCTGCGAAGGCTCTGCAAGGGAGCCGACGCCTTCGTGGAGTCCTTCCGCCCGGGAACGCTGGAGCGGTGGGGCCTGGGCGCCGAACGCCTCTCGGCGGGGAACCCCGCCCTCGTCGTCCTGTCCCTCTCGGGCTACCGCCGGGAGGGCCCGGACCGGGACCTCCCGGGCCACGACCTCAACTTCACCGCCGCTTCGGGCCTACTCTCTCTCCTGCCCCCCGGCCTGCCGGGGGTGCCCTTCTCCGACGTGGCGGGGGGGGTGCTGGCGGCGGCGGCCCTGCTGGCGGCCCTCTTGGAGAGGAGCCGCACCGGCCGGGGGCGGGTCCTGGAACTGCCGCTGGCCGAGGCGCTCCATCCCTTCCTCGCCTGGCCCCTCGCCGACGCCGCCGCCGGGGGAGGCGGGCTGGGGCCCGCGCTGCTCTCCGGGGCGGTGCCGGCCTACGGCCTCTACCGCTGCGCCGACGGCCGGCAGGTGGCCCTCTGCTGCCTGGAGCCCAAGTTCTGGGAGGCCCTTCTGAGCCTTTTAGGGATCGAGGGCCACCGGGGGGCGGCCCTGGACGCCGGGCCCGCCGGGGAGGAGGCCCGCAGGGCCGTGGCGGCGGCGCTCCTCGCCCGGCCCTCCACCTGGTGGCTGGAGCGGGCCCGCCTGGAAGGCCTTCCCCTCTCCCCGGTCCGCGACTTGGAGGAGGTACGGGCCCTCCGGCGCCTCTCCACGGCGGAGGAGGGGCCTCCTCCGCTCCTCTCCTGCTTCGGAAGCGCCCCTGGCGTGGTTCCCCGCCTGGGCGAGCACAACGAGGCCCTCCTGGGGAAGCGGGGGTGAGGCCCGTCTTCCCAGGGCCTCCACCCACCGGAGGAGAAGGGCCGCTGCGGGCCTGCGGCCCTTTTCCCCCCACGGGCCCTGTGGTTTAATGGATCTCCGGGGAGAACGGGACCGCAGGAAGGGAGAGGCCCCGCCAGCCACCGGGGGGAGGTGGACGTGGATTTCGAGTTCACTGGGGAACAGAAGGTCCTTCGGGAGACGATCCGCGCCTTCGCCGAGGAGAAGATCGCGCCCCACGTCCGGGAGTGGGACGAGGCCTGCCGCTTCCCCCGGGAGGTCTTCGCCGAACTGGGGGAGATGGGGATCCTGGGGGTCCTCTTCCCCGAGGCCTACGGCGGGGCGGCCATGTCCTACGTGGACTACGTGATCATCGTGGAAGAGCTCTCCCGGGTGGACCCTTCGGTGGGCATCGGAGTGGCGGCCCACAACTCCCTCTGCTCCAACCACATCTACCTGTGCGGTACGGAAGAGCAGAAGCGGCGGTTCCTCACCCCCCTGGCCCGGGGTGAGAAGATCGGCGCCTGGGCCCTCACCGAGCCTGGGTCCGGTTCCGACGCCGCGGGGCTCCGGACGACGGCGGTCAGAAGGGACGGGGGCTGGGTCCTGAACGGGACCAAGACCTTCTGTACCCACGCCACCGTGGGCGACACGGCGGTGGTCATGGCCCTCACCGACCGGAGGGATCCCCACCACGGCGTCACCGCCTTCGTGGTGGAGAAGGGGACCCCCGGCTTCCGGGCGGGGAAGAAGGAGAAGAAGCTGGGCCTCTGCGCCAGCGATACCGGCGAACTGATCCTGGAGGACTGCTTCGTCCCCGACGAAAACCGCCTGGGGGAGGTGAACCGGGGCTTCCAGGACGCCCTGAAGGTCCTGGACGGGGGCCGGATCTCCATCGCCGCCCTCTCCCTGGGGGGGGCCCAGGGGGCCTTCGAGACGGCCCTCTCCTACTCCAAGGTCCGGGAGGCCTTCGGAAAGAAGATCTGCGAGTTCCAGGCCATCCAGTTCACCCTCGCCGACATGGCCACCCGCATCGACGCCGCCCGGCTCCTCACCTACCGGGCCGCCTTCCTCAAGGACCAGGGGAAGACCGTCACCAAGTTCTCCTCCATGGCCAAGATGTACGCCTCGGAGGTCTCGGTCTGGGTGGCGGAGCGGGCGGTGCAGATCCTGGGGGGCTACGGCTTCACCAAGGACTTCCTCGCGGAGAAGTTCTACCGGGACGTCAAGCTCAACACCATCGGCGAAGGCACCAGCGAGGTCCAGCGGCTGGTCATCGCCCGCCAGCTCTTCCGGGAATGACCCCCCGGAGAAGCCCGTCCGAGGAGACCATGCACCCCCTGTCCGAAGCCATTCTCCGGGGCGACCGCCGCGCCCTCGCCCGGGGCCTCACCGTCGTGGAGGACCGGCGGGAGGGCTACCTGGAACTGCTGAAGGACCTCTACAGGCGCGGGGGAAGGGCCCGAATCGTCGGGGTCACCGGCCCGCCGGGGGCCGGGAAGTCCACCCTCGTCAACCGGCTCATCGGCGCCTACCGGGAGGAGGGCCTCCAGGTGGCGGTGGCGGCGGTGGACCCCTCCTCGGCCTTCTCCGGCGGGGCCATCCTGGGGGACCGGGTGCGGATGCAGGACCGGGCCCTGGACGAGGGGGTCTTCATCCGCTCCATGGCCACCCGGGGCCACATGGGAGGCCTCTCCCGGGCCACCGCCGACGCGCTGGTGGTGCTGGACGCCGCCGGTTTCGACGTCATCCTCGTGGAAACCGTGGGGGTGGGACAGGACGAGGTGGACATCGTGCGGGAAGCCGACACGGTCCTCGTCCTCCTGGTGCCTGGACTCGGCGACGACATCCAGGCCATCAAGGCCGGCATCATGGAGATCGCCGACGTCTTCGTCATCAACAAGGCCGACCGGGAGGGGGTGGAGCGGGTGGAGCGGGAGCTTCTGGCCGCCCTCCAGCTGGCGGGGGAGGCTCCGGAGTGGACGCCCCCCATCGTGAAGACCGTGGCTTCCCGGGGGGAGGGCACCGACGCGCTGGTGCGGGCGGTGGCCGCCCACGAGGCGCACCTCCGGGAGGGCCGTGGGAACGGACGCCTCCGGCTGAAGTACCGCCAGCGGTTCTGGGAACTCCTCTCGGAGCGGCTCCTCGGGGAGATCCGGAAACGCTGGCTGGACGAAGAGGTGGAGGAGAACCTCCTTTCGGCCTTCGTGGAACGGAAGGCCGATCCCTACTCGTCGGTGGAGGAGATCCTCCGCCGGATCCGGTGGGAGGAGAGACCATGAAGATCGAACACATCGGCGTCGCCGTGGCGTCGCTGGCGGAGGGGCGCTCCTTCTACGAGGCCCTGGGCATTCCCTGCGCCGGAGAGGAAGAGGTGCCCGAGCAAAAGGTGAAGGCGGCCTTCTTCTCCGTGGGGGAGAGCCGCGTCGAACTCCTGGAGAGCACCGACCCCCAGGGGCCCGTGGGGAAGTTCCTGGCGAAGCGGGGGCCCGGGCTACACCACCTCTGCATCGAGGTCCCGGACCTCGAGGCGGTCCTGGAGGGCCTCAAGGCAAAGGGCTACGCCCTGCTGGACGAGCGGCCCAGGATCGGAGCGGGAGGCCGGAAGGTGGCCTTCGTCCACCCCAAGAGCGCCGCGGGCGTCCTTTTGGAGCTGACGGAAGGAGAGGGCCGGTGAGGCGCGCCGCACCGAAGGGCCCGCCCCCCCCGAAGGAGGCCGGCCCAGCGGCCGACGGGGCGGTCCCCTCCTGGGGCCCCGGCTCCTTCGTCGTGGCGTACCTCCGGGACCCGCGGGAGAAGGTCTGGGGGCTTCTCTTGAAACTCGAAGCGGCGGGCTTCTGGATCCGGGGGATCGAGCTGAACGCCTTCGACGACTGGGTGCGGGAGCGGGCGGCGGGCCAGCGCGGCACCCTGGGCCCCTCCACCTCCTTTCTGCCCTTTCTGCGGGTGGAGAAGATCGTGGTGGACGAGGCCATGGGCCCCGCCGCCTCCCTGAAGGAACGCCTGGAGGCCGCCGCCGGCCGCCCCGCCGAAGAGCTCCTGTGAGGAGAGCCGATGTACGACCCCACCGACGCCCGCACCGAAGCCCTCTTCTCCGCCATCCTCCAGGTCCTGAGGGGAGCCCCCGAGACCACGGCCAAGCAGGCCCTGGCCACCCTCCTGGAAGAGGCCGCCCTCGTGGAGCTCCTGGCCCGGGAGGGGGCTCCCTTTCCCGGAGACAGCGATCTCTTCTCCGACCTGCTGGCGCGTCGGTGGGAGGAGGTGGAGGCCCTTCGAAACGAGAAGGCCGCCTCCTTCCTCTACAGCCTCCAGCGAAACGAGTTCTAGGGGCAATTGCCCCAGGGGGTTCTCCCGGCCGGAGGCCCGGGGGGAAGCGCGCCGCCCGCTGTGGTACACTCCGGCTCCGGAACGACGGCGGGGGCGGGGTGGCCTTTACGCAGAAGCGCCCCCATGCCCCTTCCACACCAGGAAATGCCCCGGTAGGGCCCCAAGGGCCGGCCGGGGAGTGTCGTGCGGGCTTCCCCTGGCAGGGCCGCCCGCGGGAACCAGGAGGAGAAGAATGGCCATTCGTGAACAGGACGCGCTGGACTACCATTCCCTAGGACGCCCCGGTAAGACGGAGGTGGTGCCCACCAAACCCTGCCTCACCGCCCGGGACCTCTCCCTCGCCTACACCCCCGGCGTGGCGGTGCCTTGCCTCGAGATCGAGAAGAACCCCGAGGACGCCTACAAGTACACCAACAAGGGCAACCTCGTGGCCGTTCTCTCCAACGGAACCGCCGTTCTCGGCCTGGGAGACATCGGAGCCCTGGCCGGAAAGCCCGTCATGGAGGGCAAGGGGGTCCTCTTCAAGCGCTTCGCCCACGTGGACGTCTTCGACATCGAAGTGAACACCCACGACCCCGACGAGGTCATCAAGGTCGCCCAGCTCCTCGAGCCCACCTTCGGCGGCATCAACCTCGAAGACATCAAGGCCCCCGAGTGCTTCTACATCGAGGAGACCCTCAAGAAGACCATGAAGATCCCGGTCTTCCACGACGACCAGCACGGCACGGCCATCATCTCCGGCGCCGCCCTCCTCAACGCCCTGGAGCTGGCGGGCAAGAACATCAAGAACATCCGCGTGGTGGTCTCGGGGGCCGGGGCCGCCGCCATCGCCTGCGCCAAGTTCTACGAGCTCCTGGGCGTTCCCCGGGAAAACTTCCTCCTGGTGGACACCAAGGGGGTGGTCTTCAAGGGCCGCAAGGAGGGCATGAACCCCTACAAGGAGTACTTCGCCCAGGACACGAAGCTCCGGACCCTCGCCGAGGCCATGAAGGGGGCCGACGTTTTCCTCGGTTGCTCGGTGAAGGGGCTCGTCACCCAGGACATGGTCCGCTCCATGGCCAAGACCCCCATCGTCTTCGCCATGGCCAACCCCGACCCGGAGATCACCTACCCCGACGCCAAGGCGGCCCGGCCCGACATCATCATGGCCACGGGCCGCTCCGACTACCCCAACCAGGTCAACAACGTCCTCGGCTTCCCCTTCATCTTCCGGGGGGCCCTGGACGTCCGCGCCACGGCCATCAACGAGGAGATGAAGGTGGCGGCGGCCAAGGCCCTCGCCGCCCTGGCCAAGGAGCCGGTACCGGAGGGGGTGTGCGCGGCTTACGGCGGCCAGCGCTTCGAGTTCGGCCCCGACTACATCATCCCCAAGCCCTTCGACCCCCGGGTGCTCGTCTGGGAGGCCTCCGCCGTGGCCAAGGCCGCCTGCGAGACCGGCGTGGCCCAGCACCCCATCACCGACTGGGACGCCTACCGGGCGAGGCTGGAGGCCATGACCAGCAAGAGCCAGGAGGTCATGCGCACCATCCGAACCACCGCCCGGCGGGAGAAGAAGCGGGTGGTCTTCCCCGAGGGGGAGAACCCGAAGATCATCGAGGCCTGCCGCGTCCTGGTGGAGGAGGGGCTGGGACACCCCATCCTCCTCGGCAAGCGGGAGGTCATCGGAGCGGCGGCCCAGAAGGTGGGGTTGGACCTCAAGGCCGTCACCGTCGTGGACAGCGAGACCTCGCCGGAAAACCCCGCCTTCGCCAAGGCCCTCTACGAACTAAGGGCCCGGAAGGGCTTCACTCCCAAGAAGGCCGAGACCATGGTGAAGAAGGCCCTCTACCACGCCCTCATGATGCTGAGGACCGGAGAGGCCGACGGCATGGTGGCGGGCATCGAGCGCTCCTACGTGGACACCATCCGGGTGGTCCTGCCCCTGGCCGAACTCAAGGAGGGCGTCCGCCGGGCCGTGGGAATGCACCTGGTCCTCGTGGGGGGCAAGGTCTTCATCTTCGCCGACACCACGGTCAACATCGAGCCCGACGCCCGGGAGCTGGCGGAGATCGCCGTCCAGGCCTCGGTGCTGGCCCGCCACTTCAACCTCGAGCCCCGCATCGCCATGCTGGCCTTTTCCAACTTCGGCGACAACGACCACCCCAAGGCCCGGAAGGTCCGGGAAGCGGTGGCCATCCTCCACCAAGAGCACCCGGAGCTGGTGGTGGACGGGGAGATGCACGGCGACGTGGCGGTACTGCCCGAGTTCGCACGGGACAACTTCCCCCACAGCAAGATCCAGGGCGACGCCAACGTCCTCATCTGCCCCGACCTGCAGAGCGGCAACATCGCCTACAAGCTGGTGGGCTACCTCGGCGAGCGGCGGGAGGTCATCGGCCCCCTGCTCTTCGGCCTCAAGCACCCCATCAACGTCGTCTCCTACAACTCCGACGTAAGGGAAATCGTCAACATGGCCGCCCTCTCCTGCTACCAGGCGGGGAGGTAGGCCGCCCCAAGCGTCCAACCACCCGGGGCGGGCTTTCGGGCCCGTCCCGTGCCCGTTGGAAAGAGCCGGCCAGCCCGGGGGGGACGGCGGGACAGGGGATGGGCCTTCTGGCATACTGCTGCCCTGGGGGAAGAAATGGACGTCTTCGAATACAACGCGGTGGTGGCCCAGCGTGTGGAGGTGGCGCCGGGGCTCATGATCCTGAGGACCGTGCCCAAGGGATGGGAGCTGGCACCCTTCAAGGCCGGCCAGTACACGGTGCTGGGGCTGAGGGGCGATGCGCCCCGGGCGGAGGGCTGTGACCGGGAAGTCCCGCCGCCGGACCCCGCAAAGGTGATCCGGAGGGCCTACTCCATCGCCTCCTCCTCGGTGGAACGGTCGTACCTGGAGTTCTACATTGCCCTGGTGAAGTCTGGGGCCCTCACACCGCGGCTCTTCGCCCTGAAGGTGGGGGACCCGCTCTTCCTGTCGCCGAGGGTCGTGGGGCTCTTCACCCTCGACCGGGTCCCGGACGGGCACCACCTGGTGCTGGTGGCCACCGGGACGGGCCTGGCCCCCTACATGAGCATGCTGCGAAGCCACCTCATGGACCCCCACCGGGGCCGGACGGCGGTGCTCCACGGCGCCCGCCACTCCTGGGACCTCGGGTACCGGGCCGAGTTGGAGACCATGCAGCGGTTGAGTCCGCGGTTCAACTACATCCCCGTGGTCAGCGAACCGCGGGAGGAGATGGTCCCCTGGCCGGGCTTCACCGGGTTCCTGCACCACTTCTGGGCTTCGGAGACCCGGGATCTGGCCTTCGGCTTCACGCCCCGTCCGGAGGACACCCACGTCTTCCTCTGCGGGAACCCCCTCATGGTGGAGGCCATGCTGGACCGTCTGCAGCGGGAGGGCTTCGAGGAGGGCGGCCCCGGCAAGGCCGGGCAGATCCACCGGGAAAAGTACTGGTAGGAAATAGGTAACTGTCCCTAATTATCGGGCTTCCTGCGGGGGCATGGCTCTGGTAGCATCGGAGCAGGTACAGGGAGGGAAGCCATGCGGAACGTGACGATGGACGATCCGGAGCAGGTGAAGCGGGTGGGCCGGGGCATCGGCTTCTTTTTGGTGGTCCTCCTGGGGTTCATCCTCCTGATGGTGGGGAGCCCCGTCAAGACGGTGCCGGCGGGCCACGTGGGGGTGAAGGACTTCTTCGGCGTGGTCTCGGCGGGGACCCTCTCGCCGGGGATCCGGGTGGTCTTTCCCTTCACCCGGGTCGTGAAGATGTCCATCCAGACCCAGGAGATCAAGGAGACCGCCGACGTCCCCTCCAAGGAGGGGCTCATCATGAACCTCGAGGTCTCCCTCCTCTACCGGCTGGACCCCTCCAAGGCGGCGGAGATTTACAAGACCGTGGGCCGGTCCTACGAAGCGGTGGTGGTGGAGCCGCAGTTCCGCTCGGCCATCCGGGAGATCACCGCCTCCTACGAGGCCAAGGCCCTCTACAGCGCCGAGAGGGAGAAGATCGCCCAGGAGATCTTTTCCCTCTTCCGCAAGATGACGGGAGAGCGTGGGATCATCGCCGAACAGGTCCTCCTGCGGAAGATCGGACTGCCGCCGGTGGTGGCCAACGCCATCCAAGAGAAGCTGCGCCGGGAGCAGGAGGCGGAGCAGATGAAGTTCGTCCTCCAGAAGGAGCAGCAGGAGGCCGAGCGGAAGCGGATCGAAGCCCAGGGCATCGCCGACTTCCAGCGGATCGTCGCCCAGGGGATCTCGCCCCAGCTCCTGGAGTGGAAGGGGATCGAGGCCACCGAGAAGCTGGCCCAGAGCCCCAACACCAAGATCGTCGTCATCGGCAACCCCAAGACCGGCCTCCCCATCATCCTCGGGGGGGGAGAAGTGACGGCGGCGGGCCGCGGGAGGGGGCGGGTGTGAGGGGAGGGACCGTACCCCGGTCGTCTCTGGCCTTCGGCCTGGCTCTCGTGGTCCTCCTGGCTTCCCTGGCGGTGCTCACGGCGGTCCGGAGGCCCTCCACCGTGGTCCTCCTCTTCACCGGGGACACCCAGGGCTTCCTGGTCCCCTGCGGGTGTAAGACGGTACCGGCGGGGGGGCTGGCCCGCCGGGCGGGGCTCCTCGGGGCCCTGCGGGAGCGGGAGAAGCCTTCCCCCGTCATCCCCGTGGAGATCGGCCACGGCTTCGCCGACCGCGGCCCCGCCCGGGAGATCCTCAACCGTGCCCTGGGGCGCTTCTACCGGCAGACCGGGACGCTGGTGGGCCTGGGGAGCTACGACCTCCTCCTGGGGCCCGAGGCTCTGCGCCTGGCCGCGCCCGGGGTTCCCCTCCACCTCGCGGGGCGCAAGCCCCTTCCCGGATCCCGGGAGATCCTCCTCGGGGGGTGGGGGGTAGGCTCCTGGGGGCGGCCCGACGGCCGGCTCCGCCTGGTCTTCCTGTCGGAAAGCCAGCCCGATGGGGTTCCGCTGCGGCCGCCCCTCGAGGTACTGGAGGAGGAGCTCGCCCAGGGCTCCCGGGAGGGGGTCCTGGTCACCGGCCAGCTCTCCACGGAGACGGTCCTGGGGATCCTGAAGGCCCACCCCGAGATCCTGGCGGTGGTGGCCCAATGGGGCAGCCAGGTGACCAGCACCCCCCAGCGGGCCAACGGTTCCTGGGTCCTCTGGGTGGGGGACCGGGGCCGCCGGGCCGCCACGGTGGTGGTCACCCGGACGGCGGGGCGCTGGGAGGTCCTTCCCCGGGTGGACTACCTCGGTCCCGAGACCCCCGAGGACCCGGCGGTGGCGGCGGAGGTGGCCGAGACGCTGGGACAGGTGGAGGCGGAGAACCGGGGGGCCCTGGAGCGGCTCACGGTTCCGGCTCCCCCCGGCGGCTCCTACACCGGCGCCTCCTCCTGCGCCCCCTGCCATAAGAAGGCTCACGAGGTCTGGAAGAGGAGCCGTCACGCCAGGGCCACGGAGGACCTGGCCGTGGACCACCAAACCGAGAACCCCGACTGCCTGCGGTGCCACGCCACAGGGGTGGGGAAGGCCGGGGGATACCCCGCCCGCGGATTGGATCTGGCCGGCGTGCAGTGCGAGGCCTGCCACGGCCCGGGGGCGGGCCACCCCCCCCGCCGCCTGGCCGTCCCCCCGCTGGAGTCGGCCTGCACCTCCTGCCACACCCGCAGGGACTCCCCCCTCTTCGACCCGCCGGCCTACTGGCTCCTCGTGCAGCACGGGGCGGAGTGACGCCGCCGGGGTGCCTGCTTCACCGGGTGAAGAAGAGTGGGCCCGAGAGGCCGCCGTCGGGGTTGGCCACCCGGATCTCCACCGCCTGCCCCTTGGGGAGCAGGTTCTTCAGGGTGCTCCCCTTGGCCACCACCTTGGTGGAGGCCTTGAAGACCGTCTGGGGGGCCGCCGTCCCCCCGATCCGCACCTCCGCCCCGTTCTGGAAGCCCGTCCCCTCCACGATGAGCCGGAGGGGGTTCACGGCCTTGCGGACGGAGGCGACGGTGGGGTTGGCGAAGGTGACGGGCACCGGGCTGGAGGTGCCGGTCTGTCCCAGGGTATCCACCGCCCGGGCCGTCAGGGTCGCCGAACCGGTCCGCCCCGCCGTGTCCCAGGAGAATCGGAAGGGCGGGGCGGTGGCGCTGCCCAGGAGCTGGCCGTCGGCGAGGAAGTCCACCCGGACGACCCCGTGGTCGTCGGTGGCCTCGGCTTCCAGGAGGACCGTCCCCCTGAGGACGGCGCCGGAGAGCGGGGCGGTGACGGTCACCGCGGGCGGGTCGTCGGAGGGGCCCGCGCAGGCTTCGGGAACCGAGGCTCCGCTGATCTCGATGTCGTCGAGGAAGAAGCCCTCGTACTCGGCCCCGGGGTCGGTGGAGAGGCGCCAGCGGATGCGCACCGTCTGGCCGGAGAAGGCCGAGAGGTTGTGGGTGAAGCGGGTCCACGGCGTGGGTTCCACATTGCCGGCGGGGCCGGAGAAGCAACCCTGGGAGGGGGGGTAGGCGCAGGCGTTGATGGGCACCGAGCCGGTCTGGGCGAAGGAACCGGGGTAGCCCTCGGCGGGGGTGAGGACCGTCCAGGTGGCCCCGCCGTCGGTGCTGGCCTCCACCACCACGCCGTCGTAGTCCCGTTCCAGGTTGTACCGGGCCCAGTAGGAGAGGCTCGGCGAGACCCCGGGGAGGGGGATGTCTCCCGTGGTGGCGGCGGCGCAGGTGTTGGGGGGGTAGAAGGAGCCCTGGGGGGCGGAAAGGTAGCCTAGAAGGCCGCCCGGCGTATGGTTGGCGCCGAAGGCCACCGTCCAGGGAGCCTCGAGCTTCAACAGAGCCGCCGTGTCCCCTCCGTCGTCGCTCCAGGTTCCCGGTTCGAAGCCGGAGCCGAAGGCCGTGCCGAAGACCGTCCGGAGGTTCCCGTCCTCGTTGCCCCCGTGGGCCGGTCCGCCGTTGCCCGAAGTGTCGTCCTCCGCCCGCACGATGTAGAAGTAGGTCTTTCCCGGAAGGACCTCGGCGTCCCGGTAGGAGCTCCCCGAAACCCCCGCCGCCACCCGCGTGGCGGGGGAGGGGACGAAGCCGGGGGTGGTGCTTCGGTAGACGTTGTAGACCAGGCCGGGGGCCAGGGGACAGCGGGAGGTCCCTTCGTTCCAGGTGACGAGGAGGTCGCAGGCCGCCGTGGCGGGGTCGTTCTCCGCGGCGAGGGCCCCGCCGAACTCGGGCTTCCGGGCGCAGTTCCCGGTGAAGGCCGCCGAGGCGCAGGGGGAGGGCGGTCCCTCGGAGCAGCCGGTGGCCGCCCGCACGCGGTAGGCGTAGGTGAAGCCCCCGTCCACGCGCGTATCGGTGAAAGCGGGGCCGGCGCTCTGGCCCACCAGGGACCATCCGCCCTCTGGGCCGCACGCCCCGTCCATCCGGTAGATCTGGTAGGTGGAGGCTCCCGCCGCCGGTGCCCACGTGAGGGCGAGGCCCGCATCGGGATGGTCCTCCACCGAAGGGGCGCCTGGAGCCCCCGGCGCGGTGTCGCAGTCGGCGTAGACCGCCACCAGGGCGTAACCCTGGCGGTCCGATTCGGGAAGGAGCGGGTTCCCGGGGACCTCCGCCCCGTGCACGGTGAGGGTGTAGGTCCCCGGGGCGGGGGAGGGGAGGTACGCCACCTCGACGTTGTTGACGGCGTCGGCGCTTCCTCCGGAGACGGAGGCACCGCCGGAGAAGACGTTCCCCCGGTAGAGGGTCCCTCCCGGAGCCTCCACCACGAGGTCCAGGTCGTTGACGAGGGCCGGCCCCGCCCCGTCCGCCGGCGGCGGGTCGGTCCAGACCAGGGCCACCTTGAGGGGGCGGCCCGCTCCGACGGTGAGGGTGTAGGTGTCGCTCTCGCCCTGCCGGAGCCCGGCGCCGTTGGGCCGGTTCCAGAGGCGGGTGCGGGAAGGGTCCCTGGAGGGGCTGGAGAAGAAGCAGGCGTTGTCCAGGTTCACCCGGCCCCACCCCTCGTCCCCGTTGCCGAAGCCCGGGGACCCGACGTCCATGGCGCCGGCCACGAGGGCCGCCTTGAGCAGCGCGCCGGTGGGGAGAATCCCGTCGCCGGGGTTCTTCTGGCCCGTGGGGTAGAAGCCGTCGGTGAAGTACTGCCTCAGGAGGGCCGCAGCGCCGGCGGCGGTGGGGGTGGCCATGGAGGTCCCGCTCATGATGCCGATGCCGCAGTTGAAAGAGCTGTGGGAGGCGTCCCCCCCCGCCGAGCGGATGGAAGAGCCGGGGGCACAGACGTCGGGCTTGACCCGGCCGTCCTGGGTGGGTCCCCGGGAGGAAAAGGAGGCCACCGCGTCGGCGCCGGCGGAGCCGTTGGTGAGGGCCCCCACGGCGATGCAGTTCTTGGCCGCCGCCGGGGAATCCACCGTCATGGGGCCCTGGGCCCCGGCGTTGCCGTTGGCGAAGAAGATGGCCATGTCCTCCCGCTCCCACAGGTAGCGGTCCACCATGGCGCAGTCGGGGGTGTAGGCCCCCTGGGTGTCCGACCCCCAAGAGTTGGAGTGGAGGAAGGCCCCGGCGTTCCGGGCCTGGTCGAAGATGTCGGCGTAGTCGGCCATGAGGCCCGCCAGGGTCCCCTGGGCCTCGTTCCCCGCGTCCTGGAAGAAGAGCCGGGCGTTGGGGGCCATGCCGTCTCCGGCGTCGTGGCCGCCCGAGGCCGGCGTGGAAGGGGTGAGGAAGTTGTCCCCGAGCACGCTGCCCGACACGTGGGTCCCGTGGAAAAAGAAGGCGAAGCCGTCGTAGGGGGTCGCCCCCGGGAGGACGGCGTAGGCGGCCACCTTGGCGGAGGGGTCCAGGGTCCCGGGGGAGGGCGGAGTGGGGAACTGGGCGTCGGCGGGGGGCTCCGCCGAGCCGTGGAAGAAGCACATGTCCGAATCGAGGCCCGAGTCGGCCACGGCCACCACCTGGCCGGTACCGGTGATGCCGTGGTTCCAGAGGGTGGCGGAGAGGGCGTAGTTGGTCCGGTTCACCGTGTCGTAACTCTGCACCACCCAGACGGAGTCGTCGTTGAGGGGGCGGGGCGCCACCCGTTCCGCCACGCTCCAGACGGCGGGCTGGGCCGCGAGGAGCTCCACGGCCGTGGAGAGGGACTCCCCGGGAACCTCGAGGAGGAGGCGCCTTCCCTCTTCGGGCCTTCCCGCCACCGCCGCCACGCGGAAGGGGAGGGAGGCCCCTTCCAGGGCCGGGGCGACCTCCTCAGGACCCTCGCCGGGAAAGAGTCGGACCCAGAGAAAGACCGGCCGGTCCGAAGGGGGACGGGAAACCAGGGCGGGGTCCACCTTCCAGGGGGCCTGCCACCGGGCGGCCCAGCAGAGGTCCGGACGCCCGAGGAGCCTTTGGAGCGCCTTCGGGTTCCCGCGGACGAGGTACGCCCGGGAGGGGATGGCCCCCACCACCCGAAGCCCTTCCTCCCCGAGGGCCGCGATCTCCCCGGCGGAGAGGCCCTCGGCGAAGCGGCACAGGAGGGCTTCCCGCCGGCCGGCGGGCCCCCGGGCCAGGGCGTCAAGCTCCCGCTCCAGGGCCTCCCGTTCCGAAGGACCGTACTCCGAAGGGTCCACGGGCCCCGAGGCGAGGAGAACCGCTTCCCCGCTGCGCCGGAGGAGGGAGAGCCCTTCCGCTTCCCCGCCGTAGGGGGCCGGCGGGGCGGCGCCTGCGGCGGGAAGGAGGGCCAGGATCCCCGTGAGGGCGGCGAGGAGCGGGAAGGGGACGGTGGAGATGGCACGGTTCATGGGAACCTCCTAAAGCCTCAGTATAACCAAGGAGGGCCCCCGCCGGCGCCTTCCTGGACAACCGGGCCCCCCGGCCGTACAATTGTGCGGGATGTTGCGCCGAGTTGCCTACGCCGCCGTACTGGTCCTCTTCGCCCTCGGCCTCGGGGGAAGGACGGCGGAGCATCTGGAAGCCGGTTTCGGAGAAGACCGGGAGAGAAGGTCCGCGGAGGAGCTTTTTGCCGAGGTCGCCTCCCTGGTGCGGAACCGGTCGGCGGAGTCCCCGGCCCCCGACGTCCTGCTCAAGGCCTCGCTGGACGGCCTCCTCAAGGGCCTGGACCCCCATTCGGCCTACTACCCCCCGGAGGTCTACCGGGACCTCATGGAGGATCAGGAGGGGAAGTTCTCGGGCCTGGGCCTGCTGGTGACCAAGCCCTCGGCCACCAGCCCCCTCCTGGTGGTGACCCCCATTCCCGACACCCCCGCCTACCGGGCGGGGGTGAGGGCGGGGGACCTCATCCTCGAGGTGGACGGTGAACCCACGGAGAAGATGACCAGCCGGGAGGCGGTGCGCCGCCTGAAGGGTCCCGAGGGAACCTCGGTCACCATCAAGCTGGGGCGGGGCACCGCGCCGCCGGCCCTCCTCACCCTCAAGCGGGCCCCCATCCCCAAACACACCGTTCCCTACGCCTTCCTGCTGGAGGACGGCGTGGGCTACGCCAAGGTCAACACCTTCGGCCAGACCACCGCCCGGGAGCTCCGGGAGCACCTCGGCGCCCTGGGGGAAAACGGCATGCGGGCGCTGGTTCTGGATTTGCGGGACAACCCCGGCGGCTCCCTCAACGCCGCCGTGGAGGTGGCCTCCCTCTTCCTGGACCGCGGCCAGACGGTGGTGAGCGTCCGGGGCCGGGCGGTGGGGGTGGTCCGGACCTTTAAGGCGGTCCGGCGGGGGGAATTCGCCGGCCTCCCCCTGGCCGTCCTCTTGAACCTCGGTTCCGCCAGCGCCTCGGAGATCGTCGCCGGCGCCCTCCAGGACCACGACCGGGCGGTGGTGGTGGGGGAACGTTCCTGGGGGAAGGGGTTGGTGCAGACGGTCTCGCCCCTTCAGAACGGAGGGGCGGCGGCCATCACCACCGGGCGCTACTTCACCCCCTCGGGAAGGCTCATCCAGCGGGACTACGGGGCCTCCTACGACGCCTACTTCTTTCCCGAGCAGCAGCCCGGGGAAAAGGGAAGGGAGCCGGAGGGGGGCGGCGCCCAAGAGGCCCGGACCGACGGCGGCCGGAAGGTCTTCGGCGGGGGCGGCATCGCGCCGGACCTGGAGGTGAAGTCCCCGGAGGTTCCGCCCCTGGCCCTCTCGCTGGAGCGCAAGCGCTCCTTCCTGGAGTTCACCGCCCGGGAGGTGGAGAAGGGCGGGGCGTCCCTCTCCGCCGTGCGCCAGCCCTCCTGGAGCGCCCGCTTCCGGGAGTGGCTGAAGGAGCAGGGAACGGCGCCCTCCGACGCCGAGTGGGCCGAGAGCGAGGCCTACATCCGGGCGGCCCTGGAGCGGGAGGCGGGCACCATGCTGGAGGGGCAGGCCGCGGGCTACCGGGCCATGGTTCCCCTGGACGTGCAACTGCAGAAGGCGCTGGAGGTGCTCCGGAAGCCGGCCGCCAAGGCCGCCGCCTGACCGGAGGGCCCAAAGGGCGGGGAGCAGGATGTTCGAGAAGCTGACGGAACGGATCCAGGACGCCGTCAAGGGCCTGAGGGGACAGGGAAAGATCACCGAGTCCAACATCCAGGACGGCCTTCGGGCCGTTCGGATGGCCCTCCTGGAGGCCGACGTCCACGTTTCCGTGGTGCGGGATTTCCTGGAGGGGGTCAAGGCCAAAGCCCTGGGGGAGGAGGTTCTCCGTAGCCTCTCCCCGGACCAGCACTTCATCAAGATCCTCCACGAGGAGATGGTGCGGGTTCTGGGGGAGGGGGACCGGCGCCTCCACTTCTCCCCCCTTCCCCCGGGCATCGTCATGCTGGTGGGACTCCAGGGGTCGGGCAAGACCACCACCGCCGGCAAACTGGCCCGGTACTTCCTGGAGGACGGCCATATGCCCCTCCTGGTCCCCGCCGACGTCTACCGCCCTGCCGCCCGCCAGCAGCTGGAGACGGTGGGCCGGGCGGTGGGGGCGCCGGTTTTCGCCCCCGACCCCGGGGACGGCCCGGTGGCCATCTGCCGCAAGGCCCTGGAAGAGGCCCGGAAGAGGGGGATCCACCGCCTCATCCTCGACACCGCCGGCCGGCTGGCGGTGGACGAGGCCCTCATGGAGGAGCTCCAGCGCATCGGCGAGGCGGTGAAGCCCGACGAGAGCCTCTACGTCGCCGACGCCATGGCCGGCCAGAGCGCCATGGCCACCGTGCAGGCCTTCCACGAGAAGGTCCGCCTCACGGGGGTGATCCTCACCAAGGCCGACGGGGACGCCCGGGGCGGAGCCGTCCTCTCGGTGAAGGCGGTGACGGGCCTCCCGGTGAAGTTCGTCGGGGTGGGGGAGAAGTACGACGCCCTGGAACCCTTCTACCCCGAGCGGATGGCCTCCCGGGTCCTGGGGATGGGGGACGTCCTCTCCCTCATCGAAAAGGCCCAGGCGGCGGTGGACGCGAAGGAGGCGGAGGAGATGGCCCGCCGGCTCAGGCGGGCCGAATTCACCCTCGAAGACTTCCGGACACAACTCCAGCAGATGCGGAAGATGGGCCCCCTGGACCAGGTCCTCTCCATGATCCCCGGCGCCGGGGCGGCCCTCAAGGGAGGCGAGGTGGACGAGGGGCGCATCCGAAGGGCCCAGGCCATCCTCGACTCCATGACCCCCTACGAACGGGAGCACTTCTCCGCCATCAACGGCAGCCGGCGCCGGAGGATCGCCGCCGGCTCGGGGACCACCGTTGCGGAGGTCAACCAGCTCTTGAAAGAGTTCCTCACCATGCGGAAGATGATGGGCAAGGTGAAGCGGGGCGGCCTCAAGAACCTGAGGCGCGTCCTCTCCGGAATGCCCCGCTGAGAGGAGGCGGCGAGCGTTGACAGGCCCGGGGGTGCATGCTAGATTGACAAGGCCCTTTTGAGGGTTAGGGGGAAAGGGGACCCATGGCCAGGAAGCGGATACTCCTCGTGGATTACGAGCCCAAGCTTCTGGAGAGGCTGAAATCCATGCTGCCCGCCGACCGCTACGAGGTGGCCACGGCGCAGGACGGTTTTCAGGCCCTGGAGGAGTTCGACCGCTTCCACCCCGACCTGGTCTTTCTGAGGACCATGCTGCCCAAGAAGCACGGTTTCCAGGTGTGCCAGGAGATGGTGGAGCGGGCGGGATCCCGGTACGTGCCGGTGGTGATGCACTGCAGCATCTACAAGAGCCGGAAGTACCGCAGCGACGCCATGAAGATCTACGGGGCCGCCGAGTACCTGGAGGACCCCATCTCGCCGGAGACCCTCCAGAGCGTGATGAAGGAGCTGCTCGACAAACAGCCCTCGGCCCCCGC
>JBMFRA010000014.1:0-47895 GCA_049968315.1 Acidobacteriota bacterium
CGATCTCCATGGACATCAAAGTAACCCTCCTTTGTGTCCAAGAAAATCAGGGGCGTTGCTGCGGCACCAGCGGGTTACTTGGCCTTGCCGGGGGCCGGGGGCGGGGTGGGCTCGGGCTGGGGCTCCACCTTAAGGAGGTCCACGTCGAAGACGAGGACGGCGTTGGGGCCGATCTTGTCGCCGGCGCCCCGTTCGCCGTAGGCGAGGTCCGGAGGGATGAAGAGGCGCCCCGAACCGCCTTCCTTGAAGTGGGAGAGCCCCTCGCTCCACCCCTTGATGACGCCGGTGAGGGGGAAGGTGGCCGGCTGGCCCCGGTCGAAGGAGCTGTCGAAGACCGTGCCGTCGAGGAGGGTGCCCTTGTAGTGGACGGTGACGCGGTCCCGCGGGCCGGGGGAGGGGCCGGTCCCCTCCTTGAGGATCTGGTACTGGAGGCCGCTGGGGGTGGTCACCACGCCGGCCTTGGACTTGTTGGCGGCGAGGAAGGCTTCCCCCTCCTTCTTGTTCTTCTCGCCGGCCTTGGCCCGCTCCTCGGCCTTCTGGGCCTGGTAGCGCTGGACGAACTCCTGGCGGACCTTGGCGGCTTCCTGGGGGGTCAGGGCCGGCTGGGCCTCCCGGAGCAGGTCCTCGAGGCCCCGCTCGAAGGCCTTGAGGTCGAACTCGCTTCGGATCTCCTTGAGGCGCTCCCCGACGTCCAACCCCAGGGCGTAGCCCAGGCGGACCTTGGGGTCGTTGGGGAGGGGAGGGGCGGGCTTGGCGGGCTTGGGGTCGGCGGCGGCGAGGGAGGCGGGGAGGAGCAGGACGGCGAGGGCGAGGGCATGCATGCGGTGGCAGGTCATGGGGTCTCCTTACGAACGGGGCCATTCTGCCCCCCAACGGAGCGGGGCGCAAGGGGCGGGGAGAGGGCCCCTTGCGGAGGAGGGGCCCTCCCCGTAGGATGGCGGGGCCGCCCGCCGCGGGGAACTGCCCATGGCCCAACGCCCGCTCCTGCCACCGCCCCCCTTCGCCCTCTTCGCCGACGCCGAGGGGGCGGGCCGCGGGTGGGGCTTCTCCGCCCTCTTCTGCGGGCTCCGGGCCGAGGTGAAGGGCGGCGGGCGCGGGCTGTTCCTCCAGAAGGACGGGATCCGGCGGTTCTTTCCCGGCAACCCCCTCGGGGCGCTGGACGGGGTTCTCGCACTGGCCGGGGAGGGGGCGCCGCCGGGAGCCCTTTGGGTGGTGGCCCTGGGCTACGACCTCCGGCGGGCGGTGGAGGACTTCGAAAGGCCCGCCGCGGACGACCTGGGCCTCCCCTGGATCCACGCCTTCCTCTTCGAGGACCGCCGGCCTTTCGCCCTTCCCCCCGGCCTCTCCGCCAACCCCCGCCTTCCCAGGCGCTGGGTTTCCCGGCCCTCCCGCCGGGGCTTCCTCCGGGGGGTGGCGGCCATCGGGGAGGCGGAGCGGGCGGGGGAGGTCTACGAGGTGAACCTCACCCGCCGGGTGGAGGCCCCCTTCCGCGGTTCGGCCTTCGGGCTCTTCGCCGGCCAACTGGCCCGGGTCCGTCCGGCCTTCGGCGGCCTGCTCCACGCCGGGGCCTACCGCCTCCTCTGCCTCTCCCCCGAACGCTTCCTGGGAAGGGCGGGGGAGCGGGTCTGGACGGAGCCCATCAAGGGAACGGTCCGGCGGGGGAGGTGCCCGGAGGAGGACCGCCGGAGGGCCCAAGGGCTCTTGGAGGGGGAGAAGGAGGGGGCGGAGCTGGCCATGGCGGTGGACGTGGCGCGGAACGACCTGGGGCGGGTGGCGGTGCCGGGGACGGTGCGGGCGGAGCCGGCCCGGGCCCTCCTCACCCTTCCCTACGTCCACCACCTGTTCGGCCATGTGGAGGCCACGCTCCGCCCGGGGGCCGGCTTGGGGGAGATCCTCCGGGCGGCCTTTCCGGGGGCGTCGGTGACGGGGGCGCCCAAGATCCGGGCCATGGCGTGGATCGACCGCTTGGAGGGGCTCAGCCGGGGCTTCTACTGCGGTGCCTTCGGCTGGATGGAGCCCGGGGGGCACCGCTTCGACCTCTGCCTCACCATCCGCACGGCGGAGCTTCTCCGGGGACGCCTCTTTTACCACGTGGGCGGGGGCATCACCGTGGACTCCGATCCCCTCTCCGAATGGCGCGAAACAGAAGCAAAGGCGGCGTTTCTCCTGGACGGGCGGGGGCCATTTCGGACACAATGACCGTACCCTATTGCCAGGAGGGACCATGGACTTGATCTTATGGCGCCACGCGGAGGCCGCGGACGGCTGGCCCGACGAGGCCCGCCCCCTCACGGCCCGGGGAAAAAAACAGGCCCTCCGGGCGGCGAGGTGGCTGAAGAAACGCCTGCCGCCGGAGTTTACCCTCCTGGTGAGCCCGGCGGTTCGGGCCCGTGAGACGGCCGCTCCGCTCTCGGAGGAGGGCCGGCTGGAGGAGCGGGTGGGCCTGGGGGCCAAGGCCACCGGCCTCCTGGAGGCCGCCGGCTGGCCGGGGGGGGAGGGAACGGTGGTGGTGGTGGGCCACCAACCCACCCTGGGGGAGGCGGCGGGGATCCTCCTGGCCCGGGAGGCGCTGCCCATCCGGGTCCGCAAGGGCTCCCTCTGGTGGTTTCGGGCCAAGCGGCGGGGGGAGCTTTGGGAGACCACCCTCCTCTCGGTGGTGGACCCCGACCTCCTCTGACCGGGGGGTTCTGGCATCCCTCTTGCTCTCCTGGTAATCTTGGCACGGAGGGTATGCCATAATGACACGAGGGACGCTCCTCATCCTGGAGGACGAGGCGGAAAACCTTCGGAGCCTCACCCGGGCCCTTGAGAAGGTGGGCTTTCAGGTGTACCCCTTCGCGGACCCGGTGGAGGGCCTGCGCCACCTGGAGGAGCGCGGGGGCATTGACCTCGTGGTCACGGACCTGAGGATGCCCGGGATGGACGGCATGGAGGTCCTCAAGCGGATCAAGCGCAACGACCCCGCTCTGCCGGTCCTGCTGATCACCGCCTTCGGCTCCGTGGAGTCGGCGGTGGAAGCGATGAAGGTGGGGGCCGACGACTACCTGGCTAAACCGGTGGACCTCTACGAGCTGCGGCGCCGGGTGCAGGCCCTGGTGGAGCGGCGGCGCCTCAAGGTGGAGGTGGACGAGCTCAAGGCGAGGCTCGACGAGCGGTACGGTTTCGAGAAGATCATCGGTTCCTCCCCCCCCATGCGGGAGCTCTTCGAACAGATCCGAATGGTGGCCCCCACCCGGGCCACGGTTTTGCTCCACGGCGAGTCGGGAACCGGCAAGGAGGTCATCGCCAACGCCATCCACCAGAACTCCGACCGCAAGCGGGCCCGCTTCCTCCCCATCAACTGCGCCGCCATCCCCGCCACACTCATGGAGAGCGAGCTCTTCGGCCACGAGAAGGGGGCCTTCACCGGCGCCGACCGGGCCCACCCCGGAAAGTTCGAGCAGGCCCACGGGGGAACGCTCTTCCTCGACGAGATCGGCGAGCTGAACCTTGACCTCCAGGCCAAACTCCTGCGGGTTCTGGAGGAGCGGGTGGTGACCCGGGTGGGGGGGACCCAAGCCATCCCCGTGGACGTGCGCATCCTCACCGCCACCAACCGGGACCTCTCCAAGATGGCGGCGGAGGGGCGCTTCCGGGAGGACCTCCTCTACCGCCTGAAGGTGGTGGAACTGCGCATCCCGCCCCTGAGGGAGCGGCGGGAGGACATCCCCCTCCTGGCCCACGCCTTCGCCGACCAGATCGCCAAGGAGTACGGCAAGCCCGTGCGGAGCATCTCGCCGGCGGTGGTCCAGGCCCTCCAGGCCTACGCCTGGCCTGGGAATGTTCGGGAGCTCAAAAACGTCATCGAGCGCATGGTGATCTTCTGCTCCGAGGAGGAGCTCCGGGAGGCCCACCTGCCCGCCGAGCTCCGGCCGGCCCTTCCACCCCTTCCCCCCTCGGCCGCGCCACCCGTGCGTCCGGAAGGTCCCCCGGCGCCGCCGCTCCCCCCGCCCATCCGTCCCCTGGAGGACCTGGAGCGCGAGGCCATCCTGAGGACCCTGAGGGAGACCGGAGGGAACAAGACCCAGACCGCCCGCCTCCTGGGCATCGGCCTCAGGACCCTTCACCGAAAGCTGAAAATGTACCGGATGGAAAATACGCCCGTGCAGGATGAAAGGAGCACCCCATGAAGACCGTGAAGTTCCTCTCCCTGGCCGCCCTCGGAACCCTCCTGGTGATGGCCGGATTCGGCCTGGCCCAGCTCGGCAACGTGAGCGCCCCCACGGCCCACGCCGTCACCGCCCCGGCAACGGCGGGGGCGGCGGCCCCCGGCGCCCCCGCCCTTCCGGGCTTCGCCGACGTGGCGGAGCGGGTGAACCCCGCCGTGGTGGCCATCACCGCCCTCAGCGTGCAAGGGGACAAGAAGGGCCAGGAGGACGACTCGGAGGAGGACCCCTTCGGCAACCCCTTCCAGTTCTTCTTCGGTACGCCGCACCCGCCCATCCCCCGGGGGACGCCTCCGGTGGAGGAGGCGGGGGGAAGCGGCTTTCTCATCAGCCCCGACGGCTACATCCTGACGAACAACCACGTCATCGAAGGGGCCAGCAAGATCCGGGTGACGCTGGACGAGGATAGGAACTTCGAGGCCAAGGTGGTGGGCCAGGACAAGGAGACCGACGTGGCCCTCCTGAAGATCGAGGGGAAGAACCTGCCCACCGTGCCCCTGGGGGATTCGGACGAGGTCCGCCCCGGGGACTGGGTGATGGCGGTGGGCAACCCGCTCATGTACAGCCACACGGTGACGGTGGGGGTCATTTCCGCCAAGGGGCGGCGGATCTCCTCCAGCTCCCTGGACGACTTCCTCCAGACCGACGCCGCCATCAACTTCGGGAACTCGGGAGGGCCCCTGGTCAACACCCGGGGAGAAGTGGTGGGCATCAGCACCGCCATCACGCGGAGCGACTTCCGGGGCCGGGTGGTGGAGGGGATCGGCTTCGCCATCCCCATCAACCTGGTCAAGGCCCAGCTCGACCAGCTCAAGACCAAGGGGAAGGTGGAGCGCGGGTACCTCGGCGTGCGGGTGGGCCCCGTGGACCAGGACGCCAAGGACTACTACCGCAAGACCTTCGGCCAGGAGCTCGCCGGCGGCGCGCTGGTCCAGAGCGTGGACGAAAAGACCCCCGCCGCCAAGGCCGGCATGAAGAAGGGCGACATCATCCTCAAGGTGGAGGGCCAGGAGATCCGGGACAGCCGCCAGCTTCCTCACAAGATCGCCGCCTACCCCCCCGGCAAGACCATCACCGTGGAGGTGCTCCGCGGAGGGGAACGCCGGAGCCTGCGGGTCACCCTCGGCGACCGGGCCAAGGGCCTGGAAGGGGAGGCGGAAGGGGCCCCTGACAAGGAGGAAAAGGAGAGCCAGGACGCCCTGGGCATCACCGTCCAGAACCTGACCCCCCAGACGCGGGCCATGTACCGCCTGCCCGAGGAGCTGAGCGGCGTGGTGGTCACCTCGGTGGACCCCAAGTCCAACGCGTACACCAAGGGGGTGCGGGAGGGGATGGTCATCTCCGAGCTCAACGGAAAGCCCGTCTCCAGCGTCAAGGAGTACAAGGCGGCCGCCTCGGCCGTGAAGAGCGGCGACCCCGTCAGCCTGTACGTCTCCGACGCCCGGGGCGGGGTGTACCTCTACTTCCGGGCCGGCTGAGGCACCGGGAAGGCGCTTCCGCGGGGCACCCCCTTCGGGGGGTGCCCCTTCGTCTGGAAGGCGGGATGCGGCAGGCGCAGGAGGGGAGGGGGCAAGGGGCGGCCGGGCTTTCGCCCTCTGCTTCCGCTCCGGGCGAAAGCCGAAAACCGTTGCCCAAAACCGTCATGGCCCGTAGCGGCCGGTGCCCCCACCGGCCGAAAGGATCGGCCTTTGCAAGCAAAGGTCGCTACGAAACTCCACCGGCCTTTGGCAAGAAAAGGCCGCGACGGACCTCCGCCGGCCCTTGGGGGCCCGCCCTTTCCTCCCGAGCTGGTAATTCCTTGACGGTACAAGCCTTTCCGCCTATACTGCCCCTTCTTGGAGAGGGGCACCCTTGGAAGACGAACTCATCGCCGAACGACGACGGAAGCTGGAGGCATGGGGGGAGGCCTTTCCGGGGTGCCTGCCGCTCCGGTACGAGACCGACGCGGCCCTGGGGGAGGTCCTCGCGCGGTGGGGCGGCGTGACGGCGGAGGAGCTGGCGGCCTCGCCTCCGCGCCTGGCGGTGGCGGGGCGGCTGGTGGCCCTCCGGAAGATGGGCAAACTCACCTTCGGCCACCTCCAGGAGGGGGGGGCCCGCCTCCAGGTCCTCTTCGAGAAGGGACGGCTGGGGGACCTCTACGGCAAGCTGGGCCTTCTGGACGTGGGGGACTGGGTGGGGGTCCGGGGGAGCCTCTTCCGGACCCGAACCGGCGAGCTCACGGTGATGGTGGAGGAGGTGACGCCCCTCCAGAAGTGCCTGAGGCCCCTGCCGGAGAAGTGGCACGGCCTCAAGGACGTGGAGCAGCGGTACCGGCAGCGCCACCTCGACCTCACCGTCAACGGGGAGAGCCTTCCCCGTTTCCGCGCCCGCCACCGGATGGTGGCGGCCTTGCGGGCCTTCATGGCCGAGCACGGGTTCGAGGAGGTGGAGACCCCCATGCTCCACCCCCTGGCGGGTGGGGCGGCGGCGAGGCCCTTCGTCACCCACCACAACGCCCTGGACTGCGACCTGTACCTTCGGATCGCCCCGGAACTCTACCTCAAGCGCCTGGTGGTCGGCGGGATGCCGCGGGTCTTCGAGATCAACAGGAACTTCCGCAACGAGGGGATCGACACCAGCCACAACCCCGAGTTCACCATGATGGAGTTCTACCGGGCCTACGCCTCGGCGGAGGACCTCATGGCCTTCACCCAGGAGATGCTGGGGGCCGTGGCGGTGGCGGTGACCGGCTCCCTCCGGGTCACCTTCCAGGGGGCGGAGGTCTCCTTCGAGGCCCCCTTCGCCCGGCTGGACCTCCGTACGGCGGCCCGGGCGGCCCTCGCCGGGGCCGGGGCGCCGGAGGACGCCGGGGAGACCCCCGAGGGCCGGGCCCTCTGGTGCCCCCGCCTGGGGATGAGCCCCGGCAAGGCCTCGACACCCGAGAAGTTCCTCGTGGAAGCCTTCGAGACCCTGGTGCAGCCCCGCCTTCAGAACCCCACCTTCGTGACGGGCCACCCGGTGGAGGTCTCGCCCCTCTCCCGCCGCCGCCCGGGGGCGGGGGACACCGCCGACCGCTTCGAGCTCTTCGTGGCGGGGCTGGAGGTGGCCAACGGCTTCTCCGAGCTCAACGACCCCGAGGACCAGCGGAGCCGCTTCCGGGAGCAGGTGGCCGCCAAGGCCTCCGGCGACGAGGAGGCCATGGCCTACGACGAGGACTACTGCCAGACGCTGGAGTACGGCCTTCCGCCCACGGCGGGGGAGGGGCTCGGGATCGACCGCCTGGCCATGATCCTCACCGATACGCCCTCCATCCGGGACGTGATCCTCTTTCCCCTCCTGAAGCCCGTGCCCCCGGACGGAGCTCCATGAGCCTCGCCCTCTTCGTGGGGCGCCGCTACCTCCTGGCGCGGCGCCGCCAGGCCTTCATCTCCCTTATCACCCTCATCTCCGTGGCGGGGGTGGCCGTGGGGGTCATGGCCCTCATCGTCGCCCTGGCCGTCTCCACCGGCTTCACCACCCGGATCCGGGAGAAGATCCAGCTCCTCAACGCCGACTTGAACGTGCTGGGAGGCACGGGGGACATGACCGAGGAGGAGGCCCGGCGCGCCGAGGAGGTCCTCGCCGCCGACCGGCGGGTCCGGGCCTTCGCGCCGGTGGTGTTGGGGACGGGGCTGGTGGGCGGCCCCGCCACCCGGGTGGGGGTGGTGGCCAAGGTGGTGGGGGTCCGGCCCGAGGGCCAGCGGGCGGTGGTGGACCTGGCACCGTACCTCCAGGGCTCCGGCACTCTGGGGCCCTTCCCCGACGGGAGCCGGGGGGCGGTGCTGGGGGCCGACCTGGCCTCGGAATTGGGCGTGGCGCCGGGGGACACCGTCCAGCTGCTGGCGCCCCGGCTCACCCTGAGCCCCTTCGGCAACATCCCGCGGATCGTCCCCCTCAAGGTGACGGGCCTGCTACGGACGGGCTACTACCTGTACGACACCGGCTTCGTCTTCGTGGACCTCGAAGGGGCGCGGGGGCTCTTCTCCGGGCCCGGCCGGGTCAGCTCCCTCCAGGTGCGCCTGGAGCCCGGGGCCTCCCTCGACGCCGTCCGCCGGGACCTCCAGGCCCGGTTGGGAGCCAACTTCCGGGTGCTGGACCTCATCGCCACCAACGCGGAGTTCTTCAAGGCCCTCCGGATGGAGAGGCTCCTCCTCTTCCTCGCCATCGGCCTCATCGTGATGGTGGCGGCCCTCAACATCGTCTCCACCCTGGTCCTCATGGTCATGGAGAAGGTCCGGGACATCGGCATCCTGCGGAGCATGGGCGCTTCGGCGGCGGACATCCGGCGGATCTTCCTCTTCCAGGGGATGGTGATCGGCGCCGTGGGGACGGTGCTGGGGGCGGCGGGGGGGGTCGCCGCCTGCCTCCTGATGGACCGGTACCGGCTGATCCCCCTTTCCCTGGACGTCTACCCGCTGCCCTTCGTGCCCTTCGTCACCTCGCCGGCCCAGGTGGTGGTGGTCTGCGCCTTCGCCCTGGGGGTCTCCTTCCTGGCGACCCTCTACCCCGCCAGCCGGGCCGCCGCCCTGGACCCGGTGGAAGCGCTGAGGTACGCCTGATGCTGGCGGTGAAGGGGCTGGTCAAGAGCTACCTCTCGGGGGGGCGGACCCTCCCGGTCCTCCGGGGGGTCGACCTCGCCGTGGAGGAGGGGGAGATGGTGGCCCTCACCGGGCCCTCGGGGGTGGGAAAGTCCACCCTCCTCCACCTGGTGGCGGGGCTGGACCGCCCCGACGGAGGGACGGTGCGGGTGGCGGGGGTGGACGTGGCCTCCCTTCGGGGGGCCGAGGCCGACGCCTTCCGCCGCCGCACGGTGGGGGTCGTCTACCAGTTCCACTTCCTCCTGCCGGAGTTCACCGCCCTGGAGAACGTCCTCATGGCCGCCGTGGTGGCCGGCGAACGCCCCCGGGCGGCCCGGGAGCGGGCCCGGGCCCTCCTCGGGGAGGTGGGGCTCGGGGAGCGGGAGGACCACCTCCCCTCCAAGCTCTCCGGCGGGGAGCAGCAGCGGGTCGCCCTGGCCAGGGCCCTCCTGAACGGCCCCCGCCTCCTGCTGGCCGACGAGCCGACGGGCAACCTGGACGAGGAGACGGCGGGCCAGGTCTTCGGCCTGCTCCTCGACCTCCGCAAGCGGCGAGGGCTCACCGTTCTCCTCGCCACCCACAACGCCGGGCTGGCGGCGGCCTGCGACCGGGCGGTCCGCCTCCACGAGGGCCGCATCGCCCCCTGAGGCCCGCCCCGGGGGTGGCCCTTCGGGGCCGTGGATACCGCCGGGGCGGGATGGTATACTTGCGCGGATCGGGGAGGCGGATGTACGAGCGTTTTACGGAGATGGCCCGAAGGGTTCTTTACCTGGCGCGCCACGAGGCGCACCAGGCGGGCCTGCTCTTCACCGACGCCGAGCACCTCCTCCTCGCCATCCTCTCGGTGGACGCCCCCACCCTCCGGGAACTCTTCGCCAGGGCGGGCCTCAAGGCGGAGGATTTCCGGGGGGACCTGGCGTCGGACCGGACCGAGCCGGCCCCCCCGCCGGGCCCCGTTCCCCCCCCCTGGTCCCGGGACGCCCGGCTCATCATCGAGCGGTACGCCCCGGAGGAGGCGGTGCGGGCGGGATCCATGCGCATCGGGCCCGAACACCTGCTGGCGGGGATCCTCCACTTCGAGGACGGCCTGGCGGCCCGGACCCTCCGCCAGAAGGGGATCACCCTCTCCGCCGCCCGGCAGTGCCTCCACGGGGCCTTCCGCCGCCCCCTCTCCCCCGAACGGAACCGGGAGGAACGAACCTCCCTGGAGGAGTTCACCCAGGACCTCACGGTGCTGGCCCGGACGGGGGAGCTGGACCCCCTGGTGGGCCGGGAGGAGGAGCTGGACCGCATCATCCAGATCCTGGCCCGGCGCCACAAGAACAACCCCATTCTGCTGGGGGAGCCGGGGGTGGGCAAGACGGCCCTCATCGAGGGGCTGGCCCAGCGGGTGGCCTCCGGCGCCGTGCCCGCCACCCTGCAGGGCAAACGCATTCTGGGGCTGGACCTCTCGCTGGTCCTGGCCGGCACCAAGTACCGGGGCCAGTTCGAGGAGCGCCTCAAGGGGATCCTCAAGGAGGCCGCCGAGAACCGCTCGGTGATCCTCTTCGTGGACGAGATCCACACGATGGTGGGGGCGGGGAGCGCCGAGGGCTCCCTCGACGCCGCCAGCATCCTGAAGCCCGCCCTCTCCCGGGGGCAGGTCCAGTGCATCGGCACCTCCACCTTCCGGGACTACAAGCGGTACATCGAGAAGGACCGGGCCCTGGTGCGGCGCTTCCAGCCGGTGAAGATCCTGCCCCCCTCCGAAGAGGCCACCCTGGAGATCCTCCGGGGACTCAAGGACCGGTACGAGCGCTTCCACGGGGTGCGGTACACCGAGGAGGCCCTGCGGCAGGCGGTGGCCCTCTCCAACCGGTACATCAGCGACCGCTTCCAGCCCGACAAGGCCATCGACGTCATCGACGAGGCGGGGGCCATGGCCAAGATCGTGGCGGGCCCCCGGGGCCGCCGGGTCCCCGAGGTGGAGGTGGAGTTCGTGGACATTCCCTCCTCCTCCGGCGCCGGCGATCCCCTCGCCCTCTTTCCGGAACCCCCCGGCGGCGAGGCCGCCCGTCCCGCGGGGCGGCTTCGCACCACCCCGCCGCCCGATCCCCGGCCTTCGGCGTTTCCTCCCGTGGAGGTGGGGCGGGGCCAGGTGGAGCAGGTGGTGGCCCTCTGGACGGGGATCCCCGTGGCGGCCCTCCGGGAGGACGAACGGGAGAAGCTGCTCCGCATCGAGGAGACCCTCCACAAGCGTGTCATCGGCCAGGAGAAGGCCATCTCCGCCCTGGCCCGGGCCATCCGCCGCTCCCGGGCGGGCATCCGCAACCCCAGCCGGCCCATCGGCTCCTTCATCTTCCTGGGCCCCACGGGCGTGGGGAAGACCGAAGCGGCCAAGACCCTCACCGAGTTCCTCTTCGGCGACGAGAAGGCCCTGATCCGGCTGGACATGAGCGAGTACGCCGAGAAGCACTCCATCTCCAAGATGATCGGAAGCCCGCCGGGGTACGTGGGCTACGAGGAGGGGGGGCAGCTGGTGGAGCGGGTCAAGCGGAGGCCCTACGCGGTGATCCTGCTGGACGAGATCGAGAAGGCCCACCCCGACGTCCTCAACATGCTCCTGCAGGTCCTGGACGACGGGATCCTCACCGACTCCTACGGCGATACGGTGGACTTCAAGAACACCCTCCTGATCCTCACCAGCAACCTCGGCTCCAAGTTCCTGCTCGAGAAGGGCCTTCCCGGCTTCGGGGACGACGAGGCCCGGACGGCGGTGGTGAAGAAGGAGGAGGTGCTCCGGCTCCTCAGGCGCTCCCTCCTCCCCGAGTTTCTCAACCGCATCGACGAGGTCATCGTCTTCGACCCCTTGGGGCCCACGGAGCTGCTGGCCATCGCCCGGCGGATGATCGCGGACCTCAACGGGGCCTTGAGGCCCCGGGGGCTCGAGGTGGACCCCGACCCCGAAGTCCTCCGGTTCCTCGTCGAGACCTGCTGCGCCGACCCGGCCTACGGGGCCCGTCCCCTGCGGCGGGGGGTGCAGACCTACATCGAAGATCCGCTGGCCGAGTGGCTCCTCGGCCAGGGGCGAAGCGAGGGAAGCCGGATCCGCCTGAAGGTGGAGGGCGGCCGGGTGGTCCTCGAGGAAACGGAACCGGTGCCCATTCCCGGATAGGTGAGGCATGCGCCGAACGAACCTCGGATTCCTCCTGCTGTTCCTCCTCGCTGCCACGGCCCTCTGGGGGCAGGCGGCCCCGGCCGAGAAGCCGGTCATCGAGAAGATCGTCCTGGAGGGGAACGACCGGCTGACCACCGACGCCTTTCTGGCCCTGACCACCCTCCGGGTGGGACAACCCTACGACGAGCAGGCCGTCAAGGGGCAGTTCCAGAAGATCTGGGGCAGCGGCCTCCTGGAAGACCTCACCATCGAGGTGCGGGACGGGGAAAAGGGGAAGGTGGTGGTCTTCAAGATCCAGGAGCGGCCCATCGTCTCCTCGGTGGAGTTCACGGGCAGCAAGAACCTCACCGGCACCACGGTGCTGGACAAGCTGAAGGAAAACAACGCCGACATCAAGACCGGCACCATCCTCGACTACCAGAAGGTGAAGAAGACCGAGGCGGCCCTCAAGTTCATGGCGGCGGAAAAGGGGTACCCCGACGCCGAGGTCACCTCCAAGGTCCAGTCCATGGGGCGGTCCCAGGTGGCCCTCACCTTCCACATCACCGAAGGGCCCAAGGCCCGCATCGAAAAGGTCCGCTTCCAGGGCGTCACCGCCTTCTCCCAGCGGAAGCTCAAGTACACCCTCAAGAAGACGCGGCCCCACTGGTGGCTCTCCTGGGCCACGAGGCACGACATCTACTCCGAAGGGCGGTACTTCGAGGACACCAAGCTCCTGCGCGAACTCTACGAGTCCCGGGGCTACCTGGACGTGGACATCGGCGACCCCATCGTGGAGAGCCGCCTCAACGCCAAGAAGACGAGGAAGTGGCTCACCCTCACCATCCCCGTCTCCGAGGGCGCCGCCTACCGCCTGGGGGAGGTCTCCTTCCAGGGCAACAAGCTCTTTTCCGACGAGGAGCTCCGGAAGCTCTTCTTCCTCAAGAAGGGCAAGCCCCTGGACAAGGTGGCCCTGGGCCACGTCCTCAAGGCCATCGAGGCCAAGTACGGCGAGAAGGGCTACCTCTACGCCACCGCCACCCCCATCTACGACAAGCACGAGAAGGAGGGCGTGGCCGACGTGACCCTCTCCATCACGGAGGACCAGGTCTACTACGTCAACCGCATCGAGTTCCTGGGGAACGTGGACACGCGGGACCACGTCCTGCGCCGGGAGATGCTGATCTACGAGCAGGAGCTCTTCAACTACGTGCGCTACCAGCGGGGGCTCTACCGCCTCAAGCAGTCGGCCCTCTTCGAGATCAAGGAGGACCCGGTCATCGCCAAGGTGCCCAACACCAACACCGTGGACGTCACCGTGAAGGGGGAGGAGGCCAGCAAGAACGAGCTCCTCTTCGGCGGCGGCTACGGCGGGGTGAACGGCTTCTTCATCTCCGGCGCCTTCCGGACTTACAACTTCCTGGGGTTGGGGACCACCCTCTCCATCAACGCCGACGTCGGGAAGGTCCAGAAGCTGTACTCCATCAACTACTCCGACCCCTGGCTCTTCGGCAAGCGGATCGGCGGGGCCTTCCAGATCTACAACTCCAAGCTGACCTACCTCCAGTTCGACCAGAAGGCCACCGGCGGGTCCATGGCCGTCACCTTCCCCCTGGGCCTCTTCGCCGGGTGGCAGGTGGGCTACCGGCGGGAGCGCTCCCGGGTGAGCAACCTGGACCAGAGCCTCATCAACCCCAAGTACACCGACATCTTCAACAACACCACCACCTCGGCGGTCTTCACCAGCCTCTTCTACAACACGGTGAACAACCCCTTCCGGCCCATGCGCGGCCTCTCCCTCAACCTCACCACGGTGGTGGCGGGTGGCTTCCTCGGCGGAGACAACTACTTCATCAAGCCCTCCTTCGAGGGCTCCCTCTTCCTGCCCACCTTCCGGAAGCAGAACCTCGCCTTCCGCCTGAACGTGGGGTACATCAAGAGTTACTCCGGCCACGAGATCCCCATCTGGGAGCGGTACTTCCTCGGCGGGGAGGACACCCTGCGGGGCTTCGGCGTCCGCTCGGTCTACCCCCTCACCAAGGAGAACCGCCACTTCGTCGACCCCGCCACCGGGACCATCCAGGGGGGCGACCGGGTCTTCCTCACCAACCTCGAGTACGTCTTCCACCTCACGGAGCAGGTGGACACGGCGCTCTTCGTGGATGCCGGCAACACCTTCCACAACCGCCAGAAGTGGGAGCTGTCCAACTACCGGGCCGACGCGGGGCTGGAGTTCCGCTTTTTCCTGCCCACCTTCAACATCCCCCTGCGCCTCATCTGGGCCACGAACCTCAAGCCCAAGCCCGGCGACGACTTCAGCAACTTCCAGATCTCCATCGGACTCACGTTCTGACCATCTCAAGGAGGTATTCGATGTTCAAGAAAGTGACGTTGGCCGCGCTCTTCGGCGCCCTCTCCCTCCTGTCGGTCGGGGCCCTGGCCCAGACCCGCATCGCCGTGGTGGACGCCATGAAGGTGGCCAACGACTGCAAGGAAGGCAAGAGGATCCAGAGCGTCCTCAAAGGTGTCCACGACCAGAAGCAGAACCAGATCACCCAGCGGGAGGCCGAGCTCAAGGCCCTGGACGAGAAGGTCAAGGACCCCAAGATCAGCCCCGAGAAGAAGGACGAGATCCAGAGCCAGCTCAACCAGAAGATGTACGAGTACCAGGCCTTCGCCAAGGCGGCCTCCGAGGAGATGGACGCCCGGACGCAGAAGATGCAGGAGGAGTTCCAGGAGAAGCTCACCCGCGTCCTCACGCAGTACGCCCAGAGCAAGGGGATCTCCTTGGTGGTGGAGAAGGGCATCTGCCTCTACAACGCCGACGCCCTGGACATCACCACGGAGGTGATCGCCGCCATGGATCAGGCGTACCCGGGGGCCTGACGCCATGAAGGCGAAGGCCCTCGCCGAAGCACTGGGGGCCCGTCTCGATGGCGATCCCGACCTCTGGATCACCGGGGTGGCTCCCCTGGAACGGGCCGGCGCCGCCGACCTCTCCTTTCTCGCCAACCCCCGTTACCGGGAGGCGGCGGAGGGAAGCGGCGCCGGGGCCGTCCTGGTGGCCCCCGGTGTGGTCCTGCCGGGGAAGACCCTCCTGGTCTCCCCCAACCCCTACGCCGCCTTCGCCCGGGCGCTGGCCCTCTTCCACCCCGAAGGCCGCCCGGCTCCGGGGGTGCACCCCACCGCCGTCCTCGGCGAGGGGTGCGAGGTGGCCCCCGACGCCCACGTGGGCCCGCTGGCGGTCCTCATGGCCGGCGTCCGGGTGGGAGCGCGGTCGGTGGTGGAGGCCGGGTGCGTCCTCATGGAAGGGTGCCAGGTGGGGGAGGACTGCCGCCTCTACCCGCGGGTGGTCCTCTACCCCCGAACCCGCTTGGGAAACCGGGTGATCCTCCACGCGGGGGTGGTGGTGGGCTCCGACGGCTTCGGCTACGCCGCCGAGGGGGGCGTCCACCGGAAGGTCCCCCAGGTGGGTATGGCGGTCCTCGAAGACGACGTGGAGATCGGCGCCAACACCACCGTGGACCGGGGAACCCTGGAGGAGACCCGGATCGGCGCCGGGACTAAGATCGACAACCTGGTCCAGATCGGCCACAACGTGCGGACCGGCGAGGGCTGCATCCTGGTGGCCCAGTCGGGGATCAGCGGCTCCACCCGCCTGGGGCGGGGGGTGGTCTTCGCCGGCCAGTCGGGGGCCGTGGGCCACATCCGGATCGGCGACGGGGTCCGCGTCGGGGCCAAATCCGCCGTCACCAAGGACCTGCCCGACGGCGCCTTCGTCACCGGCCACCCGGCGGTGGACCACCGGCTCTGGCTCAAGGAGCGGGCCCTCTCGGGGCGGCTGGAGGAGCTGTTCCGGCGCCTCAAGAACCTGGAACGGCGGCTGGGCGGGGCCGCCGGGGAGGAGTAAGGATGGACGTCGTGGAGATCCAGAAGGTTCTGCCCCACCGGTACCCCTTCCTGCTCGTGGACCGGATCCTCGAGGTGGAACCCCGGCGGCGCATCGTGGGGATCAAGAACGTCACCGTGAACGAACCCTTCTTCCAGGGGCACTTCCCCGGGAAGCCCATCATGCCCGGCGTCCTCATCGTGGAGGCCATGGCCCAGGTGGGGGGTGTCCTGCTCCTCTCCGACGTGCCCGACCGGGAGAAGAAACTGGTCCTCTTTGCCGGCATCGACGAGGCGCGCTTCCGCCGCCCGGTGGTTCCCGGTGACCAGGTCCGCTTCGAGGTGGAGGTCCTCAAGCTCAAGGCCTCCACCTGCAAGCTTCAAGGCAAGGCATTCGTGGACGGGGCGCTGGTGGCGGAGGCGGTGATCCTCTCGGCCATGGTGGACCGGTAGGCCCCGGAGGAGCGAAGACCATGGCGATATCCATCCATCCGTCGGCGGTGGTGGAGGAGGGGGCCCGGCTGGGCGACGGGTGCACCGTGGGCCCCTTTGCCTTCGTGGGGAAGGACGTGACGCTGGGAGAGGGCACCCAGGTGGGGCCCCACTGCGTCCTTTCGGGAAAGGTGACGCTGGGCAAGGGGAACGTACTGGTATCCCACTGCGCCATCGGCGGCCCCCCCCAGGACATCTCCTACCGGGGGGAGCCGAGCGAGGTGGTCGTGGGCGACGAAAACGTGTTTCGGGAGTTCGTCACCGTCAACCGGGCCACCACCAAGGAGCGGCGGGTCACCGAAATCGGGAGCCGCGGCCTCTTCATGGCCTACACCCACATCGCCCACGACTGCGTGGTGGGCGACCACGTGATCTTCGCCAACAACGCCACCCTGGCGGGCCACGTCCACGTGGGGAACCACGCCATGGTGGGGGCCCTCTCCGCCATCCACCAGTTCTGCGCCGTGGGGGACTACGCCTTCATCGGCGGAGGCTCCATCTGCACCCGGGACGTCCTGCCCTTCGTCAAGACCGTCGGGGCGCGAAGCGAAGGGAAGACCTACGGCATCAACACCATCGGCCTCCAGCGGAAGGGTTTCGCCCCCGAGACCATCGAGGCGCTGAAGTCGGCCTACCGGATCCTCTTCCATTCGCGGATGCTCTTTTCGGAGGCGGTGAAGGCCGCGGAGGAGAAGCTGGGCCACGTCCCCGAGGTGGCCTACCTCCTCCGCTTCATCCGGGAATCGAAGCGGGGCATCCAGCGCTAGGTGCGCGCAGGAAGGGAGGGGCCCGTGGCGGCCACCGTGAGAATCGCCGTCGTCGGAGTAGGAAGCCTGGGACAGCACCACGCCCGGATCCTGTCGGACCTGCCGGGCGTCCGGCTGGAGGCGGTGGTGGACGCCGACGGGGCCCGGGCCCGGGAGATCGCCGCCAAGTACGGCACCCGGGCCCTCCTTCCCGGCGACCCGCTGCCCCCGGTGGACGGCGTGGTCATCGCCGCCCCCACCCGGCTCCACCGGGACCTGGCGGTCTCGGCCCTGGAGCGGGACATGGGCGTGCTCTGCGAGAAGCCCATGGCCACCACCGTGGAGGAGTGCGACGCCATCCTCGCGGCCCGGGAGCGTTCGGGGGCCCCCCTCCTCGTGGGCCACATCGAGCACTTCAACCCCGGCGTCCAGGCCCTCCGGGCCCACGTGGAGAGGCCCGGCTTCCTGGAGGTCCACCGCCTGGGGGTCTTCGTCCCCCGCTCCCTGGACGTGGACGTGGTTCTGGACCTCATGATCCACGACATCGAGATCGCCCAGTCCCTCGTGCGGCGCCCCCTGGAGCGGGTGGAGGCGGTGGGGGTCTCGGTCCTCACCCCCTACGTGGACCTGGCCAACGCCCGGCTGGCCTTCCAAGGGGGCTGCGTGGCCAACCTCACGGCCAGCCGGGTCTCCCGAGAAAAGGTCCGGAAGCTCCGCGTCTTCCAGAAGGACGCCTACCTGAGCGTGGACTACGCCGAACAGTCGGTGGAATGCTACCGGGTGGAGGATGGGGAGCAGGGCCGGACCATCCGCAAGGTGGAGGTCCCCGTGGAGAAGCGGGAGCCCCTCCGGTGCGAGCTGGAACACTTCGCCGCCGTCCTCCGGGGGGAAGTCCCGCCGGAGGTGGGCGGGGAGGCGGCCCGGGAAGCCGTAGCCGCCGCCCAGGCCATTCTGGCATGCATGGCAAAAACGGCACGGTCCGGGTGAACCGCTACCTCCACTCCCGCCGGGAACTTCGCCGGGCCGGGTGGGCCTGGTCGGTGGCCGGAGCGGATTCCACCCCCTTCCAGGGATTGGGGGGGTGGGCCCTCTCCGAACCGGAGGCCCGGCCCGTGGCCCGGGAAACCCTCTGGGACCTCGCCTCCCTCACCAAGCCGCTGGCCACGGCCCTCCTGGCCCTCCGGGCCTCGGACGCCGGCCTCCTGGACCTCGAGGAGCCCCTTGGGGGCCTTTCCCCCCCCGCGAGCCTTCTGGACCTGCTCCGCCACGACGGGGGCTTTCCCCCGTGGCTTCCCCTGTACGCCTTCGCAAGGAACCGGGAGGGGGCCTTCCGCTGGCTCCTCCGGGAGGCCCCCCGGCGGGCCGGCGGCCCCCCCGAGTACTCCTGCCTGGGGTACATCCTGGCAGGGCTCCTCCTCGAGGAGCGGCTGGGGGCCCCCCTGCCCGAGCTCTTCCGGCGCTTCGTGTCCCAACCGCTGGGGCTCGGCGGGGAGGAGGCCCTCTTCGCCCCTCCCGGTGCCCTGCGGGAACGGGCGGCCGCCACGGAGCTCCACGGCGAGAGCGAGGCGGAGATGGCCCGCCCCTACGGCGCCGCCCCTCCCCCCTTTCGGGGCGGTGTGGCCTGGGGGGAGGTCCACGACGGCAACGCCCGGTTCCTCGGCGGGGCCGCCGGCAACGCGGGCCTCTTCGCCACCCTGCGGGGGGTGGAGGTCCTGGCCTCGGCCTTCTTCCCCTCCCGCCGTTTCCTCTCTCCCCGGGCCCTGGCCTGGGCCTGGGAGAGCCCCCACGCCGCAGGGGGCGTCAGGAGGACCGCCGGATGGAAGTGCGGCGATTCGGCCCCGTGGGCCGCCGCAGCCCACCTCCCTTGGGGAGCCGTGGGCCACGAAGGGTACACAGGCACGGCGGTCTACCTGGACCGGGAGCGAGAGAGGGCCTATATCTTGCTTACGAACCGGATCCACCCGGTACACCCGGGGAGCGATTTCGGGCCGGTTCGGGCGGCCTTTCTGGAGCGGGCGAGGACCCTTCCATGACCGGGCGATCCCCACGGGGCGGAGCGATGCGCGACCGGGCCACCCAGGGGTGGGCCTTTGCCGCCGCCCTTCTCCTCCACGGCCTGGTCCTCTTGGTGGCGGGCCACCAGTACGTGGCCTCGGCCTCCAACCCCTCCCGCCTGAACCAGGCGGCCCGCCAGCTCCCCAAGGTCGTCGACGGGAAGCCGATCCGGTACATCTACGTGCGGGACATGGTCCCCTCCCCCGAGCCCCCCCAGGACCCCACGCGCCTCTCGGACATGAACCGGCGGGGCGCCAGCCCCGACCCCCGGAAGGGGGATTCGCCGGACCCCACCTCCTTCGGCAGGAGCCCCGTCCGGCAGGCGGGGGGCCCGGGAGACGCCCCCACGACCCGCCCCTCCGTGCCCCCTTCGCCGGGCTCCGTCCCTGCCACGGTGCCGGTCCCCCCCGCAGGGAGGGCCTCCGTGCGGCCCGAGGAGAAGGGCCAGCAGGGTCGGGGAGAGAGGCCCGAGCGGAACACCGCCTCGAAGCCCAAGGCCGGCAAGGCCGAAGAGACCCAGATGGGCAAGCCGGCGACGGCCCCCGAGGGCCTGCCCCTCTCCGGCCCGCCGGAGGGCGGCAGCCGGGGGGTACCGGAGGTGGGTGGGCGTCCCCCGTCGCCGGGGGCCTCGCCCCGCGGCCCGGGAATCGCCTCCCAACTCCAGAAGATGATGGTGGGCTCCCTCCAGGGCGGCTTCGCCAACCCCAACGCCAGCCGCCTCAACTCCGGGGCCCTCTCCTTCGATACCGCCGCCTGGGACCTGGGCCCCTACGCCCGCCAGGTCCAGGAGAAGGTGGAGAGCAACTGGCGGATCCCCGGCGCCCAGGAAGTCCTCCGCCAGAAGGGGTGGGTGGCCATCCGCTTCACCATCCAGAAGAACGGCACCATCACCGATTTGGCGCTGGAGCGGCCTTCGGGCATCCCCTCCTACGACCAGGCGGCCCTCAACGCCCTCCTCTCCTCCAACCCCCTCCCGCCCCTGCCGCCGGAGGTCACAGCGCCCTCCCTGGGGGCCCTCTTCCGCTTCTTCTACAACCTGCCGCCCGAGGAGTGACCCCCCCGGGTTCCCAGGGGTCCCTGTCGCCCTATCTGGCACGGCTATTGCAAGAATAAAGGCGTCCTCATACCCCCTCCATTCCTCTCGTGGCCCCGCAAGGGGCTCTTCTTTTTCTGGAGGGGAGGAAGCTGTGTCCATTCGGCCACAGTGTGGCGGGGGAGGGGGACGGGGGGCGGAGGTGCGCACCCTCCGGGCCCGGCGGCCGGGACCGGGACCGGCGGACCTCGGGAGGCGCCACCCCGGATTCCTCCCGCGCCGGAAAGGCCCCCCAAGGGGGAAGGCACCCTGCCAGAAGGGCACGGCGGGGGCCCCGAAGGGGCCTCTTGACCTGGCATGGCCCTTGCTTATTCTTCGGCATTGCCTAACCCCCTCCCTTCCCTCCGCGGGGGCCCTTCGGGGCCCCCGCACTTTCTTCCTCCCCGCGGCGGGGCGGTGTACACTAAACAATCCCGCCGGCCCGGTGCCGGCTCGCGGAAAGGCGGCCCGTGAAGTCCAAGAACCCCCTGGCGCTGATCTTCCTCATCACCTTCATTGACCTCATGGGCTTCGGCATCGTCATCCCCCTCCTGCCCCTCTACGGGAAGGCCTACGCCCCCGCCCCCTGGGTCTTCGGCCTCCTCATGGCCTCCTACTCCCTCATGCAGTTCCTCTTCGCCCCCGTCCTGGGCCGGGTCTCCGACCACTTCGGGCGCCGTCCGGTCCTTCTCCTCTCCCTCTCGGGGACGGTGGCGGGGTACCTCCTCTTCGCCCTCCAGCACTCCCTTGGTGGGCTTTTCCTGGCGCGGGTCGTGGGGGGGGTGATGGGGGCCAACGTCTCGACGGCCCAGGCGGTCATCGCCGACGTCACGGGCCCCGAGGAACGGGCCCGGGGGATGGGGCTCGTCGGGGCCGCCTTCGGCCTCGGTTTCATCCTGGGACCGGCCATCGGGGGGATCTCCCTCCGGATGGGACCCCGGTTCCCCGGCCTCTTCGCCGCGGGGCTGTCGGCGGCGGCCCTCCTCTTGGCCCTGTGGACCCTGCCGGAGACCTGGACCCCCGAGCGCCGGGCGGCGGCCCCTGCCGCCCGGAGGGGGTGGTTCTCCCTGGCGGGGCTGAGGCGGGCCCTCTCCAACCGGCAGGTGGGGGCCATCCTCCTCCTCTTCTTCCTGGCCACCTTCGCCTTCTCCAACTTCGAAGCCACCTTCGCCCTCCTCCTCCAGGGGCGCTTCGGCCTCTCCATGGCCGGCGTGGCGTACCTCTTCGTCTTCCTGGGGATCCTGGCGGCGGTGGTTCAGGGGGGGCTGGTGGGCCGGCTGGCGAGACGTTACGGGGAGCGGCGGCTGGTGGTCGCCGGGGCCCTCCTCCTGCTTCCGGCATACGCCGCCTTGACGCGGGTGGCCACCCTCCCCCGCCTGGCGGTTCTCCTCGTCCTCTTGGCCCTGGGGGCGGGGCTCACGGGCCCCTCCCTCTCCTCCCTCGTTTCCCGCCTCTCGGCGGAGGACGAGCAGGGCGGCGTCCTGGGGCTCTACCAGTCCATGGCTTCTCTGGCCCGGATCCTGGGGCCCTTCTGGGGGGTCTACGCCTTCGAGCGCTTCGGCGAGGAGGCCCCGTACTGGACCGCCGCCGGGGCCGGGGCGGTGGTGGTGGTCCTGGCCCTGCGCCTGGCGGGGCGGGGGACGGAAGGGGCCGCCGGAGTCCGGCCGGCGGCGGAGGAGGCGGGGATCAACCGTCCTGGTTGAACTCCTGGAAGTCGAAGAAGTATCCGGTCTTGGTCACGGCGTCGGTTTCGGCCTGGACCAGGGCCGTGTGGCCGTCCTCGATGTCCAGGAAGCGCTGGAACATCTCCCGGGCCTCCCGGTCGTCCAAGGAGGCGACGAGGCTGCGGTAGAAGGCGCTGACTTCGTCTTCCAGGCGGAGGGCGGTGTGGAGGCGCCGAACGTCGTCCTCCGGCGCCCCCTTCCCCGCACCGGCCTGGAGGAGGGCCATCCCCCGGGCCATGAAGTCCTTGGAAGGAAGGACCGTTTGGAGGGGCTGCCCCGAGAGGGCCCCGGCGGTCTTCCATTCGGCCAGCCGGGACTTGAGGTAGTCCACGTGGCCCTGTTCTTCACGGGCCAGAAGGGCGAAGAACTCCTTTCCCTTGGCGTCGGCGCACTCCCGGGAGGCCTGGGCGTAGTGGTCCCGCACCCGCTGCTCGTACTCCAGTGCCGTGGCGATGGCTTCTTCGACGGTCATGGTCACCCCCCATCGGAATCGCAGCGCCCCGCTGGAGGCGCCCCGCCGGTTCCGGCGAGAGAGCTACCGTAGCCCAGCGGGGCCTTCCTGTCAACGGCGGGCGGCCCAAAGCCGCGCCTTGACAGGGAGGGCGGGAGGTTGTATCATCACGCTCTGTGTCGTTGGAGGAACGCGTGGCGAACCATGCATCGGCGATCAAGCGAGCGAAGCAGAACGAGAAGCGGCGGCTCCGGAACCGCATGGCCGTGAGCGAGATGCGTACGGCCATCAAGAAGTTCCGGGCGCTGGTGGCGGAGAAGCGCCGGGAGGACGCCCTCCGCAACCTTCCCCGGGTGTACGCCCTCATCGACCGCACCCGCAAGAAGGGCGTCATCCACGCCGGAACCGCCGCCCGCTACAAGTCCCGCCTCGCCCGCGTGCTGAACACCCTGGGCGGAAACTGAGCCGCCCCCCTTCGTTGGTCCCCGCCGGGGAGGGCCTCCGGGCCCTCCCCGGTGTGTTGTATCCCCAGGGGAAGCCCGGCCCCGAGCGGGACGTTATATTTGGAGCAGGAGGTGCGCCATGGGCGTTGCGGCCCAGCAGGAGATCCAGCGGGAGATCCGGGAGATGGCCCGCCGCCGGAAGGCGGTGATCCTCGCCCACAACTACCAGGTGGGCCCGGTCCAGGACGTGGCGGATTTCGTCGGGGATTCCCTGGGCCTCTCCCAGCAGGCGGCGGCCTCTTCCGCCGAGGTCATCGTCTTCTGCGGAGTCCACTTCATGGCGGAGACGGCCAGCATCCTCTGCCCCGGCAAGACCGTCCTGATCCCCGACCTGGAGGCGGGCTGTTCCCTCTCGGAGACCCTCACCGCCGCCCAGCTCCGCGCCTGGAAGGAGCGGTACCCCGACGCCGTGGTGGTGACCTACGTGAACACCTCCGCCGCCGTGAAGGCCCTCTCCGACTACTGCTGCACCTCTTCCAACGCGGTGGCGGTGGTGGAGAGCATCCCCCCGGAGAAGGAGATCCTCTTCGGCCCCGACATGTTCCTGGGGGCCTACGTCTCCCGGGTCACCGGCCGGAAGAACCTCCGCCTCTGGGCGGGGGAGTGCCACGTCCACGCCGCCGTCCGCCCCGAGGACGTGGAAAGGGCCCGGGGGGCCCACCCCGGGGCCGACTTCCTCATCCACCCGGAGTGCGGCTGCGTCACCTCCTGCATGGTCTACCTGAAGGACCGGAACCTCGCCGGGCAGGACGCCTACATCTTCTCCACCGAGGGGATGGTCGGCCACGTGAAGCGCTCGGCGAAGGGGGAGTTCGTGGTGGCCACGGAGACGGGCATCCTCCACCGGATGCGGAAAGAGGCCCCCGGCAAGACCTTCTACCCCGTCAGCGAGGCCATGGAGTGCAAGTACATGAAGACCATCACCCTGGAAAAGGTCCTCAGGTCCCTTCGGGACCTCGTCCACGAGGTGAAGGTCGATGCAGGGACGGCGGAGCGGGCCCGCCTCCCCATCGAGCGGATGCTCGCCGTCGGCCGCAAGGACTGACCCCCGTGGCCGAGACGCCGGGCGGCTCCGGCCGCTCCCTCCCGCTTCTTTCCGCCGCCTTCTGCGGAAACGGCCTCCGGGGAGGCCTCACCGACCGGGAGGTGCGCCTCCTTCACGAGATGAGAAGGCTCAAGGAGCGCCTGCCAGGCACCGCCCCCGAGGACCGGCAGGAACTCCTCCACCGGCTGGCCCTCCTCCAGCGGGAACGGGAAGAGGCCCGGCGGGAGCGGATGTCCCTCCTCGGCCACGAGGGCTGAGGGTCCTCCCCGCCGGGCGCTACCGGCGTGGGGCTCAGGATTTCTTGCTGGTCTTGGCGTAGACGGTGCCGAAGACCGGAACGGTCTTCTTTCCGCACTTGGGGCAGGCGGGGGGACCGCCTTCCCGTTCCTTCACGGTCATCCGCCGTTCGAAGGTCTCGCCGCATTCGGTGCACTTGAAGACGTACAAGGGCATCGAACTACCTCCCGGGGTCCCGTCCGCGGGCCCCTCTCCTCCTTTCTTCTCGTTGCCGCGGGCCCGGGGGGAACCCCCCATCCAACAATATAGCCACCCAACGGCAGGGGGAAAAGGGGGGAGAAAAAAAGCGCGGGCAAGGGCCCGCGCGCGAGAGAATGGGGATTTCCTGAATCCAGTTCCGAAGGCTTCCATCACCCCCGCGGGGGGGGGCCGGCGGCTCTCTCCGGTGCGGCCCCTCCCCGAGAAACAGCGAATCAGATCACGGCCTTTCCAGCAGGTAGGCGAAGCCCATGCCGCCGCCGATGCACATGGTGACGACCCCCCGCTTGGCGTTGCGGCGCTTCAGCTCCCCGAGGATCTTGCAGGTGAGCACGGCGCCGGTGGCGCCCAGGGGGTGGCCCGTGGCGATGGCCCCGCCGTTCACGTTGACCTTGGCGGGGTCGAGCCCAAGGGCCCCGAGGGCCTTCAGGCAGTACACCGACTGGCTGGCGAAGGCCTCGTTCAGCTCGAAGAGGTCGATGTCGTCAAAGGTCAGCTTGGCCTTCTTGAGCAGCTTGGGAACGGCCTTGGCGGGGCCGATGCCCATGATCTCCGGGGGGACGCCCGCCACGACCCACTCGCGGACGTAGGCGATGGGCTTGAGGCCCAGCTCTTCGGCCTTCTCCTCGGCCATGACCACCACCGCCGCGGCGCCGTCGTTGATCTGGGAAGAGTTTCCGGCGGTGACGGTGCCGATGGGGTCGAAGACCGGCTTGAGCTTGGCCAGGGCCTCCACGGTGGTGTCGGCCCGGGGGCCTTCGTCGGTGTCGAAGGTGAACTCCTTCCACTGGCCGTTGTCCATGGTCCGGACCTTCAGGGGGACGATCTCCTCCTTAAACTTCCCGGCGGCGATGGCGGCGGCGGCCTTCTTGTGGGATTCGTAGGCGAACTGGTCCTGCTCCTCCCTCGAGATCTCGAACTTCCTGGCGACGATCTCCGCCGTGGTGCCCATGGCCGAGTAGATGTCGGGGTTGAAATCAAAGGCGGCGGGGTCGGCGATCATCTTGTTCCCGCCCATGGCCACCATGGACATGGACTCCACACCGCCGGCGATGGCGATGTCGATGGAGCCGGACTTGATGAAGTCCGCCGCCATGGCGATGGCCATGCTCCCCGAGGAGCAGAAGCGGTTGATGGTCATGGCGGGGACGGTGTCCGGCAGGCCCGACATGAGGGCCACGATCCGGGAGATGTTCATGCCCTGCTCGCCTTCGGGCATGGCGCACCCGAAGATGACGTCCTCCACCTGCTCGGGCTCCAGGCCCTTGGTGCGCTTGAGAAGCTCCTTCACGACGGCGGAGGCGAGCTCCTCCGGCCGGGTATCCTTGAGGCTGCCCTTCTTGGCCCTTCCGATGGGCGTCCGGGCCAGACTGACGATCACGGCATTCCGCATGGCTTTTCTCCTCCAGCTTGGACAGGCCCGAGAGCCTGTCGTCGCGCCATTTTGCTCTCGCTCTCCGGCTCCACGGCTCCGCTAGTTCCGGAGGGGCTTGCCCCGCTCCAGCATGTGCTGGATCCGGGCCTGGGTCTTCTCCTCGCCGCAGAGGGAGAGGAAGGCCTCCCGCTCGAGGTCGAGGATCGTCTGCTCGCTCACGGGGTTGTTGATGGTCGTATCGCCGCCGCAGAGGATGTTGGCGATGTGGGTGGCGATCTTCACGTCGTGGGCGGTGACCCAATGGGTGTGCTTCATGTTGTGGAGGATCATCTTGAAGGTGGCCACGCCTTCCTTGCCGGGGAGGTGGAAGGACATGGGCAACGGCGGGACGTAGCCTTCCTCCGCCATGGCGATGGCCATGCGCTTGGCGGTGTACAGCTGCTGCTCCCGGCAGATCTCCACCTTGTCGAAGGGCCTCAGGTACTTGAGGCTCCGCGCTTCTTCGGCGGAGGTGGAGACCTTGGCCATGGCGATGGTCTCGAAGGCCTTCTGGAGGAACGGCAGGTTGGAGAGGATCGGGGTGTCGATCCCGGCGAGGACCCGCTCCAGCATGAAGAGGTGGCCGCCGCCGGCGGGCAGGAGGCCGACCCCGACCTCGATGAGGCCCATGTAGGTCTCGGCGTGGGCGCAGACCCGGTCGCCGCCCATGGTGACCTCGGCGCCGCCGCCGAAGGTGAAGCCGAAGGGTGCGGTCACCGTCGGTACCTTGCACTTGCGCAGCCCCAGGGTCATCGCCTGGAAGTCCCGGATCATCTTGTCGATGGCGTCCCACATCTTGGCCTTGGAGGCCTCCAGCAGCATGGCGATGTTGGCGCCGGCGCAGAACTGGGGGGCCTGGTGGTGGACGACGAGGCCCCGGAAGTCCTTCTCGGCGATCTCGATGCCCTTGAGCATCACCTCGACGATGGAGTCGTCGATGGGGTTCATGGTGGGCTGGGTGGCCGAATGGAACTCCACGCAGACGATGCCGTCGCCGATGTCCACCAGGGAGGCGCCCATGGTCTCGTAGATGGGCGGCTTCTGGCGCTTGATGTCCGAAAGGATCAGGAAGGAATCGGGCTTGGGGATGGGGAGGTACTTCTTGTCCCTGACGTCGTAGTACTCCCGGCAGGTGGCGCCGTCACGGTAGAAGGAGGGGCATCCGGCCTTCAGCATCGCCTTCACCCAGGGGGCCACCGTGACGCCCTCGGACTCCATCCGCTCCACCGTCTCCTTCACCCCCAGGGCATCCCAGGTCTCGAAGGGGCCCAGCTCCCAGTTGAAGCCCCACTTGATGGCCTGGTCGATGTCCACGATGGTGTCGGCGATCTCCCCCATGCGGTTGGCGGCGTAGGCCAGGGTGTCCTTGAGGATCTTCCAGGCGAAGATGCCGGCGCGGTCGGTGGCGTTGGCCACGATCTTGATGCGCTGGCCGGGGTCGTGGATCCCCTTCACCTTCTTCAGGGATTCGATGTCCGGCTTCTCCTGGGGGACGTACTCGAAGGTCTTGGGGTCGAGGACGAAGGTTTCCTTCTTGCCCATGTCCTTCTTCTCGACCTTGAAGAAGCCCTGCTTGGACTTCCGGCCCAGCATGCCGCTCTTGACCATGCGGTCCAGGACCTCGGGGATCTCGAAGGCCCACTTGCCCTCGTCGTCGGGGCAGCCCTCCTTGAGGGTGTTGACCACGTGGACGAAGGTGTCGAGGCCCACCAGGTCGGCGGTGCCGAAGGAGGCGCTCTTGGGCCGCCCCAGGGCCGGTCCCGTGATGGCGTCCACCTCGTCGAAGCGGTAGCCCATCTGCAGGGTGGCGTGGAGGGTGGCCATCATCCCGAAGACGCCGATCCGGTTGCCGACGAAGTTGGGGGTGTCCTTCCCGTAGACGATGCCCTTGCCCAGGCGGAAGCGGCCGAAGTCGGCGATGAAGGAGAGGACCTCGGGGTCGGTCTTCTCGCCCGGCACCAGCTCCAAGAGGTGCATGTAGCGCACGGGGTTGAAGAAGTGGGTGACGAGGAAGTTCTTCTGGAAGGCCTCGGAGCGGCCCTTCGTCATGTCCTTGATGGGAAGGCCGGAGGTGTTGGAGGAGACGATGGTCCCCGGCCGCACGGTCTTCTCCACCCGCTCGAAGAGCTTCTGCTTGATGTCCAGGCGCTCCACAACGACTTCGATGACCCAGTCGCACTCCTTCAGGCGGTCGAAGTCGTCCTCGAAGTTGCCCACCTCGATGAGGGGCAGGTATTTCTTGTGGTAGATGAGGGCCGGCTTGCTCTTCTGGATGGCCTCCAGACCCTTCAGGGCGAACTTGTTGCGGAAGCGCTTGTCTTCCTTCGTGAGGCCCGCCTTCTGATCCTCCGGGGTGAGCTCCGGCGGGACGATGTCCAGCATGAGGCACGGGATGCCGGCACCGGCCAACTGGGCGGCGATGCCGGAGCCCATGATCCCCGCGCCGAGGACGGCGACCTTTTCGATCCTTCTTTGCATCTTCAGACCTCCTCTTGAAAGCGCTTCAGCCTCCCCCACCCGTCTTGGGAGGGGGCACCGGGCCGGGTTGTCCTCAGTAGGTGCCCATTCACACGGCAAGTCTTTCACGGCTTTTTGGAAAAAGCAAGCCCCTTTGAATTCTTGCAACTAAGGGCTTGGGGGGCTACGGCTAAGCCTGTGATTATTTACTTACTTAGCCCCTTCCGGGGCCCAGGGGCGGAAGGAGAGGGCGGCGGAGTTGAGGCAGTAGCGCAGCCCCGTGGGCGGGGGGCCGTCGGGGAAGACGTGGCCCAGGTGGGCCCCGCACCGGGCGCAGAGGACCTCGGTGCGGATCATGCCGAAGGAGAGGTCCTCCCGCTCCTCCACGTTGCCTTCGTAGACCGGGGCGAAGAAGCTGGGCCACCCCGTTCCCGAATCGAACTTCGACTCCGAGGAGAAGAGGGGGAGCCCGCAGCAGACGCAGAGGTAAAGGCCCGGCTCCTTTCGGGCGTGGAAGAGCCCGCAGAAGGCACGCTCCGTTCCCCTTCCCCGGGTGATGCGGTACTGCTCCTCCGTCAGGAGCGCCCGCCACTCGGCATCGGAGCGGACGAGGCGCTCCTGGGGGGCGGGGGGCAGGAGCCGCCCGCCGGGTCCGAGGTCCGAAACCAGCACGGGGCCGCTCCGGGGGGCGGCCGCTCGGGATGGGGACATGGCGCATCCTCCCAGGAAGAGGAGGAGAAGCACGGCGGCGGGGATTGTCCTCCAGGGCTTCACGGCTCCTCCAGCTCCGAAGAACGCCCGCCGGGGGAAAAGCTTCCCGCCGGGGGCTCCCCTTCGCGTATCCTACGGGGGGAGGTACGGCCATGGAACGGGCGGACGTGGTGGTCGTCGGTGCGGGGGTGGTGGGGCTGTCGGTGGCGGCGTCGGTGGCCCGGGAGGACCTGGCGGTCCTGGTCCTGGAGCGCCACCCCTCCTTCGGGCGGGAGACCTCCAGCCGGTCCAGCGAGGTGATCCACGCGGGGATCTACTACCCCCCCGGTTCCCTGAAGGGCCGCCTCTGCCTGGAGGGCAACCGGCGGATGTACGCCCTCTGCCGGGAGTTCGGCATCCCCCACGCCAACACCGGCAAGCTGATCGTCGCCTGGACCGAGGCCCAGGAGTCGGGGCTTCCCGCCCTCCTGGAGACGGCGCGGACCAACGGCGCCGAGGGGGTCCGCCTCGTGGACGGAGCGGAGATGCGGCGCCTGGAGCCACGGGTGGCGGGCCGGGCGGCCCTCTACTGCCCCACCTCCGGCATCGTGGACTCCCACGCCCTCATGCGCCACTTCCTGGCGGTGGCCAAGGAGCGGGGGGCCCTGCCGGTCTTCGGAACGGAGGTGGCCGGCCTGGAGAGGACCCCCGGCGGGTGGCGGGTCACGGCGCGGGAGAAGGGGGGCGGAACCTCCTCCCTCCTGGCCCGGCTGGTGGTGAACTGCGCCGGCCTCCAATCGGGGGAGGTGGCGGCCCTGGCCGGCATCGACACCGACGAGGCCCGGTACCGCATCCACTACCGGAAGGGGATGTACTTCCGGGTGGCCCGGAACACCGGCCAACTCCCCCGGATGCTGGTCTACCCCTTCCCTCCCGAGGAGGCCACCGTGGGGATCCACACCGTCCCCGACCTCGCCGGGGGGATGCGCCTGGGGCCGTACGACGTCTGGTCGGAAACGGTGGACTACACCGTGGACGAGGGCCTGGGGGACCTCTTTTTCGAGGCCTGCCGACCCTTCCTCCCGGCCCTGCGGAGGGAGGACCTCCTCCCCGACCAGGCGGGCATCCAGGCCAAGCGGTACGGCCCCGGGGAGAAGAGCCTGGACTTCGTCATCCGGGAGGAGTCGGACCGGGGCCTCCCCTGCCTCATCAACCTCGTGGGCATCGAGTCCCCCGGCCTCACCGCCTCCCCCGCCATTGGCCCCTACGTGGCGGGGCTGGTGGCCCAGGCACTCTGACTCCCCCTCCGAAGGGGGCCGGCCCGCCGGAAGCGCGCCGGGCTACCTGCCCCAGTCCCGCGGGTACCTAAAGTCGATGCCGACGGTGCGGTGGGTGAGCTTGGGGATGACGGGGAGGCGCCGCTTGAACTGGCTGGCCTCGACCCGGGCGAGGATGGACTGGACCCGGGAAAGGGGGTAGCCGGTGGCGGCGGCGGCTTCCTCCACCGTGTGGCGCTCGTCCACGAGAAGGTAGAGTACGGCGTCGGCCTCGGCGTAGGTGAGGCCCATCTCCCCTTCGTCGGTCTGGCCTTGCCAGAGGTCGGCGGAGGGGGGCTTCTCCAAGACCTCCCGGGGCAGGCCGAGGTGGGCCCCGAGCTGCCAGACGTGGCTCTTGTAGAGGTCGCCGATGGGGTTCAGGGAGGAGGCCATGTCGCCGTACCAGGTGCCGTAGCCCAGGAGGAGCTCGGTCTTGTTGGAGGTCCCCAGGACCAGGGCCTTCTCCCGGGCGGAACGGTCGAAGAGGACCGCCATCCGGACGCGGGCCATGAAGTTTCCCCGCCGGAGGGGGGTGGCCTCCCCCTCGCCCTCGAAGTAGGCGTCCACCATGGGGCTGATGTCCACCCGGATCGAAGGCACCCCCAGGAGGGCCGCCACGGCGTCCGCGTCCCGCTCGGAGCGGGGGTCGCTCAGCCGGTAGGGCATCTTGACGGCCAGGACCCGCTGGGGGCCCACGGCGCGGGCGGCCAGGGCGCAGGAGAGGGCCGAATCCACCCCCCCCGAGAGGCCCACCACGAAGCGGCCGAAGCCCGTCTTCTCGAGCTCTTCCTTCAGAAAGCGGGTGATGATGGAGACGGCCAGCTCCGGCTGGAGGGGGGGAGGGTAGGTCTTGGCCACCGGGGCGCTCCTATGGGAGGGGAGCCCCCCTCCGGCGGAGGAGGGCTTCGAGTTCGCGGAGGACGAGGCCGGGCTTCTCGTCCCGCAGGAGGGGGGTGAGGGTCCGGGCCCGGCGGACGTCGGAGGGACGGATCTCCACGGTGTAGGCGGCTTCGACGTTCTCGGCGCCGTCGAGGAGCAGGTTCCCGAAGGGGTCGGCCACGTAGGAGCCTCCGGCGAAGGCCAGCCCGTCCTCGTAGCCGGCGCGGTTCACGTAGACCCAGTGGACGGTGAGGAACTGGGCCAGGGTCTGGCCCACCCGCTCCCAGGCCTGGACCGAGGCGGCCTCGGCCTCGTGGACCCTGAGCCCCCGGCCGGGGCTGCCGGAGGGGACCAGGAGGGTGTGGGCCCCCTCCAGGGCATAGAGGTAGGAGGCGGAGAGGTGCCAGGCGTCTTCGCAGAGGAGGATGCCCATCCGGCCGAGGCGGCTGTCGAAGGCCCGGAAGGTCTCCCCGGGGGCGAAGTACCGCCCCTCGTCGAACATCCCGTAGGTGGGCAGGTAGACCTTCCGGTGGACGTGGAGGATCCGCCCCTGGGAGAGGTAGAGGGCCGCGTTGTGGAAGAGGAAGTCCGGTCCCTCCAGGACCAGCCCCACCACCAGGTCCCGCTCCCGGCTGGCCTCCAAGAGGGGGCGGAGGGCCCCCTCGGGGTCCGGAAGGGCCACCTCCGCCACCAGGTCCTTCAACAGGTACCCGGTGAGGGAGAGTTCGGGGAAGACCACCAGGTCCGCCTCCTGGGCCTCGGGGCTCCGGAGCCAGGCGAGGTGGCGCTCCAGGTTCTCCTGGAAGAGCCCCAGGGCGGGGGTCATCTGGATCAGGGCGCAACGGAAGGGGCGGCGCACGGCTTCCTCCGGGGAACAGTATAGGGGCGGCGGGCGGCGGGGGCAACGGCGCCTCTCCGGAAGGGGGCTAAGGATACTTGACAAGGGGGCAAGCAGATTTTATAATTAGCAACCTGAGGCATTCGTTGCTAATCGCGTTCGGACCCAATGAGGAGGTTGCAAGATGACGGTGAAACCACTACACGACCGGGTTCTGATCAAGCGTCTGGAGGCCAAGGAGACGGTTCGGGGCGGGATCATCATCCCCGACACGGCCAAGGAAAAGCCCCTGGAGGGTGAGGTCATCGCCGTCGGCCCCGGCCGCCTCGACGACGCGGGCAAGCGCATGCCCATGTCGGTGAAGCCCGGCGACAAGGTGCTCGTCGGGAAGTACGCCGGGACGGAGATCAAGATCGACGACGTGGAGCACGTGATCGTCCGCGAGGACGAGATCATGGGAATCGTGGAATAACCAAAGGAACGGAGGAACTCCGATGGCGAAAGAGATCATCTATTCGACCCAGTCCCGCCAGGCCCTCATGGCCGGCGTCAACAAGCTGGCCAACGCCGTGAAGGCCACCCTCGGGCCCAAGGGCCGCAACGTCATCATCGAGAAGAAGTTCGGCTCCCCCCTGGTGACCAAGGACGGCGTCACCGTGGCCAAGGAGATCGAACTCAAGGACAAGCAGGAGAACATCGGCGCCCAGATGGTGAAGGAGGTGGCCTCCAAGACCTCCGACGTGGCCGGCGACGGCACCACCACCGCCACCGTCCTGGCCCAGGCCATGCTCCAGGAGGGCCTCAAGGCCGTGGGCACCGGCGTCAACGTGATGGAGCTCAAGAAGGGCATCGACAAGGCCGTCGAGACGGTGGTGGCCGAGATCAAGAAGCTGGCCAAGCCCGTGGAGGGCAAGGCGGTGGAGCAGGTGGGCACCGTCTCCGCCAACAACGACGAGACCATCGGCACCCTCATCGCCGAGGCCATGGAGAAGGTGGGCAAGGACGGCGTCATCACCGTCGAAGAAGCCAAGACCATGGAGACCACCCTCGAGATCGTCGAGGGCATGCAGTTCGACCGCGGGTACCTCTCCCCCTACTTCGTCACCGACGCCGAGCGGATGGAGGCGGTCCTGGAGGACTGCTACGTCCTCTGCCACGAGAAGAAGATCTCCTCCATGAAGGACCTCCTTCCCGTCCTCGAGCAGGTGGCCAAGAACGGCAAGCCCCTCCTGATCATCGCCGAGGACGTGGAGGGTGAGGCCCTGGCGACCCTGGTGGTGAACAAACTCCGCGGCACCTTGCACGTCTGCGCCGTGAAGGCCCCCGGCTTCGGCGACCGCCGCAAGCGGATGCTGGAGGACATCGCCATTCTCACCGGCGGCAAGTGCTTCACCGAGGACCTGGGCATCAAGCTGGAGAACGTCACCCTGCAGGACCTGGGCCGCGCCAAGAAGATCGTGGTGGACAAGGACAACACCACCATCGTCGAGGGCGCCGGAAAGGCCGAGGACATCGAGGGCCGCGTGAAGCAGATCCGCCGGGAGATCGAGGAAACCACCTCCGACTACGACCGGGAGAAGCTCCAGGAGCGCCTGGCCAAGCTGGTGGGCGGCGTGGCGGTCATCAAGGTCGGGGCCGCCACCGAGGCGGAGCTCAAGGAGAAGAAGGCCCGGGTGGAGGACGCCGTCCACGCCACCAAGGCGGCGGTGGAAGAGGGCGTCGTCCCCGGCGGTGGCGTGGCCTACATCCGCGCCATCCCCGCCCTCGATGCCCTCAAGGGCAGCGACGACTTCATCGCCGGCGTCAAGATCGTGAAGAAGGCGCTGGAGGAGCCCGCCAAGCAGATCGCCAACAACTGCGGCGTGGAGGGCTCCGTCGTCGTGGAGCAGATCAAGAAGGAGAAGGGCGCCCACGGCTTCAACGCCAAGACGGAGAAGTTCGAGGATCTGGTGAAGGCCGGCATCCTCGACCCCGCCAAGGTCACCCGCACGGCGCTCCAGAACGCCGCCTCCGCCGCGGCCACCCTCCTCACCACCGAGGCCATGATCTTCGAGCTGCCCGAGGAGAAGAAGGACATGCCCATGGGCGGCGGCATGGGCGGCGGCATGGACTATTGATCGGTCTCGGAACTCGGATTTCGGATTCAGGGGCGGCCGTAAGGCCGCCCCTCTTCTATTCGTACACCTTCTCGCCGGGTGCTTCGGCGTTCTCGGCGTCCTGTTCCACGTCCCGGGCGGAGGCGGCGGGGGGGGCCTGGAGGAATTCCCTGTAGAACTCGTGCTGGATGACCAGGTCCATGATCTCGTTGGTGCCGGTCCAGATCATGATGAGGCGCACGTCCCGGAGGAGGCGTTCCACGGGGTAGACGTTGGTGTAGCCGATGCCGCCCAGGATCTGCATGGCGTGGTTGACCACCGTCCAGGCCATCTCCGTGGCGAACTTCTTGGACTCGGAGACCATCCGCCGCACGCGGCCGGGGGCCACCTTCCCGTTGTCCACGGCCCGGCAGGTCTCCCGGCAGAGGCCCCGGGCGGCGTCCAGGAGGGTCAGGGAGTCGGCGATCTTGAAGGAGACGGCCTCGAAGCGGCGGATCTCCTGGCCGAAGGCCTTGCGGCGGGCGGCGTACCGGGCGGCGATCTCCAGGGCGGCCCTCGCCATGCCCAGGGCGCCGCAGGCGCTGGTCATCCGCTCGGGGATCATCATCTGGTCGAAGACGGCGGCGCCGTTTCCGACGCCGGCCTCTCCCCCCAGCACGTTGGCCAGGGGGACCCGGCAGTTCTGGAAGCGGATCCGCCCCGTTCCGCCCCCCCGGGTGCCCATGAGGCCGTAGACGTGCTCCACCGTCACCCCCTCCCCCCGGTCCACGAGGAAGGCGGTGATGGACTTCCGGGGGTCGCCCCCTTGGGCGGTCCGGGCGTAGACGAGGAAGAAGTCCGCCCCCTCGGAGCCGACGACGAACCGCTTCTGGCCGTTGAGGACGAAGGCGCCGCCGTCCCTCACCGCCGTCGTGGTGGCCCCGAAGAAGTCCGACCCTCCCCGCGGTTCGGTCAGCGCCTCCGCCGGACAAAGCTCTCCCCGGACCATGGGGGCCAGGTACCGCCGCTTCTGCTCCTCCGTCCCGAAGCAGGAGAGGGCCTCCCCCACGATGGAGACCAGGGAGTAGAGGCAGGCCAGGGAGGTCCCCAGGACTCCCACCTCCTCCAGGGCCACCATCTCGGAGGTCCAGGGCAGGCCGCGGCCGCCGTAAGCCTCCGGAAAGCGGAGCCCCAGGATGCCCCGCTTCCCCGCCTCTCGGAGGTAGTCCTTGGGGTACCGGATGCGGTCCTGGTCCATGTCGAGGATCAGGGACCGGGGGACGGACTTCACGAAGGCCCGCACCTCGTCCCGCAGGGCCCGGGTCTTCTCGTGCAAGAGCGCGTCGGGGTGTACGGTCATGGCTCCCTCCTCAGGAGGGATTCTACCCCTCTGCCCCGCCGCAAGAGGGGAGAACCCTCTCCCTCTTCGAAGGTTGGCGCGGCGGCGTGGCGGGCCCTATATTGGGAACAGAGACAGGCGCAAAGGGGCGCCGGTGCGGCGGGGGGGTGAAAGCCCCCCCATTCTGTCCGCCGGGAGGTGGCACGATGGAACTCACCCTCACCCCCGAGGAGGAGGAATTCCTCCGCGCCCTCCTTCAGCGGGAACTCGGCGAACTCCGGGAGGAGGTCTACCACGCCGAAGTCACGGAGTTCAAGAAGAGCCTGAAGGAGGAGGAGCATCTCCTTCGGAAGCTGCTGGAACGGATGGCGGTGGCCGTCTGAGCGCCGGGGGCCTCCGGTCCCCCTGCCCCGGGGGGCCTTTCCTTGGCGCCCGTCCGGGGATACACTGGCCTCTGTCACCGGGCATCCCGCCCGGAGGGGAGGTTCTGCATGAAGGCCCGTCCGTTCCTGGCCGCCCTGGCGGCCTCGCTCCTCGGCGCCGGACTGCTGGCCCAGGAGGCCAAGCCCGCCGAGACCCCCAAGGCCGAAACCAAGGCCCCGGCCGCCGCCGCCAAGCCCAAGACCGAACCGGTGGCGGTGCTGGAGACCACCGCCGGGAAGATCGTCATCCAGTTCTTCCCGGACAAGGCCCCCAACCACGTGAAGAACTTCCTGAACCTCTGCAAGTCGGGCTTCTACAACGGCACCAAGTTCCACCGGGTGATCCCCGGCTTCGTGATCCAGGGGGGAGACCCCAACACCAAGAAGGACGACACCTCCCTCTGGGGCACCGGCGGCAACGTGGGCCCCGACGGGAAGGAGAAGACCCTCAAGGCGGAGTTCAACGACGTCCACCACGGGCGGGGAATCGTCTCCATGGCCCGGGCGGCCGACCCCGATTCGGCCTCCTCCCAGTTCTTCATCTGCGTGGCCGACGCCACCGCCCTGGACCGGAAGTACACGGCCTTCGGCAGGGTGATCGAGGGGATGGACGTGGTGGACAAGATCGTCTCGGCGCCGACGGTGGGCGGCCCCACCGACCCGGAGGGGTCCCGGCCGAGGAACCCCGTGACCATCACGAAGGCGCGGGTGGAGCAGCGCCCGGTGGAGGTTCCCGCCGCCACCGCGCCCTAGCCTCAAGGCCCTTCGCGGGCCCTTTTCGGGGGAGGTACCCATGCGGAAGAAGACGCGGATCCTGTGGGGGGCCCTTGGGGCCTCCGCCCTCCTGCTGGCCCTTCTCGGCTGCGCCGACAAGCAGGTGGTCCTGGGCGTGGCGGCGCCTCTGAGCGGCGAGCAGGCCAAGAGCGGGCAGGACGTGGTCAACGGCGTCCAGCTCGCCGTGGACGAGTGGAACGCCAAGGGCGGCATCAAGGGGAAGAAGGTCGTCGTCCTCACCGGCGACGACAAGGGCGACCCCGACCAGGCCCTGGTCGTGGCCCGGCTCTTCACCAAGAAGGCCAAGGCGGTGGTCGGCCACTACAACAGCCCCTGCACCTTGGCGGCCATCGAGCTCTACAGCAAGGACAAGGTCCCCATGGTCACCCCCTCCTCCACCAACCCCGACGTCACCGACCGGGGGTACCTCACCGTATTCCGGGTCTGCGGCCGGGACGACCAGCAGGGCCGCAGCGCGGCCAAGTACGTGGTGGACCACTTCCCCGGCGCCAAGGTGGCGGTGATCCACGACAAGTCCTCCTACGGCCAGGACCTGGCCAACGAATTCCTCAAGAACTTCGAGTTCCTGACCAAGACGCAGTCGGCCTTCTACGGTTCCATCGAGCGGACGGGGGTGGACATCCCGGCGGTGGTGGAGAAGGTCAAGGAGAGCGGAGCCACCGTCGTCTACTTCGGAGGCCTCTGGCCCCAGGGGGCCGACCTCGTGAAGGAGATGCGCCAGAAGGGACTCACGGCCACCTTCGTGAGCGGCGACGGCTGCTACGACCCGCAGTTCCTCTCCGCCGCGGGGGCGGCGGGGGAGGGGACCCTGGTCACCTTCATTCCAGACCAGGAGAAGCTCCCCACGGCCAAGGCGGCGGTGGCGGCCTACAAGGCCCGGTACGGGAACCTCGGCCCCTATTCCCTCTACGCCTATACCGCGGCGGTGGTGGCCCTCACCGCCATGGAGAAGGCGGGCACCACCGATGGGGTGGAGGTGGCCCGGACCCTTCACAAGATCGAAGTGGAGACCCCCTTCGGCCGCCTGAAGTTCGACGAGAAGGGCGACCCCCAGCAGTCCCCCTACGTCATGTGGAAGGTGGAGGGCGGAAAGTACGTCGAGGTCCCCATGGACGCCCCCCCGGCCCCCGCACCGGCGGGCCCGGCGGGCTGACCTTCCGGGATCCCCGAGAGGACCTTCGGGCCGGGGCCGGCGCCCCGGCCCTTTCCCGTTTCGGCTCGTCACCCTTCCCCGAGGAGGATGACCACGGCGGCGGCGGTGTCCCCCTCGTGGGTCAGGCTGACGAGCGCCCCCCGGGCACCCAGGGCCTCGGTGCGGGCGAGGGCCGGCCCGTGGAAGCGGAGGCCGGGGGCGCGGCCCGCCCCTCCGGTGACCTCCACGTCCCGCCACCCGATCCCTCCCCTCCAGCCGGTGCCCAGGGCCTTGAGGGCCGCCTCCTTGGCGGCGAAGCGGGCGGCGAGGGAGGGCCAGGGGTCCTTCCGCCGGCCGGCGGCGGCCCGTTCCCCGTCGGTGAAGAGGCGGTCGAGGAGGCGGGGATGCCTCAAGGCGGCGGCCTTCAGGCGGGAGACGGTGCAGAGGTCCAGGCCGACGGCGAGGATCACGCGGGGGGGGCGGAGCCCACCGGGGGCTCCTTCTCCAGCCAGCGGCGCAGCGTGGCGGCGGGGACGCCCAGCCGCTTGAGGTGGTTGAGGGCGCCACGGATGGAGGACCCCATGTCGCGGCAGATGAGGAGGCGCTGCTTCCAGGCCTCCACCGCCGCGCTCTTGTAGGAGGGGTCCACCTTCATGATCTTCTCCCGGAGGTAGCCCAGGTTGTTGGCGGCCCAGCGGTGGCGGGGGTCCAGCTCCAGGGCACGGAGGTAGGCCTTTTCCGCCTCGAAGTACCTCCGGTTCGTCTCCAGGGCGATGCCGAGGGTGTTGTGGACGTCGGCGTCGTCGGGGGCGAGGCGGAGGGCCGCCCGGGCCTCCTCCAGGGCACCCACGGGGTTGCGGGTCTTCCGGTGGTACTCGGAGAGCCCCAGGTGGGCCCAGGGATCGGAGGGGTCCAGGTGGAGGGCCCGCTCCAGCGGTTCCCGGGCCCGGTCCAGGATCCCCTGGTCCAGGTAAGTGAGGCCCAGCTGGCAGGCGGCGGAGGCCATCCGTGGGTCGGCGTCCAGGGCCTTCCGGAAGCACTCCACCGCCTCGTCGGGGCGGCGGGTGCGGGCGTAGAGGTTCCCCAGGTTGAACCAGGCCACCGCCAGGGAGGGGTTTAGCTCCAGCGCCTTGCGGAAGGAGGGCAGGGCCTCGGCGTACTTTCCCTGGAGGTAGGAGAGGTACCCCAGGTAGTTGTGGACTTCGGCGGCGATCACGTCCCTGGGGTGGAGGTCCAGGACGGCCAGGAGGCAGGCCCGGGCCATTTCGTGCCGGTTCTCCGCCAGGTATTGGTCGGCGAAGGTGAAGTAGATGCCCCAGTCCCGGGGGTTCACGGAAAGGGACATGCCGAAGGCCTGGACGGCCAGGTGGCGGTCCCCCGCCTCCAGGTGGATCTTGGCCACGGCGTCCCAGGCGGTCACGTAGTGGCGCTCCCGGCTCACCACGCGGTAGAGCCAGGCCAGCGCCCGTGCCGGCTTGCCCATGGCGTGGTAGACCCGGGCCACGTGGAAGGCGTGGCGCAGCTCCCGGGGGGCGAGGCGCCGGGCCTTCTGGAAGGCCTTCAGGGCCACGGCGTACTCCAGGCGGGCCATGGCGAAGAAGGCGTAGACCTCGTAGAAGAGGGCCCCCCGGGCCTTCTCCGGGAGGGCGTGGAGGCGCTCCAACCCCTCCCGGTCCCGTTCCAGGTAGTAGTCCACCAGGGCCGAGAGGACCTCCCGGTCGGCGGGGGAAAGGGCCTCTTCGGCGGCCAGGGTCCTGCGGGTCTCCTCCAGCCCCTTGGGGGAGAGGGCCCCCGCCTGGATCCGGATCCGCCAGAGGTCCGGTTCGCCGGGGTGGTGGCGGAGCCCCTCCTCGGCCACCGAATCGGCCAAATGCTGGAGGGAGCGGATGCGCAGGGCTTCGGCGGTCTTTCGCCAGGCCTCCGCCGGGGAGGAGGCGTTGAGGGCCGCCATGTCGCGCCTCAGGCCCCGGTCGAGGAGAAGGTTCCGTTCGAAGTCCAGGGAAGGCATGGCCGTCACCTCCGGTAGGTCCCCGACTTGCCCCCGGACTTCTGGAGCAGCCGGATGGGCCCCACTTCCGCTCCCTTGTCCACGCCCTTCACCATGTCGTAGAGGGTGAGGCAGGCCACGGCGCACGCCGTCATGGCCTCCATCTCCACCCCCGTGACGTCCACGGCCGAGGCCTCCGCCACGACCCGCACCGCCTTCCGGGGGTCTTCCCACTCGAAGTCTACCGAAACTCGGGCGAGGGCCACAACGTGGCAGAGGGGGATGAGGGAGGGGACCGCCTTGGCCGCCAGGATTCCGGCGATGCGGGCCGCCGCCAGGAGGTCCCCCTTGGGGAGGTCGCCCGCCCGGGCCAGGGCGTAGGCCTGGGGGCCCATGGTCACGCAGCCTTCGGCCACCGCCCGCCTCCGGGTCTTCCGCTTCCCGCCCACGTCCACCATGCGGGCCTGCCCCCGGCTGTCCAGGTGGCTCAGGGTCTCGGTCAACGCAACCTCCCGATGAGGGCCGCCATCCGGCCGGCTTCGTCTCCGTCCCGCCGGTAGGAGCAGAATAGCAAGGGGTGGCAGGCGGTACAACGGCCGTCCCGGTGGATCCGCTCCGGAGGCAGCCCCGCCTCCTCCAGCATGCGGGCGTTGAGGGCGGCGAGGTCCAGGGCCGGTCTCGGGCCCGCCTCGGCAACCCACCGGGGGAACTCCCGGCGGAAGGCCCCGTACCGCTCCCCGTCCACCGCGTAGCAACAGGGGCCCACCGAGGGGCCGATCCACGCGGTGAGGCCGCCGGGGGAGCGGAAGCGGCGGACCGCCGCCTCCACGATGCGGGCCAGGGTCCCCTTCCACCCCGCGTGGACGGCGGCCACCTCCGCCCCGTCGCCCGAGGCCAGCAGCACCGGAACGCAGTCGGCGGTCACCACCCGGACGAAGTGCAAGGGTTCTCGGGAGACGATGGCGTCGGCTTCGCAGGGGGCTTGGGAGGCCTCCACCACCCGGGCCGAATGGACCTGTTCCACGCGGTGAACGGCGGCCCCGCCGTGGCCCAGGCCGCCGAGGAAGGCCGCCAGTCCCTCGGGGGAAACGGAGGAAAAGCCCCGGAGGGTGAAGGCGGCGAAGACCCCCGGCGGAAAGAAAGGGGAAAGGTCGAGGTAGGGACCCTGGGGAGAGCACCGGGAAAGGGCGCTCACGCCCCGCCGCCGCTCCACGTCCGCTCCAGGCGGAGGAGCCGCTTCTTGACGGCAAGCCCTCCGCCGAAGCCCCCCAGCCCGCCCTTGGCCACCGCCCGGTGGCAGGGGATGAGCAGGGGGATTCGGTTGGCGCCGCAGGCGGAGCCGGCGGCCCGGGCGGCGCCCTTCCTGCCCGCCCAGGCGGCCAGGTCGGCGTAGGAGAGGACCTGCCCCGGCGGAATCCGCCGGAGGGCCTCCCAGACGGCCTCCTGAAAGGGGGTGCCCGGCGGGTGGGGGCGGAGGGGAAGGTCGAAGGAGCCCCGGCGTCCCTCGAAGTACTCCCCGATCTGCTTCCGGAGTTCCTTCCAGAGGGGCGCCACGGCGGCGGGTACGGGGCCGTCGGCGGCCTTCCCCCCGAAGCCGACGCGGTGGATGGCGGTCTCGGAGAGGATCACGTCCAGCCGGCCCACCGGGGTCTCGAGGCCCAGCGTCACCGGCCCGCTCATGTCCCGAAGCCTCCCTTCCTCGTGTAGGTGGCCACCACCGAGGCGCTCATTCCCCCCCGGGCGTTGAAGACCCCCGTCACCGAAGCCCGGATGGGCTTGCAGGCCTTCACCACGTCCCTCAGCACGCGGTTCACCACGTTTTCGTAGAAGATGCCCAGGTTGCGGTAGGCGAGGAGGTACTCCTTGTAGGACTTGAGTTCCAGGCAGGCCTTGTCGGGCTCGTACCGGAGCACCAGGAGGCCGAAGTCCGGCAGCCCCGTCTTGGGGCAGACGGAGGTGAACTCCGGGGCCTCGACGGTGATCTCGTACCCCGGAAACTGGTTGGGCCAGGTCTCGATGGGCGGCAGGGCCGCCTCGAGGCCGCTCTTCGCGTGGGTCTTGGTGTATCCCGCCATGGCCGCCTCCCCGGGGAGCGCATCCCCTCCCCGACGGGGCCATCATGGCAGAGAGGAGAGGATCCTGTCGAGTTCCCCGCTCCGGTCCAGGGCCTGAAGGTCCTCCGCGCCGCCGAGGTGGCGGCCGCCCGCGAAGACCTGGGGGACGGTGGAACGGCCCGAGAGCCGCTCGCACTCCTCCCAGCGGTGGGGCTCCCGGTCGAGGTTCACCTCCTCGAAGTCCACCCCCTTCTTCTTGAGGAGGTTCTTGGCGGCGGTGCAGTAGGGGCAAAGGGTCATGGTGTAGATGAGAACGGGTGCTTTCACGGCGGCGCTCCTTGGAATCTTCCCGCGGCACTCCTCTTCAACGCCCCGGCTCCCCCTCTCCATTCCCCAGGGGACGGAGGACGACGAAGGTGGCCCCCCACCCGCCGTCCCCCGATCCGGCGGGGGAGACACCGGCCACACCGGGGAGCCGGGCCAGGAGGGCGAGGACGGTCCGGCGCAGGGTCCCCGTTCCCTTGCCGTGGATGATCTTGACGTCCAGGATCCCCAGGCGGCGGCACTCGGCGAGGTAGGCCTCCACCACCGCCGGCACCTCCCGGGGGGGGAAGGGGTGGAGGTCCAGGACACCGTCCACCGGAAGGGCCACCGGCTCGGGGAAGGGGTTCTCCCCTTCGGTCATGGCTTCTCTCCGACGATCCAGGCGGAAAAGCGCCCGCCCTCCTCCACCCGCGCCCGGAAGCCCGCCTCCTCCAGCAGGCGGCGCCACGCCTCCGGGGGCCGCATCCGGCTCGTCATGCCGAGTACCCGCTCCGCGCGGCCGATGAGGCGGACCACCCTCCGACGGTGGTCGGGCTCCTCCACCACCAGCCGGCCCCCGGGGCGGAGGACCCGAAAGAGTTCCCCGAGGGCCCCCTCGGCGTCGGAGAAGTGGTGGAAGGCGTCCACCACCAGCGCCCGGTGGAAGGTCATCCCGGTGAAGGGAAGGTGGAAGGAAGAGGCGGCCACGGCGCGGAGTCCCGGCTTACGGGCGGCCCTTTGCACCATGGGGCGGGAGAGGTCCGCCACCACGACCCCGCCGGTCAGGGGGGCCAGGCTCTGGGAGACGCGCCCCGTTCCCCCGCCGGCGTCCAGGAGGAGGCCCGGACAGGGAAGATCCAGGACCCGGGCCAGGGCCCGGGGGTCCCGGTGGCCCCCCGCCGCGTCGAAGAGGGGGGCGAGGAGGTCGAAGTGGCGGTTCATGGCAAGAACCCGGGGGAGGCGCCGAGGCGCTCCGCCCCCGCCGCTACCAGGAAGAAGGCGGGAAGCTGGAGGAGGTGGAAGAGGGCGTTGTGGTCCAGCGGCACCCCGGCGTAGACCACGAAGGGCCCCGAGGCCTGGACCACCCCCGCCGCCAGGAGGAGCAGGAGACCGGAGAGGCCGAGGCCGGCCCCCGGGCGCCCCTTCCGGAGGAGGCTCCCGAGGAGGGCAAGGGCCAGCCCCAGGCCGGCCGCTTCGTAGCCGACGAAGAGGGAGAAGGAGGAGGACCAGAAGGTGGTGAGGAGCCAGAAGAGGGCGGCGCCCCCCGCCAGAACCCCGAAGAGGACCCGGGCCGCCGGCGCGCCCAGGGCCTCCCGGCCGGCGGCGGCGGCGGCGAAGGCCACCGCGGCGGCGAGGAGGGCGTAGATGCCCCTCCAGAGCCCGTGGAAGAGGGTGGGCGGGAGGACCAGCCCGTGGGCGGCTCCCCCCAGAAGGGCGGCGGCGGCGGCGGTCCCCAGGGCGGAGGCCCAGAGCCCCGTCCTCTTCTGGCCGGCGAGGAGGAGGCGGAGGGACGCCCCACCGGCGGCGGCGGCCACCAGGAGGTCCGTGAGGGCCGTGGTCCGCTCGGTGAGGAGGGGGTGGAGGACGAGGAAGGCGGGACCTGCGGTCACTGCTTCCTCCCCCCCAGGCCGATGGCCAGGGCGGCGGCGGCCGAGCCGAGGAGGTTGAAGACCAAGTCCCAGCCGGTGTTCACGTACCCCCCGACGTTGGTGTCGGGGAGGGTCTGGGAGGCGGCGAACTCCACCACCTCGTTGAGGGCTCCGAAGCCCATGCCCGCGGCGGCGCAGAGGACGAGGGGGCCCGCGGTGGGGCGGGGATCGCCGCCGCTCTTCCGTACGGCCGCCCCGTACCCCTGCCAGCAGACCCAGGTGGTGACGCCGAAGCCGAAGGCGTGGACCACCATGTCGTACTTGAGACGGCCGGGGACCAGCCAGAGGGAGTAGAAGACGGCGTGGGGGCCGTCGTAGGGCCACCCCGCCGGCAGGGGAACCAGCCCCCCCACCATGTGGAGGAGGCCCCAGAGGCTCAGGCACCAGAGGGCACCGGGGGTGAGGCCGATCCGCAGGTGCAGGTACCCCACCAGGACCACGAAGAGCCCCATCACCCCGAGGTAGATCAGGAACTCCCGGTTGCCCGTCAGGACGATGCCCGCCGCCGCGGCGGCCATGTACAGGAGGGTGAAGGCCAGGACCCAGAGGTCGCGCCCCCGCATCCCCTCAGCCTCCCGTCTCGGGCCTTCCCGCCCGGATGGTCTCGAGGCCGTGGGCCTTGGGCCCCTTCTCCACCTGCCACAGGAGCCAGGAGAAGAGGAGGGCCACGAAGCCGAGGCCGGAGAAGATCCACATCCCCGGGATGTACCCCGCCGGGTTCTGGGGCCCGGCGTGCCCCAGGTCGTTGGCGTAGCCCACCAGCGTGTTGAGGCCCGCCACGCCGACCTGTTGGACGAGGGTCATGAGGGCGTAGGCCGTTCCCAGCCGGTTCTGCTCCACGATGTAGGCCACGCTGGGCCACATGATGGCCGGGACCAGCGAAAAGGCCACCCCCATCAGGGCGATGGGGACCCACAGGGGAAGGGCGTGGTAAGCCATGACCACGTAGACCGGCATGAGAAGGAAGGCCCCCAGGAACATCATGGAGGCCCGCCGCCCGATGCGGTCCACCAGGAGCCCGAAGAGGGGGGTGGCCACCATGGCCGCCACGGGGAGGCTGCTGTTGAGCTGGCCCGCGGCCTCGCGGCTCAGGCCGTAGCTCTCGATGAAGAACTTGATGGAGAAGGTGCGGAAGGGGAAGATCGCCGAGTAGAAGGTCACGCAGAGGGCCACGCAGTACCAGAAGGAAGCGTCGAAGCGGAAGAGGTCCTTGAAGACCAGCTTGTCGGGCTCCCCCGCCTCCCCCAGGGAGAAGCGGCGCAGGGAAGCCGACTCCAGGGCCCAGTAGGCCAGGGCCGCCACGGTGCAGAGGAGGCCCAGTCCCGCCGCGAGGACCAGGGGCCCGCGCCACCCGGTGTAGGCCCACTTGGCCCAGGTGGGGGACCAGTCTACCGCCACCTGCCCCAGACGGGCGATGGTCAGGTTGATACCGAAGGCGAAGGAGAGCTCCTTCCCCTTGAACCACTTGGCCAGGGCCGCCGTGATGGCCACGATGAGTGGTTCGGCCCCCACCCCCAAGAGAAAGCGGGAGGCGATCATCACCCAGGGCTCCCGGGTGAGGACCATGGTGATCCCCGAGACGGTGCAGAGGGCCCCGAAGAGGACGGTGGTCCGCGTGGTCCCCAGCCGGTCGATGAGGATACCCCCCACGAGGAGCACCAGCACCGCCGCGATGCTGTAGCTGGTGTTGAGCTGGCCGATGACGGTGTCGGTGAAGCCCAGCTCGGCCTTCATCAGGTCGGTGATGGGGTTGATGGAGTCGTAGAGGTAGTAGTTGCCGAACATGGCGAGGCTGATGACGATCAGCACCGCCCACCGGAGGATGGACGGCGGCTCGGGCCGCCCCGCCTCCACGCCCTTCCTTTCTTCGGCCATGGGTCCTCCCCGGAAACAAGGATGCCGCAAGGTCCGCCAGTATAGCCGCCTCCCTCCCCCTCCGCCACCGCCGGAAGCCCACCGGCCTTGAAAAGGGCCGCCCCTTCGCCTATCCTGCTCCCCACCGGAGGGCGGGATGCGGGCCTTTCTGGCGGTGGAGATCCCTTCAGAGGTGCGGGAGGCCGTTGGGGATGTCATTCGACATCTACGCCGGGAGGCCCTGGGGGTCAAGTGGGTGAGGCCGGAGCAGCTCCACCTGACCCTGGAGTTCTTCGCCGACCTGGCCCCGGAGTGCCTCCCGCCCCTGGAGGAGGCCGTCTCCACCGCCGCGGCGGCCTTCGCCCCGGCGCCGCTACGGGTCCGGGGCCTGGGCGCCTTCCGGTCTGGGGGCAGGATCCGGGTCCTCTGGGCGGGGATCGAGGACCCGGGAGGCCGGCTCTCCGCCTTCGCCGGGGAACTCCGGGGGGCCCTCGCCGCCCGGCGCATCGAAGGGGACGGAAAGCCCTTCCGCCCCCACCTCACCCTGGGGCGCCTCCGGGAGCCTACCCGGAATCCGGCCCTGGAGCGGGCCCTCTCGGCCGGGGGGGACTTCCAGGCCGGCCCCTTCCTTCCTCCCCGCCTGACGCTCTTCGAGAGCACCCTCACCCCCGAGGGCCCGATCCACCGGGCCCTCCGGCAGTGGCCCTTCGGAGGAACTCCATGACGGGCGCGGACGTGGGAATCCTGGCGGCAGCCTACCTCGTGGGGGCCATCCCCTTCGGCCTCCTCCTTACCCGGGCGGCGGGTGGAGGGGACATCCGGACCCAGGGCTCGGGGAACATCGGGGCCACCAACGTGCTGAGGACCCAGGGAAAGGGCCTGGCCCTGCTCACCCTCCTGCTGGATTTCGGCAAGGCCGCCCTTTCGGTCTACCTGGGCCGCCGCTTCGGCTCGGCCCCCTTCGTCGGCGCCGCCGCCGGCGCCGCGGCGGTGGTGGGCCACTGCTTCCCGGTCTACCTCCGTTTCAAGGGCGGCAAGGGCATCGCCTCGGGGCTGGGGACCTTCCTGCTGGTGGCGCCGGCGGCCACCCTGGTGGCCTTCCTGGTCTTCCTCGCGGAGATCCTCACCCTCCGGTACGTCTCCCTGGGGTCGGTGCTGGCTTCCCTGGCCTTCGCGGCCTTTCTCCTCGTTTCCCACCTGGCCTGGGGCTGGTACGACCTGCCCACGGCGGTGCTGGGGGCCCTGACCGGCCTGCTCCTGGTGAGCCGGCACCGGGCCAATCTCCAGCGCCTGAGGCAGGGTACCGAGCCGCGCCTGTGGGGCAACGGGCCAAAGGAAGGAGGCCGCCCGTGAAGGCCGACGCGGTGGTCTGGGGGGCGGGGGCCTGGGGGACGGCCCTGGCCCTGCACCTCTCTGGCGGCGGGGCTCGCGTAGCCCTCTGGGTCTACGAGCGGGAGCAGTTCGAGGCCATGGAGAGGACGCGGGAGAACGCCGACTTCCTGCCGGGCTTCCCCCTCCCGCCTGGGGTGCAACTCTTCCACGACCCGGCCTCGCCGCCGGAGGGCGCCGCCCTCTGGCTCTCGGTGGTGCCGGCCCAGGCGACGCGGGCCCTCTGGAGGACCCTGGGCCCCCGGTGCCCCGAAGGGACGCTGGTGGTCTCCGCTTCTAAAGGGGTGGAGGAGGGCTCTCTCCGGCCGGTGAGCGCCCTCATCGAGGAGACCCTTCCCCCCTCCTGCCGGCCGGTGGTGGTCCTGTCGGGCCCCTCCTTCGCGGCGGGCCTGGCCCAGGGGGACCCCACGGCGGTGGTCCTGGCCTGCCCGGACCTCCACCGGGCGGAGGCGGCCCAGCGGCTCCTCTCCCGGCCTCCCCTCCGGGGGTACACCAGCCCCGACCGGACCGGCGTGGAGCTGGGCGGCGCCGTCAAGAACGTCATCGCCCTGGCCTGCGGCATGGCGGCGGGGCTGGGGATGGGACCCAACACCGTGGCGGCCCTCATCACCCGCGGCCTCCGCGAAATCGTGCGGCTGGGGGTCGCCATGGGGGCCGACCCCCACACCTTCTCGGGGCTCTCGGGGGTGGGGGACCTGGTGCTCACCTGTACGGGCGGGGAGAGCCGGAACCGGACGGTGGGCCTGCGGCTGGGCCGGGGGGAGCCGGTGGAGGCGATCCTCCGCTCCATGAAGTCGGTGGCCGAAGGGGTGCCCACCACGCGCTCCGTGGCCGAGTTGGCCCGCCGCCACGGCGTGGAGATGCCCATCACCTTCGTCGTGGAGCGGATCCTCCG
>JBMFRA010000015.1:0-46985 GCA_049968315.1 Acidobacteriota bacterium
GCTTGGGCAACATGCGGAAAACCGTTGCCCAAAACGATCTTGGACAGCAATGGCCCGCGCTGGGGGTCTTCAGCCGCCGGCGAACTCCCGGATGAGGAGGACGGCCCCCTCGGAGAGGTCCGAGAAACCCAGGCCGTACCCGCGGGGAGGAGCCTTGCGCACCACCATGGCCTCTCCCCGGATCTCCACGGGGCCGCTGGCCCGGGGCAGCGTGAAGCGAAGGGCCAGGCGGTCGCCGATCTCCATCCGGTGGTCGCTGACGAGGAAGAGGCCGGAGGCCGAGAGGTCCAGCACCGTCCCCGTCATCTGCCGCCGGCCCACGGAGAGGACGCAGGGAGCCTCCAGGGGGCGGCGGGGGTCCTTCCGGACCCGGAGGGGGATGTAGCGGGTCACCAACTGCAGGAACGCTCCTTCGTCCAGGGGCTTGCGGACGAACTCGGCGGCGCCAGAGGCCAGCGCCGCGGCGCTGTGGTCGTTCCCCGACAGGATCACGACGGGGATATCCCTAAGCCCCGGTGTGGACTTGAGGATCCGCGTGGCCTCGATCCCCGTCATCTCGGGCATCTCCACGTCCAGCAGGATGAGGTGGGGCTGGAACTTCTTGGCCACCTTCAAGGCTTCGAGGCCGGTGGCGGCGGTGGCGATCTGGCAGTCGGCCCGCCGGAGGAAGGTCCGCGTCAGATCCAGGAACGCCTTCATGTCGTCGGCCAGCAGGAGCTTCATGGAACCCTCCCCGTTTGCAAGGCAAAGGTAACACGAAAGGAAATGGGGGGGAAGGCGAGGGCTCACGGGGCGGCCGGGGCCGCCTCCCGGGCTTCAGAAGCCTGTCCCACGAACATCGCCGCCACGATGAGGGCGCCGCCGGAAACCCCCCGCGTACCCAGGGTCTCGCCCCCCAGCAGGACGGCGAAGAGCCCCGCGAAGACCGGTTCCAGGGTGAAGACGATGGCCGTCTGGATGGCGGTGGTGTAGCGCTGGAAGGTGGTCTGGACGTAGTACGCCAGGGCGGTGGCCAGGAGGGCCGTCAGGAGGATGCCCCGGAGGGCGGGGGAGGGGATGGGCCACGGGGCCGGTGCGGTGAAGAGGGCGAAGGCCCCGGAGAGGAGGGCCACCGTCGCCACCTGGACCAGCGTCAGGAGGGCCGTATCGTGCCGGCGGGCCATGTGGGAGGTCAACAGCAAATGGACGGCGTAGGCGGCGGCGCAGCAGAGGCTCAGGAGGTCCCCCCGATTGAAGGCGCCCCCGTCCTGGGGCCAGGAGAGCAGGGCGAGGCCCAGGAAGGCGAGGAAGACCGCCAGGAGGGACCCGGGCCGTGGCAGCCGGCGGGTGAGGGCCACCTGGAAGAGGGGCGTCAGCACCACGAAGAGCCCCGTGATGAAGCCGCTGTGGGCCGCGCTGGTGGTGAGGAGGCCCAGGGTCTGGAAGGCGTAGCCCGAGAAGAGTGCGGCTCCCATGAGGAGCCCGCCGGCGACGGCCCCCCGGGAGAAGGCCCGCAGCCTGAGGAGAAGAAAGGGCACCAGGATGCAGGCGGCCAGGGTGAAGCGGACGGCCAGGAAGGCGAAGACGGGGTAGACCGCCACCGCCTCCTTCACCAGCAGGAAGCTCCAGCCCCAGATGGCGGTGACAACGGTGAGGGCCGCCAGGGCCACCGCCGAGGGGCGGCGGGGGGGTGGGGAGGGAGGAGAGGCGCCGTCCTTCTCCGGGGAATCGGTCACGGAGCCTCGCCCTCCCTCCCAGGTGCCATGGTCAGGCGAGGACCTTGCCGATCCGCTCCACGGCCCAGTCGATCTCTTCCTTGGTGATGACCAGCGCCGGGGCGAAGCGGATGACCTGTTCGTGGGTGTCCTTGGCCAGGATGCCTTCTTCCATGAGCTTCATGCAGAAGGGGCGGGCGGGACCGGAGGACTCCCGGATGACGACGCCGACCAGGAGGCCCTTGCCCCTGACCTTCTCGATGTGGGGGCTGTTCAGGGCCCGGAGGCGGTCCATGAAGTAGGGGCCCAGTTCGGCGGCCCGCTTGTCCAACCTCTCGTCCCGGAGCACCTCGAGGGAGGCTCGGGAGACGGCCGCGGCCAGGGGATTCCCCCCGAAGGTGGAGCCGTGGTCGCCCGGGTGGAAGACGCCCATGACCTCCTCGCCGGCCACGATGGCCGAGACGGGGAAGAGCCCGCCCCCCAGCGCTTTTCCGAGAATCATCACGTCGGGCTTCACCGCCTCCCAGTCGCAGGCGAACCAGCGGCCCGTGCGGCAGAAGCCCGTCTGGACCTCGTCGGCCAGGAGCAGCACCCTGTGGCGGGAGCAAACCTCCCGAACGGCCTTCAGGTAGCCTTCGGGGGGGACCACTACGCCGGCCTCGCCCTGGATGGGCTCCACCAGGAAGCCCACGGTGTTGGGGGTGATGGCCGCTTCCAGGGCCTTGACGTCGCCGTAGGGGATCATGGGGAAGCCCGGAGTGAAGGGACCGAAACCGTCGCGGGTCTGCTTGTCGGAGGAGAAACCCACGATGGTGGTGGTTCTCCCATGGAAGTTGTGCTCGCAGACCACGATCTCCTGCTTGCCTTCGGGAACGCCCTTCACGTACTGGCCCCACTTCCGGGCCGCCTTGATGGCCGTCTCCACCGCCTCGGCGCCGGTGTTCATGGGAAGGGCCTTGGGGTAGCCGGTGATCTCGCACAGGAGCTTGAGCCAGGGGCCCATCTGGTCGTTGTGGAAGGCGCGGGAGGTGAGGGTGACCCGGTCGGCCTGGGCCTTGAGGGCGGCGACGATCTTGGGGTGGCGGTGGCCCTGGTTCACCGCCGAATAGGCGGAGAGGAAGTCCAGGTACTTCTTCCCTTCGACGTCCCACACCCAGCACCGTTCGGCCTTTTCGATGACCACCGGCAGGGGATGGTAGTTGTGGGCGCCGTAACACTCGTCCGTTTCGATGAATTCATGGGTGCGGCAGGACATGGAGACCTCCGGGGATCGGCGAAGGACCGGCGAGGCCCCGCGGCGGCCGCCCCGGGAACTTCCCGCCGGCTCGAGGGAATAGAATACCAGAGAAAACGCCGGATTTCCAGGGGGTTCTCCCGGCTTTCCCCTCTTCAGAGGTACTCCTCCAAGGGGTAGAGACGGGGATCGCGGGAGCGGCCCCGGAGGCGCTTCCAAGTCGCCCGCCAGGTGGAGTCCTGGGTCTCCGGCGCCGGGGCGCCGGCCTCGCCCTCCTCCAGGCCCTCTTCGCCGTCCTCCCCGCCGAAAAGGTCCGCCAGCTCCTCCTCCACCCTCTCGGGGTCCTCCCCGGCCTCCAGGCGGCGGAGGGCCTCCTCCATCCCCGGCGGGCGCTCCCCGGTGGCCTCCAGGAGCCGCCGCATGACCCGGGCCATCTGGCGGGGGTCGTTCTCGTCCAGGTGCTCCAATTCGCCGGCCATTTCCGAGAAGACCGATTCCACCCGGGCGTCCAGGGCGTCCTCCTCCTTCGGGGATCCTCCCTCCTCGGGCCGGTTCTTGAGGGGGGCGGCGAAGGTGGAGGGAACGCGCCTCAGCGGCCGGGCGCCGCACAGGGGACAGCGGGGGGCGGCGTCGGGACGGATTCTCCTGGAAAGGAACTGGAAGATACGGCGGCAGGGCTCGCAGGCGTACTCGTAGATGGGCATCGCGGCTCCTCCCCTCGCGCTTCTCCGATGATGGAAAGTCCGGTCATACGTGGTTGCGCAGCATGAGTTCCTTGGGGGACGGTTCCAGGAAGGTCTGGCCCTCCAGGTAGGCCACCCGGTGCAGCCGGACGTAGTGGCGCAGCAGGGTCACGGGGACGATGAGGGGCACCAGCTCCCGGTGGTAGTCCTCGATGAGGCCGTGGAGCTCCCGCTTCTCCTCGGGGGAGAGGAGGGCCTTGAGGTAACCGGCCATGTGCTGGAGGACGTTGGTGTTCTTCTTCACCGTGGCGATCTTTCGGAGGGCCCCCACGAAGCCCTCCTGGTACCGCAGGGCCACCTGCTCCAGGCCCACCTCCTTGGCGGAAGCCACCAGGCGCCCCAGGGCGGTGTAGGCCTTGGGGTCGTGGGCCAGGAGGAGGAGCTTCTCCCGGCTGTGGAAGCGGACCAGGCCCCCCACGGTCCAGCGGCCCTGGAAGAGGGCCTTCAAGCGGTGGTAGGCGAAGACCCGCACGAAGAAGTTGTCCCTGAGACGGGGATCGTGGAGCCGGCCCTCCTCCTCCACCGGAAGGAGGGGGAAGGCGGCGAGGAGCCGCTCGGCGAAGGCGCCGCGGCCGTTCTTCTCCGCCATGCCCTTCTCCCCGTAGACGCGGACCCGCTCCATGCCGCAGGAGGGGGAGTCCTTCTTCAGGATGTAGCCCGAAAGGTCCAGGGAGGCCAGGTGGAGAACCTTGGCCTCGGCGTAGGCCCGCATCTCCTCCGTGAGGTCCCGGCCGCTCTTGGGGGCAACAAGGCGAACCGATTCCCCACGCCTCTCCAGGCGGATCGTCTCCCGGGGGATTCCCAGCCCCAGCTCCACTTCGGGGCAGACGGGAACCCAGGTGAAGAAGGGGCCCACCGTCTGCGTGAGGAAGGGATCGTGCTTGTGGCCACCGTCGAATCGGACCTCCTGGCCCAGCAGGCAGGCGGAGATGCCCACGCGGATCTCGTCGGGCGGGAAGGCCGGAGCGACGTTCTTCCGGGTCTCCACGGGGTCGCCTCCAAACAGGTTGAGCATAGCAAAGGGCACCGGAGGGGGGAAGGGCTGGCGGCCCTTTCCCCCTTTGTGGAAGAATCCCCCTGGAGGTTCCCCATGGGCGAGGAAGACCGAAGGTCCTCGGCGGGTCTGGCCGTGAACCAGAACGAGTTGGCGCTCCTCGAGAAGGCCGCGGTGGAGTTGGGACTGGAGCGGGATCTTCAGGCGGGGCTTTCCCGAAAGGGAAAGGGCCTTCTCCTGGTCCTGATGGAGGAGGCGTGGGAGGAGCTGGCCGGTTACCTCTCGGTGGAGGCCAACCGCACCGGGGACGCCGCCCTCCAGCGGAGGCTCGACGCCCTCATCGAGCGGATCGAGGACCTCCTCCTCTACGACCCCGACGAGGAACCTTGAGGAGGCCAGCCATGGCGCGCTTCGTCTGGAGCACCCCTCTTCCCGTCCCCCCCGAGGAGGCCTTCGCCTGGCATGAGCGCCCCGGCGCCTTCGAGCGCTTGCTCCCCCCCTGGCAGGAAGTTCGGATCCTCGGGCGGCAGGGGACCATCGCCCCCGGCGGCCGCCTGACCCTGGCCGTCAAGAAGGGGCCCCTCTGGCTCCGGTGGGAGGCCGAGCACGGAGAGTGGGAGCGGGGGCGCTTCTTCACCGACCGGCTGGTTCGGGGTCCCTTCCCCCGGTGGGAACACCACCACGGTTTTCTGCCGCGGGAGGGGGGCGGGTGCCTCCTGGAGGACCGGGTGGACTACGACCTGCCCCTGGGGGCCGTGGGAAGGCTGGTGTCGGGAAGGTTCATGGAGCGGGACCTCCGCCGCCTCTTCGCCTTCCGCCACGAGCGCACCCGCCGGGATCTCCTCCGGCACGCCGCCTACCGGGACCGGCCCAGGCTTCGTGTGGCGGTGACGGGGGCTTCGGGCCTCGTGGGTTCGGCCCTGGTCCCCTTTCTGACCACCGGGGGCCATTGGGTGCTCCGCCTCGGACGGAGGCCCCGGCGGGAGGAGGGGGAGGGCCTCTTCGACCCCGCCGCCGGGAAGCTGGAGGGCGACCGGTTGGAAGGATTCGATGCGGTCGTCCACCTGGCCGGCGAGAACATCGCCGCCGGCCGCTGGACCCCGGAGCGGAAGGAGGCGATCCGGAGGAGCCGGGTGGAAGGCACGGCCATCCTGGCCCGCACCCTGGCTTCCCTTCGGCGGCCCCCCGGGGTCCTCGTCTGCGCCTCCGCCGTCGGCTTCTACGGCCACCGGCCCGAAGGGGAGGTCACCGAGGATTGGGGAGCGGGGGAGGGGTTCCTGGCGGAGGTCTGCAAGGAGTGGGAAGCGGCGGCGGAGCCGGCCCGCAAGGCAGGAATCCGGGTGGTCCACCTCCGGACCGGGGTGGTCCTCTCCCGGCGGGGCGGCGCCCTGGCCAGAATGTTGCCAGCCTTTCGGGCAGGAGCGGGGGGGCCCGTGGGGTCGGGGAGGCAGGGCTTTCCCTGGATCGCCCTCGACGACCTCGTGGGGCTGATCCACTTCCTCCTCTTCGAGGAGGTCCGGGGACCGGTCAACGCCGTGGCCCCGGAGGCCGTCAGCCAGGCCCGCTTCGCCCGGGTCCTGGGCAGGGTCCTCCGCAGGCCGGCCTTCCTGCCGCTGCCCGCCCCGGCGGTGCGGCTCCTCTTCGGGGAAATGGGGCAGGCGCTCCTCCTGGAGGGGGCCTCGGTTCGGCCGGTCCGGGCCGAGGCGGCCGGGTTCGCCTTCCAGTGGCCCTCGCTGGAGGAGGCCCTCCGGTGGGAACTGGGGCTCTTCCAGGGGTAGGGAAAGAGCGGGGTGAGGAGAGGAGGGGCCATGTCGAAAAAGAGCCGGGCCGCCCGCCGCCTGCGCAAGGCTTTGATACGCCGCCAGACCCCCCCCGGTTCCCCTCCGGGAACCCTGGTGGCCGATCCTGCGGCCCCCCGCCCGGTGCTCCACATCGTGGGCTACGGCCCCGACGGCTTTCGAGAGGCGGAGGGGCGGGACGGGGGCACCGTGGCTCCCTTTCTGGGAAAGTGGCCCGTCCTGTGGGTCCACGTGGAGGGGCTGGGGGATGCCTCGGTGGTGGGGGAGATCGGCCGCCTCTTCGGCCTCCATCCCCTTGCCCTGGAAGACGTTCTCCACGTCCACCAGCGGGCCAAGGTGGAGGTCTACGACAAGAGCCTCTACGTCGTGGTCCGGTCCCTCCTCCTCAACGACCGCCTCGAAACGGAGCAGATGAGCCTCTTCCTGGGGGAGGGGTTCGTCGTCTCCTTCCAAGAGAAGCCGGGGCCCGGACCCGACGACGTGGTGCGGGAGCGGATCCGGATGGAGAAGGGCCGGATCCGCTCCGAAGGTGCCGACTACCTTCTCTACACCCTGCTGGATGCCGTTCTCGACGGCTGCTTTCCCGTCCTGGAGCGCTTCGGCGACCGCCTCGACGAACTGGAGATCCGCCTTCTGGAGCGGCCCGAAGCGGCCCTGGCCAACCAGATCCACGAGGCCAAGCGGGACATCCAGACGGCCCGGCGCGCCGTCTGGCCCATGCGGGACGCCCTCTCGCTCCTGGTGCGGGAGGGGAGCCCCTACCTCTCCCCGGCCATCCGGCCCTACCTCCGGGACTGCTACGACCACGCCATCCAGCTCATGGACGTGGTGGAGACCTACCGGGAGATCTCCGTGGGGATGACCGACCTGTACCTGTCGGGGCTCTCCAACCGCATGAACGAGATCATGAAGGTCCTTACCATCATCGCCACCCTCTTCATCCCCCTTTCCTTCATCGCCAGCCTCTACGGCATGAACTTCGACCCCGAGGCCTCCCCATTCAACATGCCCGAGCTCAGGTGGCGGTGGGGCTACCCTTTCGCCCTGGGGCTCATGGGCGTGACGGCCCTGGGCCTCCTGGGGTACTTTCGCTGGAAGGGGTGGATGGGCGGAAGCCGCCGGTAGGCGGGCCCTTCAGGCCCGAGGAAGGGCTAGGACCAGCTCCACCCCGCCCTCTCCCCGCGGGAGGCAGCGGAGTTCCCCCTCGCAGAGGACGGCGACATAGCGGGCCGCGGCCAGGCCGAGGCCCGCCGCCTCCTCCCCTTCGCCGGCAGGGGCCAGAGGTTCGGGGTAGAAGCGATCCAAGATCTTGGCCGGGGGGGGAGCCTCCTCGGCGAGAGAGGGCAAGAGCAGGCGGAGGACCACCCGATGGCCCTCCCCCCGGACGGCCCAGGGGATGACCGTCCCCTCCGGGACCAGGGAGACGGCGTTGGAGGCCAAGTTCCTCAGGAGGTAATCGAGGGATTGGGGGCAAGCCAGGGCGGCGCTCCCGTCGTCCTCGCCCTCCGGGGCCGGCCGCACGCGGCAGGGGCGGCCCCGCTCCACCGCCATCAGCTCCCGCCACCGGCCTCCCAGTGGAATGGCCTTCCGTTCCTGGTCGTGGAGGTGGCGGGTCAGGCGGCTGAAGGCCAGCAGGCGCTCCACCATGGACGCGAGGAGCGCCACGTTGCGGCGGATGGTTTCCAGGGGCTTCTCCTGGGCATGGGTGACCGGTCCATAGCGGCCCCTCAGCAGCAACTCCACGAAGCCCTGCATCACCACCGGCGGCGTGACGAGGTCGTGGGCCAGGGCGGAAAGCAGGCTCTCCTGGAGGGCCGCCAGGGTCCGAAGCCTTTCGTTGGTATCCCGAAGGTCTTCGAGGAGGGCGCTCTGCCTCCGGAAGAGGGAGGCCTCCTCCGTCACGTCCCGGAAGACCCCCTCGTAGCCGACGGTGCGTCCGCCGCCGTCCCGTAGGAGGCGGATGCTCGACTCGACAATAACCTCCCCGCCGTCCGCCCTCCGGCCCACGGCGGTATAGGCGACGTATCCGCCCTCCGCCTCCATCTGGCGGCGAACCCTTTCCCGGTCGTAGGGCCCCCCGTCGAAGTTCCGGGTCCGGTGGAGGGCCGTCATCTCCTGGGGGGTCACCCCGAAGGTGGCGGCGCCGGCGGGGTTGATGAAGCGGATCCTTCCCTCGAGGTCGCTGCGGTAGAAGCCGATGCCCAGACGGTCCAGGACCTCCACGAGGTCGGGAGGCGGGGGGGCAAAGGGATCCTCCGGGCTCATGGTTGGCCTTCTCCTCTCCCCCCATCATACGCCAATCTCTCGCCGGTTCCCCCCTTGGGTTTCGCCTTGACGGAGAAGGGCCTCCGGGCTACCCTGCCGCCATGGCCAGGTTGGCGGCGTGGCAGGATTGGCGGATCTGGAAGGGCTTCCACTACCTGGGGGGTCTGGCCCTCCTGGCGCGGGAGACCCTGCGCTGCCTGGCGACGGGCCGGTGGGAGCCGTCCCTCATCCTCTACCAGATGGACCTCTTGGGGGTCCAGTCCTTTTCCATCGTCCTCATCACCGCCACCTTCATGGGGATGGTCCTGGCGGTGCAGACGGCCTATACGCTGGAGGCCTTCGGCGCCAAACTCTACGTGGGCGAGGTGGTGGCCATCTCCATGACCCGGGAGCTGGCCCCGGTGATCATCTCCCTCATGGTCGGCGGACGGGTGGGGGCCGGCATCACCGCCGAGATCGGCGCCATGAAGGTCACCGAGCAGATCGACGCCCTCAGGGCCCTGGGGGCCAACCCCGTCCGCAAGCTGGTGGTCCCGCGGCTGGTGGCCGTCCTCTTCTTCCTTCCCCTCCTCGTCCTCCTGGCCGACGCCCTGGGCATCCTCGGGGGGTGGATCATCTCCAGCCTGGAACTCCAGATCGGGGGCCGCTTCTACTTCACCCACGTCTTCCGCCTGCTGAAGTTTTCGGACCTCTTCTCCGGGTTGGGGAAGACCTTTTTCTTCGCCCTGTTCATCACGTTGATCGGGTGCTACAACGGCATGGCCGCCGAGGGGGGCGCCGACGGGGTGGGGCGGGCCACCACCTTCACCGTCGTCCTCTCCTCCATCGTGATCCTCATCTCCAACTTCTTCCTCACCAAGCTCTTCCTGGCGCTGTGACATGGAAGCCTTCCTGGAGTTCCACGGCGTGGAAAAGGCCTTCGGCGAGAAGCGGGTCCTCCGCGGGGTGGACCTCACCGTCCGCCGGGGGGAGACCATGGTGGTTCTGGGGGGGTCGGGGACCGGGAAATCGGTTCTCCTCAAGGCCACCATCGGGCTCTTTCCCGTGGACGCCGGCCGAATCTTCGTAGAGGGGGAGGACGTCACCGACTACGACGAGGGTGCCTGGATGGCCGTCCGGCGAAGGGTCTCCTACATGTTCCAGTGGGGGGCCCTCTTCGACTCCATGAACGTCTACGAGAACGTGGCCTTTCCCCTCCGGGAGGCCGGCGGCTTCGGGGAGGAGGAGATCCGGCGCCGGGTCCTGGAGAAGCTGGGGCTGGTGGGGTTGGAATCGGTTCTGGAGGCCTACCCCGCCGACCTTTCCGGGGGGATGCGGAAGCGGGTGGCCCTGGCCCGCTCCATCGTCACCGAGCCGGCCTGCATCCTCTACGACGAGCCCACCTCGGGCCTGGACCCCGTCACCGCCGACACCATCAACCGCCTGATTCGCCGCATGCAGCGCATCCTGGGGGTCACCTCCGTGGTGGTGACCCACGACATCGCCAGCATGTTCCGCGTGGCGGACCGGGTGGCCTTTCTCTGCGAAGGACGCATGGCCTTCGTGGGGGATCCCGAGGAGGCCCGGAGGAGCGACCACCCCCTCCTCCGCGCCTTCATCGAGGGGAGGAGTAGCGATGAACCCGAAAGCTGAATGGCGCCTCGTCCGGATCGGGGCCCTGGTGGCCCTGGCCCTCCTGGTCCTGGCGGTGGCCATCCTGGGCATTACCAGCCGCCACAAGGTCTTCGAGCGGAAGGTGGAGTACTTCACCTTCTTTCCCGACGCCGCGGGCCTCAAGGAGGGCGCCGGGGTCTGGTTCCAGGGGGTGGAGGTGGGCTTCATCCAGCGGATCACCTTCTCCCGGGACCCCGACCAGCAGCAGGTGGAGGTCCGCTACAAGGTCAGCACGGAACTCATCCCCCGGATCCGCACCGGCACCCGGGCCTCCATCAAGACCCTGGGGCTGTTGGGGGACAAGTACCTCTCCCTGGAGACGCCGGCGGGGGCCCAGAACCAGCCCATCCTGCTGCCCGGGAACCAGATCCCCGCCGACCGCCAGCTCAACCTGGAGGCCTTGGGCCGCGGCGCCGAAGACCTGCTCAACAACACGGTGGAGCTCTCCAAGAACCTGAATGAGCTCTCGGGGGAGTTCGTGAAAGGAAAGGGGGCCCTGCCCCGCCTGGTGGGGGACCCGGAGGTGGGGGCGGCCCTGGTGAAAAACCTCGTCGAGGCCAGCGCCAACCTCGACAAGGTGGCGACCTCCCTGGCGGAGGGAAAGGGCCTGGCGGGCCGGCTGGCCTCCGACCCCGCCTACGGCCAGGCGGTCAGCCAGGACCTGGCCGAATCGGTCCGGAGAACCCGGGAGATCCTCCAGGGGCTCCAGGAGGGGAAGGGGGCCGCCGGGGCCCTCCTATCCGGGGAGGAGGGGCGGAAGATGGTGGCCAACATGGCCGCCACCGCCGAGACCCTCGCCCGGGTGGCCGCCGCCGTGGAGAGGCCGGGGACGGTGGGGAACCGGCTGTTGCTGGACGAGGCCTACGGCAGGGAACTCGGGGACAACCTCCTCTCCATCAGCCGCTCCCTCGATTCCATCCTGAAGAAGGTCGACCGGGGGGAGGGTACGGTGGGGGCTCTCATCAACGACCGGGACGTGTATAATTCCATGCTCGTGCTCGCCGAGGGCATGAAGCGCAGTTCCCTGGTCCGCTGGTACCTGACCAAGCTCGGCGAGCACGGCGTGAAGGACCTGGAAAAGAAGCGAAAGGCGGAAGCGGCCCAGCCATGAACGTCCTCGTCACCGGCGCTGCCGGTTTCATCGGGTCCCACCTGGCCGAGAGGCTTCTCGACGAGGGCCACCGCGTCACCGGCGTGGACAACTTCGACCCCTACTACGACCGCCGGGTAAAGGAGGCCAACCTCCGCCACCTTCAGGGCCAGAAGGGCTTCCGCTTCGTGGAGGCGGACCTCAGGGACCGCCGTTGTGTCCGTGCCCTTTTCCAAGAACGCTTCGACCGGGTGGCCCACCTGGCGGGCCGGGGGGGGGTCCGCCGATCCATCGAAGAGCCCTTGGAGTACCTCGCCAACAACCTGACGGCCACCGCCAACCTTCTGGAGGCGATGCGGGAGACGGGCCACCACCGCCTGGTCTTCGCCTCCACCTCCAGCGTATACGGAAACGACAGCCCCCTGCCCTTCCGGGAGGACGCCCCGGCCAACGGCCCCATCTCTCCCTACTCGGCCTCCAAGAAGGCCTGCGAGGCCCTTATCTACACCTACCACCACCTCCACGGTCTCCACGCCTACGTCCTCCGGTTCTTCACCGTCTACGGGCCCCGGCAACGACCGGACATGGCCATTCACAAGTTCGTCCGGGCGGTGGAGGAGGGGCGGCCCATCGAGCGCTACGGTGACGGCTCCACCGAGCGGGACTACACCTACGTGGACGACATCGTCCAGGGTGTGGTGCGGGCGGTGGAGCGGGTGGAGGGCTACGAGGTGATCAACATCGGGGGGTCGGAAACCACCTCCCTGGCCAGGCTCATCGGAGTCATCGAGGCGGTGGTGGGCAAGCCCGCCCGAATCGTGGAGAAGCCCCTTCCCCCGGGGGACGTCCTCAGGACCTGGGCCGACACGGGCAAGGCCGAGCGCCTCCTGGACTTCAAGGCCCGGGTCCCGCTGGAAGAGGGCCTGCGCCGCTTCGTCAGGTGGTACAACGAGGAGAGGACGCCATGAAAGTCACCGTCATCGGTACGGGGTATGTAGGGCTGGTCACCGGAGCCTGCCTGGCCCACTTCGGGCTGGACGTGACCTGCGCCGACGTGGACCGCGTGAAGATCGAGAGCCTCAACGGGGGCCGGATCCCCATCTACGAGCCGGGGCTGGAGGAGGTCGTTTCCCGGAACGCCAAAGCGGGCCGCCTCCGCTTCACCGACGACGTGGCCTCTGCCGTCCCGGATGCGGAGGTGATCTTCCTGGCGGTGGGGACGCCGCCCCTCCCCGACGGCAGCGCCGACATGCGGTACGTCTTCGACGCGGTGGAGACCATCTCCGCCCACCACCGGCGCTACCAGGTGATCGTCACCAAGAGCACCGTCCCGGTGGGCACGGGGGCGAAGATCGAGTCCCTCCTGGCGGAGAGCCACCCGTTGGATTCCTTCGCCGTCGTCTCCAATCCCGAGTTCCTCCGCGAGGGTTCGGCGGTCCAGGACTTCATGAAGCCCGAGCGCATCGTCGTGGGCTGCGACGACCCCAAGGCCCTGGATATCATGCGGCGCCTCTACAAGCCCCAGACCGACCAGAACATCCAGCTCCTGGTCACCAGCCGGGTCACGGCCGAACTCATCAAGTACGCCAGCAACGCCTTCCTGGCGGTGAAGATCTCCTTCATCAACGAGGTCTCCCGTCTCTGCGAGGAGGTTGGCGCCGACGTGATGGACGTGGCCCGGGGAATGGGGATGGACTCCCGCATCGGCCCCCGCTTCCTCCACCCCGGCCCCGGGTACGGCGGTTCCTGCTTCCCCAAGGACACCCGGGCCCTTCTGGACGTCGCCCGGAGCCGGCGGGTTCCGCTCCGCGTCGTCGAGGCGGCGGTGGAGGCCAACGAGGACCAGATCCAGCGCTCGTTGAACAAGATCCAGAAGGCCCTCGGGGAGATCGGGGGGCTTGAGGTGGCTCTCCTGGGCCTGGCCTTCAAGAGCGACACCGACGACATCCGGGAGAGCCCCGCCCTCAAGGTCGCCAAAGCCCTCCTGGAGAACGGCGCCCGGGTCCGGGCCTACGACCCGGCGGCGGGACCCAACGCCCAAAGGGAGCTTCCCGGGTTGGAGCTGGCCGGCGACCCCTACGACGCCGCCTCCGGATCCGACGGCCTGGTGGTGGCCACCGAGTGGAACGAGTTCAAGAAGCTCGACTGGCCCCGCCTCAAGGGTTGCCTCAAGCGGCCGGTGGTGGTGGACCTGAGGAACCTCTACGACCCCAAGGAGGTTCGGGAGTGGGGCTTCACCTACCTCTCCGTGGGGAGGCCTTGAAGGGCTTCGGCACCCCCGGCGGCCTTCCCCTGGACCCCGCCCGTGTGGTCCTGGGAGACTGGTGGAAGGACGAGGACCTGCCGGTGGCGTGGGACCGGATCCTGCCGGGGGGGGCCATCCATCTGGAGGTGGGGTTCGGAGGTGGGGAGTTCTTGCTCCGCCGGGCCCTCGCCGACCCCGGCGGCCGGTACCTGGGGGTGGACCACTTCCCCGAAGGCCACCGGCGCCTTCTCAAGGCCGCCGGAGAGCACGGGCTCTCCAACGTCCTCTCGGTGGTGGGGGACGCCTTCGTGGCCGTGAACCTCCTCTTCGCCGACGGATCCCTCGAAAGCTGTACGGTCAATTACCCCGACCCCTGGCCCAAGGCGCGCCACGCCCGCCGGCGCCTCTTCCAGGAGGAGTTCTTCCGCATCGCCGCCCGAAAGCTGAAGCCGGGGGGATTCCTCTTCCTGGCCACCGACGACCGTCCCTACGCCCTCCAGGCCGCCGAGGAATGGCCCAAGGTACCCCTTCTGGAATCGACCCACCCGGGGGCGCCCTGGCTGGAGGCCAGCCCGCACCCCTTCACCACGCGCTACGAAGAACGGTGGCGGGCGGAGGGCCGTCCCCTCCACTATTTCGTCCTCCGAAGGAAGGCCCATGCCCCACGTGAAATTTGACGGCGACCTGGATCTGGAGTCGGCGTGGCACCGTCCCCCCGCCTTCGACTTCTCCGTCCCGGAGGAGGACCTCCACGTGAAGTTCGAGGAGGCCTACCTTTCCGGCCGCGGAACGAGCCTTCTCTACCGATACGTGGTGAGCGAGGGGCGGCTCACCCAGCGATTGGGCCTTCTCCTGGCCCGGGACGGGGAGGGATGGATCCTCAAGCTGGACAAGGCGGCGCCCGTCCTCCGGACCCCCGGGGTCAAACTTCTCCTGGCGGCGGTGGCCGCGTGGGCCCAGGGTCTCGGCCTCCGTAAGACGGCCTCCACGGTGGAGGCCTTCGAAGGGCGGGGTGCCTTCTACGCCCTCCACCATCCCCCTTTTCCCTCCACCCAGGAATAGCCGAAAGGCCTTCAAATCAGAGGACTTCTGCAACCACGGCGTGGCGGGTCTCCTTGGCCCGGTAGAGGCAGCGGTCCACCCGCCTCAGGACATCCTCCACCGGCAGGAGTGGGGCCCTGCCCTCGGACCAGACGGCGCCGATGGAGACGGTCACGGGGACGGCCTTCGGGCCGCCGGGCCAGCCGAGACGGTCCACGGCGTCGAGGAGCCGGTGGGCCACGGCCAGCGTCTCCGCCCGTCCCGCCCCGGGAAGGAGGACGGCGAATTCGTCGCCCCCGTAGCGGCAGGGGAGGTCGCCCTCCCGGCAGTGCGAAGTCAGGGCGTTTCCCAGGACCTCCAGGTAGCGGTCGCCCACGGGGTGACCGAGCCGGTCGTTGACCTTCTTGAACTCGTCGCAGTCGAGGAAGAGGAGGCCGAAGGGCCGGGCTTCCCGTAGGGCCGAGGCCAGGGCTTCTTCGAAGTAGCTCTTGTTGTAGAGGCGGGTGAGGGCGTCCCGGGTGGCCCGCTTGTAGAGGCGGGCTCCCACCACTGCGGCGGAGAGCTGCTGGACGAAGGAGAGAAACAACTCCCGGTGGAAGGGGTGGTAGGCGTGGGGCTCGTCGGACTGGACCGAAAAGACGCCGATGGAGCGCTCGCCGTCCAAGAGGGGGGCCATGAGGATGGAACGGATCTTCCGGGATTGGGAGCCGGCCCGGAAGAGGAAGCGGAACCGCTGCTCCTCCTTGGCGAGGTCGTCGATGAAGAGGGGCTGTCCGGTTTTCAGGACTGTGCCGGTGAGGCCGCGGTCCAGGTCGGCGTCGTCCAGGCGGAGGGTCTCGCCGTGATCCACCACCGTGGCAAACTGCACCTTCCCGCTGCGCTCGTCCAGGAGGGCCAGAAAGAAGGTGTCGGCTCCGAAGAAGTCCCGGCAGGCCCGGGAGGCCGCTTCGCCCACCCGGTCCATCTCCAGGCTGGCGTGGAGTTCCGCGGTGAATTCGTTCATCCGCCGGAGGAGGGCGTACTGGGAGGCCAGGCGCCGGGCCTGCTCGGACAGGGCGTGGAGGACCGCCACGAGGACCACCATGGCCGGGAAGAGGAGGACGGCGGTCTTGGCCTCGCGGCCGTGGGCCAGGAAGGCGAAGCCCGCACCCGTGAGGACCGATAGCCCGTGGATGGCGCCGTCGAAGGCCGTCTCCCGCGGAAGGGACCAGAGCGCCCGGGCGCCGGAACGCAGGAGGTCGAAGGGGAGGAAAAGAAGGTTGTTGAGGAGGGTGAAGGCCAGCCAATAGCCCCCCAGGCCCGCCGCCACCCGCAGGACGGGGGCCTCGAAGAGGGTCGCCCCCGAGAGGATCCCCGAGAGGACCGCCCACCCACCCAGGAGGCTGAGGCCCAGGACCAGCGTGTTGGTCCACTTGCGCATGGCGTAGTCGAAGCGGCGGGTCTCGGGCCTTAAAGCCATATCCCAGGCGATCATAAAGGTCGAGGCGAAAAAGATCACCAGAAAGGCCGGGCGGATGCCGTGGAGAAGAAGGGCGTACAGGTAGACGGCCCCTTCCAGGGAGAAGGTGTAGGAACCCAGGATGCGGAGGCCCTGGGTATTGGCGGCGAAGGCCAGAAGGCCCAAGAGAAGAAGCGCCGGCCAGGGCAGGGAAGGCGACGAAAGGACCCACGCCGAGGCCGCCAGTGCCGCCGTTCCCAGGAGGTGGTAGAGCCGCCGCACCGAGGGGGGCGATTCCGAAGGGAGAAAGAAGCGCCTTGCGCCCCCGGTCCCCGCGCCGCTTCGCCGCTCAGCCATGGGCCTGCACCGTCCGTACCAGCGCTTCCACCACCTCCGCGCGGTACCTTCGGCCCGATCCGCCCACCAGCTCCGCCAGGGCCGCCGCGGTGGGCTTGGGCTCCTTGTAGCGCCGGTTGGGGGTTACGGAAGCCTCGAAGGCGTCGCAGACAGCAATGACCGCCGCGGCGGGGGAGGGGGGGATCCCCCGGGGGTAGCCCGAGCCGTCGGGGGCTTCGTGGTGCTGTTCCACGATGGGGGCGATCTCCGCCATGCCGATCTCCCGGAGGATCTGGGCGCCGGAGGTGGCGTGGTCGCGGAGAATGGCCAACTCCTTGGGGGTGAGGGGTGCGATCTTGTTGAGGAGGGACCAGGGGATCTTCAGCTTCCCGATGTCGTGGAGGAGCCCCGCCGTGGCCAGGGTCTCGGGGGAGAGGGCCCAGCCGTCGCCGGACTTGAGGCGCCGCGCAAGCCGGGACGCCAGGCGGCTCACGCTGCGCGCATGGGAGCGGCCGGTGTACCAGTCCTTCTCCTCCAGGAGGTTCACGAGATCCCTGATGAGGGCCTGCCGCCGCCGGGGATCTCCTCCGTGCAGTCCTTTGAGGACCGCCACGGCCTGGGAGAGGACGAACTGCTCCTCGGCGGGATAGCACTTGCCGACGCTCTCCTTGACGGCCTTGCGGATCCAGTGGTGGGCGCCGGTCCAATCTCCCTCCATGGCGAATGCCTGGGCCATGAGGCGGCTCTGCATGGCCTGGAGGGAGTAGCGGTAGGGGCCCTGGGAGGAGGACTCGAAGTACATCTCGCCGAGGATGGCCCGGGCCCGGGCGGGCTTGCCCTCCAGGAGGGCCAGTTCGGCCCGGTCTTGGAGCAGCAGGTGCCGGAAGCCCTCCCCGAGGGGGTAGAGAGCCAGCTCCTCCAGCCCCTGCCTGGCCCTCAAGGCGTACCCCGCCGCCTCCCTTCCCGTGGCGGCGAAGCCCTGGCGCAGGAGGAGATCCAGGAGGTTGAGCCGTTCCTGGCCGATGAAGGCGGTGCGGTTGAGGCCGGACCACCGCGCCAACTCCCCGTCGTCCAGTGAAGAAGCCAGGGCCATGGCCTCCCGGTAGCAAGCCTCGGCCGAATCCAGGTCCCCCAGGCAAACGTGGACCAAACCCTCGGTGTTGATGAGGTTGGCCAGTGCCCCCGATTTCCTGCCCCGGGCGGCCCTGCGGCCTTCCCGGCAGAGCTCCAGGGCCTCCCCGAATCGGTAGAAGTTTCGCGCCGAGGCCGCCACGGCGGTGGTGGACCTCAAGAAACGGTCGGTGAGGCCTGCCTCCCCGAGGGGCTTTCTCCAGAGGTCGGCCAGGGTGTAGCGATCGATGTCGGCCCCTTGGGCGAAGAGCCTCCTCCAGAGGGGGCCCAGGATGTCGTCCCAGGACTCCAGGGGCGGGCGGCGGGATGGGGGCAGGGAAGCGACGAGCCCCAGGATGTTCTGCAGGTGGAAGATGTCCCGGGCGTGCTCCTCCAGGACCTCCGGAGGGGCTTCGGGCAGGGCACCCCGGGAGCCGATGAGTTCGGCCGTGCGGGAGAGCATCCGGTACTCGGCTTCCCACGAGAAGGTCATGGGCTCACGCTCCGGGCCTCGGGGGTATCTTAGCCTTTCCCGCCCCGGTCGTGCCAGGGCGTCGCCGGGTGCGGGGCTCCCGGGGAGGCTTCGGACGGTCGTTCAGCACCGCCGCCGCTTCCGCCCCGAAGAGAACCAGCACCCAGGAGTAGTAAATCCAGAGAAGAACCACCGGGAAGAGGCTCAGCGATCCGTAGAGGCGGCCGACCACGGAGGAGGCGAAGACGCGGGAGGCGTAAAGGCTGAGCCCCACCTTGACCCCCTCCCAGAGGAGGGCGGCGGCGGCGGCGGCCCGGAGGGCCGCCAACGGTCCGATGCGGACCCCCGGGAGGACGGCGTAGAGAAAGTAGAAGCCCGTCACCGTCAGAAAATAGGGGAGCAGGATCCCGAGGGGTCTTGGAAGCTTCGCCACCGCCCCTCCCAGAACCAGGGACGCGGTGAAGGCCCCTGCGGGGAGGAAGAGCCCGGCGGCCAGCAGGAAGACCCTGGTGGCCGATGGCCGGGCCGCCTCCCGCCCGTGGAGGATCTCCCGAAGGTTTCGCCGGACCGCCGTCACCAGGAAGGAAGCCATGAGGAGCACCAGTGCCAGGGCCAGCAGACCCGAACCCCCCGACCCCAAGAGGGAGACCTTGTCCCGGAGGGAATCCACCAGTTCCTCCGCCAGGCCGCGGGCGGCGGGGGTCACCAGTTGGCCCAGCAGGAAGGCCTGAAGCCGGTCCAGCCTCCCCGACAGGAGGGCGGTTCGGGAGGCGGCGAAGAGAAGGAGCGCCGCCAGGGGGAGGAGGCCCAGGAGGGTGAAGTAGGAGAGGGCGGCGCTCCGGAAGAGAATGCGGTCCCTGCGGCACTGCCGGAGGATCTCGCCGAGGGTCCCGAGGCCTCTGCGGAAGGCCGCCCCGGATTCCTTCCAGAGCCGCCGTATGTGGGAGGAAGCGGGCGCCTCCCCGGCGGGGTGCCCCCCCTTCTCGGTCATTGCTTCTGCCCGCAAAAGGGGCAAACCGCCGCCCGGCGAGGTAGGGGACGCCGGCAGTGGAAGCAGAAGAGGTCCCGGGGAGCCTCCCGTGCGGCGATCCGTTCCCGGATCTCCCTGAGCTCCCGCTCGCGACGGGGGGCCAGGCGGAGGTGCTTCAGGTCCGCGAGGAGTTCGTCGGCCGTGCGGTAGCGCTGGGAGAGGTCCCGGGCCATGGCCTTGACGACGATGTCGGAGAAGGCCTTCCCCACCTGGCGGTTCTTGAGGTTCGGTGGGGTGAAGCGGCCCGCCGCCACCATCTCTTCGATGCGGGCGGGGTTGATGTCGAAGAAGGGCAAGACGCCCGTGACCATCTCGTACATCATGACGCCGATGGAGTAGAGGTCCGAGGCGAAGGTGGCCCGGCCCTGAAAGTGTTCCGGGGCCATGTAGGGCGGTGAGCCGATGCGGGTGGAGGCGTAGGGGTCCCGCTCGAGGAGGCGGGAGATGGAGAAGTCCACCACTTTGGCGGTACCGTCGGGGGCCAACAGGACGTTGGAAGGGCGGAGGTCCCGGTGGAGGAGGTTGCGGGAGTGGGCGTAGCGGACCGCCTCGGTGACCTGGATGGAGAGGTTCAGCGCCTGGGCCTCCTCCAGGCGCCCCTCCCGGGCCAGCTTCTCCGCCAGCGATTCGCCCTCCACGTACTCCATGACGATGAAGAAGACCCCCGAGGCGGGGTCGCGGTCGGCGGTGAGCACCGACACGATGTGGGGGTGGTTGAGGGGCGCCATCAGGCGCGCTTCCGAGGCGATCTCCTCCTCCGACAGGTTCTGCCGGTGGGGGATTTTGAGGGCCACACGCTTTCCGATCACCGTGTCCTCGGCCAGGTAGACGGCTCCGAAGCCGCCGTTGCCGAGGGCCCTCTCGACTCGGTACTTGCCAAGGCGCTGGTCCTTGAGGAGCATGATCCCTTCCCCGGGACAGTATACAGGAGAAGGGAACCGGCCCGGGGATCTTGCGCCGCCCTCGCCGCGGGGAGCAAACTAGGTGTCCTTTCGGGGAGGTGTCCATGTCCCGTTCCGCCGCCTTCGCCCTGCCGATGCTTCTCTTGGCCCTCGTCCCCTTTGCCTCCGTACCCCCCAACCTGGCCGGCGCCGTTCCCCAGGTCCAGGCCGCGGACCGGGGGGCCGCCCAGGATCCGGCCATCTGGCCCGGTTTCTCCTTCGCGCAGACGGCGCTGTTGGTCTTCGACCCCGCCAGCCGGCAGGCCCTCCTCTTCCACGTGGAACCCCTTCCGCCGGATTTCCCCGCCTCCGACCCCTCCCTGGGCACCGTGGGCCTGGGAAGCCTCCCCGAAGGGCAGACTCCCCGGGAAGGGACGGCCCCCGCCGCGGGCCGTCTGTGCGCGTGGATCTCCGCCCAGAGCCTCCCCTCCGAAGGGGGAGGGGCCGCCACCGAAGTGCTGTACCGCGGTGCTTTCAAGGTCTTCGAGGCCTTTCGAGGCATTCCCCAGGCACCGGCCGTTCCGGAGGCCGATTTTCCGTTCCTGGACGCGGAGCTGAACGCCCTGACCCGGGCCGAAGGGGCTCTGCTCTCCCGGTGCCTCACCGCCCCGCCGGCGGAGGTCCGGGGATACCTGTCGGCCTTTCTGGCCCTCCGGCAGCGGAGACAGTCCCGCCTCCCCGAGGCCCTCCGGGCCTACGAGTGGGGCCGGGAGGTTGAGGACGGCCTCGCGGCCTTCGCGGGCTACCTCGCCAGAGCCCGTTCCGACGCCGGCGGCGCCCGCTCCGCCTTGGAGAAGGCCTTGTCGGAAGGAGGGCGGATGGGGGCCGGTCTTCGGGGCGAGCGCCTGGCCGCCACCGGCTGTGCCCTGGCCATCGCGCTGGACCGCCTCGGCGGAGACTGGAGGGCGGCCTTCGAGAAGACCTCCCGCACCTCCCTGGAGCCGGTCCTCGTCTCCGCCGCCGCCGGCGCCCCCCCCGCCGACCTGGCCTTTCTCGACCTTCCGGGGCTCCTTCGTGAGGAAGGGGAGGCCGCCGCAGCGGCGCGGGCCGAGCGGGAAGCCAAAGTGAAGGCCATCCGTGAGGCCAGCGGCCTGGTGGTGGAGGTGAACGTGGAGCAGGCGCTGGCCTCGCCCGGCGTGCGCTGGAGCAACCGGTACGCCCCCAACGGCGTCCTCCGGCTGGAAGGGAGCGGGGAGATCCGGGAGAAGTACTACAACCTGGTGGGGGAGGGGCTTCTGGACCTCGCCTCCTCCCGGCCGCTCCTCATCCAGCCCCGGAGGTCCATCACCGCGGGCTTCGCCTCCGACGAGATCCCCTTCATCTCCCTCGACGGGAAGCCGCTGGTCCTCTCGGCGGGGGAAACCCCGGAGGGAGCCGTGGAGGTTCGGGGCAACCACTTCGTGCTGAAGATCACCCGGGCCCGCCTGAGGTACGCGCCTAAGGTCCTCACCCTGGAGCCCGTCGCTCCCTGAGGGTGGGGCTAGCCGGGAACCTCTTCACAGCCCCCGGGATCTCCCCCCGGGGGCCTCTCCTTTCCCCGGCCGATGCCCAGGGCCCGCCGGAGAAGGGGCCTGCGGGCCTCCCGGACCGCAACCAGCCGCGGCGCCTCTTCCCGGTCGTCGAAGAGGGCGTAGGCGGGGTTCGGGGTGAGCCAGGAGGAGGGGTTGAGGAAGTAGACGCCGTCCACCCAGCAGGCCTCCCGGCGGTGGGTATGGCCCACCACCACGTACCGGGCGCCCAGGGCCCGAGCCCGCTCCACCGCCCGGTCCCGAACCCGGTCGGCGGCCCGGTCGAAGAGCAGGCTGGAGCGCTGGGCGATCTGGATGGCCCGCTTGCGGGGGACGTCGAACCAGATGGCAAAGCCGTAGAAGAGGTCCTTGAGACCCCGAACCTTCCGGGCGGACTTCTGGAAGGTGTCGAACTGGTCGCCGTGGACCACGTAGACCCGCTCTCCCCGGAAGGAGAAGAGGTACTCCTCCTGGACCGAAACCCCCAGGAGGTGGCCCAGGAAGTCCGGTGTCCCGTCGTGGTTCCCCCGGATCCAGACGATCTCGCGCTTCTCCCCAAGGTCCCTTAAGTACTTGAGGATCCGCCAGTGGTTGGCGGTGAGACGGCGGAAGTTCAGGTCGTCGAAGATATCCCCGTTGAGGACCAGCCGGTCCCACCGCCGCCGGGCCAGCACGTGGGCAAGACACCCGCACCGGCAGAGGCGGGAGCCCAGGTGGACGTCTCCGAGAACCAGCGTGCGCATCCCAGGACCTCTCGCCCTCGATTATAGTGGATCCCCGAGAGCCGGGGGGCCGCCGGACACTCCTCTCGGGGGAGGGGATGCACTATACTCTTCCCTTGTCTGGGAGGGGGGCATGAGCGTCAAAGTCATTTGGGTCGAAAAGAGCGCCTTCGCGGCCCGGTCCGAGACCAACCACTGGATCATGATGGACAGCACCTTCAACGGGGGAGACGGAGCGGCCCCGTCCCCCATCGAGTACGTCCTCATTGGGCTGGGGGGGTGCTCCGGCATCGACCTCGTCTCCATCCTCCAGAAGATGCGCCAGGACGTGCGGGGCATCGAGATGGAGATCGAAGGGGAGCGGGCCAAGGAGAACCCCAGGGTCTATGTGAAGGTCCACGTGAAGTACCGGGTCAGGGGCAAGGGCCTGAACCCCGACCGTGTGAAGGCGGCCATCGAGCTCTCCGACGAGGAGTACTGCTCCATCGGCGCCATGCTCCGCAAGACCGCCGACTATTCCTACGAGGTGGAGGTCCTCGAGGAACCGTGAAAGCCGAGGAGGCACCCATGAACCTGTCCAGGCGCGTTGCCATCATGCAGGAATCCCCCATTCGGAGGCTGGCTCCCCTCATGGTGGAAGCCCGAAGACGGGGGGTCCGGATCCACCACCTCAACATCGGCCAGCCGGACATCCCCACCCCCGCCCCCTATCTCGAGGCCGTCGCCGCCTTTCGGGAACGGGAGCGGGTCCTGGCCTACGGCCCCAGTGACGGCCTTCCCGAGTTGCGGCAGGCGGTGGCCGACTACTTCCAACGCTTCGGCATCCCCCTGGACAGCCGGGAGGTCATGATCACCAGCGGCGGGAGCGAGGCGGCCCTCTTCGCTTTCCTTATCGTCGCCGACCACGGGGACGAGATCGTGGTCCCCCAACCCTTCTACACCAACTACAACGGCTTCGCCGCCATGGCGGGCGTCCGCCTCGTTCCCGTGACCACCCACGCCGAGGACGGCTTCCGCCTGCCTCCCCGGGAGGTCTTGGAGAGAGCCATCGGCCCGAGGACCCGGGCCATCCTCGTCTGCTCCCCCAACAACCCCACGGGGACCATCCTCACCGCCGAGGAACTGGAAATGCTGGCGGACCTGGCGGTTCGGCACGACCTCTTCCTCATCGGCGACGAGGTTTACAAGGAGTTCACCTACGACGGCCTCAAGCACACGAGCATCCTCCAACTTTCGAGGATCCAGGAGCGGGCCATCGTCCTCGACTCCGTCTCCAAACGCTTCTCCGCCTGCGGCGCACGGGTGGGGGCCCTCATCAGCCGCAACCGGAAGGTCATGGAGGCGGCCCTGAAGCTGGGCCAGGCCCGCCTCTGCCCACCCACCATCGAGCAGGTGGGCGCCGTGGCCGCCTACCGGATGGACCCCTCCTACTTCGACCCCATCCGCGCCGAGTACCAGGCCCGGCGCGACACCCTTTGCCGCGGCCTCACCGCCCACCCCGGTGTTCTCCTCCGGAAACCGCCGGGGGCCTTCTACATGATCGTCCGCCTCCCCCTGGGGGACACCGACCATTTCGCCAGGTGGCTCCTCTCCGACTGGCAGATGGAGGGGGAGACGGTGATGGTGGCACCGGGGGACGGCTTCTACGCCACCCCGGGCCTGGGACAGAACGAGATCCGGGTGGCCTACGTCCTCAAGGTCCCCAAGCTGGAGCGGGCGGCGCGGATCCTTCTCGAGGGGATGGAGCGGTACCGAACCCTCGAACGAAACGGGGAAGCGCCGGCCGCCGGCGCTTGAAGACCCGTGGGCCGGGAGGAGGTTCCGCTCCTCGAAGTCCGCCTTCCCACCGGCGGGACGGGGGAGGAGGCCTGGCGCACCACACGCCGGAGGGCCGAGCTCCGCCTGCCCCGCCTCGCCATCGCCGAGAGCCCCGCGGCTCCCCAGGAACGCTTTTCCATCCAGATCCGGCGGCCGGAAGGCCGCCCCATCTCCTGGGAGATGGTCCCCGACCAGAACGCCGAAGCCCCCTTTTTGGGCCTTCTCGAGGCCCTCCGAGATCCTCCCGCCCCCTCCCCCCTCGCCGGGCTGACCCCCCTCCCCAAGGTGACCCTCTACGCCGCCCGGTGGTGCTCCGCCAGTTCGGGGGCCCTCGCTCTCCTCTGCCCGCTGGCCGCCGCCGAGCCCAGCCTCGCCCTCCGGGTTGTGGACGGGGAGGACCTCGCCCCGGAGGAGCGCCCTCCGGCTCTGGCCTCGGTTCCCTGGGTGGTATTGGGGGAGGGGGAGTCCAGGCTCTTCGGCACCTTTTCCGAGGGGGAGTTCCGGGAGGCCCTGGAGGCGCACCTCCGGGGCGAAGGCCCCCTCTGGACCCTGAGGCACCTCCTCTCGCGCAAGCTGGCGGGGGAGGTGCGGGAACTCCTGGCCGCCGGGGTGCTCCGGGCCAGGGACCTCGGGCGCCTCGTGGTCTTTCCCGACCTGGGGACACGCCTGGCCGCCACCCACTTCCTGTCGGAGGAGGCCGGCCGGGGCGGCCTGGACCTGTCGGAGGCGGGGGAGGCCCTGGTGGAGGCCCTACTCCTGAAGGACCCTCGGGACCGAGGCGACGCCGCCTATGCCCTCGGAGAGATGGGGGACCCCCGCTTTCTGAAGGCCCTCGAAGCCCTCCGCGCCGACCCCGACGGAGAGGTTCGGGAGGCGGCGGAGGAGGCCGCCGAGAGAATCCGGATGCGGGGCGGTCCCCTCACCGGGTGAAGGGGTAAGGGTCCGAGGTGCCTCCGTCGGGGTTCACCACCGTGACCAGGACCGTCTGGCCCTTGGGAACGAGGTTCTTAAGGGCCTGGCCGCCTCCCAGAAGGATCTTGGAGGAGGATTTCACCGTCACCGAAGGGGCGGCCGTCCCGTCGAGAAAGACCGACGCATTGGAGGCGAAGTCCGCCCCGGTGACCTTCAACCGGAAGGGGCTGGTGAGGACCTGGACGGCGTCGATGCGGGGGGGGATGGGGATGCCCGCGTACACGGTGTCGGAAGCCGCGGCGGTCCGCCCCTGGGCGTCGGTGACCGTGACAACCCACGTGTGAGCCCCCGTTTCCCCGTAGGTGTGGGTGGGGGCCTGCAACGTGGAGGTTCCGCCGTCTCCGAAATCCCAGAGGTACGAGTAGGGGGCGGTTCCGCCCTTGGGGGAGCAGGAGAAGGCCACGGTCAAGGGGGGCGCCCCCTGTCTCGGGTTGGCCGAGGCGGTCACCGTGAGGGGGGCGGTGACCTTCACCGTGCCGGTCTTGGAGGCGGTGACCCCCGCGCCGTCGGTCACCGTGACCTTCCAGGTGAAGGTTCCGCCGCTCCGGTAGGTATGGGTGGGGTTCTTCTCGGTGGAACGGCCGCCGTCCCCGAAGTTCCACGCCCAGGAGTACCCGGGGGATCCACCGGAGGCGGAGGCGGAGAAGGCCACCGTCACCGGGGCGGTTCCGGAGGTGGGGCTGGCGGAGGCGGTGCAGACCAGGGGAGGAGGGACCTCCGCCTTCCAGTCGAAGGCGAAGCCCCCCCGGGAGGCGACCTCGAAGAAGGTGTACGGCCCCCCCGACAGGTTCTTCACGGGAAAGACCGGGGCATCGGGGCTGCAACAGTTGGGGTCGCTGCAGGTGGGCAGGACGGCGTACCCCAAGTCCCGGGGATCCCCCGCGGCGAAGAAGTCCAAGTCCCCGCTCCGGACGGCGGCGGTGGCGGCGAAGGCGGTGACGTCCACCTTGGGGGAGGAGGTCTGCCGGGTTTCCAGGTGGATGTTGAGGAGCCGGTTCACCTGGAGCAGGACGGGTCCCGAACTCCCCGTGTTGCAGACGGGGGCCGCCGGCCGGTTGACCACCGTCCCCCCGAAGGCCAGGTCCACCGAGGCGCCCTGGAAGTACAGGGTGTAGGGGGGTGTGGTGGCGAAGACCAGGAGCTGGCCGGCCCGGAGGTAGAAGTCCGAACCGGTGAGGTGGCCCGCGCCGTCCTGGACGATGGCGTTGCCCTGGCCCTGGAGGACCTCGATCCAGAGGGCGTCGGGGGCGGGGTTGTTCCCGGGGTCGAAACGGACCGAATCGCCCTGGAAGAGGTGGATGCCCCCCCCGGAACGGCCTCCGTGGTAGGTGGCGCCGGGTGTCCCAAGGGCCACCAGGAGAACGGATGCGGCCAGGGCCGTTCGAAAGCTCCCAGGAAATCTCGCCATGGGGAAACCTCCCCTTCGAGTATGCCCCAGGGGTCCTCCCAGATCAAGGCCCAATCCTGCGGCCTGCAGGTTGCCCTCCGCTTCGCTTGGGCAACATGCGGAAAACCGTTGCCCAAAACGATCTTGGACAGCAATGAGGCCCAATGGCCGGGGGCAGGGGAAGGCATTAGATTCCCCCTAGGGAGCCCCCTTGCTTTTCGGCCGTCCCTCCCGTATCATAAAGGCTCCTGGGGACCGGACGAGGTGAAGGCCGATGGACGAAATCCTGGTTCTCGGAGTTTGCCTGACCATCCTCTCCCTGCTGGCGCTGCTCCTCTGGCTCCAGCCCCGGAGGGGGCCCGTGGGCCTGGTTGCCTCTTTCGTTCGGGAACACGCCCTCTCCCAAAGCGCCCTCTTCTACCTCCTCACCATCGCGGGGATCATCCTCCTCGACATCCTGGAGACCCGCTTCGACGACGAGATCACCGCGTACCTCAGGTGGGACTTCACCCCCCTCTTCCTCCAGATCGAAGGACAGACGGGGGCGCTCTTCCAGCTCTTCCAGTTTCCCCTCGTGACTGGACTCCTTTCCGGGGTTTACCTGTACGTCTTCCCGGTCATGGGGGTGGCGGCGGTGCTGGCCACCTGGGCCAACGGCGAGAAGACCCTGGCCCGGAAGATCTTTTGGGGCAGCGTCTTCAACTACGTCCTCATCCTTCCCTTCTACATCCTGGTGCCCGTTTCGGAGCGGTGGGCCGCCGGGGACGGCTCGGTGGCGCTCCTCATGAATAACCTCTCCCCGGTCCTGATCGAGGGTCTCAGGCCGCTGTCGGGCCTGAACAACTGCTTCCCCTCCTTCCACACCTCCCTGGCGGTGACCTACGCACTCCTGCTCGCCGAAAGCCCCGACCGGCGGCTTCGGCGGACCATGACGGTCCTGGCGGCCCTGGTGGTCTACTCCACCCTCTACCTGGGCTTCCACTGGGTCCTGGACGCCTTCGCCGGCGTACTCTTCGCGGCGGCGTGCACCCTGCTCGCCACCTACGCCGTGGAGAACTACCCCCTCGAACTGGCTTTCCTCAAGAGCCGATGAGCCCCCGCTGCCTGGTGGTCTCCTACGGCCTGGGAACGGGGCACCACCGGGTGGCGGATACCGTCTCCGAGACCCTCCAAGGGGAGGGGACCGAAGCCCTGGTCTCCCACCTGGAGGAGTGGGTCCCCTGGGAGTACGACCTCCTCTTCCGAAGGGGCTACCTCTTCTGCGTCTTCCGCCTGCCCTGGCTGTGGCAGTGGATGTACACGACCCCCGCCTTCGCCCGCCGGGGCCGCCTGGCACTCCCCGGGATGGCGGGCAGGGCACGCCGCCGCTTCGAAACGCTGGCGGACGGTTCCAGCGCCGTGGCGGCCACCCAGGTCAACGCCATGGAGATCGCCGCCGACGCCAAGGCCGCCGGGAAGGGCCGCTTCCGCCTGGCGGTGGTCCTCACCGACTACGACGTCTACCCCCTCTGGGCGCGGCGGGAGGTGGACCTCTACCTCCTTCCCCACGAAGACTTGGTGGAACCGTTCCTGAAACTCGGCGTGGGAGAGGAGAGGCTGGCGGTCACCGGGATCCCCGTGGATCTCCGTTTCGAGAACCTGTCGCCGGACCGGTCGGTCCTTCGGGAACTGGGGCTCGAAGAGGGAAGGCCCACGGTGCTGATCCTGGGAGGAGGGGTGGGGGCGGGGCCCCTGGGGGAGGCGGCGGCGGCGGCCCTCGGGGACCCGGGTTTGCAAGTGGTCCTGGTCTGCGGGAGGAACGAACGGCTGCGGCGCTCCCTCGTTCCCCTGGCCCAGGCCTACCCCCAGAGGCTCCGGGTCCTGGGGTACCGCACCGACCTTCCCCGCTTCCTCGCCGCCTGCGACGTCGTGGTCACCAAGGGGGGAGGGCTGACGCTGACCGAAGCCCTCACCGCGGGGAAGCGGTGCGTGGTCCTTCCGGGCCTTCCAGGCCAGGAGAGGGCCAACACGGCCTTCATGGCCGCCAGGGGATGGGTGTCGGCCTGCGAAGACCTGGCCGCCCTGCCCCGCCACCTCCGTAAGGCCCTCGAAGGCCCCGAAGGCCCCCGGCCCCTCCCGCGGGATTCGGCCCGCCGCGCCGCCCGGCTCCTGGGCACCCTGGCCCGCGGAGACTGAAGGGCCAGCCCAAAAGGAAGAGGGCCGGGGCGGCCCCCGGCCCTCTCTCCATTCCCTCTGCCGCCTTACGCGCCGGCTTTCACCATCTCCTCCACCAGCGGGCGGGCGTCGTAGAGCTTGTCCAGGGCCTCCAAGATGCCCCGGATGTCCACGGCGACGCACCGGGCCTGGGCCTCGTCGTAGACGAAGGTGTTGGGGTGGCTCTGGGCGTTTCCATCGAAGACGAGCCCCACCAGCCGCCCCTCCCGGTCCACCACCGGGCTGCCGGAGTTGCCGCCGGTGATGTCCGCCGTGCAGACGAAGTTGAGGGGGGTCTCCAGGCGGATCCGGTCCTTCCGTTCCCGTTCCCGGGCCGTGAGGACGAACTCCCCCTTGTCGCCGAAGGAGTAGGCCCGGTCATAGAGGCCGTAGAAGGTGGTGAAGGGGGGGACGAGGGTGGTGGCGAAGGGGTATCCGGAGACGACGCCGAAGGCCAGCCGCAAAGTGCCCGTGGCGTCGGGGTAGGCCCGCTCACCGTAGACGGCGAAGCCCGCCCGGGCGATGCGGGTGTAGGCCTGCTCTTCCACGGCCTCCAGGTTTTCCTGGAAGGCCTGGCGGTTGGCCCTCAGGAAGGGCTCCGCCCTCCTGGCGAGGAGGATCAGGGGATCCTTGGAGGCGGCCAGGGCCTTACGGTTCTTCTCCAGGAGGCTCGCCCGGAACTCGGCCGAATCGAGGCGGGTTCCCTGGATCACCTCCCGGGCCACCTCCTGGGGTTCCCGGCCCCCGAGCAGGGCCTGGACGTAGGGGTGGGCGGCGCCAAGCCCTTCCCGGATCCTCGAGAGGTCGTGGGCCAGGAGGAGCTCCTCCATGTCCTTGTAGTAGGGCTTGGGGGCCTTCAGATTCCGGAGGAGGGCCGGGATCTCCGCCTCGTGGTAGCCGGGGAGGCGGTCGGCGTCGGGGCGCTTCGCCTCCAGGTCCAGCATCACCAGGGAGATGGCGGCGCCGGGCAGGCTTCCCCAGCCCCCGGGCATCTGGCTCAGGAACCGTCTTTCGTTCTCGTGCTCCCGGGCCCAGGCGAAGGCCTTTTCCAGGTCGGTCCAGGCGGAGGCGTAGAGGCCGGCGAGGGCGGGATCGGCCTCCACCGCCCTGCGGAGCCCCTCTTCGGCCTGGCGCTTGCGCTCCATCAGGGCGGGGTCGTTGAGCCCCGCGAACTCGCCCTCGTTGGCCTTCTTGGAGTTGGCCAGGAAGTAGAGGTAGGTGCGGGCCCGCCGGGCCTCCTCGGGCCCCCGTTCCGAATAGGCGGTCAGGAGCGCTTCCCGGTCGCGAAGGTCCTCCAACCGGTGGGGGAAGGTGACGTCACGGTAGTACCGCAGGGCCTCGAGGGTGGCCAGCCGGTCGGTGCGTCCGGGGTGGCCGGAGACGAAGACCAGGTCGCCCTCCTTGGCCCCGGCGGGGTTCACCTTGAGGTAGTGGTCCACCCTGGCGGGCTTGCCGTTCTCGTAGGCCCGGAGGAAGGCGAAGTCTAGGTCGTAGCGGGGGTAGGTGAAGTTATCGGAGTCACCCCCGAAGAAGGCGGCTTGGAGTTCCGGCGCGAAGACCAGACGGACGTCGGTGTACTCCCGGTAGCGGTAGAGGTGGTAGCGGGCGCCGCCGAAGAGGGTCACCACCTCGCCTTTGAGGCCGGTGGTTTTAAGACACTCGGCCTCCAGCGCGGCCATGGCCGCCTCCCGCTTCTTCAGCGCCTGCTGGGGGGAAGGAGCGCCGGCGGCGGCGGCCTCCACCCGGGGCGTAACGTCTTCGATGGAAACCAGGACCTTCACCGAGAGCCCGGGGACGGGGATTTCCGCCTCCGGTGTCGCCGCGTAGAAGCCGTCCCGCACGTAGTTGTGCTCCGGGGTGGAGAGGCGCTGGACGGAGGAAAGGGCCACGTGGTGGTTGGTGAGAATGAGGCCGTCGGGCGAGACGAAGGAGGCGGAAGCGTAGACGTTCACCGAGGAGAGGCGGAGGTGGTCCATCCACCCCGGCGGCGGCTCGAAACCGTGGCGCTCCTTCAGGAGCTCGAGCGGGGGCCTCTCGTAGAGCCACATCCCCTCGTCGGCGCGGTAGGCGCCCGACGCTCCGAAGGTGGCCAGTCCCACCACCAGAGCCACTGTACGCAACCCGGCGTTCCGCTTCTTCCACATGTGCCACTCCTTTCCAGAAGACCGGTACGGGTCAAGGTTCCCCCTGCGGCCGGCAGGGGAACCGTGGAGCCAGGGGCTTTCTACGGCCGGGTGAGGAGAATAGTTTCCAGGCCGGTGCCCTCAGGCCCGCCTCCGGTCCTGCCGCTTCCAGACGGTAAAGGCGCTGGGTTCGCGGAAACGCCCGATGACGTCCGAGGCCTCCAGGACGCTCACGAAGGCGACGGGGTCCTCGGAGCGGATCAGGTCCCGCAGTTCCTTGAGTTCGTAGCGGGTGATGACGCAGAGGAGGGCCTCCTGGGCCTGGCCGCTGAAGGCTCCCCGGGCCTGGAAGACCGTCACCCCCCGGGCCATCTCGTCGAGGATCCGCCGGCGGATGGCCTCGCTCCGCTGGGAAACGATCAGGACCGCCTTCCGGGGTCGGGGGGCCTGGAGGGCGTCGAGGGTCCTGCCACCGGCGTAGATGGCCACCAGCGTGTACATGGCCCGCTCCAGGTCCGTCAGGAGGCCGGCGGCCACGATGAGGGCGCCGTTCAGAAAAAGCTGCGCCTCTCCCACCCCCAGGCTGAACCTCCGGTTGAGGACCACCCCCAGGATGTCGAAGCCCCCCAGGGAGCCCCCGGAGCGTAAGGCCAGCGCCGCCGCCACCCCCCCCAGGACACCCCCGAAGACGGCGGCCAGCATGGGGTCGTGGGTGGCCGCCGGAACGGGGACGTAGTCCGCCACCAGCCAGAAGCCCACCACACCCAGCGCCGAAAGGACGGCGAAGCGCCTCCCGATGTCCCGGAAGCCCAGGGCGAAGATGGGGACGTTGAGCAGGAAGACCAGGAAGCCCACGGGCCATTGAAAGAGGGCGTGGAAGAGCAAGGAGAGCCCCGTGACCCCGCCAGTAAGCAGGTGGTTGGGGACCATGAAGCCCTTGACCTGGACCACGAAGGCCAGGAGACCGAGCAGGAGCAAGGCCAGGTTCCACCCCTCCCGTCCTGCCGCCTTCCACCTTGCCTTCCACCGTTCCTTTCTCATGGCCATAAGTTTACCAGGGAAGGGCCCGAAAGGGCTCCTTGCGCCGCCGGGAGGAAGGGCCTATATTCAGAGCGGCACCAAAACCCCGGGGGCGAAACGGTTTCGACGGGGTTGTGCGGGAGGTGGTTGCGCGCCGAGTTCCGGGCCCTCGTAAAACGACCGGAAAACCACAACGGCCAACGATAACTTGGCTCTGGCGGCGTAAGTCCGCCACGTTCCCGATGGCTTCTCCCGCGGGCCTTCTGGAACGTCGCTAGCGGGATGCTCCAGGGCGGTTCTCCCCGGCCGGCCTGGAAAAGACGAAGGGGATAGCGACCCGCCGAATTGCCGGCTCCAGAAGCGGGGAGCGAAGGTTTGAGGAACCGGCTACGCGCGTAGAAGCCGCCTTGGCCGGCATCTCCGGACGCGGGTTCGACTCCCGCCGCCTCCACCACCAAACGGAAAGGGGAGGGCTCCGGCCCTCCCTTTTTCCATGGCGAGGCTCGGGGGAAGGGGGCGCCGGGCCGCCGCCGGCGCTCCCCCTCCCCTCCTTGGACGGCCCTCCCCGGCGCGGTAGAATGAGCCTTCGCGAAGAGGGGGTGGCCATGTTCGAGACGGCGGAAGTGGGTGTCCGGGTCTCCAAGGAGGAGTACAAGGCGGCCCTACCGGAACTCCGCAGCGCGCTGCTTCAGGCCCAAAAGCGCCTGGCGGGTTCCCAGATCGCCGCGGTGGTTCTGGTGGGAGGGGTGGAGGGCGCCGGCAAGGCGGAGACCATCAACCGCCTGATGGAATGGCTCGATGGCCGGGGGGTGGAGATCCACGCCCTCTCCGAACCCACGGACGAGGAGCGGGAGCGCCCCCCCATGTGGCGCTTCTGGCGCCGCCTGCCCCCCAGGGGGCGCATGGGGATCTTCCTCGGTTCCTGGTACACCGACCCCATCGTGGGCCGCGTCTTCGGCAGGGTGGGGAAGGGGGACTTCCACCGCGCCCTGGACGCCATCAACGACTTCGAGAAGATGCTGGCCGCCGAGGGGGTCCTCCTCGTCAAGATCTGGCTCCACCTGGCCAAGAAGGAGGTCAGGAAGCGCTTCGAGCGGCTGGAGAAAGACCCCCTCCAGTCCTGGCGCGTTACTCCCCGGGACTGGAAGTTCTTCCGCCGTTACGACCGCTTCCGCCGCGTCTCGGAGGAGGCCCTCCTCCACACGGGGACGGGGTGGGCCCCCTGGCGGGTGATCGAGGCCACCGATCCGCGCCACCGCGACCTGGAAGTGGGAAGAACCCTGCTCCGGGCACTGGCGGAGAGGCTGGAGGCCGAGGCTGGCAAGGCCCCGCCCCTGCGGGAGCCAGACCTCTCGCCGCCGCCCCGGGTCCACATCCTGAAAAAGCTCGACCTCGGGCTGCGGGTGGAGGAGAAGGCCTTCGAGAAGCGCCTGCTTCGTGAGCAGGCCCGCCTTTCCCTGCTCAGCCGGAGGCTCTACGAGGAGAAGCGTTCCCTGATCCTGGTCTTCGAAGGCCCCGACGCCGCCGGAAAGGGCGGAGCCATTCGGAGGCTCACCGAGGCCCTCGACGTGCGAAACGCGCGGCACATCGGCATCGCCGCACCCACCGAGGAGGAGCGGGCCCACCCGTACCTCTGGCGCTTCTGGATGCGCCTCCCGCGGCAGGGCCGGGTCACGATCTTCGACCGTTCCTGGTACGGGCGGGTCCTGGTGGAGCGGGTGGAGGGCTTCTGCACCCGTGAGGAGTGGCAGCGGGCCTACGCCGAGATCAACGCCTTCGAAGAAGACCTCGTCTCCTTCGGCCACCTGCTCCTCAAGTTCTGGCTGGCCATCTCCCCCGAGGAACAACTGCGGCGCTTCCAGGAACGGGAGGAAACGCCGTACAAACAGTACAAGATCACGCCCGAGGACTGGCGAAACCGGGCCAAGTGGGACGCCTACGAGGCCGCGGCGGTGGAGATGATCGAAAAGACCTCCACGGCCCACGCCCCGTGGGTCCTGGTGGAGGCCGAAGACAAGAACTTCGCCCGGCTGAAGGTCATCGGTGCCGTGAACGCCCTTTTAAAGCGGTCCCTTTCGTAATCCCTTCCCCCGGCCAGCGCTCTCCGGGTCTTGCCCAAGGGGGGAGGAGCTTACCCCCCTTTTCCCAGGCAGCACCGCTTTCCCAGCGGAAGCTTGATAACGGGAATAGGTGCCACGATCATCAATAAGGTAGCACCCTCAGAGAGCCGGAGGGGGTTGAAAATCTGAAGTAATGCTCAGATAATACTTCCCGGCCTCACGGGGAGGAGGAGATGGGAGACGGACTCTGGAAGCGGATGGTCTTTGCGGCGTTGGCCTTCCTTCTCTTTTCACCGGCGGCTCGGGCCTGCTACAGCGGCCTGGTCATCATCCCGACGACGGATGTGACGGGGGACTGGACCTGGGCGGTGGACCTCCAGTGGCAGGCCTACTCCCGGGCCTTCAAGACCGACGCCCTCGTCCTCAACACCGAGATCGGCCTGGGGGAGCGCTTCGAGATGGGCCTCGACTTCGACCTGAGCGACGGGGTGGAGGACCGGGCTCTCTTCAACGCAAAGTACGTCTTCTTCAAGGAGTCCCGGGGGAGGTTTTCCGCCGCGGTGGGGATCCAAAACACCACCAAGGACTTCCGGTCCAGCCCCTATCTGGTCACCACCGCCGACTGGGGCCACTTCCGGAGCCACCTGGGTCTGCAGCGCACCCCCGGGGCGGACCGCACGGACCCCTTCGTCGGCGTGGACAAGGTGGTGAACGAGCGTTGGCAGCTCATGGCCGACTATACCCGGGGAGACGGGAACTTCATCTCCGCCGGTGTGGGCTACCTGTCCCAATCCTGGCAGTGGGTGGCGGGTGTCCAGTGGCCCAACGGGGGCGGCAAGCCCATCGTCGTGGTCCACGTGATCTTTTACGGTCCTTTGGGCCGAAAGGGAGGCTGAGATGCACATTCCGGACGGGTACCTGGGACCGGCGACTTGTCTGGCGGCCTTCGGGGCCATGGTCCCCTTCTGGTCCACCGCCGCCGCGCGTTTGAAGCGGACCCTTCACCTGCAGAGGGTTCCCCTCTTGGCCCTCGGGGCGGCCTTCACCTTCCTGGTGATGATGTTCAACGTGCCCATTCCCGGCGGAACGACGGGCCACGCCGTCGGATCGGTGCTCGTGGCGGTGCTTCTCGGCCCCTGGGCGGCGGTGGTGGCCGTCTCGGTGAGCCTCCTCATCCAGGCCCTCCTCTTCGGAGACGGTGGGATCACCGCCCTGGGCGCCAACTGCCTGACCATGGCGGTGGTGATGCCCTTCACCGGGTGGTGGGTCTACCGCCTCCTGGCGGGGGGCGCCGCCCCCGACTCCCGCCGGAGGGCCCTGGCCGCCGCCGCCGGAGGCTACGTGGGGCTCAACGCCGCCGCCCTGGCCGCCGCCCTTCTCTTCGGCATCCAGCCGGCCCTGGCCCACGACGCCGCTGGAAGGGCCCTGTACTGCCCCTTCCCCCTCTCGGTCTCGGTGCCGGCCATGGCCGTGGAGCACCTGCTCCTCTTTGGCTTCGTAGAGGCCACCGTCACGGGGCTGGTGGTCGCCGTCTTGGGAAGGACCGACCCGGAACTCCTCCGGGAGCCCCAGAAAGGCCCCAGCGCCTCCCCGGCCACTCCCCGGTGGAAGCGCTGGGCGCTGGCCCTCCTGGTCGCCGCCCTCTTGACGCCGCTGGGGCTGGCTCTTCCCAGCTTGTTCGGGGCGGGGGACGCCTGGGGGGAGTGGGGTTCGGAAACGCTTGCGGAAAGGAGCGGCTACGTCCCCACCGGGCTCCAACGGCTGGAGGGCCTCTGGAGGGCTCCCATGCCCGACTACGCCCCCCCGGGAGGCGAGGAGGCTTCCCTTCTGGTGCAGAGCCTCTGGTATATTGTCTCCGCCGTGGCCGGGGCGGTTCTGGTGGGGGGAGCAGCGTGGGGCCTCCGCCGCCTCCTCGGAGGCCGGGAGTCCCATGGCCCTTCTCCCTGAGTGGATCCAGCCGGGTCTCGAACCGCCGGGTCCTCCCGCCTCGCCGTCGGGCTTCGCCTCCCGAACGGCCCGGCGGACCCTGGGGCGGATCGTGCGGGCCTCGTCCCTCCTGCTGGGGGGGGAGGGGACACCGGCAGGCTTCCTGGCTGGCCTCGACCCCCGGGCCAAGCTGATCGGGATCCTTGCCCTCCTCGCGGCCTGCACCCTGGCAAAGAGGCCGGAGACCCTGGCGGCGGCGGCGGGGGCCGCCTGGGTGGTGGCCATCGCCGGGGGAGTCGGCCCCCGGCGGCTTCTCCTACCCCTCTCTTTCGTGCCCCTCTTCGGCCTGGCCCTGGCCCTCCCGGCGGCCCTGAGTCCCGTGACGCCGGGCCAGCCCCTCGTCGTCCTCCTGCACTACCCCGGCGGTTCCTGGGGACCCTGGCGCTGGCCCGCCGACCTCTCGGTCACCGCCGGCGGCCTCTACGTGGCCCTCCGCCTCCTCCTGAGGACCACCGCCTGCCTTTCCCTGGCGGCCCTTCTCGGCGCCTCGACGCCGGGCCCTGCCCTCTGGAGGTCCCTGAGAGGGATCGGAGTTCCCGCGGTCTTTTGCATGACCGCCGGCATGATGGCAAGGTACCTGGACCTTCTCCTGCGGGCGGCGGAGGAGGTCCACCTGGCCAAGATCAGCCGCGGCGGGGCCAAGGGAGCGGGCTTCGAAAGGGCCTGGGCCGCGGCTTCGCTGGGGGAGATCTACCAGAGGACCCGGCGCCTGGCCGACGAGGTGACGAGGGCCATGGTCTCCCGGGGCTTCACCGGGGAAGCCCGGCTTCTCGAGGAGGGCCGCTTCTTGCCGGCCGATCTCCTCTTCCTGCTGGCCTGCTTCGCGGGCGCCGTGGCCCTCGCCCTGGGCTGAAGGAGGTTTGGTGGAAGCGATCCTGGAGGCGGTGGACCTCACCTTCGCGTACCCCGGACGGCAGGAGAGCCTGAAGGGGGTTTCCTTTCGAATCGCCCGGGGGGAAAGGGTCGCTCTCCTGGGAGCCAACGGGAGCGGGAAGTCCACCCTCCTCTACCTCCTCGACGGGCTCTACTTTCCCTCCGCCGGCGAGGTGCGTGCCCTGGGACAGACGCTGACGGAGGGTCGCCTCCAAGACCCGGTCTTCGCTCCCCGCTTCCGGCGGGAGGTGGGGCTCCTCTTCCAGAACTCCGAGGCCCAGCTTTTCTGCCCGACGGTGGAGGAGGACGTGGCCTTCGGACCGCTCCAGGCGGGATGGCCTCGGGAGGAGGTGGCCCGCCGGGTGGAGGAGGCTCTTGCCCTACTGGAGATCCAGGCCCTCCGGAAGCGGCCGCCGGGGACCCTCAGTTCCGGGGAGAAGAAAAAGGCGGCCCTGGCCTCCCTGCTGGTCCTCTCGCCGTCGGTGCTCCTCCTCGACGAGCCCACGACGGGCCTGGACCCGCGGAGCCAGAGCACCTTGCTGGAGATCCTGGAGGCCCTCGGGGCCCGGGGCATGACCCTGCTGACGGCCACCCACGACCTCGCCGCCGTTCCCCATGTGGCCGACCGGGTACTGGTCCTGAGCCCGGACCACCGCCTCGCCGCCGATGGGCCCGTGGAGCAGGTCCTCGCCGACACGGAGCTCCTCGAAGCGTCCAACCTGGTCCACGCCCACACCCACCGCCACGGCTCCGTCGTCCACCGCCACCCGCACCTGCACACCCTCCTGGACCACCACCACAGGGAAGGGGAGTGAGGGCTCCTCCAAGGGGCACTCTTTCCAACGGAATTTCCAGTGGGCCACCCGGCGAAACCGCCTCCCCGTTGAAAGGCGAGGTCCCGCCTTCCAGCAGTTCGGCCGTGCCGGGGTCAAGAGGGCCGGAGCCCCTTCTCCACCGTCCTGCGGACCAGCTCCTCGTCGGCCAGGGCCGGTTCGGTGATGTGGCCCCGCCCTCCCATTCGGGCGTTCCAGAGGCGTGCCGTTTCCAGGGCGTTGGGGTTCCGGGCCCAGGCGCGTCTCGCGATACCGCCGGTCACGTCCCAGTCGAGGGCCGAGGCCACCACCCGGTCGGTCTCGGGACGGCCGTCCAGCAGCAACCCGAAGCCGCCGTTGAAGCACTTGCCCGTGCCCACGCCGCCGCCGTTGGACAGGACGGCGTAGGTCATCCCCCGGGCCACGTTGCCGGCCCAGCACTGGTGCGCCATGTCGGAGGTGAGGTTGGAACCGTCGCGGATGTTGGCCGTCTCGCGGAAGGGGGAGTCCGTCCCCTGGACGTCGTGGTGGTCCCGCCCCAGCATGACGGGGCCGATCTCGCCCCTGCGGACCATCTCGTTGAATTTCAGCGCGATGCGGACGCGGCCCTCGGCGTCGGCGTAGAGGATCCGGGCCTGGGTTCCCACCACCAGGCGGTTCTTCTTGGCGTTCAGGACCCAGTTGTAGTTGTCCCGGTCCTGGCCCCGCCGGTTGGGGTCGATGCAGGAGGCCGCCGCCTGGTCGGTCCGGTCGAGGTCCTCGGGCTTTCCCGAGAGGCACACCCAACGGAAGGGGCCGTATCCGTAGTCGAAGCAGAGAGGGCCCATGATGTCCTCCACGTAGGAGGGCCAGACGAAACCGTCGTGGGTGTCCCGGCCGTTTCGGGCGACCTCGGCGACCCCGGCGTCGAAGACCGCCTTGAGGAAGGAATTGCCGTAGTCCCAAAAACGGGCGCCCCTCTCGGTCAGGCGTTTGAGGACGGCGAAGTGGCGGCGGAGGCTCTGGTGGACCCTTTCCTTGAAGGCGGGGAAATTCTCCCGGAGGAGGGCCTTGGCCTCGTCGTAGGAGAGCCCGGCGGGGCAGTACCCCCCCTCGTAGACGGCGTGGCAGGAGGTCTGGTCCGAGAGGAGCTCCACCGGCCAACCCTTGGCCTCGGCGTATTCGAGGAGGTCCACCACGTTCCCGTGGTAGGCGATGGAAAGGGGTTCGCGGGCGGCGAGGGCGGCGCGGACCCACCCCTCGATCTCCTTAAGGTCGGCGGAGACCCGCTGGACCCAGCCCTGGCGGCGGCGGGTCTCGATGCGGCTCCCGTCCACCTCGGCGGTGACGGAGACGGCCCCGGCGATGTCGGCGGCCTTGGGCTGGGCGCCCGACATGCCCCCGAGGCCCGAGGTGAGGAAGAGGTGCCCCTTGAGGTCCCCGTCCGCCGGAATGCCGAGGTACAGCCGGCCGGCGTTGAGGAGGGTGATGTAGGTTCCGTGCACGATGCCCTGCGGGCCGATGTACATCCAGCCTCCGGCGGTCATCTGGCCGTAGTTCACGCACCCCATGGCCGCCAGGCGGTGGAACTCCTCGGGGGTGTCGAACATCCCCACCATGAGGCCGTTGGTCAGGATCGCCCTCGGAGCCTCCGGCCGGCTGGGAAAAAGGCCCAGGGGGTGGCCCGAGGAGACCACCAGGGTCTGGTCCTCGTCCATCTCCCGCAGGTAACGTTGGATGAGCAGGTACTGCATCCAGTTCTGGCAGACTTGGCCCGTCTCTCCGTAGGTGACCAGCTCGTAGGGGTACAGGGCCACCTCGAAATCCAGGTTGTTGTCGATCATCACCTGCATGGCCCTGGCGGCGAGGATCTTCCCCGGGTACTGGTCCACGGGGCGTCCCCAGATCCGCCCTTCGGGCCTGAACCGGTAGCCGTAAATCCGGCCCCGGGTGAGGAGTTCCTCCAGGAACTCCGGTGCCAGCTCCTCGTGGAAGCGAGTGGGGACGTAACGCAGGGCGTTTTTCAGGGCCGTCTCCGCGTCTTTTTGGCTCAGCCGGAACCCCCGGCTGGGGGCCCGCCGAATCCCTTCGGCGAAGGGCTTTTTCGGAGGCAGGGCGTCGAAGTCCAATTCGAAGGTGGTGGCCATGGGGGTTTTCCCTCCAGAGGGGTTCAGTATACCGCCGGCCGCGGCGGTCCAAAACAGCCCGGCACCCATGCCCGAAGGGTTGGGGGGCCAGGCCCAGGCTGCGGGGGTGGGGCCACGGGAGTTTCTTGTGGTAACGTTTCCCCGGGGAGGGAGGTATGGCGAACCTGCGCTTTCGGTGCGACGGGTGCGGGAGGTCTTTCGCCTATCCGCTGGACCGGATTCCGCCCCAGGGCCTTCGGGGGCCGTGCGGCGCCTGCGGCGCCATGCTGACCCTCTTTCCCGACGGACGGATGTTGGGGGCCACCCCCCTGGAAGAGCCGGAGAACGGGGCCGCCGGTCCGCCGCCACCGCCTCCCGCTCCCGAAGCCTCCCCGGGCGGGGGCCGATCCATGACCTTCCGGTGCCCCTCCTGCGGCCACCCCCACGTCGTGGACCCCTCCCGGCTGCCCCAGGGGGGGGCCAAGGGGCCCTGTACCCGGTGCGGTGCCCGGCTGGTCCTCCTTCGGGATGGATCGGTGCGGCGGGATGAGGGGGCCGCGCCCCCCGCCCCTCGAAAGGGGGAGGGCTGGCTCGTCCGCCTGGGGACGGAGGAGCTGGGCCCCTTCTCCCTCCAGGAGCTCCGTGAACTGAAGTCCGTCGGCCGGGTGGCGCCGGAGACGGAGGTCCGGACCCCGGGCGGCCCCTGGGTGCCCCTCGGCACCGTTCCCGCCCTGGCGGCGCTCTTCGCCGCCTCCGCTCCTCCGCCGAACACGGGGGGGGAGAACCTGGGGGACGAAGACCACTGCTACGCCCACCCCGACCGCGAGCCCGTCCGCCAGTGTTCCCAGTGCCTTCGCTACCTCTGTCCCGATTGTGCCAAGCCGGTGGAGCTCCAGCCGGGCGTTCGCCCCGCCTTCTCCTGCGGCGCCTGCGGCGGCGCCACCCGCGCCCTGGAGCGCCGGGCCCGCTGGACCCCCTTCTACAAAGACCTGGGGCAGGTCTTCGCGGCGCCCTTCCTCCACGGCGCTTGGATCACGTACGGCTTTCTGGTCTTTCTCGAGCTCCTCAAGATTCCCTCCCGCTTCGCGCCCATGGTGGGGGCGGCGTCGGTCTTCATCCTCCTGTGCATCCAGTCCACCTTCTACGTCCACGTGGTTCGCGGCGTCGCCGGCGGCTCCTACCACCTGCCCGAATGGCCGGACACCACCAACTTCCTGGACATGGTCACCCTCTTCCTGAAGGTCCTGCTGGTGGTCCTCGTTAGCCTCCTGCCCATGGTCCTCCTCTTCTGTATCGGCGGGGCGGGCCTGGGGGTGGCGGCGGGGCTTTCCGGCGCGGGTTCCGGCCAGGCCCTCCTCGGGGCCCTCGGCCCCCTCGTGGTGCTCGTCCTGGTCCTCGGGCTCCTGTATCTGATTTACCTTCCCATTTCCATCGCCGTGGTGGCCATCTTCAACACCGTCCTCCCCGCTTTGAACCCCGTCCTCATGGTCCGGATCATCCTGCGCATCGGGCCGCCGTACTTCATGGCGGTTGTCCTCTGGATCTGCCTGGGGATCCTCAACGGGGCGGCGGCCGGGGTTCTGGGGCGCATCCCCGTCCTGGGGGCGGTCCTGGCCGCCCCCCTGGGGGTGTACACCACCCTCGTCTCCGCCTACATCCTCGGCCGGGTCTGCTACGAGAACGAGGAGAAGATCGGCTGGTTCTGAGGTGGGGTCACCGCCTGCTTGCGGCCTTCAGGTAGCCGGCGAAGCCCCCAACGGCGGCGAAGGACTCCTTGGGCCGGCCCGAGAGGTCCAGGAGGCCGTAGCCGGGGAGTTGGGGGGAGTCCCGCCACTCGAAGAGAAAGACCTTGTGGATCCAGGGTCGCTTCCTCGCCCCCTTGAGGAGGGCGACGAGGTACCCCGCCTGGCGGTCGGTTCCCACCTCCGTGGAACGCCAGCCGGTCTCGGTGAGCCAGAAGGGCCGGCTCAGCATCCCGCGCTTCTGGAGGATTTCCTTGACCGTCGGCCCTTCGTAGAACTTCTTCCGGCCGTCCAGCTCCCGGAGGACCGCCTTGGGCTTGTCCTTGTACACGTGGTGGGAGACCACGTCAAGGAAGGGGCCCGCCTCCAGGCAGATCCGGTCCAGCCACTTGTCCCAGTCGGAACCGGAGAGGTGGGCGAGGTCCGGCCCCACGATCCGGCACTCGGGGTCGGCGGCCTTGGCGGCCCGTGCCCCGGGGATGAGGATCTGGCGGATGAACTGCTCCAGCGACCCGTGAAAGAAGGAATCGGAGTTGGGTTCGTTCCAGAGGGTCCAGTGGCGTACCCGGCCGCGGTACCTTCCCACCAGGGTGGAGACGAAGGCCGTCCATTGGGCGGTGTCTTGGGGAGGGGAATAGCGGTCGGGCCCCGAGGAAGCCCACCGGGGGCAGTATCCCGTCACCACCAGGAGGTTGACGCCGCACTGCTCCGCGTCGGCGACCACACGGTCGAAGAGGGTCCAGCGGTACTCCCCGGGGCGCGGCTCCACCACGTCCCAGGTGAAGTCCACCCGGGCCCAGGTGATTCCGGCCCGTTGCATGTACTCGAAGTCCTCGGTGGAGGGGATATGGCCGTTGACCCCCACGAAGGCCCGGCGGCCCTCCAGGTCGGAGAGGGCCCAGGCGGGGCAGGTGGCGAGGGCGAGGGAGAGCACCAGGAGAGCCGGCAGGAGGCAAGGGCGCTTCATCGGTCACTCCCTTTCCATCTGGATGACCACCTTGCCCCGGCTGTGGCCCGATTCCATCCTCCGGTGGGCCTCCGCCACCGCCTCCGCCTCCAGGGGGATCACCCTGTCCACCACCGGTTGGAGGAATCCCCGCTCCAGGAGGCGGGCCAGGGCGTCCAGGGTCTCCCGCCTCCGCTCCATGAAGTGGAGGTGGATCTCGGCGTTGCGGAAGAAGCCCGCCCGAAGGCCCTCCAGGGAGAGGCCGGCGAGGTTCTCGGGGACCACCGCCACGAGGCGTCCCTCGGGGGCCAGGGCCTGAAGGCTCCGAAGGAGGACCTCCCCGCCCACGGTGTCGAGAACCACGTCCACGCCCTCGTCGGCGGTGGCGTGGAGGACCTCCGCCACGAAGTCCTGCCGGCTGTAGTCGAGGCAGAGGTCCGCCCCCAGCTCTTCCAGGAAGGCCTGGTTTCGGCTTCCGGCGGTGGCGAAGACCTCCGCTCCGGCCCAGGAGGCGAGCTGGACGGCGAAGGAACCGACGCCGCCGGCGCCCCCATGGACGAGGACGGTCTCTCCGGGAACGACACCGGCCCGGTCGAAGAGGGCCTGCCAGGCGGTCATCCCCGCGATGGGCACCGAAGCCGCCTCGACGTGGGAGAGTCCCACCGGCTTGAAGGCCACCACCTCCTCCGCCACGCAGGTATACTCGGCGTACCCGCCGTTCTCCGTGAGCTCCTGGGAGAAATAGACCTCGTCGCCGACGGCGAAGTCCCGCACCCCTTCGCCCACGGCCACGACCACGCCCGAGACGTCGAAGCCCAGGACCAGCGGAAAGGTGAAGGGGAGGTCCAGCGCCCCACGGCGGATCTTGGCGTCCACGGGGTTGATCCCGCAGGCGAGAACCTTCACCAGGAGCTGGCCGGGGCCAGGCTCGGGGACGGGAAGGGCCGCCGGCTCCAGGAGTTCCGGTCCTCCGAAATGGGGTACGGTGAGGGCACGCATGGCCATCCTCCTTGGCAAAAGCCGGCTCCGGCCCGCGGTGCCGGAGCGGAAGGGGGGAACGGGAAGGCCGTCAGGAAAGCTTCTGCCCGCACTTGGGGCAGAAGGCGGCCTCGGCGTCGGGGCGGGGAGCGCCGCACTTGGGACAGAATCCGAAGGCCCCCTCGGCGGGGGGAGCCTTGGGACCCCCGTCGGCCTCCTGGCGCATCTCCTCCTTGAAGCCCCGGATGGTCTTGCCGAGGGCGGAGCCCAGCTGGGGAAGCTTGTTGGCCCCGAAGATGAGGAGCAGGATGGCGAAGATCACCAGGAGCTCGGCGGGACCGAGGGTTCCAAAGAGGGCCAGGGGCAGGGTCGAGATCATGGAGCCTCCTTAGGAGCCCACCACCAGGCGACGGCGGACCAGCTTTCCAACCTTTACAACATAGCACCCTTCCCGTTCCAGGTCGAAGCGGGCCTGGGGGTCGGTGACCTTCTCCCCGTCCAGGGAGACCCCCCCTTGGGAGATGAGGCGGCGGGCCTCGCTGGCGGAGGAGACGAGGCCCTTCTCGAAGAGCAGGCGCGCCAAGGGGACCGGATCGGGGGAGAGCGGCAGGTGGATCTCTTCCAGTTCCTCCGGGTCCTCCCTCCGGGAGAAGACCCGGTGGAAGTGCTCGGCGGCGGCCCGGGCCGCCTCCTCTCCGTGGTAGTAACCGACGAGGGTGGCGGCCAGGCGGCGCTTGGCTTCCATGGGGTGCAGGGCGCCGGAGGCCACCTGGCGGCGGAGGGCCTCCACCTCCGAAGGCTCAAGGTCGGTGCACAGGAGGTAGTACCGCCACATCATCTCGTCGGAGATGCTCATCACCTTGCCGTAGATCTCGCCGGGGCTCTCGTGGATGCCGATGTAGTTCCCCAGCGACTTGGACATCTTCTCCTTGCCGTCGGTCCCCTCGAGGAGCGGAACGGTGAGGACCACCTGCTCCTCCTGCCCGTACTCCCGCTGGATCTCCCGCCCCACAAGAAGGTTGAAGAGCTGGTCCGTTCCCCCGAGCTCCACGTCGGCCTGGAGCGCCACCGAATCGTAGGCCTGGGCCAGGGGGTAGAGGAGCTCGTGGATGTGGATGGGCTGCTGGTGGGTGAAGCGGGTCTTGAAGTCGTCCCGCTCCAGCATCCGGGCCAGGGTGTACTTCCCCGCCAATCTGATGAACCCTTCGGCCCCCAGGGCGGAGAGCCATTCGGAGTTGAAGCGGATGACCGTCTTCTCCCGGTCCAGGATCTTGAAGACCTGTTTCCGGTAGGTCTGGGCGTTCTCCTCCACCTGCTCCCGGGTGAGCTGGGGCCGGGTGGCCTTCTTGCCGGTGGGGTCGCCGATGAGGCCGGTGAAGTCTCCGATGACGAAGACCACCGTGTGGCCCAGGTCCTGGAAGTGCTTCATCTTCCGAAGGACCACCGTGTGGCCCAGGTGGAGGTCCGGGGCGGAGGGGTCGAAGCCCGCCTTGACCGTCAGCGGCTTGCCGGTGGCGGCGGAGCGTTCCAGTTTTTTCCGGAGAAGGGCCTCGTCCACCAGGTCCACGGCGCCCTTGGTGAGGAAGGCCAGGGCCCGGTCCACCGATTGGGTCATCGCGTTTCCCCCGTGTCCATGAGCGCGTGCAGGAGTTTCCGGTACTCTTCATCGGAGATTCGCAGGCGTACCCTACGGCCCTCCACCATGCACCTCTCCTCGCAGACGAGCCGGAGAGCCGCGGGGTAGAGGCGGTGTTCGTACTTGAGGATCCTGGCCGAGAGGGCCGCCTCGTCGTCGCCGGGCCAGACGGGAACCACGGCCTGCAGGACGATGGGGCCGTGGTCCACCTCCTCGTCCACCAGGTGGACGGTGCACCCCGAAAAGCGGACGCCGTGCTCCAGCGCCTTTCGCTGGACGTGGAGTCCCGGGAAGGCGGGAAGCAGGGCGGGGTGGATGTTGAGGAGCCGGTTTCGAAAGGCGTGGATGAGAACGGGGGAGAGGAGGCGCATGTACCCCGCCAGGCAGACCACGTCCACGTGGGCCTCCATGAGGCGCGCCAGGATGGCGCTGTCGTGGTCCTCCCGTGTGGGGTAGTCGCCGTGGGGAATGACGGCGGTGGGGATGCCGCGCCGGGCGGCCTCCTCCAAGGCCGGCGCCCCTGGAACGTTGGAGACGACCAGAACGCACCGCCCCGGCACCTCACCCCGCTCCATGGCGCCGAGGAGGGCCACCATGTTGGAGCCCCTTCCGGAAACCAGGATGGCGATGTTCTTCACGCCCCACCTCCCGGCGGCGCCCCCCGCCGCCGATGGGGGAGTATAGCACGGCCCCGGGACGGTGCTCCGGCAAAAAAAGCGGGGCGGGAGGTCCGCCCCGAGGATAGAGGAGGATGGTGAGGATCTCGCGTTCAGGCAGGAGGAGGCGGGGAGGGAGGCGGGTTTTGGCGAAGCGGCGGGACCGTGGCGCCTCGGAGCCTGGATCCAGGGCCCCTGCCGGGACGGCGTTTCAGCCTCTCCAGGAGACCCAACAACGCCTCGTGGCTCTCCCAGTCCCACTCCCCCGACACCCTCCGTCCGGGGTAGATGGCGTAGAAGCGGCGGTACCGCTCGGGGGTGAGGTCGGGCATCACCACGTTGGCGCCCCAGCGAAGGCCCAACTCGAGGCCACGGAGGGGATCAAGGGTGGAGAGGGCCGTCGTGGAGGGGATGTTGGCCTCGGGAAGCAGGATCCGCGTGAGGGCCAGCACCCGGAGGCAGAGGTTCCTCAGCTCCGGCGGCGGCACGGGCGGCGGCTCGGAGGAGCGGGCCAGGGGGGTTTCGGGGTGGGGCAGGTAGGGGCCCGTGGCGGCCATGTCGGGGTCGAGGGCGGTGAGGAGCTCCAGGTCGGCGGCCAGACTTTCAAGGGACTGCCCAGGAAGTCCCACCAGGATTCCCGTCCCCACCTCGTACCCCATACCCTTGAGGAGGCGAACCCACTGGGACCGGTGGACCTCCCCGCCCTCCCGTGGAGGATGGACGGCGGCGTACAGGCCGGGATCGGAGGTCTCGAACTTGAGGAGGTACCGGTCGGCGCCGGCCTCCCTCCAGGCCTCCAGTTCGCCGGGGTCCCGCTCTCCCAGGGAGAGGGTCACCGCCAGGCCCGTCTCCCCGCGGAGTGCGCCGATGACTTCGGCCACGAAGCGGCGGGAGAGGCCGGGATCCTCCCCCGCCTGGAGCACCACCGTGCCGTACCCGAACTGGAGAGCCCTCCGGGCCCCTTCCAGGATTTCTTTCGAACCCATCCGGTAGCGGGGAAGGTAGGCGTTGTGGAGGCTGATCCCGCAGTAGGCACAACGCCGGACGCAATGGTTGGAGATCTCCATCAACCCCCGGAGGTGTACCTCGTCGCCTACCACCGCCGCCCGAAGGTCGTCGGCGGCCTCCCGCAGGTCTTCGGCCCCCCCCGAGGCCCCGGGATGGAGCCACGCCAGGATCTCATCCCGATTCATGGTAGCCTCCCGGTGCCGTACGCCTCTTCGTAAGCCTGGAGCGCCGCGGGAAAGGGCCCCAACGCCCTTCCCAGGATGCCCAGGCAATGGGCGATCAAGATCCCGTAGTTGGTGACACACCTGTCCAAAATCATCCGGCCATCCGCCCGCAAGAGAAGGCGGGACGGTCC
>JBMFRA010000016.1:0-21543 GCA_049968315.1 Acidobacteriota bacterium
GAACGACGATGGAGATGAAGACACCACCGACCGCAGAACAGGTCCTCGGAATGATGAAGGCCAAGATGGGCGACAGCCTGCCCGAGTGGCCGGAGACGCTGGCCCGGCTCGCTCCAGACCTGATGGTCGCCACGGGGATGACCTCGGCGCAGAGCGTGGGGCGGGAGGAGAGCACCATCCCTCCGAAGTACCGCAGTCTCATCGCGGTGGCCGCGGCTCTGGGGCGCGGCCAGAAGAGCTGCGCCCGCTCCCAGGCCCACATGGCGATGCAGGCGGGCGCGACGCGCGAAGAGGTGCTGGACGTGGTGCGCATCGCACGGCACCTTGCCGCGGCGGGGGTGATCGATTCGGCTTCGGACCTTCTAAAAGATCTGGAGAAGCGGTCCTGAGCGTAGAAGTCGGGGAAGGGGGTGCTCCTGCGTCCGGCTCCCTTCCCCTCAATCTCTTTGGAGGAAACGACCATGGCCGACAGCAAACACCGCTACACCCTGCCACAATGGGCTTTCGACTTCCACGGCCACAAGTGCCCCTTCATGCCGCTCGGCTACCGCATGGGCCTGCTGGCCCTGGACAAGCTGGGCATCCCCCGCGAGAAGGACCACGACCTGCACGTCTTTCTGGAGATCGGCGAGGGCCACCCGCAAATGTGCATGGGAGACGGCATCCAAGTGGCCACGGGCGCCACCTTCGCCAAGGGCCTCATGGAGAAGACCTACTGGGGCAAGCTCGCCGCCACCTTCTGGTACCCGGGAAAGACGCCGGTGCGCTTCGCGCTCAAGCCGTCCCTGCTGGAAGGGTTCGGCAAGTTCGAGTTCTTCGCCCTCCGCAAGAAGGGGATCGAGCCTTCCCAGATCGACCCCGCCGTCACCCAGGAGGTCATCGACTGGACGCTGAGCCTCAAAGACGAGGACATCTACGCCGTCTCGGAGCGGCCCGATTTCCACTACCAGCCGCCCAAGGGCTCGTTCAACAAGGCCCTCTGCGCCGGTTGCGGCGAAGTGGTCTTCGAGCGCTACGTGCGCATGAAGGACGGCAAGCCGTACTGCATCCCGTGCTCGGGGTACAAGGGGTAGGGAAGCGGCGTGAAGCGCCGGCCCGGGGAGGTTGGGGATGAACGAGCTCTTGTCCTTCGTTCCACCGGATGCGTTCAAGGTCGTGCTGATCCTCTTTCTCTCCTTCCTGCTCGGACTCGAGCACGAGGAGCACCGGCCGCAGAAGGGCTATGCTTTTGGAGGCGTACGAACCTTCCCGCAACTGGGCCTGTTCGGGTACATCCTGGCGACGCTGGCCGCCCCCTCTATCTTCTTGGTGGCTATCGGCCTGGTCGTCGCCGGGGTGTTCCTGGCGGTCTCGTACATCCACAAGCTGAAGATAGATCCGGAAGCGGGCATCACCACGGAGATTTCAGGCCTCGGGACGGTGCTTCTGGGGGCGCTTGTTCAGCGCGACCGTCTCTGGCTCGCGGCAGCCGTAGTGGTCGTCGCCCTTCTCCTCCTGGAGCTAAAGACCGGCCTCGAGAACCTTGCCCGGCGCATCGACTCGGCCGAGATCATAACCTTTACGAAGTTCCTTCTTCTCTGTGCCGTGATCCTCCCGATCGTGCCGAATCAGCCCTTCACTCCGTTCGCCATCAACCCCTTCAAGACGTGGCTCGTGGTCGTGGCGGTGAGCGCCATCTCCTACGCGAGCTACGTCATGCAGAGACTCACCAAAGGCAAGGGCGGCATCCTCCTTTCCGCCCTCTTGGGCGGCGCGTACTCCTCCACGGTCACCACGGTCGTGCTGGCCAAGCGCGCAGCCAAAGAGGACAGGCCGCACCTCTTCGCGGGCGCGACCCTGCTGGCTTCCGGAGTCTTTTACCTGCGCCTCATCCTCCTGCTGGCCTTCTTCAGCCTCCCCCTGACGCGCCTTCTTGCGCCGGGATTTCTCATCCTCGGCGTGACCGCCACGGTGGCGGGGTGGCTCTGGTCTCGCCTGCCCGACCTTCACACCCAAAGGATCGAACGGGAGTGGACCCCCAGTAACCCCCTGGAGTTGCGCGCGGCCTTCACCTTCGCGCTCATCTTCGCGGCCATGCTGGTGGCCACCCACCTCACGGTGACCTATCTCGGCGCGGGGGGCGTCTACACCCTCGGCGCCCTCATGGGCCTCACGGACATCACGCCGTACGTCCTGGGGTTGGCGCACGGGCTCAACACCTCCACCGCGCTGACCGTGGCGGCTGGGGGCATCATTGTATCGGCCGCCAGCAACAACATGGTCAAGGGAGGTTACGCGTACTTCTTCTCCGACCGAAAGACAGGCAGGCAGAGCCTCGCGCTCCTCCTGGCCTTGACCCTGGCAAGCCTGGCGCCCTTGGCCTTCTTGTGAGGGGTCCAAGCCCCTGAACACTCGCAGTTCGGCGGGCTGGAGAAACGAAGTCTTAGGGGGAACACCCGCTCGCCGTAGCGGTTGCTGGTCGCCTTGGTCTATGAGGCTCTCCCGGGAAGTGAGGGAATTCAGGCATGAGCACACCGTTTCTGATCCTCGCCTTTGTCACCATTCTGGTGATCTCGGCCGTCTTCTCCATGTTCGGGAAAGGGGGAGGCTCGCTCTACACGCCGGTGCTGGTCATGCTCGGCATGGCCATCCAGCCGGCCATCTCGACGGCCCTCTTCCTGAACCTCGTGACGGCGCTCACGGCGACCATCGTCTTTCAGCGCAACAAGCTCGTGGACTACCGCTTCTGCCTCGTCTTCCTGCCGGGCACCATCGTAGGCTCGTTCCTGGGGGCCGTGCTCTCAAGCATGGCTCCCAAGAACCTCCTCCTTGGCATCTTCTCCGCGTTTCTCTACGTGGTGGGACTGATCATGGTCTTTTCGGCCAAGGAGAAGCCCGGCCAGCAGGTGAAGAAGCTGACATTGCCGATGGTCCTCCTCGTGACCGTCTTCTCCTTCGGCGTGGGTGTGCTTTCAAGCCTCATCGGGGTGGGCGGCGGCTTGATCATCTTCCCCTTCCTCGTCCTGTACATGAAGTACGGGGCGCAGATGGCGGCGGGGGCCAATTCGCTCATCGTGACGGTCAGCTCCCTCGTGGGAACCGTGGGCCACTTCGCCCTGGGCCACGTGGACTACCGCTTCCTCGCGGCCGCCACCGTGGCCTGCATCCTTGGCTCGGCGGTCGGCTCGCACGTAACGGTGAAGGCCAGCCCGGGTTTCGTGAAGATCGCCTTCGCCTGCATCATGTGGTTCTTCGCGACCCAAATCGCCCTCAAGCTCATGGGCATCCTTTAGGAGCGAACTGTTATGGGCCACGACCACAACCACTTTTCGGGCAGCCTCGTGCACCCGGAGCCCGTCCGGCAGGGGCTCATGCTGGCCGTGATGATCGCGGCAACCGAGGCGCTCTTCGAAGAGATCCGGGCGCACCTGCATGAGGGGTGGGCCATCACCCACGCCACGCTGGAGCCCGAAGTGGCGGGCTGCGGCGAGACGGATGTCTTGGGCCATTGGGAGGAGCACGGATGAAGCCGCCCATCGGCCTGGTCGTCTTTCTTCTCCTCACCGCAGCCGGCACGGCGGCGTTCGCCGGCGGGCCGGCGCCTCCCGCCCAAGACGCGTCTCCCGCCTCGCCCTACCTGCCCACCCTGAGCTCCTACGCGCAGGTCCGCTACACCGACGTGGACCACGGCGATGACGCCTGGGCCATCCGGCGGCTCAAACTGATGTTCGACGGCGGCCCCGAAGGGGGGCTTCGCTACCACGTCCAGTTCATCTACAAGACGAACCTCCAGAGTTCCACCGACGACCAGGTTTTCCTTCAGGACGCCTACGTCATCCTTCCCGCGTCACGAAACTTCGCCTTCAAGGCAGGCCAGTTCGTACCGCCCTTCGGCCTGGAGCGCTTCCAGCCCGACTGGAAGCTGGATCTCGTGGACCGCACCGACGTGACCAACCGCATGGTGGTGAACGGCAACCTGGGCAAGAGCTTCGCCCGCGACCGGGGGGTGGAGGCCGACTGGACGAAGGGCGGCTTTTCCTTGTCCGCCGGCCTCTTCCAGGGCGAGGGGGCCAACATGAACCCGAAGGGGAACGGTCCCCTGGGCGTGGTTCGCCTGAGCTACGGCGGAAAAGGGGGGGCCGACGGATCCGCCTGGCTTTGGCGTGCAGGGCTGGCGGCATCGGACCGGCACGACAGCGACATGAACCTCTCCGCCGAGTTCCCGGGCCTCAATCCGAAGCTCACGAGTCACTTCGATGGCCGGGACAGCCGGATCAACGCCTTCGCCGAAGTAGGCGCCGGGAAAGTGCGCGGCCAGGCCGAGTACTTCCGGGCGTGGCTCTCGCCGGACAGGGGAGGAGAAATCGCCGCCCGGGGCGCCTACGCCCAGGTGGCCTACCTGCCCGTTGCCCCGGTGATCCTTGCCCTGCGCTACGAGACGTTCACGCCGGACGTCCACGAACCCGGCGTGGCCAGCCAGGACCTCTGGACCGCCGGCGTCACCGTGGACGTGCCCAAGACCTCTCTGCGCCTCGCCTGCGACTACAGCCATCCCACCACCGCCTGGCCCAAGACCCGCGGCGACGTGGTCCGCGTGCAGCTTCAATGGTTTTTCCCCGCGTGGCACGTGGGCGGAACGTGGGGAGGCCGGGGATGAAGGGCGGTCCCTTTGGTGAGGGCGCATGAGCGCCGCTAAGGTTCAGGCCATGCCTGGGAAGGATGTGCAACGGTGTGGATCGTAAGGCTCGCCCTTCGCAGACCCTACACCTTCGTGGTGATGGCGCTCGTCGTCCTCCTCCTCTCGCCCTTCGTCATCTGGAGGACGCCCAAGGACATCTTTCCGGCGATCGACATCCCCGTGGTCAGCGCCGTCTGGATCTACAACGGCATGAGCGCCCAGGAGATCGAGCAGCGCATCCTCTACAACCACGAGCGGATGATCAGCGCCATCGTGGACAACATCGAGCACATCGAATCCACGGCCTACACGGGGGCGGGGGTCATCAAGGTCTTCCTGAGGCCCGGAGCCTCGGTGGACACGGGCGTGGCCCAGCTCACCGCCACGGGCCAGGCCATCCTCCGCCAACTGCCGCCCGGCATCACGCCGCCCATCATCATCCGCTACAACGCCTCCTCCGTGCCCATCCTCCAGTACAGCTTCGCCAGCCGCAAATTCTCCGAGCAGGAGGTGCAGGACATGGTCTTCAACCAGGTCCGCGTGGGCCTCATGAACGTGCCCGGCGCCTCCATGCCCTACCCATACGGCGGCAAGCCGCGCGTCGTCGCCGTGGACCTGAGCCTCTCCGCCCTCAAGGCCCACGGCCTCGCACCGGCGGACGTGGTGAACGCCCTGAACGCGCAGAACCTCATCCTGCCCAGCGGTACGGTGAAGATCGGCCCCACCGAGTACGACGTGGGGATGAACGCCAGCCCGGCGGTCCTCTCCGAGCTCAACGACCTGCCCGTGAAGGTGGTGAACGGCGCCCTGGTCCGCGTGAGCGACGTGGCCTTCGTCCACGACGGCTACCTGCCCCAGCAGAACATCGTCCGCCTCAATGGCGTGCGCGGGGTTTTGCTGACCGTGCTCAAGAGTGGCCGGGCCTCCACCCTCGACGTGGTGCGGGCCACCAAGGCCGCCATGCCCAAGGTCCTCAACACCCTGCCCAAGGAGCTCCAGGTCAAGGAGTTCGCCGACCAGTCGCTCTTCGTGCGCGCCGCCATCAGCGGCGTGGTGCGCGAGGGGGTCGTGGCTGCCCTGCTCACGGCGCTCATGGTCCTGCTCTTCCTGGGGGCCTGGCGCGGGACGCTCATCATCGCCCTCTCGATCCCCCTCTCGGTGCTCGTCTCCATCCTCGCCTTCAGCGCCCTGGGCGAGACGATCAACCTCATGACCCTGGGCGGACTGGCCCTGGCCGTGGGCATCCTGGTGGACGACGCCACGGTGGAGATCGAGAACGTCCACCGGCAGATGGCCCTCGGCAAGCCGACCGTCCAGGCCATCCTGGACGGCGCGCAGGAGATCGCCCTGCCGGCCTTCGTGGGCACCCTCTGCATCTGCATCGTCTTCGTCCCCATGTTCTTCCTGAGCGGCACGGCGCGCTACCTCTTCGTGCCGCTGGCCGAGGCGGTGGTCTTCGCCATGCTGGCGAGCTACGCGCTGTCGCGGACGCTCGTCCCCACCCTGGTCATGTGGTTCTACCGCCGCCACGCCTACCACGGACACCTCACGGAGGAAGACTCGGCGGCGCCATGGATTCGGCCCCTCATCGCCCTTCAACGGCGGTTTGAAGAGGGCTTCGCGCGCTTCCGAGAGGGCTACCGGCGCCTGCTCGGCGCTGCGCTGCGCCACCGCCGCGCCTTCCTGCTGGGCTTCGCCGCCTTCTGCGCGCTCACGGCTCTGCTCGTCCCCTTCCTCGGCGAGGACTTCTTCCCCTCCGTGGATGCGGGCCAGTTCCGCCTGCACGTGCGGGCCCGCAGCGGCACGCGCATCGAGGAGACGGCCAAGCTCGCCGACGAGGTGGAGGCCGCCATCCGCCGCCAGATCCCGCCGCGGGAGTTGGGCGGGATCCTCGACAACATCGGCATCCCCTTCGGCGGCATCCCGCTCACCTACATCGACAACGGCCTGGTGGGGGCGGGGGACGCCGACCTCCTCGTGGCCCTGAGGCCGGGCCACCGCCCCACGCAAGACTACGTGGAGAGCCTGCGGCTGAGGCTCAACCGGGAATTCCCGGGGGTGACCTTTTACTTCCTGCCCGCAGACATCGTGAGCCAGACGCTCAACTTCGGCCTTCCGGCTCCCTTCGACATCCAGATCTCCGGGCGGGACCAGCAGAGCAACCGGGCCATCGCCTACGCCGTCGCCGAAAAGCTGCGGCACGTGCCGGGCCTGGTGGACGTGCGCGTGGGCCAGCCCGCCGACCTGCCCAAGTTCCAGGTGGCCGTGGACCGCGCCAAGGCCCTGGAGTTCGGGCTCACCGAGCGGGACGTGGCCAACTCCGTCCTCTTGGGCCTCAGCGGGAGCAGCCAGGTCCAGCCCATGTACTGGCTCAACCCCAAGAACGGCGTGCAGTACCTCATGAACGTGCGGGTGCCGCAGACGGCCGTCGACTCCCTCGCCGCCCTCAAGGCCATCTCCACGGGGAGCACCTCCAGCCCCGGCGGCGTGCAGCTCCTGGCCAACGTGGCCTCCATCCATCGCACCATGGCGCCCCCCATCGTGAGCCACTACAACGTCATGCCCGTCATCGACGTGCTCGCCGGCGTGAGCGGGCGGGACCTGGGCGGGGCGCTGAGGGCCATCGGGCCCATCCTCGCGGGCGCCCGCAAGGAGTTGCCGAGGGGAAGCTTCCTCACCATGCGGGGCCAGGCCGAGACCATGGCATCGAGCTTTCTGGGCATCGGGATCGGTCTGGCGATGGCCGCGGTGCTCATCTACCTCCTGCTCGTGGTGAACTTCCAGAGCTGGACCGACCCCTTCGTCATCATCACGGCCCTGCCGGGCGCCCTGGCGGGCGTGGCCTGGGGGCTCTTCCTGACCTTCACCACCCTGAGCGTGCCGGCTCTCATGGGGGCCATCATGAGTTTGGGCGTGGCGACGGCCAACTCGGTGCTCGTGGTCACCTTCGCCCGCAACCACCTGCGGGAGGGGATGGAGCCCCTTCAGGCCGCGTGGGAGGCAGGCGTGGGCCGCCTGCGGCCCGTCCTCATGACGGCCCTCGCCATGATCATCGGCATGGCGCCGCTCGCCCTCGGGCTGGGCGAGGGCGGCGAGCAGAACGCGCCGTTGGGCCGGGCCGTGATCGGCGGCCTGGCCGTGGCCACCCTCGCCACGCTCTTCGTGGTGCCGGTGGTCTTCTCTCTCCTGCACCACCAGGAGCCCGCGGGCTCCGGCGGGTCGGAGCCTCTTCCCTACCCATCCAGCGGAACTCGCGAGGAGAAGCCATGACGAACGATCCGACGACTCAAGCGGTTTCTCCCGCCGGGCCCGAGGCCGGCGGCTCTCCCCTGCGTTTCAAGCGCCTCGGGTTCGCGGTCTTGGTCCTGCTCGCCGCGGCCCTCCTCGCGGCCTTCGTTCCCCGCTGGCTCCACGCGAAGGCCCTGGCCAAGGAGACGGCGGAGCTGGCCGTGCCCACGGTCCAGGTGGCGCACCCCGAGCCAGGCAAACCGCAGTCGGGAACACCCGTCCCCGCCGACGTGGAGGCGTGGAGCGAGGCGCCCATCTACGCCCGCGCCACGGGCTACTTGAAGCGGTGGGCCGTGGACATTGGCGCGCAGGTGAAGGCGGGGCAGGCGCTGGCCGAAATCGAGACCCCCGAGCTCGACCAGGAGCTCGACCAGGCGCGCCACCAGCTTGCTCAGGCTCAGGCCGCCCTCTCGCTGGCCAAGATCACGGAGGAGCGCTACGCGGGCCTGGTGAAGAGCGCCAGCGTGAGCGAACAGGAGAACGCCGAGAAGCAGGCCGACCTTGCCCTCAAGGCGGCCCAGGAGAAAGCGGCTCTCGCCAACGTGCGGCGCCTTGAGCAGCTCAAGGGCTTCGCCCTCGTCACGGCGCCCTTCGCCGGCACGGTCACGCAGCGCAACGTGGACGTGGGCGACCTCGTGGCGGCGGGCGGCGGCAAACCGCTCTTCCGCTTGGCCCAGACCGGCCGGCTCCGCGTCTACGCCGACGTGCCCCAGAACATGGCCGCCGCCATCGCGGCGGGCCAGCGCGCCGAGGTGCTCTTCCCCGAACGGCCCAACGAAACCTACGAGGCCAGGGTGTTGAGCACTGCGGGGGCCCTCGACCCCTCCTCCCGAACTCTTCGCGTGGAGCTCGAACTCGACAACGCCGGAGGGTGCCTGCTGGCGGGCAGCTACGCGCAGGTCCGCTTCACGGGGGTCGGCGCCTCCAAGCCGCCGCTCACCCTGCCCGGGAACACGCTGATCTTCCGCGCCGAGGGGCCGCAGGTAGCCGTGGTTGAAGCCGACGGGAAGGTGGATCTGCGCTCCATCAAGCTGGGCCGGGACTTCGGGCAGACCATCGAGGTGCTTTCTGGCGTTGCGGCCTCGGACCGCGTTATCCTGAACCCCGCCGACTCACTCGTGAGCGGCGTCACGGTCCGCGTGGCCGTGCCGTCCGGCGCCTCCGGAAAGGATGCGCCATGAGGAAGGAGCGGCTCCTTGGGCGTCTCCCCCGCCGTGCGGCGGCCTCGGTGCTGGTTCCGGCGCTACTCGCGACGCTCTCGTGCGCCGTGGGGCCCGATTACCGCCGGCCCGAGGCGGTGGCCCAGATGCCGGAGCGCTTGGAGGGGGCCGGCGTGACGTGGTGGCGCACCGAGCCGGCCTCGGCGGCCGCCCCCAAGGGGCCCTGGTGGGAGGTCTTCGGCGATCCGGAGCTGAGCCGTCTCGAAAGCGAGGCGGCTTCGGCCAACCAGGACATCCGCGCCGCCGCGGCCCGCTACGCCGAAGCGCGGGCCTCCGCCGACGTGGCCCGTTCGGGCCTCTTTCCGCGACTGGCAGCGGGCGCCTCGGCCACGCGCCAGCAGGACTCCCGGAACCGCCCCCTCTCCACCACCGGCGAAGCCGCCGGCAAGGGCTTCACCTTCGACAAGTACACCATTCCCTTCGACGCGAGCTACGAGGTGGACCTGTGGGGGCGCGTGCGGCGCCAGCTCCAAGGGGCCAGGGCGAACGAGGAGGCGAGCGCGGCCGACTGGCAGGGGGTGCGGCTCTCGGTGGAGGCGGAGGTGGCGGCCGACTACTTCACGCTCCGCTCCCTGCTCGCCGAGAAGAGGGCTCTGGCGGCGAGCGTGGAGGCCTACCAGAAGAGCCTTGAGCTGACGAGGAACCGGCGCGAGGCAGGCCTTTCGAGCGATCTGGACGTGGCCCAGGCCGAAACCCTCCTGAACGCCGCGCGGGCCCAGCAGCCCGCCCTCGAAGAGGCTCGCCTGCGCTTCGTGCACGCGCTCGCCGTCCTCGTGGGCCAAAGCGCGCCGCTCTTTCACCCGAACGAAGAGGCCCTGGCCGGGGATCCGCCTCTCATCCAGCCGGGCCTGCCCTCCACGCTCCTGGAGCGCCGGCCCGACGTGGCCGCGGCCGAACGGCGCATGGCCGCCGCCAACGCGGCCATCGGCGTGGCCGAGGCGGCCTTCTTCCCGGTCCTGAAGCTCGGCGGCGCGGCCGGCTTCCAGAGTATCGAATCGGGCACCCTTCTGAGCGCCCCCAGCCGCTTCTGGGCCGTGGGCCCCTCGCTGGCTCTGCCGCTCTTCGAGGGGGGCCAGCGGCGGGCCGGCGTCCGCTCCGCCAGGGCCCGCTACGACGAGACCGTGGCGCTTTACCGGCAGACGGTCCTGAGAGCCTTCGCCGAGGTGGAGGACAACCTGGCCGCCCAGCGCCTTCTCGAACAGCAGTACGAGCAAGAAAAGGCCGCGTATCTCTCGGCGAGCCGCCAGCTTGAGCTCGCCCAGAACCGCTATCGGGGCGGCCTCGTGAGCTACCTCGCCGTGGCCACGGCGCAGAGCGCCGCGCAGGAGCACGCGCGGACGGTGGCGCGCCTTCTCGGCCAGCGCTACCTCGCGGCCGTGGCCCTCATTAAATCCCTTGGAGGAAGGTGGGGCGAAGCGGAAGGGCTGGGAAAGGAAGACAGCCCTCCCGGCGGGCAGCAGCGATGAACGGAGCGGGGGAGGGCATCGTGAAGATGGGGGATGATCCGCCGCGGGCCAGGGCCTCCTTGGCCAGCCTGGTCCTTCGTTTCCTCGTCATCGGCGCCATCGGTTTCGGGGGCGGGATGGCCAACATCGCCCTCATGGAGCGCGAGCTGGTGCGCAAGCGCGGCGTCATCTCCGACGAGGAATTCCTGCACGGCGTGGGCTTCGGCCAGCTCCTGGGGCCCTTCTCCACGAACAGCGCCTTCTTCGTTGGGTGCCGGCTCTTCGGCCCCCTGGGCGGGATTCTGTGCGCGGCGGCCTTCATGGCACCGTCGGTCATCCTGGTCATCGTCTTCGCGTGGCTCTACTTCGTCTGCCACAGCATCCCCTCCCTGCAGGCGGCGGTGGGGGGCGTCGGCCCCGTCGTCATCGCCCTCATCCTGGCCGCCGCCTGGTCCCTTGGACGAAAGGCCCTCCTGCGCTTGCCCGCCGCCGTGGTGGCCCTCCTGGCCTTGGCGCTCTCGCTGCTCAAGGTCAACGCCGTTTACGTGCTGGCGGGGGCGGGCGTGCTGGGCTTGGCGCTGGGCCGCTCCCGGTTCGCCGGCCCGCGTTCGTCCGAGGCCTCAGGCCGCGGGGAGGGGACGGCCCCCGGCGCAGCCGGAGCGGCTCCCTCCTCCACGATCCCGCCCCTCCCCGCCGCCGGCCTCCCGCTCGGAGGCGCCGCGGCGGCGGGGCCGGCGGCAGGAGGGGGCGTGGGGCTGGCGGCCCTGAGCTGGACCTTCCTCAAGGTGGGCTTCGTCTTCTTCGGAGGCGGCTTCGTCCTCATCCCCATCCTCCACCAGAAGCTCGTGACCCAGCTCCACTGGCTCAACAACCGGGAATTTCTGGATGGCGTGGCCATCAGCAACCTGACGCCCGGCCCCATCGCCGTGCTCGCCACCTTCGCGGGCTTCCACCTCCACGGCGTCGCGGGCGCGCTCGCCGCCACCGTGGCCCTCTTTGCCCCGGCCATGGTTCTCATGACCGTCCTCACGCTGGGCTACGGCCGCTTCAAGGGCAACGACAGATTCGAGGACTTCCTCGCGGGCGTTTCGCCGGCCGTGGCGGGCCTCATCGTCGGGGCGGCCTTCCTCCTCGGACCCTCGGCCCTCCAGGGCCTTCCGGGCTGGGCCCTCATGGCGCTGGCCCTCGTGCTGCTCCTGAGGTTCAAGGTGCATCCCGTCTTCCCACTGGCCGCGGGGGCGCTCCTGGGCGCCGCTGGGTGGATCTCCTGATCCGCCGGAGTGAAAGGAGGTTGATCGTGTCGAGAATGAAGAGAATCCTGATGGCCGCGCTTTTCATCGTGAGCTGTCCGGCCTTGGCGCAAGAGACCTTCGTCCTGGTGGGGCCCGCCGTAGGCAACGTGCAGAACCAAAACCGGCACCTTTACGGGTCTCTGGAGATCAGGCACCTCTTCCACTCTTGGGGGAAGCTCTCGCTGGGGTTCGGCGGGGCCCTTGAGCTGAGTTCGCTCGAGAATTACGCGGGGCTCAGCCTCACTCTCCGGTACACCCTTTCGGACCGGTGGAGCCTCTCCCTGACTTCGGGTCCGGGCCGCTACTCGGACCATTACTTCGACCTCGGAAGCCACCTGGAGTTCCGCTCGGGCCTTGAAGTGTTCTATCGGCTGAGAAAGGGGTACGGCCTGGGCCTCGGGCTCTTTCATTACTCCAACGCGGGGGTAGGGACCCACAACCCCGGCACGGAATCGGTCCGTATGGCCTTCCTGATACCGCTGGGCCGAAGCCGGAGGGGGTGAAGGAGGGGCTGCAATGGGGGGCAGAGAGCCCGGGTTCGAGACCGCGCGGGGTCTTCCCGCCGTGGCCTGAGGGCGGGGGGCGGGCAAGCGGAACAGGCGCAGCGGGCCCATGGTGCCGGTAGTTCGGGTTCCCGAAGGCGAATCCCGTTCCGTGTTGAACGGGCATCTTCGCCTTCCAGGCTCCAAGAGAGGCGCCCTCTCGAAGGGAAGCCCGTGGGCTTCGAGTTCCGGCGGGGCCTCAGGCCACCCAGACGGTCTTGACGTTGACGAACTCGCGGATGCCGAAGGCGGAGAGTTCACGGCCGTAGCCGGAGAGCTTGACGCCGCCGAAGGGCAGGCGCGGGTCGCTCTTCACCATGCCGTTGACGAAGACGCTCCCCGCCTGGATTTCGGGGACGAGGCGCCGGGCGAGGGCGAGGTCGGCGGTCCAGAGGCTGGCGCCCAGGCCGAAGGGGGAGGCGTTGGCCAGGGCCACGGCGTGGTCGGCGTCCTCGGCCCGGACGAGGGCCGCCGCGGGGCCGAAGGTCTCCTCTTCGAAGAGGGCCATGCCGGGCTCCACCCGGGAGAGGACCGTGGGGGGGTAGAAGAAACCCCTCCGGGGCAGGCGCTTTCCCCCGCACTTGAGGACGGCCCCGCCCTTCAGGGTCCGGTAGACCTGGTCGTGGAGGTCCTCCAGGAGGTCCTGGCGGGCCAGGGGCCCCACGTCGGTCTTCCGGTCCATGGGATCCCCCACCGACAAAGAGGACATGGCGGTCACGAAGGCCCTCTCGAAGGCATCGAAGACCGGCGCCTCGACGATGAAGCGCTTGGCGGCGATGCAGGACTGGCCGTTGTTGATGCACCGCGCCTGCGCCGCCACCTGGGCCGCCCGGGGGATGTCGGCGTCCCGGAGGACGAGGAAGGGGTCCGAGCCGCCGAGCTCCAGAACGGTCTTCTTGAGGACCGCCCCTGCGGCGGCGGCCACCGCCCGCCCGGCGGGGTCGCTCCCCGTCAAGGTCACCGCCTTCACCGCCGGGTGGCGCACCAGTCCCTCCACCACCCCCGAGCCCACCAGGAGGGTCTGGAAGGCCCCCTTGGGGAGGCCCGCCTCCCGGAAGACCTCCTCCACGGCCAGGGCGCAGCCGGGGACGTTGGAGGCGTGCTTCAGGATCCCGACGTTGCCCGCCATGAGGGCCGGCGCGGCGAAGCGGAAGACCTGCCAGAAGGGGAAGTTCCAGGGCATCACCGCGAGGACGGGGCCCAGGGGGTCGAAGCGGACGTGGCTGTCGGACGCGTCGGTGGCGATGGTTTCGGGGGCCAGGTAGTCCGCCGCCTTCTCGGCGTAGTGTTCGCACACCCAGGCGCACTTCTCCACCTCCGCCTCGGCCTGGACGAGCACCTTTCCCATCTCCGCCGTCATGAGGGCGGCCAGCTCCCCCTTTCGCCGCCGGAGGACCGAGGCCGCCTGGCGGAGGATCAGCCCCCGCTCCCCGAAGGAGGTCCCGCGCCAGAAGTCGAAGGCCGCCAGGGCCAGGTCCAGCTTCTCGTCCACCTCCGGAAGGGAGTGGTCGGGGTACTCCCGGAGGGTCTCCTCGGTGGCGGGGTTGACGCTGCGCATGGGCACCTCCTCTTGGACGAAACCAGTGTACACCCGGGCTTCTGCACCGCCTCCCGGCGGGGGGGGGCGGGTGGTAGAATACCCCACTGGAGGGGCAGGTGCGGGAGAGCGACCGGCTGGGGGCGGTGGAGGCCATCCTCTTCGTGGCGGCGGCCCCCGTCACCGTCAACCAGATCGTGGAGGCCTTCGGGGGCCAGGTGGCCCCGGCGGAGGCCCTGTCCCTGTTGGAGCGGGTCCAGGAGCGGCTGGAGAAGGAATCGGCGGGGCTCAAGGTGGAGCGGGTGGCCGAAGGCTTCCGCATGGTGACCCGCCCCCTCCACGCCTCCTTCGTGAGGGCCTTTCTCAAGGCCCAGAACCTCCGGAAGCTCTCCCCCGCCGCCGTGGAGACGCTGGCCATCGTGGCCTACAAGCAGCCGGTGACGGCGGCGGAGGTCTCGGCCGTGCGCGGGACGGAATCGGGGCCGGTTCTCAAGGGCCTCTTGGAGAAGAAGCTCATCCGGATCTCCGGCCGGAAGGCGGTGGTGGGCCGCCCCCTGCTCTACGCCACCACCCGGGAGTTCCTGGTCCACTTCGGCCTCAACACCCTGGAAGACCTTCCCTCTTTCCGCGAGCTGGAGGAGGTCTTCCGGGAGAAGGTTCGGCAGGAGAGCCTCTTCAAAGACGTGGGGGGGCCCGCCCCGGCCGCCGCCGGGGGAAGGGAGGACGGCCATGGCGCCTGAAGGGGACCCTCGGATGCGGCTCAACCAGTTCCTGGCCCGGTGCGGCGTCGCCTCCCGCCGGGCGGCGGAGGAGGTGGTCCGGGCGGGGCGGGTCACCGTCAACGGGGAGCGGGTGACGGAGCTGGCGGTCCTCGTGGACCCGGAGCGGGATTCGGTGAAGGTGGACGGCGAGCGGGTCCGCCTCCCCGACCGCCGGACCGTCTTCGCCTTTTACAAGCCCAAGGAGGTGGTGAGCACCCTGGAGGACCCCGAGGGCCGTCCCAGCCTCAAGGCCTTCCTCCCCAAGGGGACAAAGGGCCTCTTTCCCGTGGGGCGCCTGGACTTCCACAGCGAGGGCCTGCTCCTGCTCACCAACGACGGGGACCTGGGCTTCCGCCTCCTGCACCCCCGCTTCCACGTCCCGAAGGTCTACGAGGTGAAGGTGAAGGGGAGCCCCGCCCCGGAGGCCCTGGACCGCCTGCGGCGGGGCATCGTCCTCGAGGGGCGGCGCACCCTCCCCGTGGAGATCCGCCGCATCCCCTCCCGGGAGACCCGGCATACGTGGCTCCGGGTGGTGATGATGGAGGGGCGGAAGAACCAGCTCCGGGAGATGTTCTTCCGCATCGACCACCCGGTGATCAAGTTGAAGCGAACCGCCATGGGCCCGGTGCGCCTAGGGAACCTCAAGCCCGGGCAGTTGCGCCCCCTCTCTCCCGAAGAGGCCAAGGCCCTCTGGGAGGCGGCCGCCTCCCCGCGCCCCCTTCCCCCGCCTCCACCCCGAAAGGGTCCGGCCAAGGCCCCCGCCGGAGAGGGGAAGGAACGCTCTCCCGGCGGGAAGGGGCCCGGCCCGGGAAGGACGCCGGCCCCGCGGAAGCCATCCCGGCGCAGGAAACCCTCCGCCTCCCCCCGAACCCCCAAGGAGCGCCAGCCATGACCATCCCCGTGCCGCCGTACATCCAGTCCATCCGCCCCTACGTCCCCGGAAAGCCGGTGGAGGAGGTGGAGCGGGAACTGGGCCTCAAGAACACCGTCAAGATGGCCTCCAACGAGAACCCCCTGGGCCCCTCACCCCGGGCCATGGAGGCGCTCCGGGCCTTGCTGGACCGGATCCACATCTACCCCGAGGGAAGCGGCTTCTACCTCTGCCGGGCCCTGGCCCGGCGCCTTTCGGTCTCTCCCGCCCAGGTGGTCCTCGGCAACGGGTCGGTGGAGCTGGTGGAGATGGCCGCCCGGGCCTTCCTGAACCGGGAAGCCGCCGCCGTCTTCTCCCAAGGCTCCTTCGCCATGTACCCCATCGCCTGCCAGGTGGTGGACGCCCCCTTCACCGCCGTCCCCATGCGCGAGCGGAACCACGACCTGGACCGCCTCCTTTCGGCCCTCTCGGAGAAGACCCGCCTCGTCATCCTGGACAACCCCATCAACCCCACGGGGAGGTACATTCCCCGGGGGGACCTGGTGGCCTTCCTCCAGCAGATCCCCCCCCAGGTCCTGGTCATCGTGGACGAGGCCTACAAGGAGTACGTGCAGGCCTCGGACTACGCCAGCGTGGTGGACCTCCTCCCCCGCTTCCCCAACCTGATGGTCCTGGGGACCTTCAGCAAGGCCTACGGTCTGGCGGGCCTCCGGGTGGGCTACGGCGCCACTGGGGAGGATGTGGCGGCGGTCCTCCACAAGGTGCGCTCCCCCTTCAACACCAGCAGCGCCGCCCAGGTGGCGGCCCTGGCGGCGCTGGAGGACGAGGCCTTCGTGGGGGAGGTGGTCTCCCTCAACGCCCGGGAACTGCCGCGCCTAAAGGCGGGCTGCGAAGCCTTGGGGCTTCCCGTCACCCCGTCGGTGGCCAACTTCCTGCTGGTGGACTTTCCCTCCGACGCCCAGAGCACCTTCGCGGCGCTCCTGAGGGAGGGGGTCATCGTCCGGCCCCTGGTCGGGTACCCCCACAGCCTCCGGGTTTCGGTCCACACCCCCGGCGGCAACGACCGCTTCCTGGAGGCCGCCCGGAAGGTTCTCGGCCGGTAGCGCAACCCCCGCCGGGGGGAGGGTGCGGGGTTCCCATGGAGATTGTTACAGCTAGAGTAACATTATGGGCTCCGCCGGCGTACAGAAAGCGGCCCCACCCGGGTTCCAGCTTTTGGTAGAATGAAACCGGAGATGGCGGCCATGGTGGTGATCACCTCCCACACCAACGCGGACTTCGACTCCCTGGCGTGCCTGGTGGCGGCCCGGCGCCTCTACCCCGGCGCCCGCCTGGTCCTGCCGGGGGCGGCGGAGAACCTCCTCAGACGCTGGATGGAGCGGAACGCCGCCCACCTCCCCCCCGTCTCCTCGGTGCGGGGCCTGGACCTCAAGGCCGTTGGCCGTCTCGTCTGCGTGGACGTCTCCTCCCGGGACCGCCTGGGGCCCCTGGCGGTCCTCCTCCAGCGGGAACCCCCGCCCATCCTGGACGTCTACGACCACCACCCCGGCCAGGGGGACCTCTCGGGCCAGCTCCACCGGGTGGAGGAGGCCGGCTCCTGCACGGCCCTGATGGTGGAGGTCCTGAAGGAGCGGGGGGAGACCCCTTCCCCCTTCGAGGCGACCCTCTTTCTCCTGGGGATCTACGAGGACACCGGCTGGCTCACCTATCCCACCACCCGGCCCCGGGACTTCGAGGCGGTCCTCGCCTGCCTCTCCTGGGGGGGGGACCTGGGCCAGGTCCCCCGGGTCCTCAGGCGCGGCTTCACCGAGGAGCAGATGCGGCTCCTGGCCGAGGTCTTCGACAACCTGGAGCGGCTGGAGGTGGGGGGGGTCACCGTCCACCTCAGCGTGGTGGGCGCCGAGGCCTACGTCCCCGACCTCTCCATCCTGGCCCACGAGATCCAGGCCATGGAGGGGCTGGAGGTTCTCTTCCTCCTCGCCTACATGGAGAACCGGGTCCACGTCATCGCCCGGAGCCGCTCCCCCCGGGTGAACGTCGCCCGGTGCCTGGAGTTCTTGGGGGGCGGCGGGCACGCCTCCGCCGCCTCGGCGGTGGTGCGGGGGAAGACGGCGGCGGAGGTCCGGGCCCTGCTCCTCGACGAGCTAACGGTGGTCCACCCCGTGGGGCTTTCGGCGCGGGACATCATGACCCGGGACTTCCAACGGCTTTCGGAAAGGGCCACGGTGCGGGAGGCCTTCGCCGCCATGAACCGCTTCCGGGTGAACGCCCTGCCGGTCTTCCAGGGGGAGCGCCTCCTGGGTGTCGTGACCCGGCAGGAGGTGGACGGAGCCCTCCAGCACGGCTTGGCCGAAGCGCCGGTGCTGGACTTCGTCGTCTCCGCCCCGCCCCTCCTCTCCCCCGCCATCCCGGCGGAGGAGCTCCGCCGGCGGATGCTGGAGAACAACTGGCGCATCGTCCTTTTGGGGGACGGCCCCGACCGGGTGGAGGGCCTGGTGTCGCGCATGAGCCTCTTCAAGGCCCTCTACCGGAGCGAGCCCCAGACCCTGGCCCACCGGGCCGGAGGGCAGCCCTCGGCCCGGGAGATCCAGGGCCTCCTCCGAAACGCCTTCCCCCCCGAGGACCTGGAAGCCCTCCGGGAGCTGGGGGCCCTGGCCGACGAACGGGCCACGCCGTGCCTCTTGGTGGGGGGCGCCGTTCGGGACCTCCTCCTGGGGAAGCCGGTGAAGGACGTGGACTTCGTGGTGGAGGGCGACGCGGTGGCCCTGGCGGAGGCCTGGGCCCTGCGGAAGGGCGGAAGGGTGCGGGCCCACCGGGACTTCGGAACGGCCGTCTGGATCCGGCCCCAGGGGGGACGGTGGGATTTCGCCACCGCCCGGGCGGAGTACTACGAGCAGCCGGCTGCCCTTCCGACGGTGGCCCACGCCGCCCTCTACCAGGACCTCTACCGGCGGGACTTCACCCTCAACACGCTGGCGGTCTCCCTGGCCCCCGGCCGCTTTGGGGAGGTCCTGGACCTCTTCGGCGGCGTCCGGGACCTCAAGGCGGGGAGGATCCGCGTCCTCCACGGCCTCTCTTTCGTGGAGGACCCCACCCGGGCCTTTCGGGCCATCCGCTTCGCTGTGAAGCTTGGCTTCACCCTTCCGCCGGAAACGGCCCACCTCATCGCCGCCACCCTCAAGCAGGGGGTCTTCCGCCACCTCTCCCCCAAGCGGGTCCTTTCGGAGGTGGAGCAGATCCTCTCGGGGCCCAACGCCGTGGAGGGCCTCAAGGCCATGGAGGAGCACCGCCTCCTCGCCGTCTTCTGGCCGGCCCTGAAGCTCACCCCCAAGGTCCTGGAGACCCTCTACCGCCTCCAGCAGGCCCTGGGGTTCTACGAGACCCACTTCCCGGCGGAGGCCTTGAACCGCCCCGTGGCCTACCTCATGGCCCTCACCGAGCGCCTCGCCACCGCCGAGCTGGAGGCCTTTCGGGAGTACTACCCCTTCTCCCAGGAAACGAAGGCCCTCCTCGCCGAATACCGCTCCTTCGTCTGGAGGGCCCTCAGGGACATGGGCCCCGAAGAGGACGGCACGCCGGGGGGGGCCTACCGGGTCCTCCACGGCGCCCCCATTCCCCTGGTTCTTTTCCTCCTGGCCAAGGTCCAGTCGGCGGCCCGCCAGTCCCTGGTCCGGGATTTCCTGGTGCGGGACCGCTTCCTCACCCTGGAGATCACCGGCGCCGACCTGACGGCGGCGGGGATTCCCCCCTCCGCCGCCGTGGCGAGGGCCCTGCTGGAGACCCGGGTGGCCAAGGCCGACGGGAAGGTCCGGGGTCGGGCGGAGGAGCTGGCCTATGCGCTGGAGGTCGCCCGGAGGGCGGTCTCCGGGATGGAGGCGGCGCCGGCCAGGAAACGAAAGGGAGGGCGCAGAAAATGACACAGAACACCTTCGGGAAGATCCGGCGGTGGGCCGCCGCCTGGACACTCCTCCTCGGCCTTCTCCTCCTGTCTGGAGCCTCCGCTCCCCCACCTCCGGCGCCGCCGTCGGTGGTTCTCCTGACCGTGGACGGCGTCCGCTGGGACTACCCCGCCCGCTTCGCCCTCCCGGCCTTCGCCGAGATGGGCCGGAGGGGGACCCGGGCGGAGCGCCTCCTGCCCCCCTTCCCCTCCCTCACCTGGGTCTGCCACGCCACGCTGGCCACCGGCACCTACCCCCACCGGCACGGCATCGCCGCCAACGCCTTCCTGGACCGGGAGACCGACACCCGCTTCGCCAAGGAACCGGAGGCGAAGTGGCTTCTGGAGCCCCCCCTCTGGGTCCTGGCGGAGCGGGCAGGATTGAAGAGCGCCGTCGTCTCGTGGCCCCTCTCCGACGGGGACTGGAAGGGGGTCTCCCCCACCTACCGCCGGGGCTTCCAGAAGGGGCGGGGGGGAAGCGACGAAGAGAACCTGCGCTTCGTCCTCGACCTGCTTGAGAAGCCCCCCGCCCAGCGGCCGCGCCTCATCCTCTGCTGGACGAGCGGCGCCGACGACGAGGGCCACGAGGAAGGCCCCGACGGAGAGGGTGTTCGCAGGGCCATGGCCCGTTGTGACCGTCTCCTCGCCCGTCTCCGGAAGGCCGTGGCCGCACGCGGGGCGAGGAACCCGGTGGTCCTCCTCGTGGCCAGCGACCACGGGATGTCGGCGGTGGAGCGGACCCTGGACCTAGGGGCCCTGGTGCCCAAAAGGGGCTTCTACCCCTACATCGCCACCTCGGGCCCCGTGGCCAACCTCTACGTGAAGGACGAGGCGCAGCGGGAGGAGGTGTGGGCGGCCCTGCGGCGCCTGCCGTCGGACTTCCAGGTCTACGACCGGGCGGCCTGCCCCCCGGAGCTCCACTACGCCGGATGCCCCCGTGCCGGCGACCTCGTCGTGCTGGCGCCTCCCCACGCCACCTTCCGGGCCTTTTCCCGGTCCCCGGTGCCGCTTCCGCCCCTGAAGGGCAACCACGGCTACCCCCCCTCCAACCCCGACGTCCAAGGGATCCTATACCTGGAAGGGCCCGGCATCCCCGCGGGGAAGGTCCTCCCCCAGGCCTCCGCCGTGGACGTGGCCCCCACGGTCTGCCGGATCCTCGGCCTCCCCCCGCCGCCCGACGCCGAGGGCAGGAGCCTGGTTCCCTAAGGGGTCACCCTCGGGGAGGCCTTCTCATAGAGGAACCCGCGTGAATCCTTGGGGGTTTCCTCCGGCGAGCAGGGGAAACCAAAGGAGGCGTCGAAGGCACAGTCCACCGGGGCGGGCCGGAGGGGATGGAAGACCTCCTGGGAGAGGGTGCTCAGCCGGTCGGGGGCCGAGAGATCGAAGGCGTAGCGCAGAAAAGAGGCGGCATTGACGCCCAGGTACCCCTTCTCGATCCACGGCTGCACGTCGGAGAAGGCCGAGCGAAAGGCCGGCGAGAGCCGCGCAAAGAGGTCGCGCCTCCGATTTTCGGCCGTTGGCGTGCCTTCTTGGCCCTCCTCCACTGCGAATTCGACGGTTAAGCCCTGCACCCGGAAGAGGTTTTTGCCGTCCTGCTGGACCATGGAAACCGTGACTGTCTCTCCGGATTCCAAGAGCTGGAGGCTCAGGACGAAGCGGTCCGGGCCGCCCTCTCTCCGGCTCTCCAAAATCCAGCGGTGTCCCCCCTGGTCCTGAAAGAGGGTGACGGACCGAAGGGCGTGCTTGGGAAAATCGGCGTCGTCCTTCGCCCAAGCCAAGTCGGACTTGGCCACCCGAAAGTTCTGGTGGTTGTCGCCGGTCCAGGACCATTCCGTGTGCAACCGGACCATCCGCAGCGGCTCCTCCGGCGCCGCGGGGCGTGAAAGAAGGGAGCCGAACAGCAGAAGAACAGCCCCCGTCACATTGCGGTTCATGGAGTCCTCCCTCAGAAATCACAGTTGTGGTCGATGCCGCACTGGGTCATGCAGGTTTC
>JBMFRA010000016.1:21643-43921 GCA_049968315.1 Acidobacteriota bacterium
GCGGGGTGGGAACTTGATGCCCGGGGGCGGGTGGTTGTTGGCCCCTGTGGAGGCTTGAAAGGCGACGACGGCCAGCGCAAAGAGCCAGGAAAAACGCCGAAAGGTCCTTCTCCTCAAAGAGCAACCTCCTTTCTGGGGGGATCCTTTCATTTTTTTTCGTTGTCAAGAGCCCGCTCCCCCCCTACATGCCTCCAGAGTAACCCGGGTGCCTAGCCTGCCCTTCCGCCTCACCGAGAAAAGTCCTTTTCTCCAGGATGGGCAACGCCCTTCCCTTCCCGCCCCGGATGGAGGGGTCCGTAGACCTCCGGGCGGCGATCCCGGAAGACCTGGATCTGGCGCCGGGCCTCCTCCACGCGGCGAAGGTCCAGCTCGGAGGTGAGGAGCGCTTCGCCCTCTTCCCCGCCCTCGGCGAGGAGCTCCCCCTGGGGTCCGGCGGCGAGGGAGGTCCCGAAGTAGGTGACGCCCCCTCCGGAGGGCTCCTCCGGCCCCACGGCGTTGGTTCCCACGAAGAAACAGAGGTTCTCGATGGCCCGGGCGCGGCCGAGGACCCGCCAGGGCTCCCTTCGGGGGTAGGGGAAGGCGGCGGGGCAGAGGAAGAGGACGGCCCCCTCCAGGGCGTAGGCCCGGAAGAGCTCGGGAAAGCGCACGTCGTAGCAAACGGCGAGGCCGGTCTTCCCCCAGGGGGGGGCGGCCAAGACCCGGAGGCCCCCGGGGGCGACGTGGCGCTCTTCGCGGAAGAGGGAGAAGAGGTGGACCTTGTCGTACCGAGCCAACACCTCGCCTTGGGGTCCCAGGAGGAAGTGGGCGTTGGCGGGCTTACCCCCCTCGCCGGGGTAGAGGAGGGAGCCGCTCAGGAAGAGCCGGAAATCCCGGGCCACCGCCTTGAGTGCCTGGAGGTGTCCCTCCTGTTCCCCGAGGTGGGCCTGGTTCCAGGCCCAGGAGAAGCCGGTGAGGAACATCTCGGGGAAGCAGAGGAGGGTGCTTTGCCGGGCGGCGGCCTCCCGTGCGAAGGCCCTGGCCTTCTCGAGGTTGCCCCTGGGGTCCCGGGGGAGGATCCGCAGCTGGGCCTGGGAGACGACGAGGGTCATGGGGAGAAGGCCCGAAAGGGAAGGAGCGATGAGGCGCAGGCCAAGGCCTGGTGGTGGGCGGCCAGGTCGTGGACGCGGAAGATCCTTGCCCCGCCGAGGAGGGCCGCTACGTGGAAGGCGAGGCTCCCCGGCAGGCGGTCCTCCACCGGGGCCCCCGTGAGAGCCCCCACCAGGCTCTTCCGCGAAACCCCCACGAGGAGGGGGTAGCCCAGGGAGGCGAGGGCCGGCAGGTTTTGGAGGAGGGCCAGGTTGTCCCCGGGGCGCTTGCCGAAGCCGATGCCCGGGTCGAGGACCAGGGTTCCGGGTCCCAGCCCCGCCGCCTCCGCCGCCCGTAGGCGGGCCTCCAGTTCGCCCCGGACCTCCGCCACCGGGTCCCGGTAGTACGGGGCCTCCTGCATGGTCGTGGGGGTGCCCCGCATGTGCATGAGGACCAGGGGGACCCCCCTTCGGGCGCACAGGGGGACCATGGCGGGGTCGAAGGTCCCCGCCGAGATGTCGTTCACCATGTCGGCGCCGTGGTCCAGGGCCGCCTCGGCCACCGCCGCCTTGGTGGTGTCCACCGAGAGGGGCACCCCGGGAAGGGCCTCCCGGAGTCCCCGAACCACAGGAAGCAAGCGCCGGAGCTCCTCTTCGGCGGGGACGGGGTGGCTTCCCGGCCGGCTGGACTCGGCCCCCAGGTCCAGGATGTCGGCCCCGGCGGCGGCCAGCGAGATGCCGTGGGCCACGGCGGCGGCGGGGTCGAGGAAGCGCCCCCCGTCGGAAAAGGAATCGGGGGTCACGTTGACGATGCCCATGAGGAGAAAGGGCCGGCCTTGGAGCCGGTCCCTCCCCCGGAGAACGAGGCCCCCCGCCGCCACCGCGGGCCCTCCTCAGGCGCCCCCGAGCTGGGGCGCGGGGGCGGAGGACTTGGCGGACGACGGGACGGGGGCCACCGCCTGGGGGCCGGCTTCCGGTGCGGGAGCTTCGGAGTGGGAGGGGGCCGCCGCGCGGAGGGGCTGGCCTTTAAGAAGGGCCTCGAACTCCTCCTTGTCCAAGACCTCCCGCTCCAGGAGGGCGTGGATCACCGATTCCATCTTGTCCCGGTGCTCCCGCAGGATGGCCTCGGCCCGCTCCTTGGCCCGGAGGACGATCCGCTTGACCTCTTCGTCGATCTCCCGGGCCGTCTCGGAGGAGTACTGCCCCCAGGTGGGGGCGTCCCAGTAGGCGGCGATGGAGGTACGCTCCCCCCGGTAGGCCAGGGGTCCCAACTTGTCGCTCATCCCCCAGGCGGTGACCATCTTCCAAGCCATCTCCGTGGCCTTCTCGAAGTCGTTGCCGGCCCCGGTGGTGACCGAACCGATGAAAAGCTCCTCGGCGGTGCGGCCGCCGAGCATGACGGCGATCTCGTCCTCCAGGTACTCCCGCGAGTAGTTGTACTTGTCGTCCATGGGGAGCTGCTGGGTGATGCCCAGGGCCATGCCGCGGGGAACGATGGAGACCTTGTGGATGGGGTCGGCGTGGGGGAGGTAGTAGGCCACGACGGCGTGGCCGGCCTCGTGGGTGGCCACCACCTTTTTATCCTGTTCCGAGAGGATCATGGATCGCCGCTCGGTGCCCATGAGGACCTTGTCCTTGGCGAACTCGAAGTCCTCCATCTCCACCGCCTTGGCCCCCCGGCGGGCCGCCCGGAGGGCCGCCTCGTTGCAGAGGTTGGCCAGGTCGGCGCCGGAGAAACCGGGGGTTCCTCGGGCCAGGATGGAGAGGTCCACGTCGGTGCCCAGTTTGAGGGCCCGCACGTGGACGCCGAGGATCTCCTCCCGCCCCCTCAGATCCGGCCGGGGGACGACGATGCGGCGGTCGAAGCGCCCGGGCCGGAGGAGGGCCTGGTCCAGGACGTCGGGGCGGTTGGTGGCGGCCACGATGATGACCCCCTCGTTGGCCTCGAAGCCGTCCATCTCCACCAGGAGCTGGTTGAGGGTCTGTTCCCGCTCCTCGTGGCCCCCGACGCTGCCGACACCCCGGTTGCGGCCCACGGCGTCAATCTCGTCGATGAAGACGATGCAGGGGGCGTTCTTCTTGGCCTGCTCGAAGAGGTCCCGGACCCGGCTGGCCCCCACCCCCACGAAGAGCTCCACGAACTCCGAGCCGGAGATGGAGAAGAAGGGTACCCCCGCCTCGCCGGCGATGGCCTTGGCCAGGAGGGTCTTCCCCGTGCCGGGGCTTCCCATGAGGAGGACCCCCTTGGGAATCTTCCCCCCGAGCTTCTGGAACTTCTGGGGGTCCTTGAGGAAGTCGATGATCTCGTACAGCTCCTCCTTGACCTCCTCGATGCCGGCCACGTCCTTGAAGGTGACCTTGTTCTTCGGCTCGCTCACCAGCCGCGCCTTGCTCTTCCCGAAGGAGAAGGCCTTGTTCCCCCCCTGCTGCATCTGCCGCATGAAGAAGATCCAGAAGCCGATGATGAGGACCACGGGAAGGATGTAGAAGAGGGCGAAGAGGTACTGGGAGGTGTTGGGCTCCTGGGCCCGGACGTCCACCCCCTTCGCCACCAGCTGGGGCGTGTAGTTCTGCAGGTCCGGCGGGAGGTTGGTGACGTAGTGGGTGGCCCCGTCCAGGGGCTCCTTGAGCTCCCCCCGGACGGTGGACCCCTTCACCAGGGCCGTCTTGACCTGCCCCGACTGGACCAGGGCGTCGAAGCGGCTGAAGGGGAGTTCGGTCTCTTTGAGGGTGGCCTTCTTGAGGAGGCCGATGGAAACGGCCACCACCACGAAGATGAGGGCCCAGAGGACCACGTTCCGAAGCTGCTGGTTCACAAAGGACTCCTTTCGGGGGCTTCTGGCCCGGGAAGCGGTGGAAGCCCCCTTCCACCAGGATGCAAAACGGGGGCGGAGGTCACCTCATTCCGGTTCCACCCAGGTGATGTACGGCAGGTTCCGGTAGCGCTCCTCGAAGTCGAGGCCGTAGCCCACGACAAACTTGTCGGGGACGGTGAAGCCCCGGTAGTGGAGGGGAACGTCGATCCGCCGGGCTTCGGGCTTGTCCAGGAGGGCGCAGACCTTCAGCGAGGCGGGGGCCCGCTCCGCCTCCAGGTGCTTCAGGAGGTAGTCGAGGGTGATCCCCGTGTCCACGATGTCCTCCACGATGAGGACGTGCCGCCCCGAGAGGTCCAGGCTGGAGGTGAAGAGGATGGAGGCGTGCTTCCCGTCCACCTGGCTCTTCATCTCGATGAGGGCGAGGCGGACGTCGCCGGGGATCTTCCGCATGAGGTCCGCCAGGAAAGGAATGGCCCCTTTGAGGATGGCGCAGAGGACCAGGGGGCTCTTGCCCTGGAAGTCCCGGGTGATGGCCCGGGCCAGCTCCTCCACCCGCTGCTGGATCTGCTTCTCCGTGAACAGGATCCCCTGGGCCAGCTTCATGGTTCCTCCCGGCGGGGGCCCACGGCGACGCGCCCCCGCTCCCGGCGGCCCTCCCACCCCCCCGGCAGGGCCACCACGGCGCCGGGGCGGCAGAGGCGGAGGTGCCACAGGGCCCGGAAGTGCCTTTCCGTAAGGCCCCGGAGGCTTCCCCGCGCCCGCGCCACGCCTTCCCGCAGGGCCCGCAGGCCCTCGGCTTCGGAGAGCGCCGCGAGGTCCGCACAGGGGTAATATAGGCGATCTCCTTCCAGAACCGCAACTTCCGGTCCCGGGGCCGGAGCCTCCAAGGCCGCCAGGCGGGCCAGGGCCGCCAGGCGCCGGGTGAAGCCGGGAAGGCACTCCTCCAGGAAGGGCAGGACCTCCCGCCGCACCCGGTTCCGCAGGAACCGCCGGTCGGCGTTGGAGGAGTCCTCCAGGTAGGCCAGCCCCGCCTCGGCGGCGGCCCGCCGCAACTCCTCCCCCGTGAAGGAGAGGACCGGCCGGAGCACCCTTCCGGCCACGGGCCGGATCCCCGCCAGCCCGGAGGGTCCCGCCCCCCAGTGGATGCGCAGGAGGACCGTCTCCGCCTGGTCGCCGAGGGAGTGGGCGGTGGCGAGGAAGTCCCAGCCCTCGTCCTCCCGCAGCGCCTCCAGGGCCCCGTACCGGGCCTCCCGGGCCCACTGCTCCAGGCTCTCCCCCCGGGGGGGCCTTCCGGGGATCCTTAGGGAGCGGAAGGGGAGGCCCAGGACGGCGGCCAGGTCGTGGACCGCCCGCTCGTCCCGGTCGGCCTCCTCTCCCCGGAGGTTGTGGTGGACGTGGGCCAGGCCCAGCTCCAGACGGGGCCGGGGGAGGGCCGACAGGAAAAGGGCCGTCATGCCCACCGAATCGCCGCCCCCCGAGACCGCCAGGAGCAGGCGGTCTCCGTCCTTCAGGGGAAGGTCTTTCAGGGCGGAACGGAATCGCTTGAGGAGGGGGTGGTGGCGGTGCAGGGACTTGAACCCCGGACACAACGGATATGAGCCGTTTGCTCTAACCAGCTGAGCTACACCGCCCCGGCCCTTTAGCATAGGGCATCCTCCCCCCGCTCGTCAATGGGCGCGGGAACCTTCCGGCCGCCGGTCATTCGGAGTCCACCCCCTCGATTCGCCGCCGGTGGCCGTCCACTTCACCCTCCGTCGTTCATCTGCCAGAGGTACCAGCAGGCGTAGGAGCGGTAGGGCCGCCACCGGTCCCCCAGGGGCTCCGCCTCCCGGGGGGAGGGCAGGGCGGGGAGGCCCAGGAGGTCCTTCAGCCCCTTGCGGAGGCCGAGGTCCGCCGCCGGCCAGACGTCGGGGCGCCGGAGGGCGAAGATGAGGGCCATGTGGGCGGTCCAGGGTCCGATCCCCCGAATGGCCGTCAGCACCTCGACCACCTCTTCGTCGGACCGCCGGGGGAGGTCCCCCAGGTCCAGGGTCCCTTCAAGGACGGCGCGGCAGAGGGCCTTCACCGCCTCCACCTTGGCCCGGGAGAAGCCCGCCTTCCGGAGGCGTTCCTCCGGCGTTGCCAGGATCCTTCGGGGATCGGGGAAGCCCGGCCCCTGTCCCTCCCGGAAGCGTTCGAAGATGGACCTCGCCGCCCGGGCGGAGAGCTGTTGGGCGAGGATGGCCTCCAAAAGGTTGTGGAGCAGGTCCTGCCGGGAGTACTCGTGGAAGCGGGGGGAGCCGATCCGGGCGACGAGCCCGCGAAGAACGGGATCCTTCCGCAATCGGGCCAGGGCCTTCCGGTCACGGGCGTCCATGGTGCCCCTCCTCCCCCACCCTACCACGGCCCCCGCCGGCGGAGAACGGCGGGCCCGAAGAAAACCGGGCGGGGGCCGCGGTGGTAGACTGCCCCCTGGAAAGGAGGCCCCCATGGCCACCGTCACCCTCCACACCAACCGGGGCGACATCCGCCTCACCCTCTTCGAGGACAAGGCTCCCAAGGCCTGCGAGAACTTCGCCACCCTGGCCCGGACCGGCAAGTACGACGGAGTGATCTTCCACCGGGTCATCGACGGCTTCATGATCCAGGGGGGCGACCCCACGGGGACGGGCCGGGGCGGCCAGTCCATTTGGGGAAGGCCCTTCGAGGACGAGGTCAAGACCGGCCTCTCCTTCACCAAGAAGGGCCTTCTGGCCATGGCCAACGCCGGCCCCAACACCAACGGGAGCCAGTTCTTCATCACGCTGGCCCCCACGGGGTGGCTGGACGGCCGCCACACCATCTTCGGCGAGGTGGAGACCGGCATGGAGGTGGTGGAGGCCATCGGCCGGAGCCGCACCGGCCCCGACGACCGTCCCCTGGAGAAGGTCGTCATCGAGCGGTGCACCGTGGAAGCGTGAGCCTCGCGGAGGTTCCGGTGGAGCGCACCCGCACCGTTACCTGGGACGACGACGCCGAACGGGGTGGGGTGGCCTTGCCTTCCCCACCCAAGGCCCAATCCTGCGGCCTGCAGGTTGCCCTCCGCTGCGCTTCGGGCCGCCTGCGGAAAAACAACGCCCAAAGCGGTCTCGGACACAAGGGGGCTAGAAACTAATTTTGGACAGCAGTGGATCGCGTGATCCCGGGATGGAGGGATAGGGTGATCGCGGAATCACGAACCCCCGAAATCCGAAGGCAGGAGGGCGTCGTGGCGATTCGAGTCGTCCGCCTGGGGAGCCCCCGCCTGCCCTGACGCGCCGGGCCTCACACCTTGTTTTGTGGGACGTTTTGGCCAAATGTGTCCAAGGATGGCCCATGCTGGCCATTGGAGGGCAAGGTGAACCTGACGGTCCGGGACATCAGCAAGCTCCTGAGCGTTTCGGAGAAGACCATCTACCGGTGGCTCAAGCAGGGAAGCATCCCGGCCTACCGCATCCAGGACCAGTACCGCTTCAGCCGCGGAGAGATCCTGGAGTGGGCGACGGCTCGGCGGTTGCCCGTCTCCCCCACCATCTTCGACGAAAACCCCAAGGAGGCCGCCGATCCACCGGTGAGCCTGGTGGGGGCCCTCGATGCGGGTGGAATCCACTACCGCGTCGGCGGGGAGGACAAGACCTCGGTTCTCCAGAACCTCGTGGGGTACCTTCCCCTTCCCGAGGGCACCGACCGCGCCTTCCTCGCCCAGATGCTCATCGCCCGGGAAAACCTGGGGTCCACGGCGGTGGGCAACGGAGTCGCCATTCCCCACCCCCGCTTCCCCGTGATCTTGCCGCCCTCTCCCGACACGCTCTCCCTCTGCTTTTTGGACCACCCCGTGGACTTTGGCGCCCTGGACGGCCGCCCCGTGAAAGCCCTCTTCGTGCTGGTCAGCTCCACCGTGAAGCGCCACCTCCGCCTCCTCTCGCGCCTGGCCTTCGCCCTGCAGGACGCCGAGGTAGGGCGTTGCCTCGCCCAGGAGGCCGGGCGGGAGGCCATCCTCGGCGCTTTCGCCCGGGTGGACGCCGGGCTGGAGAAGAGGGCGTGATCCCGTACCCCGGCGCCTGGCTCCTCGCCAGCCTGGGGTGCCTCCTGGCCGGGGCCCTTCTCTCCCTCCTGTGCGGATCGCGCTCGGGCCGTGCGGCCGGTGTCGCCTTCGCGTCGGTCCTCCTCGCCGCGTTGCTGGCCCTGCCGCCCGCCGCCTCCGCGCTGGCCGCAGGCAACCCCTGGGAGGCCAGCCTCCCGTGGTCCATGCCGTGGGGTACGATGCGCGCCGGCTTGGATGGGCTCTCCGCCTTCTTCCTCCTCTTTGCACTCGTGCTGGCCGTACCCGCGGCGGCCTACGGCAAGGGCTACCTGGCCCACCACCGGGAATCGCAGTGGGACAGCGCTTCGTGGGCCTTCTTCCAGGTGCTCGTGGCCGCCATGGCCCTGGTGGTCCTGGCCCGGGACGGGGTGCTGTTCCTCCTGGCGTGGGAGGGAATGTCTGTCTCCTCGTTCTTTTTGGTGATCCACGATCACGAGGACGCCGCCGTCCGCCAGGATGGCCTCGTCTACCTCACCGCCACCCACTTGGGCGCGGCGTGCCTCGCCGCCATGTTCGGCCTCTGGGGGGTCCACGCAGGCACGCTCTCCTTCGACGGCCTCGCCGCGACGGCCCTGGCCCCTCCCGCGGCCTGGGCGGTGTTTCTGCTGGGCCTCGCCGGTTTCGGGAGCAAGGCGGGCCTCGTCCCGTTCCACGTCTGGCTTCCCAAGGCCCACCCCGCGGCCCCCAGCCACGTCTCCGCGCTCATGTCCGGCGTCATGATCAAGATGGGGGTCTACGGGCTTGTGCGGCTCCTTCTCCTGGCGGGCCACCCGCCCCGCGCGTGGGGCTACGTGCTCCTTGCGATGGGCGCGGCCTCGGCGCTGGGTGGGGTGGCGTACGCCCTGGCTCAGCACGACCTGAAGCGGCTCCTCGCCTACCACAGCGTGGAGAACGTGGGCATCATCGTCCTGGGCCTGGGGGCCGCTCTCCTGGCGAAGACTTCGGGTTTGGAGGGGGCGGCCTTGCTCGCCGCCGCGGGCGCCCTGCTCCACACGCTCAACCACGGGCTCTTCAAGGGGCTCCTCTTCTACAGCGGCGGCGCGGCGGCCCAGGCCGCGGGGACGCGCGATGTGGAAGAGCTAGGCGGCCTCTTGAAGAGGATGCCGTATACCGGCGCCGCCTTCCTGGCGGGATCTGCCGCCATCTGCGCCCTGCCCCCCTTCAACGGGTTCGTCAGCGAATGGCTGGTTTACGCGGGGCTCCTCACGGGGGCCTTGCGGGGAGCGGACACCCCCTCCGTGGTCCTCTTCGCCGCGGTTCCCTCGCTGGCGCTGGTGGGAGGGCTGGCCCTGGCGTGCTTCGCAAAGGCCTCCGGGGTGGTCTTCCTCGGGGAGCCGCGCAGCCTGGAGGCCGCCCGCGCCCAGGAGCGGGGCCTCTGGATGAGGGCGCCCATGGCGGCCGTGGGGGCCGCGTGCCTCGCCGTGGGCCTGGGTGCCCCGTGGGCCTGGGTGCCCCGTGGGCCGTGCGGCTGGTCCTGCCCGCCGCCGAGGCTTTGGCGGAAGGTCCCGGCGCCGCGCCGCATGACCTGAGTCCCATCCTGCGCCCGCTCGCGGCGGTGGCCTGGACCGGGTTCTCCCTTCTGGTGGCCACGGCCCTCTTGCTGGGACTTCGGCGCCTTCTCCTTCAGGGCAGGGAGCGGGCGGCCGGGCCGACGTGGGGCTGCGGCTACGGCGCGCCCTCGCCCCGCATGCAGTACACGGCCTCCTCCTTCGCGCAACCGCTCCTCTCCATCGCACCGACGCTCATCCGGGCGTCCCTGCGAAAGCGCCGGCCCAAGGGGTTCTTTCCCGATGGCGCGTCTTTCCAGAGCCATTACCCCGACCCGGCCGACCGCCGGATTTACGAGCCCGCCGTGCGCGGCGTTCTCGCCGTGGCGAAAGCCTTGCGCCCTCTCCAGCAGGGGCGGCTGCAGAACTACCTGCTCTACGTCCTCCTGGCCCTGGTCGCCCTCCTTCTCTGGCAGGTGCTGGCGTGAGCGGCCGTTGGATGGGCGTGCTGGCTCCCCTCGTGGCGCTCGCGCTCGCGCCTCTGCTCATGGGGATCATCGGGAAGACCAAGGCGCTGGCGGGCGGCCGCACGGGCGCGCCCCTCCTCCAGCTCTACCGCGACCTCTTCCGCCTCCTGGGCAAGGGCGAGGTGGTCAGCGGGACCGCCACGTGGGTCTTCCGCGCGGCGCCCTCCGTCTCTCTCGCCGCCGTGGCGGCGGCCCTGCTTTTTCTTCCTCAGGGCCCGCTGGCTCCGCCCCTATCCTTTTCCGGTGATCTGATCCTCTTCGCCTACCTGCTGGCCCTGTCACGATTCGCCCTCGTGGCGGGGGCCATGGATACGGGATCCTCCTTCGAGGGCATGGGCGCAAGCCGCGAGGCAGCCTTCTCGGCCCTCGCGGAGCCCGCCTTTTTTCTGGTCCTAGGCGGTTTGGCCTGGGCGCGGGGAGGGCTCAGCCTGTGGGCGGCGTTCGGGGGGGAGGGCGCGGCGGCGCCGGGGTCCGCCCCCGCCCTTCTCCTGATGGCCGGGGCCTTCTTCCTCGTCCTCTTGGCGGAGAACAGCCGGATTCCGGTGGACGACCCCGCAACCCACCTGGAACTCACCATGATCCACGAGGTCATGGTCCTGGACCACTCCGGACCCAACCTCGCCTTTATTCTCTACAGCGCGTCGCTCAAGCTCTGGCTCTATTCGGCCCTCTTCGCCTCCCTCCTCCTCCCCCGCGCCAATTCCGAGGGGGTGCGGTTCTTGCTCTTCCTCGCGGGGGTGGCGGTGACCGGAGTCCTCGTCGGACTGGTGGAGAGCGTCATGGCGCGCCTGCGCCTTTCGCGGGTTCCCCAGTACCTCGGGCTGGCGGCGGCCCTCGCCGGCTTCGCCGTCCTCCTCCTGATGGCGGGGGGACGTCCGTGAGCGGCCCCGTCCTCTTCCTGCTCGTGGGGGTGGTCCTGCTGGACCTCCTCATGGCGGCCACCAGCCGGTTGAGGGTCCTGATCCGCGGCTTCGCGCTCCAAGCGGCCGCCACCGCGGGGCTCGCACTCCTCCTCGACGGCTTCGAGAGCCCCCACGCCTGGCTCGTGGCGGTGGGGATCCTTCTCCTCAAGTCCACTGCCATTCCCTACTTCCTGAACCGGGCGGTGGTTCGGACGGGAGCCCGCCGCGACCTCGAGCCCCTCGTCTCCTACGGCACCTCGCTCCTCCTCGCCTCCCTCGGCGTTGCCCTCTCCTTTGTCTTCGCCTCGCGCCTGCCCATGGTGGCGCGCAGGGCGGGAATCCTCCTGGCAGCCGCCGCTTTCGCCACCATGCTCACGGGACTCCTGCTCCTGGTGAGCCGGATGAAGGCGCTCTCACAGGTGGCGGGCTACTTGGTCCTGGAGAACGGCATTTTTCTCTTCGGACTCACCCTCCTTCGCCGCATGCCGCTCCTGGTGGAGATGGGCATCCTGCTGGACGTCTTCGTGGGCGTCTTCGTGATGGGCATCGTGGTGTACAACATCCACCGGACCTTCGACCACATCGACGTGCGCTCGCTCACGGCGCTGAGGGAGGACGAGCCGTGATCCTCACGGCCCTGGTGGCGGCGCCTCTGGCGCTGGCCGGCCTGGCGTGGGCCCTGCCCAGGCGCACGGCGCGCCGCGCCGTCTTCCTTGGAGCGGGACTCCTCCAGGCGCTCCTCGTGGTGTGGGCCGCGGTCCATCCGCCGCGGCCCGAGTGGGGGGGCGCCCTGGCCCTCGACCCGCTGGGCGGGCTCTTCCTGGGCATCGTCACGGCCCTCTTCCTGCTGGCCTCGGCCTACACCTTCGGGTACATGGCGCTCCACCGCCACCCGCGCCGGCGCTACTACGTGCCGGCCATGCTCATCTTCCTGGGCTCCATGACCCTGGCCGTCCTCAGCCGGCACCTGGGGCTCTTCTGGGTGGCCCTGGAGGCCACCACGCTCAGCAGCGCGCCCCTCGTCTTCTTCGAACGGTCGGAGAAGAGCCTGGAGGCGGCGTGGAAGTACCTCATCCTCTGCTCCGTGGGGATCGCGCTGGCGCTGGCGGGGACCTTCTTCCTCGCCCTCGCCCTTCCCCCAGAGTCTTCGGGATCCCTCCTCCTGGACCCGCTCATCGCGGCGGCGCCCCAGATGTCCGCGCCCTGGCTCAAGACGGCCTTCCTCTTTCTGCTGGTGGGCTACGGCACCAAGATGGGCCTCGCGCCCATGCACACGTGGCTTCCCGACGCCCACTCGGAGGCTCCCTCCCCCGTGTCGGCCTTGCTGTCCGGCGCCCTGCTGAACTGCGCCTTCCTCGGGATCCTCCGGGTCCTTCAGGTGGTGAACGCCTCGGGCCTGAGCGGTTTCGCCCGAGGCCCTTTGCTCGTGCTGGGATTGGTCTCCATGGCCACGGCCACGGCCTTCCTGGTCCGCCAGCCGGACTACAAGCGGCTCCTGGCCTACTCCAGCGTGGAGCACATGGGCATCCTGGCCGCGGCGGTGGGGCTGGGCTCCTCGCAGGCCCTCTTCGGCGCCTTGCTCCACGCGCTCAACCACTCCCTCGCCAAGGCCCTGCTCTTCTTCGCCGCGGGCGGGGTCTTCGTGATCTTCCACTCCAAGGCCGTGGCGGACGTCACCGGACTGGCGCGCCGCGCCCCGCTCCTTGGCCTGCTCTTTTTCGCCGGCTTCCTCGCCATCACCGGCACACCTCCCTTCGGGCCCTTCATCAGCGAGCTGGCCATCCTTCTGGCGGCCCTCTCGGGCGGGCGCGCCCTCGTGGCCGCCCTCTTCCTGGCCCTCCTCGCCGCCGCCTTCGCCGCCATGGCCTCCGCCTTCCTCGGGATGGTTTTCGGGCGGCCGCCGGAGGGGGCTCCCCCCGCTCCGCGGGGCTGGCAGATGGCCCTTCTGCTGGCGCCCACGCTCGTGCTCGCCGCGGCGTCGCTCGTGCTGGGCCTCTACGTGCCCGAGCCTCTGCAGGCCCTCATTCGAGCCGCCGTCCGTTCCCTCGGGGTGCCCTCATGACGAGAGGATTCGCGGCCTTTGCCAACGGGGCCTACCTGGAGGTGGCCGCCATCCCCGAAGGGGACGCCGCCGAGTTCGCCGGCCGCGTTCTTGAGGCCGCCGCACAGGGCGCGCGCCTGGTGGCCCTCTTCCCGCTCCAGCGTCCCGGCGGCCGGACCCTCGTGGCGCTGGTCGCGCTGGACGGCTCGGGGAGGCTGGCCGCGACGGCAGGGCGCCTCGGCGCCGCTTCTGCCTACCCCTCCCTGACGCCCCGGTGGCCGCAGGCCCAGGCCTTCGAGCGGGACCTTTGGGAGCGCCACGGGATCACCCCCGAGGGCCACCCGTGGCTCAAGCCCCTCCGGTTTCCCGCTCTCCCCGCGGGCCGGGCCATCCCGGAGGGCTACTCCTACTTCCGCGCCGACGGCGAGGAGGTCCACGAGGTTGCCGTGGGTCCGGTCCACGCGGGGGTCATCGAGCCGGGCCACTTTCGCTTCCAATGCCACGGTGAGGAGGTTCTCCACCTCGAGATCCAGCTGGGCTACCAGCACCGGGCGGCGGAGCACTTCCTTCGCGAGGCCCCTCCGGCGAGGAGGCTGGTGGTGGCCGAATCCCTGGCAGGAGACTCGGTGGTGGCGCACGCCACGGCTCACGTCCTGGCGGAGGAGGCCCTGGGGGGGGTTCCGGTGCCTCCGCGGGCGCAGGCGCTGAGAGCCGTCGCGCTGGAGCTGGAGCGCCTTGCCAACCACGCCGGCGACCTGGGAGCCCTCGCGGGCGACGTGGGCTATCTGCCCGGCGCCTCCTTTCTGGGCCGGCTGAGAGGGGAATTCTTGAACCTGACCCTCTCCCTCTGCGGCAACCGGACCGGGCGGGGCCTGCTCACCGTGGGTGGTGTCCGCTTTGACGCGGACGGGGCCTGGATCGAGTCCGCCCTCGCGCGCCTGGCGGTCCTCCAGCGGGACCTGGCCGACAGCGCCGAGCTCCTCTTCGGCTCCGCGTCGGTCCAGGACCGCTTCGAAGGCACCGGCGTGCTGCGCCGGGAGATGGCCGAGGCCCTCGGTCTGGTAGGCCCTGCCGCTCGGGCGAGCGGCTGCCGCAGGGACGTTCGCCACGACCACCCCGCGGGCTACTTCCGCTTCGCCCAGGTGACTCCCCAGGTGCTGGCCACGGGCGACGTTTACGCACGGGCCAAGGTCCGCTGGCTGGAGATGCAACAGTCCCTTCGGTTTCTCCAGGAACACCTCCCCGCGCTCCCCCCGGGGGAAGTGCGCGCCGAAACGCAAGGCCCGCGACGGCCCGACACGCTCGCGGCCGGCCTCGTGGAGGGCTGGCGCGGGGAGGCCGCCCACGTGGTCGTGTCGGACACCGCCGGAAAGACCGCCGAGTACCGGGTGACGGATCCATCCCTCCACAACTGGCCGGGCCTCGCCATGGCCATGCGGGGAGGCGCCATCTCCGACTTCCCCCTTTGCAACAAGAGCTTCAACCTCTCCTACGCGGGGCACGATCTATGATGGACCTGCTCAAGGCGCGCTGGCGCCAGGGCCGTAAGACCCCGCCCTTCCCCCCGGCGGAGAACCCGTTACCGGAGAAGTTCCGGGGCCTGCCGGTCCTCGATCCCTCCCGTTGCGAGCGAGACTGCCGCGCCTGTGCCGAGGCCTGCCCCACGGGCGCCATCGCCGTGGACGGGGGGCTGCGGGTGGACCTCGCCAAGTGCCTCTTCTGCCCCGCCTGCGCGCAGGCCTGCCCCTCGGGGGCCGTAACCTTCTCCCGGGAGTACTCCCTGGCCTCCAACCGCGTGGCGGGACTGGCTGTGGCGCGCGGAGTCCGGCCCGAGGTCGAGGCCCTGGGGCGCGAGATGCGCCGCCTCTTCGGACGGTCGCTGAAGCTGAGGCAGGTGTGCGCCGGCGGGTGCGCGGGATGCGAGGCGGAGTTGAACGCCCTCTCCAACGTAGTCTTCGATATGGGCCGCTTCGGCATCCAGTTCGTGGCCTCGCCCCGCCACGCCGATGGGATCTTGGTTACGGGTCCCGTCACGGCCAACATGGCCGAAGCCCTGCGCCTCACCTACGAGGCCGTCCCCGCCCCCAAGCTCGTGATCCTCTCGGGGGCCTGCGCCCTTTCGGGCGGCCCCTTCGCCGGGAGCCCGGCGGTGGCCGGCATGCCCGCGGACATCCCCGTGGACCTCTTCATCCCGGGCTGTCCGCCCCACCCGCTGACCGTGCTCGACGGCCTGCTGCGGCTGTTGGGGCGGCTGGCGAATCCTTGACGGGAAGGGCTTACTACCTATAAAATAAGGATGTTCCCGGTGCCGGGGACGAGGCGAGGCCCCGTGGCGGAAAGAGCGAAAGCGAAACGTAGGCTCACCGTCCGCATCGCGCGCTCCTGGGAGGAGCGCCCAGCGCCTCGACGACGCGTGGTGGGCCCGGTTCACACCGGTCCAGCGCACGGCCATGGTCTGGGGCCTGACGAGGGGAGCTGATGCCGTTGCCGGCCGAAGGGTGCCATCCAGCCTTTCGCGATCCGTTAGCCGCCTTCAGGGCCGAGGGGGCTCGCCGCCCCTCCGCCGGCGGGTACGGCTTCGGGGTTCACGCCCAGCCGGGGACACCCAAGAGCATGGATGGATGGGCGGATTCCACGGGGGAAGACGCCCGGAGCGTCTCGACCGCCCTCCCCGCGGTGGGGGGGAGAGGGCAACGGCGGGCGGCGAAGGAATTCAACCCAAGAGAGAAAGGAAAGCCATGAACCACTACACCATCGTCGCCATGCCCGGCGACGGCATCGGCAAGGTCGTCCTCCCCGAGGCGGTCCGCGTCCTTCAGAAGGCCGGTTTTCCCGCCGACTATGTCCACGGAGACATCGGCTGGGACTTCTGGTGCTCCGAGGGCAACCCCCTTCCCGAGCGGACGGTGAAGCTCCTGGAGAAGCACCGCCTGGGCCTCTTCGGGGCCATCACCTCCAAACCCAAGTGGGACGCCGAGGCCGAGCTGGATCCCCAGCTCCGGGGCAAGGGGCTCGTCTACTTCAGCCCCATCGTGGCCATGCGCCAGCGCTTCGATCTGGACCTCTGTGTCCGCCCCTGCCGCTCCTTCCCGGGGAACCCCCTCAACTTCGTCCGCAAGACCCTGGACGGCGGCTTCGAGGAACCCCGGGTGGACGTGGTGATCTTCCGCCAGGGCACCGAGGGTTCCTACGGCGGGGTGGAGTGGACCGACCCGCCCCAAAAGGTCCGGGAGGCCCTGGCCACCCACCCCAAGTTCAAGGCCTTCGCCTCCGTGGCCGGGCCCGACCTGGCGGTCTCCACCCGGATCGTCACCCGGGAGGCCACTCGCCGGGTGATCCGGGAGGCCTTCGAGTACGCCAAGAAGTTCGGCTACCAGAGCGTCACGGTGGCGGAAAAGCCTAACGTGCTGCGGGAGACCTCCGGGATGTTCGAGCTGGAGGCCAAGAAGATCGCGGCGGAGTTCCCCGGAATCGCCCTCTGGTCGGTGAACATCGACGCCATCATGATGTGGCTCACCAAGAACCCGGAGGAGTACGGCGTCTTCGTCTGCGAGAACCTCTTCGGCGACATCCTCTCCGACGCCTTTGCCGGCCTCGTGGGCGGCCTGGGCTTCGCCGCCTCGGGCAACATCGGGCGGGAGTACGCCGTCTTCGAGCCCACCCACGGCTCGGCGCCGAAGTACGAGAAGCTCTCCCCCTCCATCGTGAACCCCCTGGCGACGATCCTCTCGGCGGCCATGCTCTGCGACCACGTCGGGGAACGGGCCATCGGCGACAGGATCCGAAACGCCGTGGCGGAGGTGGTGGCCGAAGGAAAGGTCCGGACCTACGACATGCTCCGCCTGCCGGGGGGGCCGGGGGTCTTCGCCCAGGGCGCCTGCACCACCCAGCAGATGACCGACGCCATCCTGGCCCGGCTCTGAAGGCGGCCCCCCGTCCGTGGAGGGAGCCATGCGGCATCCCAAGGTGTACGAGAGCCTCCTCGACCTGGTGGGGCAGACCCCCATGGTGCGCCTCCGGAAGGTCGGGGAGGGGCTGCGAGCCAGCCTCTACGCCAAGCTGGAGTTCTTCAACCCCATGGGGAGCATCAAGGACCGGGCGGCCCTCCACATGATCCGGAGGGCGGCGGAGGAGGGGCGCCTGAAGCGGGGAGACCTGATCCTCGAAAACTCCTCCGGCAACACCGCCCTGGGGCTCGCGCTGGTCGCCATCCAGATGGGTTACCGCCTGAAGGTGGTGGTCCGGGACCGCATCAGCCCCGAGAAGCTCCGCCAGCTCGAAGCCCTGGGGGTGGAGGTCCTCAAGGTGGACAGCACCCTTCCCCCCGACCACCCCGACTCCTACAACCAGATCACCCCCCGGCTGGCGCGGGAGACCCCGGGGTGCTACTTCCCGGACCAGCACAACAACCGCGAGAACAACGAGGCCCACTACCTCACCACAGGCCCCGAGATCTGGGAGCAGATGGAGGGCCGGATCGACGCCTTGGTGGCGGGCATGGGCACCGGGGGGACCGTCGGCGGCGTGGCCCGGTACCTCAAGGAGCGCGATCCGAGAATCCGGGTCGTGGCCGTGGACGTGGAGGGGTCGGTCTTCGCCCACTACTTTCGCACGGGGAAGCGGTGCGAGCCGAAGCCCTACCTCCTGGAGGGCCTGGGGGACGAGTTCATCATCGGGTGCGCCGATTTTTCCAACGTGGACCAGGTGGTCACCGTCAGCGACCGGGACGCCTTCCTCACCTGCCGTGAGCTGGTGCGGCGGGAGGGGATCCTGGCGGGAGGCTCCAGCGGGGCGGCCCTTTGGGCCTCCCTCCGGCTGGCCCGGGAGCTCGACAGGCCCGCCCGCATCGTGACGATCTTTCCCGACGGCGCCTCCCGGTACCTGAGCACCATCTTCGACGACGACTGGATGCGCCGCCACGGCTTCCTGGGCGGCGAGGGCCGCGGGCCGGCCCGGGAAGGGGAAGGCCCGCGGTGAGCGAAAAGGAGAGCCGGCCATGAACCGCCAAGAAGTCGCGGAACTCCTGCAACCCTGGATCGGACGGATTTCCGGCGAGGACCTCCGGGAGAAGGTGGTGGAGACCTTCCTCAAGGCCCTCGGCCGGAGCGGGTACCGCCGGAAGGCGGACTTCCTGAAGATGCCCTTCACCCTGCTGGCGGACTGCCGGGGGATCACCTTCCTGGAGCACACCCTGGCGGTGACGGCGGGGGCGGTGGGCCTCTACCAGGGCCAGGCCGCCCACTACCGGAGCCTGCCCTATCCGGTGGACCTGGACCGCCTCATCGCCGGCGCCCTCCTCCACGACGTGGGCAAGATCCTGGAGATCGAACCCGACGGAAAGGGCGGCTACCGCAAGAGCCGGAGCGGCATGTGCCTCCGCCACCCGCTCTCGGGCCTGGCGCTGGCCGCCGAGGCGGGCCTGCCCCAGGAGATCCTCAACTGCATCGGCTGCCACGCCAAGGAGGGGGAGGGGGCCCCCAAGACCGTGGAGACGATCCTCATCCACCAGGCGGACTTCGCCACCTTCGACCCCCTCGTCATGCTCCAGAAGGGGACGTTGATTGTCTGAACCGCTGAGGCGCAGAGGCGCAGAGGAAGATCTCACCACCGGCCTGCCGTGCGCTCGAGGATCGGCCCGGAGGGCTGACTACCGTCCGGTTTGGCTGGAAGTGACCGCGAGGCTGCGGATTCTGCAAGGGGAACGGTGCATCGGGCATGGGCCTCGAGAAGCGGGTCCTCTCTCAGCGTCTCAGCGGTGAACCCAAGCTAGGAGATCCGGGAATGCCCATGACGATGATCGAGAAGATCCTGGCCGCCCACGCGGGCCGGGAGCGCGTCGTGCCGGGGGAGATCGTGGAGGTCTTCATAGACGCCCGTGTGGCCCGGGACTTCGGAGGGGCCAACGTGGTCAAGAACCTCCTGGACCGCGGGCTTCCGGTGGCCGATCCCTCCCGGACCTTCTTCACCTTCGACTGCAACCCCACCGGCTCGGACCAGCGGTACGCCGAGAACCAGCAGAAGTGCCGCCTCTTCGCCCGGGAACGGGGGATCCGGGTCTTCGACATCGACGCGGGCATCGGCACCCACCTGGCCATCGACGAGGGGCTCGCCTGGCCGGGCTCCACCCTGGTCTCCACCGACTCCCACGCCAATATCTTGGGCGCCATCGGAGCCTTCGGCCAGGGGATGGGTGACATGGACATCGCCGCCGCCTGGGCCTACGGCAGGGTCTGGTTCGAGGTGCCGCCCACCGTACGCCTGGAACTCCGGGGAACCCCCGCCGGGGGCGCCTCCGCCAAGGACGTGGCGCTCCACCTCCTCCGCCGCTTCGGCGCCGCGGGCCTCCTGGGCTGCGCCGCCGAGGTGGCAGGGCCCTGGGCCGAGGCCCTGCCCCTCCACGGGCGCATCACCCTCGCCTCCCTCGCCACGGAGATGGGCGCCATCGCCCTCCTCTTTCCCCCGAGCCCCGAGGTGGTCGCCCACTGCCGGCGGGCCACCGGCCGGAGCGACTGGGAACCGGTCTTCCCCGACGCCGGGGCTTCCTACCTTCGGGTGGAAGCGGTGGACCTGGACGCCGTCGAGGCGATGGTCTCCCGGCCGGGCCACCCCGAGGACGCCGTCCCCCTCTCCGAGGTGCGGGGGCGGAAGGTGGACTCGGTCTTCATCGGTTCCTGCACCAACGGGCGCTTCGAGGACCTGGCCGAAGCCGCCGCCGTGCTGAGGGGGCGGAAGGTGGCGCCGGGGGTGGTCCTCAAGGTGGTTCCCTCCACCGACGGGGTCTGGCGGAAGGCCTTGCGGGAGGGCCTGATGGAGGTCTTCAAGGAGGCCGGGGCCCTCGTCTCCAACGCCGGGTGTGGCGGGTGCGCCGCCGGCCAGGTGGGCCAGAACGGCCCCGGGGAGGTGACGGTCTCCACGGGGAATCGGAACTTCCCTGGAAAGCAGGGAAAGGGGGAGGTCTACCTGGCCAGCCCCGCCGTGGCGGCGGCCTCCGCCGTGGCCGGCTTCCTCACCGACCCGGAGCACATCCCCGAAGAGCCCGCCGTATGGGAGCCGGGGACCCGGGCGGTCCGGGCGCCCGGCGGGGAGGGCGGCGCCGCCCCCGTCCCCGCCTCCAAGCCCCTGAAGATCACGGGCCGGGTGTGGGTCATCCGCCGGGACAACATCGACACGGACATGATCTTCCACAACAAGCACCTGGCCATCACCAAGCTGGAGGAAATGGGCCCCTATGCCTTCGGCAACCTCGCGGGCCACGAGGACTTCGCCAAGAAGGCGAAGCCGGGGGACATCGTGGTGGCGGGGAAGAACTTCGGTGCCGGCTCTTCGCGCCAGCAGGCGGTGGACTGCTTCAAGGCCCTGGGGCTGGGCGCCATCGTCGCCAAGAGCTTCGGCGCCATCTACAAGCGCAACGCCATCAACGCCGCGCTCCCCGTCGTCGCCAGCGACCTCGTGGACACGGACATCCAGGACGGCGAAGAGATCACCGTGGACTTCGTGGCGGGGACCATCACCCGCGCCGACGGGACCGTGGTCGCGGCCCAGCCCTGGCCCGAGGTGCAGGTCCAGACCTACCTCCGGGGCGGGCTGCTGGGGTGAGATGGGGTCGAACCGCCGAGGCGCCGGGTTGCACAGGAGGTCCATGGGGGTAAGGCGTAGGGCACCGCGGTGGTCCCCGTTCGAAGGGAAGGCAGCCAAGCGGCGGTGAGAAATGTTGGAGTTCTGAATGGGCAAGACCTTTGCGGAGAAGATGTTGGCGAAGAAGGCGGGGCTCGGGTCGGTGGTGCCGGGCCAGATCGTGACGGTACGCCCGGACCACCTGCTCATGCACGACAACACCAGCGCCATCGTGGGAAAGGTCTCCGAGGAGCTGAAGGCCCACGGCCTCGTGGACCGCGGCATGCCGGTCATCGCCATCGACCACGTGGTGCCCGCGGTGGACGAGAAGACGGCCCTCGGCCACGCCAAGATCCGGCGGTTCGTGAAAGAGTACGGGGTGGAGCACTTCTTCGACGTGGGGGAGGGGGTCTGCCACCAGCTCATGGTGGAGAAGGGGCTGGCCCTTCCCGGCATGCTGGTCCTCGGCTCCGACAGCCATACGTGCACCTACGGTGCACTGGGTGCCTTCGCCACGGGCATCGACCGCACCGAGGCGGCGGTCCTGCTCCTCACGGGGGAGACGTGGCTCAAGGTCCCCGAAACGATCCGCGTGGCCCTTTCGGGGCGCTTTCCCCCCGGGGTCATGGGGAAGGACCTGATCCTCCGGATCATCGGCGACGTGGGGGCCGACGGCGCCAACTACCGGGCGGTGGAGTTCCACGGCGACCTCCGCGGCCTCTCCATGGACGACCGCCTCACGGTGGCCAACATGGGCATCGAGATGGGGGCCAAGATCGCCGTCTTCCCGGTGGATGCCGCCACCGAGGCCTACCTGAGGGAGCACGCCCCCGGCGCGGAGTGGGAGGCCCTCTGGGCCGACGGGGACGCCGCCTACCACCGGGAGTTGGCCTACGACCTCTCGGCGCTGGAGCCGGTGGTGGCCAGGCCCCACACCGTGGACAACGTGGCGCCGGTCTCCGAGGTCAAGGGCCTGCCCGTCCAACAGGCGTTCCTGGGTACCTGCACCAACGGGCGCTTGAGCGACCTGCGGGCGGCGGCGGCGATCCTCGAGGGCCGGCACGTGGCCCCGGGGGTCCGGCTGCTGGTCATCCCCGCCAGCCGGAGCATCTTCCAGGCGGCCATCGCCGACGGGACCCTCGCCACCCTCGTGGAGGCAGGGGCCCTGGTGGCGCCCCCCGGCTGCGGGCCCTGCCTGGGCGCCCACCAGGGGCTCCTGGCCCCCGGTGAGCGGTGCATCAGCTCCTCCAACCGGAACTTCCAGGGGCGCATGGGGAGCAAGGAGGCCGAGGTCTTCCTCGGCAGCCCCCTCACCGTCGCCGCCAGCGCCCTCCGCGGCGTGCTCACCGATCCAAGAGAGGTCCTGGGCTAACCGCTGAGACGCTGAGGCGCTGAGCTGGGGTTGGGAGCCAGGAATGACCGATCGCCTTGAGCCCAACGACGAACTGACCGAGAAGGTAATCGGTGCGGCGGTGGAAGTCCACAGGTTCCTAGGCCCAGGACTTCTGGAATCGGCCTACGAGGATTGCCTCTGTTACGAGCTGTCCCAGCGGGGGCTCGCCTTTCGGCGTCAGGTGCCCCTTCCTGTGGTGTACAAAGGAATCAGGCTCGACTGCGGCTACCGGATAGACGTGCTCGTTGAGGAGGAACTGATCCTCGAGGTCAAAACGGTGGAGCGCCTCCTGCCCGTCCATCAAGCTCAGTTGTTGACCTATCACACCTGTCCAAAATCATCCGGCCATCCGC
>JBMFRA010000017.1:0-11805 GCA_049968315.1 Acidobacteriota bacterium
GAACGCCGCCCTCGTGGAGCAGGCCGCCGGCGTCCGCCTCTCGGCCCGGGGGGAGACCCTCCTCCTCGACGGGGAGAAGGGGCGCGTGGAGGCCTGCTTCGAGATCCTGGAACAGCTCCAGCGCCTCTTCGCCGCCGGCATCCGCCTCAACGCCGGGGACATCCGCACCGCCGTCGCCCTGCGGGCCGAGGGCTTCAAGGGGGAACTCCTGGACTTCTACCGGGAGGCCAAGGTCCAGTGCGCCCACGGCCGGGTGGTCTTTCCCAAGAGCCTGAACCAGGGGCGGTACCTGCGGGCCATCCGGGAGCGGGACGTGGTCTTCGGCATCGGCCCCGCGGGGACCGGCAAGACCTACCTGGCGGTGGCCATGGCCGTCTCGGCCCTGCGGGAGAAGCGGGTCAAGCGGATCATCCTCTGCCGGCCCGCCGTGGAAGCGGGGGAAAAGCTGGGCTTTCTGCCGGGGGACATCGCCGAGAAGGTGAACCCCTACCTCCGCCCCCTCTACGACGCCCTCTTCGACCTCATGGAGGCCGACCGCGTGGCCAAGTACCTGGAGACGGGCATCCTGGAGATCGCCCCCATCGCCTTCATGCGGGGCAGGACGCTGAACGACTCCTTCGTCATCCTCGACGAGGCCCAGAACACCACCATCGACCAGATGAAGATGTTCCTCACCCGGCTGGGCTTCAACTCCAAGACCGTCGTTACCGGCGACGTGACCCAGATCGACATCGACCCCTCCCGCAAGTCGGGCCTGGTGGACGCCGCCGAGGTCCTCCAGGGCATCCCCGGCCTGGCCTTCGTCTCCTTCACCGAGAAGGACGTGGTCCGCCACCCCCTGGTCCAGGAGATCATCAAGGCCTACGAGCGGGCGGCGGGACGGTAACCCCCCCTTCCAGCCTCTGGTAAAATGGCCTCGCCATGAGCGGGAAGGGATGATGGGCCAGGCACCCCACAACGGAGCGGAAGGGCCACCTTCCCGGGCGGAGCTCCGGGCCGGCCTCAAAGAGACCTTCCCGAGGCGGGCCCTCCTCTTCCTCCGGGAGAACGCCTGGTTCTGGTCGGCGGTCTTCCTGCTGGTGGTCTTCGGGATCTACGCCCGCCGCTTCCGGCTCCAGCCCCCTCCTTCCCTCCCCTTGGGGGCGGTGGCCGTTCGGGACGTGCGGGCCCCCTTCGACCTCCAGATCGTGGACGAGGTGGCCACGGCCCAGAAGCGGGCCGAGGCCCAGGCCCGGGTGAACCCCGTCTTCGACTGGGACTCCGCCCTCGCCGCCCAGTCGGTGCAGCGGGTCCGGGAGGCCTTCGCCGCCGCCCGGGCCAAGGTGGAGGCCCACCGGCAACGGCTCCGGGAAGGGGCCCTGCCGCCCAAGGAGCGGGGAGCGGAGGAGGAGCGCCTGCTCCAGGAGCTCTCGGAACTCCTGGGGGGCGGCCTCTCCCGCTTCACCCTCAAGCACCTGGTGGCCGAAGGCTTCAGCACGGAGCTGGAGGGAGGGGTGGCCGCCGTCCTCGGGGAGGTCCAGCGGAGGAAGATCGTTCCCGGCGGGGAGACCTTCCAGGGCGCCTCGGCCATCCGCATCCGGGACGTCCGCCGCCCCGGCTTCGAATGGGACCAGAAGGACCTCCAGAACGCCGAGATCCTGACCCTCCCCCAGGCACGCCGCCTCATCGGGAGCCTGGTGGAGGCCGAGCCCTCGGTACCGCCGGTCCTGAGGGGCGCCGTGGAGGAGCTGGTGCGGAGCTGGCTCCGCCCCACCCTCACCTACTCCAGCCAGGAGACCACCACCCGCCGGGACCAGGCCGCCGCCCAGGTGGAACCGCTGGTGGTCTTCCTCCGCAAGGGCCAGGTGATCCTGAAAGCCGGGGACAAGGTGGACGCGGGAGCCCTGCAGAAGATCGAGGCCTACCGCCAGTCCAACCGGGGGGTGCTGAACTTTCCGCTCCTCTCGGCCCTTCTGGGCTTCCTGCTGCTCCTTCTCCTCCTCACCTTCATGTACCTCAAGACCTACCGGAAGGAGCGCCACCCCGGCCTGAACCTCTACGTCCTGACCCTCATGATGGCCTCGGTCTTCGTGGTGGTGGCCGACGGCCTGGGGATCTTGGTCCGACTGGTGGCGGAGGGGGCCAAGGCCCCCCTGCTGGACCGCCCGGCCTTCTTCCTCTTCGTGGTTCCCGTGGCGGCGGGGAGCATGCTCATGACGCTCCTCGTGGACCGCCACCTGGCGGTGGTGTACGCCCTCCTCTTCTCCGTCCTCTTCGGCGTCCTGGGCGACTTCTCCTTCGGCCTCCTCCTCTACGGGCTCCTCTCCCAGGGGGCGGGCATCTACGCCGGGGTGAAGCTCCGCCAGCGGACCGCCCAGTGGAAGGGGGCGCTCCTCATCGGAGCGGTGAACGCCCCCCTCGCCCTAGGGGTCCTGCTCACCGACCCCTGGTGGGCCGACCACGGTTGGAAGTACGCCGCCCTTCCCGCCGCCCTGGCCTTCGCCGCCGGGCTCCCTCTCACCGTCATGGTGGTATCGGCCCTCCTCCCCCTCTTCGAGAGCCTCTTCGGCATCCTCACCGACGTCAGGCTCCTGGAACTCTCCAGCCTCAACCACCCCCTCCTCAAGCAGCTGGCCCTGGAGGCCCCGGGGACCTACAACCATTCGCTCATGATGGCCGCCCTCTCGGAGGCCGCGGCGGACGCCATCGGGGCCAACGGCCTCTTCTGCCGGGTGGCCTGCTACTACCACGACATCGGCAAGCTCTTGAACGTCCCCTACTTCGTCGAGAACCAACCCCGGGGCCAGAATCCCCACGACCGCCTGGCCCCCCGCATGTCCGCCCTCATCGTCTCCGCCCACGTGAAGGACGGCATGGCGCTGGGCAGGAAGTACGGGATTCCCGAGGCGGTCCTGGACATCATCCCCCAGCACCACGGCACCCGGCGGGTGGGGTACTTCTTCGACAAGGCCCTCACCATGCTGGACCCGGAGAAGGACACCCTCAACGAGGCCGACTTCCGCTACCCGGGGCCCAAGCCCCAGACACGGGAGGCGGCCATCGTGATGATGGCCGACGGCATCGAGGCCGGCTCCCGCGTCCTCAAGGAGCCCACCCACCACCGCCTCAAGGCCTTGGTGGAGGAGATCCTCCAGCGGGTCACCGACGAGGGCCAGCTGGACGAGTGCACCCTGACCTTCCGGGACCTCACCGTCCTCAAGGAGGCCTTCCTGAAGACCCTCCAGGGGATCTTCAGCCGGCGCATTTCCTACCCCGGGTACGCCTTCGACAAGGAAAGAGACAAGGAGAAAAAAGGATGAACCGGCGCGAGGTGCGGATCCACTGCCGTCTCCGAAGCCCCCATCCCCCTGAGGACGAACTGGCCGCCTTTCTCCTGGACCTCATGGGACACCTGGGGGTGGAGGGGGAGGTGGGGGTGCGCCTCGCCTCCGACCGTACGGTGGCCGAGGCCAACTCCCGCTACCGCGGCCGGCGGGGCCCCACCGACGTCCTCTCCTTCCCATCGGGCCAGGCCCTGGAGGACGGCACCCCCTACCTCGGGGACATCCTGGTGGGGATGGGCAAGGCCCGGAAGGCCGCCGAAGAAGCGGGAAAGCCCCTCCCCTGGGAGGTGAAGCGCCTGCTCCTCCATGGCCTCCTCCACCTGCTGGGGTACGACCACGAGACCGACGGAGGCCGGATGGAACGGAAGGAGAGGCGCCTGAGGCGCCGGTGGGGGCTCTCCCCATGAGTGCGTTCCTCTTCGCCCTCTCCGTCCTCCTGCTCTTCCCCTACCTCCTGGCGCGGGCGGCGCTCAACGCCCTCTCCCTCATGGCGGTGAGCCGGCTGGCCGAAGAGGAGGACCTTCCTCTGGTGGAGGAGGTCCGGCGGTACCTGAGAAGGCGCCTCGCCTACCTCCTCACCCTCCAGTTCGGCATCCTGGCCTCGGGAGCGGGAACGGTCCTCTCCCTTTCGGCCATCCTGGGCGCCCAGGGGGTGGCCCGCCCCCTGCTCTGGGGTTTCGCCGCCGGCACGCTCCTCCTGCTGCTCCTGGCCCTCCTCGCCCAGGGTGTGGCGGCCTGGGACCCCCACCGGGTCCTCCTCTTCACCCTCCCGGTGGTGAGGGCCTCCCTTCTCCTCTTCGGCTTCGCCACCCTTCCCCTGGGGGCGGTGCTGGGGCGGCGGGTGGAGGCGGCCCGGGACAAGCTCTCCGAGACCGACGAGGACAAGGAGGAGGACCTGACGGCCCTCCTCCAGGTGGGCCAGAGCGAGGGCATCCTGGAGAGCTCCGACAGCGAGCTCATCCGGGGCGTCATCGAGTTCGGCGACACCGTCGTCCGGGAGGTCATGACGCCGCGGACCGACATGGTCAGCGCCGAGGCGGGGACCTCCCTCCGGAGGGCGGCGGAGATCCTGGCCAAGGCCCGCCACACGAGGCTTCCCCTCTACGAGGGCCAGATCGACAACCTGGTGGGGGTGGCGTACCTCAAGGACTTCCTGGAACCCCTCCTCTCCGGCCGGGAGAACGAGCCCGTCTCGGCCTTCTCCCGGCCCGTCCCCTTCGTCCCCGAGAACAAGCCCATTTCGGACCTCTTGAAGGAATTCCAGGCCCAGAAGCTCCAGATGGCCATCGTGGTGGACGAGTACGGGGGCGTGGACGGCCTGGTGACCACCGAGGACCTCATCGAAGAGATCGTCGGCGAGATCCAGGAGTCGGCGGAGGCCGAGGAGGATCCCTTCCGGGAAGAGGCCCCCGGCGTCTTTTCGGTCCTGGGCCGGGCCTCGGTCTACGACCTCGCCCAACGCCTCGGCGTGGACATTCCCGAAGGGGACTACGATTCGGTGGCGGGGTGGATCAGCACGCGCCTGGGTGCCATTCCCGCCGCCGGAAAGCGGGTGCACCTCGACGGCCTCTCGGTGGAGATCCTCTCCGCCGACCGGCGCCGCATCCACCGGGTCCGCATCGTCCGGCCGCCGTCCCCGGAGGAACCCGGCCAACCGTCCTCCAAGGAGGTCTTGCCATGACCCGAAAGATGCTCCTCGCCGCCCTGCTGCTGGCCCCCGCCCTCCTCCACCGGGCGGCGGAGCCCAGGGCCTTCACCTACTCCATCGTCGCCCGGGACCCCGCCACCGGGGAGATGGGGGTGGCCGTCCAGTCCCACTGGTTCTCCGTGGGGTCGGTGGTTCCCTGGGCCGAGGCCGGCGTGGGCGCCGTGGCCACCCAATCCTTCGTGGACCCCTCCTACGGCCCCCTGGGGCTTGCCCTGATGCGGGCCGGAAAGACGGCCCCCGAGGCCCTCAAAGCCCTCCTGGCCGGGGACTCCCAGCAGGCGGTGCGCCAGGTGGCCATGGTGGACGCCCGGGGGAACGTGGCGGCCCACACCGGCACCAAGTGCATCGCCGCCGCTGGACACGAGACCGGCGAGCAGTTCTCCGTCCAGGCCAACCTGATGGAGAGCCCCGCCGTGTGGCCGGCCATGGCCCGGGCCTTCCGGGAGACCCGGGGCGACCTGGCGGACCGCATGGTGGCCGCCCTGGAGGCGGCCGAAGGAGCGGGGGGGGACATCCGCGGGCGCCAGTCGGCGGCCATCGTCGTGGTCAAGGGGACCTCCACCGGGCGGCCCTGGGCCGACACCGTCTTCAACCTGCGGGTGGAGGATTCTCCCCGGCCCCTGGAGGAGCTCAAGCGCCTGATACGGCTCCAGCGGGCCTACACCCACGCCTCCCAGGGGGACGACCTCGCCGCCGCGGGACAGATGGACCAGGCCCTCCGCGAGTACGCGGAGGCGGCCCGCCTGGCTCCGGAGGTCCTGGAACTCCCCTACTGGCAGGCGGTGACGCTGGCGGGCAGCGGCCACCTCGCGGAGGCCCTGCCGATCTTCCGCAGGGTCTTCGAGGCGGAGCCCCGTTGGGCCGAACTCACGCCGCGCCTGCCCGCCGCGGGGCTCCTTCCCGACGACCGGGAGATGCTGCGGAGGATTCTGGAGCAGGTCCAGCCCTAACGGACCCGCTGGCCGCCGCACCCCGCCTCCGGCGGGTTTCCCGCCGGCACCCGGCGGCTCAGGCGGAAAGGCCCGGCGGGATACCAGTCGGCAGGAGGCGTCCATGGAACTTGGGCTGAAGGGACGGGTGGCGCTGGTGGCGGGGGCTTCGGCGGGAATGGGCAGGGCCGTGGCCGAAGCCCTGGCTTCCGAAGGGTGCGACCTCTTCCTGGTGGCCCGCCGGGAGGAAATCCTGGCGGAGGTGGCGGGGGACCTGAGGCGGCGCTTCGGCGTCCGAGCCCTCTTCCGGGCGGCGGACCTCTCCGACAACGGGGAGATCTCCTCGCTTCTCAAGGACCTCCACGAAGGGTACGGGCGCTGCGACGTCCTCGTCGCCAACGCCGGCGGCCCTCCCTCGGGGGAGGCCGCCTCCCTCCTGACGGAGGAGGCCCTCCGGCGGGGCTGGGAGCTGACCTTCCTCTCCGCCGCCCGGCTGGTCCGGGGACTCCTTCCGGGGATGCGGGAACGGAAGTGGGGCCGCATCGTGGCCATCACATCCGTCTCCGTCTGGGAGCCCATTCCGGGCCTGCTCCTCTCCAACGCCTACCGGCCGGGGCTGACGGGCCTTTTTAAGACCCTCGCCGCCGAGGTGGCCGCCGACGGCGTGACCCTCAACACCGTCTGCCCCGGCTACACCCGCACGGACCGCCTGATGGAACTGGCCGCCGCCAACGCCCAGCGGGAGGGCTCCACCCCCGAGGCCGTGGTGGCCGCCTGGGAGCGAACCATTCCGGCGGGACGCCTGGGGGAGCCTTCGGAGGTCGCCGCCGCCGTGGCCTTCCTCTGTTCCGAAAGGGCCGCCTACATCACCGGCGTGGCCCTGGCGGTGGACGGGGGCCGGACCCGTTTCCTGCTGGCCTGACCCGGAGAATGGAACCTTCAGCCCTCCCAGGGGGGAGCGGGTCCCTGGGGCCCCGCCACCTCCAGGGAGACCTTTCGGCCGGCCAGGGCCTCCCGGGCCGCGAGGAGGGCCAGTTCGGGAAGGTTGTTCTCCTCCGAGAGGTGCATCAGGTAGAGGGCGTGAAGGTCGTCATGGAGGCAGGAGGCCAGGAGGGAGGCCGCCTGCTCGTTGGAGAGGTGCCCCAGGCGGCCCTTGATCCGCATCTTGAGGTCCAGGGGGTAGCCGCCGTGGAGAAGGCGGTCCAGGTCGTGGTTGAACTCCAGGAGAAGGCAGTGGGCCCCCGCCAGCCGCTGGCGGACGAGGGCGGTGGGGGTTCCCAGGTCCGTGGCCTGCACCGCCCGCACCCCGCCGGCCTCCACCACGAAGCCCAAACAGGCGGCGGCGTCGTGGGGCAGGGCGAAGGGGGTGAGGGTCAGGGGGCCGAGGGAAACGGGGACGCCGCTTGAGAGGGGCTCGGCGTGCCAGGGGGAGACCTCTTGGAGGGCGGGGCTCTCGAGGCACTCCGGGGCCGCGAAGAGGGGGATCCTCCGGTTCTTGAGGAAGACCCGGAGGCCCTTTACGTGGTCGGTGTGCTCGTGGGTGAGGAAGACGGCGGCGAGGTCCCCGGGGGCGAGCCCCTCCTTCCGGAGGGCCGCCTCGATCCTTCGGGCGGAGATCCCGCAGTCCAACAGGACGTGGGTGGAGCCGGCGCTGTAGAGGGCGGCGTTGCCCCGGGACCCCGAAGCCAGGACCCGCACCCGGAGGCTCATCTCAGCTTCCGGTGTGGCCGAAGCCGCCTTCCCCCCGGGCGGTTTCGGTGAGGTCCTCCGACTCCTCCACCGCCGCCGGGGTGACGGGGGCCACCACCATCTGGGCGATCCGGGCCCCCCTCTCCACGACGAAGGGCTCGCGGCCCAGGTTGCAGAGGACCACCCGCACCTCGCCGCGGTAGTCGGCGTCCACCGTCCCCGGGGCGTTGAGGACGGTGAGGCCGTGGCGGACGGCCAGCCCGGACCGGGGGCGGACCTGCCCCTCGTACCCCGGGGGGATCTCCCAGACGAAGCCCGTGGGAACGAGGGCCCGTTCTCCGGGACCCAGAACGAGGGGCGCCTCCACCGCCGCCGACAGGTCGAGCCCCGCCGCCCCCGCCGTCGCCGGCGCCGGGAGGGGAAGGCCCCGGCCGTGGGGGAGGCGCCGCACCTTCACCGGGACGCTCATTCCTTTCCCCCTTCCAGCAGGGCCTCGGGCAGGTTTGGAAGGGCCGACCTCCTTCCCAGGACGAAGACGAGGAGATTCTCCGGCCGGAAGAGCCGCCGCGCCAAACGGGTGGCGGCGTCCCGGCCGACCCTGCCGATGCCCCGGATGGACTCCTCCACGGGCCGCTGGCGCCCGAAGTAGAGTTCGTTCCGCGCGAGCCTGCCCATGCGGGATGTGGGCGATTCGAGGGAGAGGATGAGCCCCCCCACCAGGTTCTCCCGGGCGAGGGCCACCTCCTCCTCGCCCAGACCCTCCCGGGCCACATCCCGGAGGACCTTCAGCGTTTCCACCACCGTCTGCCGGGCCTTGTCGTGGCTGGAGGCCGCCTGGATCCCGAAGAGGCCCGTGTCGGTGTAGAGCATGTGCTCGGCGGAGATGGAGTAGACGAGGCCCCGCTTCTCCCGCACCTCGGTGAAGAGGCGGGAGGACATGGTGCCGCCCAGGCAGTTGGCCAGGACCATGAGGGCGTGGCGTTCCCCCGCCGTGGCGGCGGGGGCTTCGAAGCCGAAGGCGATCTGCGCCTGCTCCAGGTGGTCCCGCGTCTTGACCTCCCTCCCGGGCCGGAAGCGGGGAGGCTTCTCGGCGGTCTCCCTTCCCCGGCGGAGCCCCCCCAGCCACCGCTCGACGTACGGGCGCATCTCCTTGAGGGTCGTGTCCCCCGTGGCGGTGACGACGAGGTGTTGCGGCTGGACCATGGAGCGGTAGTGGAGGAGGAGCCGCCTCCTGGTCATGGCGGAGACGGAGTCCGCGGTACCCTGGATGGGCCTCCCCAGGGGGTGGCCGGGGAAGGCGCGCTCCAGGAAGAGGTCCCCCGCCAGGTCGGAGGGGGTATCGTTGATCATGCCGATCTCTTCGAGGATGACCCCCCGTTCCCGTTCCATCTCCTCCTCGGGGAAGAGGGGGTTGACCAGCATGTCGCAGAGGACCTCGAAGGCCTCGGGGAAGTGGGCCTTCTGGACGCGAAAGTAGAAGCCCATGATCTCCCGGCTGGTGAAGGCGTCCAGGGCCCCGCCCATGCGGTCGAAGGTCTTGTAGATCTCCATGTAGGTGCGGGAAGGGGTTCCCTTGAAGACGAGGTGTTCCACGAAGTGGCTGGCGCCGTGGGTGGCGGGGCCCTCCTGGCGCGATCCCCGCTTGACCCAGACCCCGGCCGTCACCGAGGGGAAGTGGGGCATCCGCTCCACGACGAGGGTGAGGCCGTTGGACAGCACCTCCCGTTCCACCCGCGTTCCGTCCATGGGGGACCTCCCGAGGATTGGGAGCATACCACGGAGGAGGACATCAGGTGTGCCCCGGAATAGGGGCGGCACTTGGCGGCGCTGGCAGGGGTGGTCTATCCTCATTGGCAGACCTCGGAGAGGAGCCCACGGCCCATGCGAAGCCGCCCTTGCCTTCATCTCTTCCCCCTCCTTGTCCTCCTCACCGCCGGTGTTGGCACCGGAGCCCTTCCGCCCCTCTCCCCCCGCCTGGAGGTCGTGCCGCCGCCGGTCCTCTCCGCCCTGGAGCCCAATCCCGTGCGCATCCTGGTGGAGAGCCCCGGGGGGGGTGGGGGCCTCCTCGCGCTGGAGGCCCGGGACGGCGAGGGCCGCCGGGCGGCGTTGGGCCAGCGGCCGGTGGTCCTCCCGCCGGGCCTCACCGTGGTGGAGTGGGAGCTCCCCCCCGAGGCGCTGGCCCTCTTCCCCGTCCCCCGCGACATCACCCTGAAGGCCCTGTTGCGGTTCGAATCGGGACCGGACACCGAAGCCGAGGGGGAGGCCACCCTCCTCCTCTCCGCCGAGGCGGCGGGAGGAGGCTGGAGCGTCCTCTTCTCCTCCCATCCCCTTCTGGTGTACACCCAGCGTTCCTCCACCCTTCCCCTCGCCGTCTTCAACCCCCAAGCCTCCCCCCGGCAGGGGGAGATCCGGGTGAAGTTCCTCGACGGCCGCAAGCGCAAGGCGGTGGGGGCGGGAAGCCTTCGCCTGCGGCTGGAGCCGGGATGGAACGCGGTGGCCTTCCCCGTGGCGGCTTCGGTGACGGCGGAGGCTCTGGCCAGGGGGGACCTTCAGGCCAAGGCGGTCCTCCGGGTGGGAGGAATCTTCCGGGCCCGGGATTTCGCCCCCCTGGACTACGACCTCGCCGCCTCGGCCACCGCCTCCCCCTCCGCCGGCCGGGCACCGCTAGCCGTGGATTTCGAGGGTTCGGCCTCCGGCGGAACCCCCCCCTATTCCCTCGCCTGGGATTTCGGGGACGGCTCGGGCGCCGCTGGGCCCTCCGCCTCCCACACCTACGGCCAGGGAGGCGCCTTCACGGCGGTCCTGACGGTGACCGACGGCCAGGGCGGGCAGGTGCAGACCTCCCGGGTGGTGGCGGTGGAGGATCCCCTCCTCACCGTCTCCTGCGGGGCGGAGCCGGCGTCGGGCCCCTTCCCCCTCACGGTGGCCTTCACCGCCTCCGCCTCCGGGGGTACGGGCCTGTACGACTTCGCCTGGGCCTTCGGCGACGGGACCACCTCCCTGGAACGGGAGCCGGTCCACACCTTCGCCGCCGCCGGCACCTACGACGCCACCCTCACCGTCCTCTCCGGCACCCAACGGGAGACCTGCACCCGGCGGATCACAGCGGTGCCACCCTCCTTCACCATCACCGCCACGGCGGGGCCCGGCGGTCTGGTCTCTCCGGCGGGACCGGTGGTGGTGCCCTGGGGCGGCCGCGCCACCTTCGGCTTTCTGCCCCAGGTGGGGCACGCCCTCTCGGAGGTCCTGGTGGACGGCGCCTCGGTGGGTCCGGTCCCCTACTACACCTTCGAGGACGTCCGGGCGGACCACACGATCCACGGCGTCTTCGCCGAAGCCCACTACACCGTGACCGCCACGGCGGGGCCCGGCGGCGCCGTCTCTCCCTCCGGAGCCGTCCAGGTGCCCGCGGGAACCTCCCTGGAGGTCCAAATCCTCCCCGCCCCCCGCTTCCGGATCCTCGACGTCCTGGTGGACGGCGTCTCGGTGGGCCCCGTCTCTTCCTACCTCTTCTCCGGTCCCTCGGACCACACCCTCGAGGCCCTCTTCCAGCGGACGGCCTACCTCGTCACCGCCACCGCGACCATCGGCGGGGTCCTTGAGCCCTCGGGGGAGATCCCAGTCCCCGTGGGGGAAAGCCTGACCTTCACCTGGTCCCCCGACCTCGGCTACCACCTCGCCGATCTTCTGGTGGACGGCGTCTCCGTGGGAACCCCACCTTCCTATACCTTCACCAACGTCCAAGCGGACCACACGGTGGAGGCCCGGTTCGCGCGGAACACGTACACCATCTACACCACCTTCACCCCGGGGGGCACCGTCCTCCCCAACGGAAACGTCACGGTCTTCGAGGGAGAGGACCGGACCTTCACCATCACCCCCAACCCCGGCTTCGTGACGAAGGAGGTGGTGGTGGACGGCGTCTCCATCGGACCCAGCCGCTCCCACACCTTCCTCGCCGTGGACCGGGACCATTACTTCCACGTGGTCTTCGAGGCCACGACGCCCCGGAGCTACCGCATCACCACCCTGGCGGGCCCCGGGGGCTCCCTCTTCCCCTCCGGTCTGGTCCTCGTCGGGGAGGGCTCGGACATCACCTTCACCGTCACCCCCGACTCCGGCCACCACACCACCGACGTCCTGGTGGACGGGACCT
>JBMFRA010000017.1:11905-42786 GCA_049968315.1 Acidobacteriota bacterium
CGGTGGGGCCCGTCGCCTCCTACACCTTCACCGACGTCCAGGCCGACCACACCCTCGCCGCCTTCTTCGCCCCCGACGCCGTCCTCTTCACCATCACCGCCACGGCGGGGCCCGGCGGCGCCGTCTCCCCCTCCGGAGCCGTCTCCGTCCCCCAGGGGGGGAGCCAGGCCTTCACCGTCACCCCCGACCCCGGCCACCACACCACCGACGTCCTGGTGGACGGGACCTCGGTGGGGCCCGTCGCCTCCTACACCTTCACCGACGTCCAGGCCGACCACACCCTTGCCGCCTCCTTCGCCCCCGATCCCAACGAACCGCCCCTCATCCAGGGCCTCTCCGCCGACCCCGGCGTCATCCCCGCGGGAACCGGCTCTTCCACCCTCACCTTCACCGTCACCGACCCCGAAGGAGGCGCCGTCACCTGGAGCGCCTCCCTCTCGGGCAGCACCTCCACGGGGGATCTGGGCGCCCTCATCCCAGCGGGGGGGACGGTGGCCAGCGGAAGCCTCGTCACCCTCACCTACTCCGCCGACAAGGCGGGGTCCGGGAGCGTCACGGTGACCATTTCGGCGGTGGATTCGGGAGGTGCGGCGGCCGATCCCCGGTCGGTGACCTTGACCCTGCTGTAAGCCTCAGGAGGCCTCCAGGGGAACCACCTCGAAGCGGGAGACGTCGATGAGCCCCCGGTCGGTGAGCTTGAGGGCGGGGATCACCGGCAGCGCCAAGAAGGAGAGGGTCATGAAGGGCGCCGGCAGCCGGCAGCCGATGGCGGCGGCCGCCCGGTGCAGGAGCCGGAGCTCCTCCACCACCTCCCGGGCCGGCCGGAGGCTCATGAGGCCCCCCACCTCCAGCGGCAGGAGGGCCAACACCTCCCGGCCCCGTGCCACCGCCTGTCCGCCGCCCCGCTCCGCCACCGCCTGCGCCGCCAGGGCCATCTCCTCCGCCGAGGTTCCCACCAGGACCAGGTTGTGGCTGTCGTGGGCCACGGTGGAGGCCAGGGCTCCCCGCTCGAGGCCGAAGCCCCGGACGAACCCCAGCCCCACATTCCCCGTTCCCCGGTGGCGTTCCACCACGGCGGCGAACTGGAGGTCCCCGGCGCCGGCCCGGGAGGCCTCCCCCCGCTCGTCGGAGGTAACGATCTGGGCGCCCTGGGCCCCGATGACCCGCACCGTCCCCTCCCGGGGGTAGGCCGCCAGGCGCGCCCCGAGATCCGTGGGAAGGACGGTCCGGGAGGGGAAGGGGGGGCGGAGGCGGGCCAGGGGGGAGAGGAGGCTCCCCTCCCGGGCCACCACCCGGCCCCGGTGGTAGACCTCCCGGACGCGGAAAGCCCGGAGGTCCTCCAGGACGGCGAGGTCCGCCAGGTAGCCGGGGGCGATGCCGCCCCGGTCCGCAAGGCCGTAGACCAGTGCGGGGTTGAGGGTCACGGCCCTGAGGGCGTCCAACGGGTCCAGGCCCAGGGCCACGGCCTTGCGGAGAACGGCGTCCAGGTGCCCCTCCTCCACGAGGTCCTCGGGGTGGCGGTCGTCGGAGACCAGGCAGAGGCGGGAGGCGGTTCGGCGGTCCACCGCCGGGAGGAGGGCCTCCAGGTTCCGGGCCGCCGACCCCTCCCGGGCGAAGAGCCACATCCCCCGGCGCATCTTCTCCCGGGCCTCTCCCGCCGTGAGGCACTCGTGGTCGGTGGCGATACCGGCCCCCAGGTAGGCGTCGAGGTCCGGGCCCGAGAGACCCGGCGAATGGCCGTCCACGGCCTTGCCCCGCCCGAGGGCCGCGGCGATCTTTCGAAGGACCTGCCCGTCGCCCAAGAGGACCCCGGGGAAGTTCATCATCTCCGAGAGGGCGGGCGCCTCCGGGAAGCGGTCCAGGGCTTCCTCCAGGGCCTCCGGGCCCAGCTCGGCCCCGGCGCTCTCCATGGAAGTGGCCGGCACGCACGAAGGGACGGTGAAGAGGAAGTCCATGGGGCAGGAAGAAGCGGCCGCCTTCATGTAGGCCATGCCCTCCATCCCCGCCACGTTGGCGATCTCGTGGGGGTCGCTGACCACCGCCCCCGTCCCGTGGGGCACCACCGCCTCGGCGAATCCCTCGGGGGTGAGGAGGGAAGACTCCACGTGGATGTGGGCGTCGGTGAAGGCGGGGGCGAGGAAGGCCCCTCCGAGGTCCACCGTCTCCCGGGCGCCGGCCCCGGGGTCGCCCAGGGCGGCCACCCGCCCCTCCGCCACCGCCACCGCCGTTTCGAGAACTTCGCCGGTAAAGGTGGAGAGGACCTTCCCGTTGACGAGGAGGAGGTCGGCGGGCTCGAGGCCCCGCGCCACACGAATCCGGCGGGCCAGGGCTTCCAGAGTCTCTGGGGTTCGCATGGCGGGACTCCTCTTCGGGGGAGGGCCGAAGGCCCCCTCAGGCTTGGTTTTCCACTTCCAAGAAGACCGTCTCCAACCCGAAGGCGGAGGCGAGGTGGCCCCCCAGGGCGCGGACCCCCACCCGTTCGGTGGCGTGGTGGCCCAGGGCGGCGAAGGTGAGGCCCGCCTCTCGGGCGAGAAAGACCTCCGGCTCCCCCGCCTCTCCGGTGACGTAGGCGTCGAGGCCCGCCTCCGCCGCTTCCCGTGCCTCCCGGGCGGCCCCGCCCGAACAGAAGGCGACGGTGGAGACGGGGTCGGGCCCCGAGGGCTCCACGAAGGCCCGGTGGCCGTAGTAGGCCTCCAGGCTCGCCACGAAGGCATCCCGGGGAACCGGCGAGGGAAAGCGCCCCCGGTAGCCGATGGGGGTTCCGTGGTACAGGACGAAGGGTTCCAGGTCCGTGAGACCCAGCTCCCTCGCCGCCACGGCGTTGTTCCCCACTTCGGGGTGGGCGTCCAGCGGCAGGTGGTAGGCCAGGAGGCTCAGCTCCTTCTCCAAGAGGATCTTAACCCGCCGCCCCAGGGGCCCCCGGAGGGGCTGGGGGCCTTCTTTCTTCCAGAAGAGGCCGTGGTGGACCAGGACGGCGTCGGCGCCCGCGGCGGCGGCCTTGAGGAAGACCTCCCGGCAGGCGGAGACGGCCAGGGCCAGGCGCCGCACCTCCGGCCGGCCCTCCACCTGGAGGCCGTTGACCGCCTCGTCGGAGAAGCGGGAGAGGGCCAGGTACTCCGCCAGGTAGCCTTCGAGATCGGCGAGCTTCATCGTTCCTCCTCCGCCCGGAGCCAGGCCTCCGCCGCCGCAAGGTCGCAGGGGGTGTCCACCGAGGGGCCGCGCCACGAAACCACCGCCGCCCGGATGGGAACCCCCCGCTCCAGGGCCCGGAGCTGCTCCAGCTTTTCCGCCTTCTCCAGCTCCCCCACCGGCCAGGAGGTGAAGCGGGCCAGGAAGTCCCTTCGGAAGGCGTAGACCCCCACGTGGCGGAAGACCCTGGCCAGGTCGGGAGCCCCTTCCCGGAAGTGGGGGACGGGACTCCGGGAAAAGTAGAGGCACCGCCCCCCTTCGCCCAGGACCACCTTCACCACGTTGGGGTCCCCGTACTCCGCGAGGGAACCCGCCGGCGTGGCCAGCGTCCCCATGGGCAGTTGGGGGTCCTCCTCCATGAGGGTGAGGAGCCGCTCCACGGCGTGGGGGTCGAGGGCCGGCTCGTCCCCCTGGAGGTTCACCACCACGTCGGCCCCGAGGGAACGGGCGGCCTCCTCCACCCGGTCGGTCCCCGAGGGGCAGGAGGGGGAGGTCAGGAGGGCCCTCCCGCCGCCCTCCTCCACGCAACGGGCGATCCGGTCGTCGTCGGTGGCGACGACCACTTCGGCGAGCCCCCGGACCCTCCGGGCCCGTTCCAGAACCCAGAGGACCATGGGGCGCCCCAGGATGGGGGCCAGCGGCTTTCCCGGAAAGCGGCTGGAGGCGTAGCGGGCGGGTATGACGGCCACGGAACGCACGGGGGCCTCCGTACAGGCAACCGCCCTTGGGGCGGGGATGGTGAGTGTACCAGAAACCACTTGCCGGGACGCCCCTTCCTCTTGAAAAAAAGGGGAGGCTGGACGTAAGATGCGGCGGAGGAGAGAGAGCCTCGGACCCCGGGAGAGCGGGGCCGGGGCCGCACGCAGGGGGAAGGGAACCATGGACCTTTCGCGGACCGCTTCTGGAGTTCTGTTTCTGGCCTTGGCCGCCTTTTTGGGCTGCAGCACGCCCGCCCGTATCGAGATCAAGCCCAAGGAGGTGGTCCTCCGGGACGCCGGCGCCACCCGGATCCTCAACGTCACGGTCTTCGACCAGAAGGACCGGCCCATGGAGAAGGCGAAGCTCGCCTTCTCCTCCTCGGCCCCGGATGTGGCGGCGGTGGACGGCGAGGGCAAGGTCTCCGCCGTCTCCTCGGGGGAAGCCACCGTCACCGTGACGGCGGGGAAGGCCTCCGCCTCCGTCCCGGTGCGGGTGCAGATCGCCTCCCTGCTGGATCTGACGCTGCCGGAGGGCGGCTTCGTGGGGCCCAAGGACTCCCTCCACCCCCTCTCCCTTCGCGCCTTCAACGACCGGGGGGAGCCGATGGACCTCTCGTCCCTCTCCTTCACCTCCTCCGATCCCGCGGTGGCCGCCCTGGACGGCGCGGGGAACCTGCGGATCGCCGGGACGGGCCGGGTGAAGATCACCGTCTCCTCCGGAAAGACCGCCGTGGAGAAGGAGGTGGACGTGGTCCTGGAGAGCCCCGCCGCCGTGAAGGTGGAAACGGGGAGCCAGGTCGTTCCCCTCGGGGAGGCCGTCCCCCTGGCCTTCACCGTCATCTCCGACCAGGGCCGCCCCATGAAGGTGCCGGTGGAGGCCCAGGCGGTTCCCGAGGGGATCGTCTCGGTGGACGGGGAAGGGGTGGCCCGGGGCCTCGCCCGGGGAACCGCCACCGTGACCATCTCCGCCGGGCCGGCCCGGAACACCCTCAAGGTCACCGTCCGCTGACGGGGCGCTCCCGCTCCGGGTGCCCCCAGGAGGGATCTGCCGTGCGGATCGGAATCAACGGCCTCGGCCGCATCGGCCGGGGCCTCCTCAAGGAGCTGCTCAAGGAGGGCCGCCACGAGGTGGCCCTTTGCAACGACGTGGCCGAGGGGGCGGTGGTGGCCCACCTCCTCAACCACGACTCCTACTACGGTCCCTCGGGCCTCTCCGCCCGCTTCGCCGGCGGGCTCCTCCACGCCGGCGGGAGGGCCTTCCCCCTGACCCGGGAGGCCGACCCGGCCCGGATCCCCTGGAAGGACCACGGCGTCGAGTGGGTGGTGGAGGCCACGGGGCGCTTCAAGGACCGGAAGGGAATGGAGGCCCACGGCCTGCCGGTCCTCCTCACGGCCTCCAGCCCCCAGGCCGACCGGCAGGTGGTCTTCGGCGTCAACCACCGCCTCATCGGGCCCGGGGACCGGCTCCTCTCCGCCACCTCCTGCACCACCCACTCGGTGGTGCCGCCCCTCTACGTGCTGTCGGGCGCCTACGAGACGGAGGCGGTCCTCTTCAATACCGTCCACTGCTACAACGTCAGCCAGACGCTGGTGGACGCCCCCCAGAAGGACCTGCGGAGGGCCCGGGCGGCGGGGCTGAATCTGATCCCGACCACCACCAGCGCCTCCCTCGCCGTGGAGGAGGTCCTCTCGGCCTTGAAGGGAAAGACCCGGGGCATGGCCGTGCGGGTCCCCGCCCCGGCGGTCTCCCTCACGGAGATCACCCTCTCCCTGGCCCGGCCGGTCTCCCGGGAAGAGGCCCTAGAGCGGCTCCGGGAGGCCGCCGCCGGCGACCTCCACGGCATCCTCGCCCTTTCGGAGGAGCCGCTGGTGAGCCAGGACTTCCTGGGAAACCCCGCCTCCTCGGTGGTGGACGCCGAGCTGGTCCAGTCGGCGGGGAGGCTTCTGAGGATCGTCGCCTGGTACGACAACGAATTCGGGTACATCCGAAGGCTCGTGGACCTTCTCGGCTATCTGGAAGGGAGGAGACCATGACGCGCTATCGTTCGGTTCGCGACGTCCAGGTGGAGGGGCGGCGGGTCTTTTTCCGGGCTGACTTCAACGTCCCCCTGGAAGGGGGCGCCATCGCCGACGACACCCGCATCGGGGCGGCCCTCCCCACCCTGGAGCACCTCCTGGGCCGAGGGGCGTCGGTGGTGGTCTGTTCCCACCTGGGGCGCCCCAAGGGGCGGGTGGTGGAATCCCTTTCCCTGGCGCCGGTGGCGGCCCGTCTCTCCGAACTCCTCCCCGGAAGGGCCGTCCGCTTCGTACCGGACGTGGCGGGGGAGGAGGCCCGCGCTGCCGCCCGCTCCCTCCGGGCCGGGGAGGTCCTCGTCCTGGAGAACGTCCGCTTCGAGCCGGGGGAGACCCAGGGGGACGAAGCCCTGGCCCGCTCCCTCCGGGAGCTGGCGGACCTATACGTCTCCGAGGCCTTCGGCGCCGTCCACCGTCCCCACGCCTCCGTCTGCGCCCTTCCCCGCCTCTTTCCCGAGCGGGCCGTCGGGTTCCTACTGGAGCGGGAGGTGGAGGTCCTGGAGGGGCGCCTCTCCGCTCCCGCCCGTCCCTACGTCGCCTTCCTGGGAGGGGCCAAGGTCTCCGACAAGATCCCCATCCTCAGGGGACTTCTCCAGCGGGTGGACACCCTGGCCGTCGGGGGGGCCATGGCCTACACCTTCCTGAAGGCCTGCGGGTACGAGGTGGGGACCAGCCGCGTGGAACCGGAGCTTCTGGAGACCTGCCGGGAGATCCTGGCGGAGGCCGAGGCCCTGGGTGTCCGCTTCCTCCTGCCGGCGGACCACACGGCGGGGCCCGCACTGGACCGGCCCGAGGAGGCCCGTACCGTCACGGGGGAAGCCCTGCCCCCCGGCCTTGCGGGCTTCGACGTGGGTCCCAAGACTTCGGCCCTCTACGGCGCCCTGGCCGCCTCCGCCGCCACCATCTTCTGGAACGGCCCCATGGGGGTCTTCGAGAAGCCGCCCTTCGACCGCGGCACCACGGCCCTGGCCCGGGCCCTGGCCGATTCGGGCGCCGTGACGGTGGTGGGGGGCGGAGATTCGGTGCTGGCGGTGAACCGGGCGGGGGTCGCCCCCCGGATCGGCCACATCTCCACGGGCGGCGGGGCCTCCCTGGAACTGGCGGCGGGGCTTCCCCTACCCGGCCTGGAGGCCCTGGCCCTCTCCTGAGAAACCGAAAGAAAAGGGGCCGCCGGTGACGGCGGCCCCTTTTTTCGCGGCGCGGCGCTCTTACTCCTGGATCACCCAGTCCCCGATCCCCACCTCGCTGGCGGAGGAGAGGACCTTCACGCAGGCCGTTCCCGGCTCGGTGGTCAGGACCACACCCTCGGCGACGAAGAGGCGGATGGAGTCCACGTCGCCGGAGTCGGGGGGAAGGGCCCGGGCGGCGGCGTCTTCCACCGTCCCGGCGGCGGCCTCTTCCTTCTCCTGGGGGCGGACCTTGGCACGCTTGGGCTGCCGGAAGATATCCTTCGGCCCCACGTCAATGCTCTGCTGGCGGTAGAGGTCCTTCCAGGAGGTCACCAGGGTGCCCTGGGAGGCCGGATAGCGGAAGAACCAGACCTTGTCCCCCGGCAGGAGGCGCTCCCGGGAACCCAGGTCCACGTAGACCAGGTTGTGCTGGGCCAGGCTCTCCAGCCGGTCTTCTGTCCAGACCACCCGGCCGGCGGGCTTGTCGGAGGGGGGGAGTTCCAGCGGGAGGGAGGGGGAGCGCTGGATATCCCAGGGGATGGGAATGGGGCGGTAGGGTACCAGGGAATCCCCGTAGTGGACCGCGTCGCAGGATTGCACGATCTCGGCGATGGCGGAGTGCTCCTGGACCGCCACCACCTGCACCTGGGCGACCCGCCTCAGGAAGCGGCCCAGCTTCTTGGAGGTCTTGGGGTGGACCACCTTGGGGCCCTCCTGGATGACGAAGAAACGCTGGCCGTTCTCCAGGCCTTCGGCCTTCCCTTCGTTCAGGTAGACGGTGTTGCCCTTGGCCAGGCTCTCGATGGAGCGGATGGGACCCGAGGCGATGGCCAGGTGCGGCCGGCGGAAGGACTCCACGATGTAGCCGGAGCAGTAGACGTCGTACTCGTTCACCGGGGGCTGGGGGGCCTCCTCCTCCAGCTGGAGGGCCGGCTCGGCCGCGGCCTGCCCCTCACCCTCCTTCGAGGGACCGGCCCCTTCCGCCAGGGGGACCTCCTCCGGAACGACCTGGGGGCGCTTCAAGAAGAGGGGGTCTCCGGGGTAGATCCAGTGGGCGTCGGTGATGTAGGGGTTCAGGTCCCAGATCTGGGGCCAGAGGAGCCAGGAGCCGAACTTCTGCTGGGCAAGGCCGGAAAGGGTGTCCCCCGGCTGGATGGTGTAGACCTCTGCCCCCTCCGGCGGGGCCGCCGGGGGCTCGTAGGGGGTCCAATGGCCGTCCGCCTCCCGCTTGAGGTTCCTGGGCGGTGTGGGGGCGCCCTTGTAGGTTTTGGCCTTCTGCTGAACCTCCGGAGGGACGGCGGCGGCGGAAACCGCCGGGGCCGTTCCGGTGGGTTCGGTATTCTGGGCCGGAATGCTGACCCCCGCGACGAGCGCGACCACCACGCCGAGCGCGGGGAGCAAAAGGTGCCGCGACCGGATTCTCATCGTTCTCTCCCCTCTCACGCGAGACCCGTTCTCGTTTAAAGTCTAGTAAAGGAACAGGCGGAAGTCAAGCTTTCTGCCCCGGATTTCATCCAATGCGTGAAGTATTTTTCCCCTCCTCCCTTCCCTCATCGGTTCTTGATGGCCTTCCGGATGGCCAGGGCCCGGGGGTTTCGCAGTTCGATGGCCTGGGCCTTGTCCAGGAAGGCGCGGCACCGGTTCAGCAGGTTGTGGTTCATGTAGAACTCGGCCACGTCCAAGAGGTAATCGATGTTCTTGGGATCCAGCTCCGCCGCTCGGAGGAGCTCCTTTTCGGCCATGTGCTTCGCCTTTGGGGATGTGTTTTTCATGTAGATCTGGGCCATGAGGTGGTGGGAGGGGGCGTGGTCGGGGTCCTGAAAGAGGGCCACCTTGAGGTACTGGGAGGCCTCGTAGGCCTGGTCCTGTTCCAAGAGCTCCCGGGCCAGCTCGGCCATCCGGCGGGCCTCGGCCTTCCGGCTCTCGTCGCTCTTGGCCCCGTCGGCGGCCTTCTGGACGTCGCTCCGGCCCTCTTCTGCCCGCTCCTCCCGGCGCGTCTGGAGGAGGGCCGACTGCAGCAGGAGGCGCGCTTCGTTGATCTTGGCGTTGATCAGCAGCAGGTCCCGCTGGTGGCGCTTCTGCACTTCGGGGTGGAGGCGGTCGGGGTTCAGCCGTTCCAGAAGGCTGTCGGCAGCCCGTTCCACCTCCTGGGGAAGGGCTCCTGGCGGAATCCCCAGAATCTGGTAGGGACTCTGGCCAGGGAGCTGGAGGGCCCTCAGGAGGGCTTGGATGGCCTCCGACTGGCGGCGGACGGCGTTCTCCTCCTCCTCCAGGGCCGCCCGGAGGGCCCGCAGGCGGAAGGGCCCCTCCACCGGCGGGTCGGTGGCGAGAAGGCCCAGAAGGCAGAGGAGGTAGACCCCGGAAAAGAGCTCCCGTGGGGGCAGGATCCCCGCCTGGCGCAGCTCCAGGGGGCACCGGGGCTGGGCGCACTCCGAGAGGAGGTACCCGTGCTGGGGCCGGATGGGGAGTTCCTCGGGGATGGTGGCCTCCCCCACCTTCACCCGGAGCCGGGGGCTGCCGAGTTCCTGGAGGGCGCTCTCGGGCAGGTGGTCGGCCAGGGTCACCAGGAGGGGGGGGATATCCACGGGAAGGAGCCCCTCGGGGATCACCGCCTCGGTGATCCGGATCTCCCCCGTCCCGTGGGGGGGGAAGCTCCCCAGGGTGGAGAGGATCACCGACTGCTTGACGGTGTGCAGCTCCCGGCTGGGGCCCAGGCGTTCCTCCGCCTCCGCCAGGGAGAGCCACGGGTCCCCCGTCTCCGGAGGCAGGTGGAAGCCGTTCTCCGTGAGGGCCTTCCGGTACCGCTCGGGAAAGAGGGGGTGGCGGAGGCTCCAGAGGTACCCCCGCCCGAAGAGGAAGGAGACGGCGCCGTACTCCCCTTCCAGGGAGACCTCCCGGGGGGAGGGGTCGGTGAAGCCCGCTCCCAGGCACTCCATCAGGGTCATGGGCGGCGGGGTGGTGCGGGGGGCGTACGGGAGCAGGGCCCTCCGCAGGGCCTCCGCATCCAGCGGCCGTTGGAGGTAGGCGGGGAACTGCAAGGCCTGGGCCCGCCGCTTCACCGCCGGGTCGGAGGCCGAAGGGGCCACCACCACCATGGGGAAGGGGGGATCCCGCCGCTTGCGCACGGCGTCCAGAAAGGGGATCCCTTCCCGCCCGACGAGGTCGAGGTCCGCCACGACGAGATCGGGAGCGCTGGCCTGGAGCGCCTGGATCAGCGCCTGGGGGTTGTGGGCCTCCACGAAACGGAAGGCGCCGGGGAGGGCCCCCTCCAGGGCCTCCCGGAGGCTCGCATCCTTGGAGACGAGGACCAGGAGGTTCATGCCCGGCCTTTCCAGACCTCCAGCGCCCTTCGGAGTTCGGGGGCCGACGGGGCGGCCTCGTCGAGGGAAACCCCCGCCAGGGCGGCGTCGAGGGCCTGCCGCACCGCCTTGGCCCCGGCGGCGGTGCCGTCGGGATGGCCGTGGATGCCCCCCCCGAACTGGAGGATCACGTCCCTTCCGAAGATGCGCAACAGGTCGGGGATGTGCCCCGGGTGGAGGCCTCCGGAGGCGATGGGCATGGCGGGAGCGACGCCGCCCCAGGCCTGGGGGACGGCTCCCTCTCCCCCGTCGGTCTCCCGGGCGGTGAGGGCCCGGGCCGAGGCCTCCACCTCCTCCCGTCCCCCCTCCATCTTCCCCACGGCGGTGCCCACGTGGAGCTGGTCTATGCCGCAAAGCCGGGCCGAGCGGGCCAGCACCGCCATGGCGATGCCGTGGTCCTTCGTTCGGGTGAAGGCGGCGTGCATGGCCCGGTGTCCGTGGAGGATCAGGGGGAAGCCCGCCCCCCTCAGGCTCTGCACCCCCGCCCAACCGGCGGTGACCAGGTCCACCATGGCGATCTTTCCCCCCAGGTGGGCCACCTGCCCCGCCCGCCGGAGCATGACCTCCGTGGAGGCGGTCACGTTGGGGATGTACCCCTTGGCGCAGCCGGTGGCGTCCTCCGCCCGCCGGGTGGCGTCCAGGCAGGCCCGGAGGCGTTCCTCGAAGGGGCAGAAGGCTTGGGAGGTCAGGTTCTCGTCGTCCTTGACCACGTCGCACCCCGCCACCATGGCCTCGTAGAGGACCCGGGCCTGCTCTTCGGGAGAGAGGCCGATCTTGGGCTTGACGATGGTCCCCACCAGGGGCCGGTCGTAGATGCCCAGGACCTCCCGGATGCCGTCGATGCCGAGGCCCGGCCCGGGGAAGGCGCGGACCAGGACCTCCGGGAAGGCCACGGAGACCAGGCGGAGGCGCTTCACGTCCTTCATTCCGAAGATGTTTCCCGCCACGGAGGAGTAGACCTGGGCCATGTTCCCCGGCTCGAAGAGCTCGGCGCCGTAGGCGATGGTCACCCGCGGGCCCTCGATGGAGAGGACCCGGGCCCGGAGCCGCTCCCTGAGCGCGGGGGCGAGGGTCCCCACCTCCGTCCAGGTGCCGATGGAGGATTCGGCGGCGAGGGCGTTGGCCGCCTTCTCCAAGGAGATCCCCTCGGCGGGGGTGACGTCGAAGAGGCAGACCAGGTCGTCGGTTCGGGGGCTCTCCCCCAGCGCGAGGTACGGTAGCGTTCCCATGGCTCCTCCTCAGCCCCGAAAGGCCTCCCGCGGGTCCCACGCCGCCGCCAGGATATCCTTGACGAGACCCCGCTCGGTGACGAAGGCGGTGACGTACTTCAAGTGTACCTTGTCGAAGGCCGGATTGAAGACCTTCACCCCCGGAGGTGCCTCCGGCCACACCTCCTCGGGGGACCGCTCCTCCACCCGTTCGTCCACCCGGTCCCGGACGACCTTCAGGGTCAGGGTGGCGCAGTAGGTCGGCACGTCGTACCGGGCGGCCACCACGCAGAAGATGCCGGTTCCCACCTTGTTGATGAGGTACCCCGAGGGCAGGATGGCGTCGGCGCCGAAGAGGAAGAGGTCGGCACCGTCCAGGGCGTACTTGGCGGCCGAGTCCACCATGTGGGTGACCTCGATGCCCTCCCGGCTCAGTTCCGCCGCGGTGATCCGCCCCTGGAACCGGGGCCGCGTCTCGGTGTTGAGGACGCGGAAGCGCCGGCCCCTCCGGTGGGCCTTCAGGAGGATGGAGACGGCGGAGGAGGAGTGGCAGTGGGTGAAGACCGTCATCCCGTCCTGGACGAGGTCCGCCCCCGCCGAGGCCAGGGCCTCCTCGTCCCTCCGCACCTTCTCCAGAAGCCGCTCCGCCAGCGCCCGGACGTCGCCCCCCTCCGGTTGGAGGGAAACCCCTTCCAGAAAGGCGTCCAGGAGGTTTCTCAGCATGGGCTCGTTGGGACGGGCCTCCCGCAGGCGGGCGGCCAGGGCCCGCCCGTCGGCCCCGGGGGAGGACGCCAGGTCCTCCGCCAGGGCCCTGAGGGCCTCCTTGGCAATGGCGTTGGCCCCTTGGATCCTCAGGGCCCGGATCTCCTCCGCCGTCCGCTCCACGCGCCCCACGGCCCCCTCCTCACTCCACGGCGATCATCTCGGGGTGCCTCTGCCAGTACTCCCAGGCGAAACCGAGGTCGGCCTCCTGCTCGGCGTGGATCCGGAAGAGGGGCTCCCCCTCCTTCACGGTGTCCCCCACCTTCTTGAGGAGGTCCAGGCCGGCCCCCAGGTCCACCGGAGCCCCCGCCAGCTTGGCGCACTTGGCCACGATGTGGTTGGCGATGGCCGAGACCCTGCCGCTCCTCGGTGCGAGGCCCTCCGCCGTGAGCTTTCCCGGCCGGGCCGGCTCCTTGGCCCCCTGGGCGGCGATGATCCGCCGCATCTTGTCCAGGGCCCGGCCGCTCCGGAGAATCTCCTCGGCGATGGCCCGCCCCTGCCCTCCCCGGACGTCGGGGTCGAACTCGATGACCCTTCCCGCCAACTCCAGGCTCTTCTCCAGGAAGTCCGCCGGGGCCCCGGGGTCCCCGGAAAGGACCTGCATCACGTCCCGGGCCTCCAGTGCCGGCCCCACGCCGCGGCCGATGGGCTGGGAGCCGTCGGTGAGCAGGACCTCCACGTGGAGACCCATCCGGTCCCCCACGTACTCGAAGAGTTTCCGGAGCTGCACCGCGTGGGCGTAGGAGGTGACCTTGGCGGTGGGACCCACGGGGATGTCCAGGAGGACGTGGGTGGAGCCGGCGGCCTTCTTCTTGGAGAGGATGGAGGCGATCATCTGGCCCGGCGCGTCCATGTTGAGGGGCCGCTCCACGCTGATGATGATGTCGTCGGCGGGGGAGAGGGCGAAGGATCCCCCCCAGGCCAGGCACCCCCGCTCCCGCTCCACGATCTCCTTGAGGCGCCCGAGGTCCAGGTTGACCTCCGCCAGGGCCTCCATGGTGTCCGCCGTCCCGGCGGGGGAGGTGATGGCCCGGGAGGAGGTCTTGGGAATGGTCAGTCCGTAGGCCGCCACGATGGGAACCACCACCATGGTGGTCCGGTTGCCCGGCACGCCGCCGATGCAGTGCTTGTCCACCACCATGGGCTGGTCCCAGGTGAGGCGCTCCCCCGTCTCCGCCATGGCCTCGGCCAGGTAGGTGATCTCGTCCCGGTCCATGGCCCCCTGGGCCGTGGAGACGACGAAGGCGGTGAGTTCCACCTTGGAGTATCGGTTGGAGACGATGTCCTTCACGATGTAGCGGTAGTCGTCCCGGTTCAGCACCTCCCCGCGGATCTTCTTCCGGATCAGCTCCACCGACCGGACGGGGTCGGGGTGGCGCACCTTCACCACGGTTCCCTCGGGGAGTCCCAGCTTCTGGAAGGCGTACTCGCAGAGGCCGATCTCGTCGGGCTGCAGGAAGGGCTCCTCCACCACGTCCAGAACCCCCACCAGGCTCCGCCCGTTGGCCATGACCTCCACCTTGGAGAGGGCGCCGAAGCCTTGAGCCCGGCAGAGCTCGCTGTCCCTGCGGAGGTAGAGGATGTACTCCCGGTAGGTATCGATCTTCAGCCGCTTGATGCGCATGGCCGCTCCTTTCCCTGCCGTGCCTTCCGCCCGTTCCCGTGGCTCCCTAGTGTACACGACGGCGCCCCCTCCCGGTACGGGGGCGTGGCACGTTCTCGAGGGCGAAGTGGGCCTCGCCCAGCAGGCGGTCCACCCGGACGAGGCGAACGGGGACGGCGTCTCCCACCTTCAATGTGAAACCTCCCCGGGACCGGGCCGACAGGCGGTCCCGGTCCACCGTGAAGCCCTCCCCCTCCACCAGGGAGAAGGGGCAGTACCCCTCGATGAGGTGGTCGGTGAGCTCCACCCGGACCCCTCCCCGGTTGAAGCCCAGGATGACGGCGTCGAAGGTCTCCCCGAGCCGCTGGGCGAGAAAGGAGACCTGGTACCAGGCCACCACCTCCCGTTCCGCCTGGTCGGCGGTCCGCTCGGTCTGGGAGCAGTGGTCCGCCAGGGCATCGAGGCCCTCCCCCCCGCCTTCCGCCCCCTCGAGAAGGGCACGGTGGACGGTGAGGTCGGGGTAGCGGCGGATGGGGGAGGTGAAGTGGGCGTAGCAGGGGAAGCCCAGGCCGTAATGAAGCCGGGGAGCGGGGGCGTACCGGGCCTGGGCCATGGCCCTGAGGAGGAGGTAGGAGACCAGTTTGGCCGCCCGGTGGCCCTCGCAGCGCCGGAGGAGCTCCTGGAGGACGAAGGGGTCCGAGAGGTCCCCCCGGGCCGCGCTTCCCAGCCCCAGGGCGTTGAGGAGGGGCCTCAGGGCCTCCAGCTTCTCCGGGTCGGGGGGGTCGTGGACCCGGAAGAGGGCCGGAGCCTTTCGCCGCGCCACCTCCCGGGCCACGGCCACGTTGGCGGCCAGCATGGCCTCCTCCACGATGCGGTGGCTCTGCAGGCGGACCGAAGGGAGGACCTCCTCCACCCGCCCCGACAGGCCGAAGCGCAGGAGGGTCTCCGGAAGGTCCAGGTCCAGGGTGCCTCCGGCGAGGCGCCGCGCAAAGAGGACCTGGGAGCAGGCCAGGGCGTCGGCCAGGAGGCCGTCCACCTCCTCCCCCAGGCTCCGCCCCCCCTCCAGGGACCCCTGGGCCTCCTCGTAGGTGAGGCGCCTCCGGGAGCGGATCAGGCTTCGGTAGAAGCGGGGCGACCGGACGCGGCCGGAGGGCTCCACCTCCATCTCCACCGTCACCGCCAGCCGGTCCTCCCCCTCCCGAAGGGAGCAGGCCCCGGAGGAGAGGGCGTGGGGGAGCATCGGAAAGACCGTCCTGGGGAGGTAGACGCTGTTGCCCCGCCGCCGGGCCTCGGCGTCCAGGGCCGTCCCGCGGCGGACGAAGAAGGCCACGTCGGCGATGTGGACGAAGAGGCGGAAGCCGCTCCCCTCCCGCAGGACGCTCACGGCGTCGTCGTGGTCCTTGGCGTCCTCGGGGTCAATGGTGACGGCGGGGAGGTCCCTGAGGTCCCGCCTTCCCGCGAGGCCGCGGGGTGCGAGGCGGGCCGCCGCCTCCCCCTCCCGTTCCACCTCCTCGGGAAAGGAGGGGTCGAGCCCGTACCGGAGCACCGCCGCCCGGATGGGGGTCTGGGGGTCGTCGGGGTCCCCCACCAGGATGGCCCCCTGGGCGGTGGGGACCTCGGCGTCCAGGCTGGGAACCACCGAAACCACGCGCCCCTCGAAGGGCCGGCCACCGGCGAGGGCGAGGGGCGGGAGGGAACCCCCCAGGGGCAGGAGGACCCCCCCCTGGACGATCCCCAGCACCGGCCGGCGGGAACGGGAGAGGACCCGGTGGACGTGGGCCTCCATCCGGGCCCCACCCCGGGAGGGCACCCGGAAGGCCGTCACCCGGTCCCCCTCCAGGGCCCCCCCCGTCTTTCCCGGCGGGACGAAGAGGTCCTCTCCGCCCTCCTCCGGCGTCAGGAAACCGAAACCTCCGCGGGCGGCGTGGAAGGTGCCCGCCACGGCCCCACTCCGGGCGGGGAGCCGGACGCCCTTGCGGTTCATCTCCAGGAAGCCTTGGGAGGCCAGGGAGCGGAGGACCCCCAGGAGGGCGAAGCGCTTTCGGCCGGAGTACCCCAACGCCGAGGCCATCCGGCCCAGGGTGGAAAAACGCCCCGGCTGCTCCTCCAGGAAGGCGAGGACCCGGTCCCTCAGGGTCACGTCACCTCCCGAAACCCCGCCGCTGGGGCTTCACCGGCGGTGCCTGGGGGGCCCGGCCCTCGAGGAGCGCCCGGGGGTTCTTCACGAAGAGCAGGTGGGCGGCCTCCGTGCCGTACCTCAGGGATACGGCGCGAACCGCCTCCCGGAGGAGGGGGCGGCGCCCCGTGGGCGAATGGGCGTCGGAGGCCACCACGTGGACCCAGCCCCTTTCGAGAAGCTTCCAGGCGGTCTTCTGGATGGTGGCCCCGAAGTGGCCCAGGAGGCTCGCCGCGGTGACCTGGAAGGGCACCCCCGCCTCCGCCAACTCCCGAAGCCGGCGCAGGTCCCGGGAGGCCCAGGGGTACCGCTCCGGGTGGGCCAGGAGGGGTTCCGCCCCCTCCAGGCGAAGGCGGTAGAAGGTCTCCCCCACCGCCGGCGGGCAGATCAGGAGGGGAAGCTCCACCAGGAGGTAGTGGCTCCGGCCGCCCAGCGGGAGCAGCTCCCCCCGGGCCCACGCCGCGGGGAGGTCCGGCCGGAAGTAGACCTCGCTCCCCAGGTGGACCTGGAGCCCCCGGGCCTCCGCCTCTCCCCTCCAGGCCTCGAAGCGGGCCCTGAGCTCCCCGGGGCGGTTGGGAAAGCGGTCGGGCCAGATGTGGGGGGTGACGCAGAGGACCGAGGCCCGTTCCTCCCGTGCCTGGGCCAGCATGCGGAGGGATTCGCCGAGGTCCCCGGCGCCGTCGTCCACGCCGGGCAGGTAGTGGCCGTGCAGGTCGGTGTACATCGCTTGGAGGGTCTCCTTCCGCCGTCCTCGGGGAAGGGTAACGCAAAACGGGGGAAAGAGGCCACTTAATAGGGACAGTTACCTATTTTTCACGCCCCCCGTCCCTCCCACCCCTTCCCCCGCCCCCACGCCCTCCTTGGGCCTTGCCAGGAAGGCCTTCTTGGGCTAAAATGCTTTTTTGTTAGGAGGTTTCGCTTCATGAAGAACGGCATTCACCCCGCCTACTACGACGTGACGGTGACCTGCGCCTGCGGGAACACTTTCAAGACCCGCTCCACCAAGAAGGACCTCAAGGTGGAGATCTGCTCCAACTGCCACCCCTTCTTCACGGGCAAGCAGAAGTACATCGACACCGCCGGCCGCATCGAGAAGTTCAACAAGAAGTACAAGAGCAAGGCGGAGTAGGCGCCCGCCATGGTCTCCTGCCGGCCGGGGGCCCTCCGGGGCCGCCGGGCAAGTGTCTTCGCGCTCCTCGCGGAAAAGAGCGTCCTCGTCGGCGGCCAGGCGGTCATCGAGGGCGTCCTCATGCGCCTCCCGGAGAGCTATGCGGTGGCCGTCCGGGACCCCAGGGGAACGGTCCAGGTCAAGAAGGACCGCCTGCCCGAAGCGGCCCGCGGGCGCCTCGGCAACCTGCCGCTGGTGCGGGGCTCGGTGATTCTCTTCCGGGCCCTCCTGCTGGGCATCTCCGCCCTCAACTACTCGGCGGAGGTCGCCATGTCCGAGGAGGAGGGCACGGGGAAGAGCGGCCCCGCTTCCACCCTTTCCCTGGTTCTCACGGTGGTCCTCTCGCTGGCGGCGGGGGTTCTTCTCTTCTTCTACCTGCCGCTCTTCGCCACGGAGCTGATCTCCCGCCACTGGGGCCTGGCCCAGACCTCCCTGGGCTTCAACCTCGTGGACGGCGCCCTCCGGGTGGCCGTCTTCCTGCTGTACATCCTGGCCATCTCCCTGGCGAAGGACATCCGGAGGGTCTTCGCCTACCACGGCGCCGAACACAAGGCGGTCTTCACCTGGGAGGCGCAGGAGGCCCTGACGGTGGAGAACGCCCGCCGCCACCCCCGCCTCCACCCCCGGTGCGGGACCTCCTTCCTCCTCTTCGTCATGGTGGTTTCCATCCTCGTCTTCGCCCTGGTGCCCCACGCCGCCCCCTTCTGGGTGAAGGCCCTGGTCCGCCTTCTCTTCCTGCCCCTCATCGCCGGGATCTCCTACGAACTGATCCGCTTCACGGCGAAGTTTCCAAGAAGCCCCTGGGTGAAGCCCCTCCTCTGGCCGGGCCTCGCCTTTCAGCTCCTCACCACGCGGGAACCGGACGACGCCATGCTGGAAGTGGCCCTGAGGGCCCTCACGGAGGCCCGGGACCTGGGCCCCGAAGCCCCTGTGGCCTGAGGAGAAGCCCGTGGACGGTTCCATCCTCGCCCGCCTGGACTCCCTGGTCGAACGCCGGAACCGGCTGGCGGAGCAGCTCGCCGAGCCGGGAGTCGCCCAGGACCCCGCCCGGTACCGGGAACTCTCCAAGGCCTTCGCCGACCTGGGCGAGACGGTGGAGACCTACACCCTCTACCGCAAGGCGGCGTCCGACTTGGAGGGAGCCCGGGAACTCGCCCGGGGCGACGACCCCGAAATGGCCGCCCTGGGGCGGGAGGAGATGGCGATCCTGGAGCCCCGCCTGAAGGAGCTGGAGCGCAAGCTGAAGCTCTGCCTCCTCCCCAGCGACCCCCACGACGTCAAGAACGCCATCCTGGAGATCCGCGCCGGGACCGGCGGCGAGGAGGCGGCCCTCTTCGCCGGCGACCTCTTCCGGATGTACGCCCGTTACGCCGAGCGCCGGGGCTGGAGGATGGAGGTCCTGGACGAGAGCCCCACCGACCTGGGGGGCTTCAAGGAGGTCGTCTGCTCCCTCTCGGGGGAGAGGGTCTACTCCCGCCTGAAGTTCGAGGCCGGGGTCCACCGCGTCCAGCGGGTCCCCGCCACCGAGGCCCAGGGAAGGATCCACACCAGCGCCGTCACCGTGGCCGTTCTGCCCGAGGCCGAGGAGATCGACGTCCAGATCGACGAGAAGGACCTCCGGATCGACCGCTTCTGCTCCTCGGGCCCCGGGGGCCAGAGCGTGAACACCACCTACAGCGCCATCCGCATCACCCACCTCCCCACGGGACTCGTGGTCTCCTGCCAGGACGAAAAGAGCCAGATCAAGAACAAGGCCAAGGCTCTCAAGATCCTTCGGGCGCGCCTCCTCCAGCTCGAGGAGGAGAAGCGCATGGCCGAGCTCAGCGCCACCCGAAAATCCATGGTCCGTTCCGGGGACCGCTCCGAGAAGATCCGCACCTACAACTTCCCCCAGAACCGGTGCACCGACCACCGGATCAACCTCACCGTCCACCGCCTCTCCGACATCCTCGACGGGGACATGGACCTTCTCCTGGAGCCCCTCCTCCAGACCTTCGAGGCCGAGCGCCTCGAAGCGGAGTTCGAAAAGGCGGGGCAGTAGCCTCGGTCTCCCCGGTGAAGGAAGGGCCCCCGCCGGGGCAGCCGTCCCGGCGCAGAGGAGCGCGTTAGGGGCTACCCGACGGTGAGGACCACCTTGCCGACGGTGCGGCGCTCCTGCATGCGGCGGTGGGCCTCGGCGGCCTTCTCCAGGGGAAGGGCCAGCCCCACCCGGGGCTTGAGGATGCCCTGGGCCCGCATCTCCAGCATCCGGGCGGCGGCCTCCCGGAGCAGTTCCCCCCGGGAGGCCATGTAGTAGAGGTTGAAGCAGGAGAGGGAGCGGTTCCGGTCGAGCATGGAGAGGGGGGAGACGAGGAGCATGCGCCGCAACCGCCAGAGGGCGCCCAGGCGGGCGATGGCCCCCGGCTTCACCGCCGCGGCGGCGCCGAAGAGGATGTGGCGGCCGTAGGGTTCCAGGAGATTCCAGGATTTGCGGAAGACATCCCCGCCGATGGAATCGAGGACCACGTCCACCCCGCGGCCGGTCTCCTTCCGGATCCGCTGGGCGAAGTCCTCCTGTGTGTAGAGGATCGGAACGGCGCCGGGGTTCTCCTCCCGGACCACGGCGGCCTTGGCCTCGCTCCCCACGGTGGCGAAGACCCGGGCCTCCGCGTGGCGAAGGAGCTGGAGGGCGGCGATGCCGACACCGCCCGCCGCCGCGTGGACGAGGACCGTCTCCCCCTTCCGGACGTGGGCCAGCTGGTGGACGGCGTGCCAGGCGGTGAGGTACTGCACCGGAAAGGCCGCGGCCTCGGGAAAGCCCATGCCTGGGGGGAGGGGGAAGGCGAAGGCCTCGGGAACGCAGACCTTCTCGGCGTAGCCCCCGAAGGTGCAGAAGGCCATGACCCGGTCCCCGGCCTTCAGGCCCGTGACATCCGGTCCCACCTCCTCGACGACCCCCGCCACCTCGATCCCCGGGACGAAGGGGGGGGTGGGGGCCGCCTTGTAGATCCCCAGCCGGGAGAGGACATCGGCGAAGTTGACGCCCGCCGCCCGGACCTGCACCTTGAGCTGGCCCGGAGCGGGAACGGGTTCGGGCCTCTCCCGGACCTCGAGAACCGAAGGATCTCCGTACCGGGGAACCACCACCGCTTTCATGGCCTTCTCCTTGCTTCCATTTTCCACCGGGCCTTCCTCAACGGCCCCCCAAACCCGCGAGAACGAGAACCAGAACCAGGGCGGCGGCGAGGAGCACCTTCCTGGCGGCGTAGAGCCGGCGCTCCCAGGGCGATTCCCGGGGGATGCCCCGATCCATCCCGAAGAGCAGGCTCACGGCGATGAGGACCCACAGGGCGATCCCGCCCCACGGCGGGGGGAGTCCGGGGGCCCGCCAGATCCCCCGGGCCTCCAGGATCCGGGCCCCGGCGGCGGCGGCGAGCACCGCCGCCAGGACCAGGGAGGCGGCGAAGAGGGTCCGGGCGGTCCCTTCGGTCCAGCGCACGTCCCCTCCCTCAAGAGGTCCCCGGCAGGCGGGGCCGCATGCGGCGGGCGAAGTACGGACGGGCCAGGGTCTTGAGGAGCCGCAGCTTGGCGAGGTACAGGCCCTTGCGGAGGCTGGGCGCCACCAGGTCCCGGGCGTCGTCGGGGTTGACGATGAGGCTCACCTCGATGTTGGGGGCCAGGCCCACGGGAATCCCCTTCTCCATACAGGCCTCGAAGACCCGCCGCATGACGACCACCATGTCTTCGAAGCGGGGGGAGGGCTCGTTCTCCATGGCCGTGCCCTTCAGGGGACGAAAGATGCAGACGGTGGGGAAGCACCCCAAGTCCGTGATGAAGTCGATGGCCTCCAGGGTCTTTTCCAGGGGCTCGATTCCGGCGATGATCTCCCCCGAGTTCCGGCCCTTCCCCATCTTCTTCGCCGTGTACTCCATGGCCCGAAAGAAGGCCTCCTGCCCCACCAGGGAGGCCTTTCCGGGACAGACGCGGGCGAACCACTCCGGGTCCTGGAACTCGTAGCAGAAGGAGAAGTGGTCCACCCCCGCCTCCATGAGGCGGTCGTAGAGGGAGAGGTCCTTCTCGGGGAGGACCTGGACCCCCACCAGGGCCCCCACCCGGTCCTTCACGGCCCGCACGTAAGGTTCCACCGTGAGGAGCCCCCCGCCCGCCTGGTCGCCGGAGTTGAAGTGGACGAAGGTGACGCCGCTCTCCTCCTTGGCGGCCCGGGCGGTCTCCACCACGTCCTCCACCTCCTTCTCCGCGGCCTCGGTGACGCCGACGTTGAGGCCCGTGGCGCAGAAGCGGCAGTTGAGGGCGGGCTTGGCCGTCCAGAACTGGCAGACCCTCCCCACGTAGATCCCCAGATAGGTCCCCTGCAGGACCCCCACCCGGCTCATGGGGGTGCCCCGGGAGGTCTTCCGCCCGTACCAGGCCGGCGGCTCGAAGAGGCCCACCTCGTAGGCGAGGCCCGGCTCCCGCTCGTCCTCGACGAAGGTCTTCCCGTCCCGCCGCACCAGCCGGTAGGGGGACCGGGCGGCGAAGGCCTCCTCCACGGGAACGTTGACGTAGAGGGTCTTGTGGCGGGCGGGGATGGTCAGTTCCAGCCCCGAGCCGAGGCCCGCGCGGACCTTGGCCAGGAAGGGGGCGCCGAGGCTCCCTTCCGGAAGGCGCAATCCCTTGCAAAGCAGGTCGATCTCCAGCTCGGCGGCGTTGAGGGGGGTCATGGCACCTCCGGCCCTTCAGCATACGGGCCCTGGAAACCCGGCGCAAGGAGGCCCCCGGGGACGGCCCTTGAAACTTTCCCCCTCCCGCGGCGTATAAAGGAAACTTGCGGGGGGAAGGGGTGGGTCTGCCCTTTCCCGGGATCGTTTCGGGGCATTGGTGGATTCGGAAAGGAGAGACGGCATGCGGCAACTTCGTCGGTCCGCCGGAGTCCTCCTCGCCGCCCTCGCCGTGGCCGTGGCCGCGGCGGCGGGAGAGGAGGGCTTCCAGAAGATTCAGGAGCGGGTTGTGGAGAAGACCCTGGCCAACGGCCTGAAGGTCATCATCCTGCCCAGACACCAGGCCCCCGTGGCCTCCTTCATCACCTACGCCGACGTGGGCGGGGTGAACGAGCAGCAGAACGCCACGGGGCTGGCCCACATCTTCGAGCACATGGCCTTCAAGGGGACCACCTCCGTGGGCACCAAGGACATCGCCAAGGAACTGGCGGCCATGAAGGCCGAGGACGAAGCCTTCGCCGCCCTCCGTGCCGAGCGCCTCAAGCGCCCCAAGCCGGACCCGGAGCGCCTCAAGGCCCTGGAGGAGGCCTTCCGGAAGGCCCAGGAGGAGGCCCAGAAGTGGTCGGAAACGGGGGAGTTCGACAAGATCCTCGAGCGCAACGGGGTCTCGGGCCTCAACGCCTTCACCTCCTTCGACCAGACCGTCTACTTCTACTCCCTCCCCTCCAACAAAGTGGAGCTGTGGGCCGCCCTGGAGGCGGACCGCTTCACCCACCCCGTCCTCCGGGAGTTCTACAAGGAGAAGGACGTCATCATGGAGGAGAAGCGCATGGGGGAGAGCCGCCCCACCGGCCGCCTCTTCGACGACTTCTTCCCCGTGGCCTACAAGCACCACATGTACCGCTCCTACGTCATCGGCGCCATGAGCGACCTTCAGAACATCACCCGGGCCCAGGCCATGGACTGGTTCAACAAGTACTACCGCGCCAAGAACCTCACCTGCGTCGTCGTGGGCGACGTGGACCCCGCCAAGGTCCTCCCCATCCTCGAAAAACACCTCTCCCAGATCCCCGCCGGCGAAAAGCCCGAGGGCCCCATCACCGAGGAGCCTCCCCAGCGGGCGGAGAAGCGGATCATCATGGAAGACCCCTCCCAGCCCTTCCTCCTCATCGGCTACCACCGCCCGGCGGTGACCGACCCCGACGACGCCGTCTACGACGCCCTGGCGGACATCCTCGGCGGCGGCCGCTCCTCCCGGCTCTACAAGGCGCTGGTCAAGGAAAAGAAGCTCGCCATCCAGGCGATGGCCATGTCCTCCATCGAGGGGCAGAAGTACCCCGGCATCTTCGGGGTCATCGCCATTCCCAACAAGGGGAAGACCAACGCCGAGTGCGAGGCCGCCATCTACGAGGAGATGGACCGCCTGGCGAGGGAGCCGGTGACCGACGAGGAGCTCCGGGGCGTCAAGGCCCGGGCCAAGATGCGGTTCATCGATTCCATCGACTCCAACATGGGTCTGGGGATCCAGTTGGCCTTCGCCCAGAACCTGTACGGCGACTGGCGGGAGATGTTCAAGGCCCTGGACAAGATCGACGCCGTCACCGCCGCCGACATCCAGCGCGTGGCCAAGACCCTCTTCGTGAAATCCAACCGCACCGTGGGGCTCATCGAGACGGCCCCCGCGAAGGCGAACTGAGGAGGCCCCCATGGACCGAACCCTTCGAAAGACCCTGCTGGGCGCCCTCGCCCTGCTCCTCCTGGCCCTTCCCGCCTCCGCCGCGGCGAAGAAGCCCCGCGTCATCGACACCCTCTCCTTCCCCAAGCTGAACGAAATCCGGATGCCCCCGGTGGAGCGGGTCACCCTCCCCAACGGCCTCAAGGTCATCCTGGTGGAGGACCACGAGCTTCCGGTGGTGGAGATGCGGATCCTCGTCCGGGGCGGCAAGGTCGCCGAGCCCCAGGGCAAGGCCGGCCTCTCCGAGCTCTTCGGCGAGGTCCACCGCACCGGCGGCACCCGCTCCATGTCCGGCGACCAGGTGGACGAGTTCCTGGAGCGCATCGGCGCCGAGATCGAATCCTCCGTCTCCGACGCCTACGGAACCCTCTCGGCCAAGATGCTCAAGGAGAACCTGGACGACGTCCTGCCCCTCTACGTGCAGTTCCTCGCCGAGCCGGCCTTCGCCGGGGAGAAGGTGGACCTGGCCAAGACCCACCTCTACGGCGTCATCGCCCGGAGGAACGACGAGGTCATGGGCCTCGCTCGGCGGGAGATCCTGAAGGTCATCTACGGCGCCGCCTCCCCCTACGCCCGGCAGTTCGAGTACGCCGACGTGGACGGCCTCACCCGGGAGGACCTCCTGGCCTTCCACCGCACCTACTACCGCCCCGACAACGCCATCCTCGCCGTCTGGGGGGACTTCGACACCGCCGCCATGAAGGACCGCCTCGCCAAGGCCTTCGCCGGCTGGAAGGCCGAGGGGCCTCTTCCCGCCATCCCCGAACCCTTCATCTTCCCCCCCGAGCCCTCCGTCAACTACATCGAAAAGAAGGACGTGGAGCAGACCTTCCTCTTCGCCGGCCACCTGGGCCTGCGCCTCGACGACCCCGACTACCCGGCGGTGAACATGCTCTCGGAGATCCTGGGGGGCTCCATGGCTTCCCGGCTCTTCACGCAGATCCGCACCCTCAAGGGCCTCGCTTACGGCGCCGGCGGCTTCATGGTGCCCGCCTACGACCACCCCGGCGCTTTCTACTTCTACGCCTCCACCAAGCCCTCCACCACCGCCGAGGCCCTGAAGACCCTCCTGGAGGAGCTGAACCGCATCCGCACCGAGCCCGTCACCAACGAGGAGCTGGACCGCGCCAAGCAGGGTTACCTCAACGGCTACGCCTTCGAGTTCGACTCCACCGCCAAGATCGTGAACCGCCTGCTCACCTACGACTTCTACGGCTACCCGCCGGACTTCAACACGCGCCTCAGGGACGCCATCGAAAAGGTCACCAAGGAGGACGTGCTGAAGGCCGCCCAGAAGCACCTCCACGTGGACCAGCTGGCCATCCTCGCCATCGGCGTCCAGGAGAAGTTCGACCGGCCCCTCTCGGAGTTCGGCAAGGTGAAGGTCCTGGACATCACCATCCCCGAGCCTCCGGCCAAGGAGACCGTCCCCGAAGCCACCCCCGAATCCCTGGCCCAGGGGAAGGCCCTCCTCCAGAAGGCCGCCCCCGGGGAGAAGGCCGTCCGGGCCTTTAAGGACCTCACCACGCAGGGGGCCACCACCGTCCGTACCAAGATGGGCGACATGGACCTCAAGGTGAAGACCGTACTGGCCCTCCCCGGCCGCTCCCACAGCACCCTCGAAACCCCCATGGGCGCCATGGTCCAGGTCTTCGACGGCGAGCGGAGCTGGATGGCCGTGGGCGGCCAGCACCGCTTCCACCCCCCCTCCGCCGCCGCGGAGATGAAGCAGGGAATCTGGCTGGACGGCGGCTTCGTCCTGCTCTGGCGGGCCCTCCTGGACGGCCAGGTGCAGGCCCAGGCCTTGGGCAAGACCACCTTCGAAGGCCAGGAGGCGGAGGAGGTCTTCCTCCGGGCCCCCGCCGAAAAGGTCCGCCTCTACCTTGCCCCTAACGGAAAGACCATCCTCGGCGCCCGCCGCCGCGTCACCACCCAGGAGGGTCCCAAGGTCATGACCGAGGTCTTCTCCGACTACCGGGAGGTCTCGGGCCTCCCGATTCCCTTCAAGACCGTCCAGAAGGACGGCGACGAGGTGGTGGCCGTGCAGACCTACGAAACGGCGGTGGTCAACGCCGGCTTCGACCCCAAGCTCTTCGACCGCCCCGCCGAGAAGACCGAGTAAAGGCGCCTTGCCTTGCGGCCCGAGGGCCCCGGGGTTCCCCCGGGGCCCTTTCGCTTGGGGGGCGGGCCTCTTTTTCCGGGAAGGCCTTCGGGGGTATCCTGGCGGCGCCATGCGCGCCTTCGTCATCGACCGAATCGGCGAGGTTTCGGCGGAGGGCCGGCCCCTCACCCCGGTGGAGCTCCCCGACCCGGCCCCCCGGCCGGGAGAGATCCTGCTCCGCGTCACCTGCTCGGGGGTCTGCCACACGGAACTGGACGAGATCGAGGGCCGGACGGCCCCCCCGCACCTGCCGGTGGTGCCGGGACACCAGGCCGTGGGGCGGGTGGCGGCCCTGGGGGAGGGGTGCTCCCGCTTCCGGGTGGGGGACCGGGCGGGGGTGGCGTGGATCTTCTCCGCCTGCGGGGAGTGCCCCGCCTGCCGGCGGGGCGACGAAAACCTCTGCCCCTCCTTCCGGGCAACGGGAAGGGACGCCCACGGCGGGTACGCCGAATTCCTGGTCGTTCCCGAGGCCTTCGCCCACCCCATCCCCGAGGTCCTCTCCGACGCCGAGGCGGCGCCGCTGCTCTGCGCCGGGGCGGTGGGCTACCGCTCCCTCCGCCTCGCGGGGCTCCGGAACGGGGAGGTCCTGGGCCTCACGGGATTCGGCGCCAGCAACCACCTGGTGCTCGCCATGGCCCGGGTCCTCTATCCCGGGAGCCCGGTCTTCGTCTGGGCCCGCAGCGGCCCCGAACGGGAGTTCGCCCGGGAGCGGGGAGCGGCCTGGGCGGGGGACACGGGAGAGGCCCCCCCGGAGCCCTGCCGGGCCATCATCGACACCACGCCGGTCTGGAGGCCCCCCCTGGAAGCCCTGCGCCGTCTGGCCCCCGGGGGAAGGCTGGTCATCAACGCCATTCGGAAGGAGGACCACGACCGGGAGGTCCTCCTCTCCCTCGATTACGCCCTCCACCTCTGGCTGGAGCGGGAGGTGAAGAGCGTCGCCAACGTGACCCGGTACGACGTGGCGGAGTGCCTCGCGCTGGCGGCCCGGGCCGGGATCCGGCCCGAGGTCCAGCCCTACCCCTTCGCCGAGGCCAACGGCGCCCTCAAGGACCTGAAGGCCCGGAGGATCCGGGGGGCCAAGGTCCTGGTCCTTCCCTGAGAGGCGGGCAGGCCGCGGCCCTCTCCCGCGGCTTCGGAACGGCACCGGGGGGAACTTCGGGGAGGTGGCGATGAAACCCGAGCGGCTCTACTGTCTCGTGACGGCGGTCCTTCTGGGGGTGGTGGCCGTGGCCCACCTGCTACGGGTCGTCTACGGCCTCGAGGTGCGGGTGGGGGAGGCCTCCTTCCCCATGGCCCTCTCGCTCCTGGGGCTGGCGGCGGCGGGGGCCCTCTCCCTCTGGGGCTTCCTCCTGGCCTTCTCCGGCGGCAAGGGCCCGTCGGAGTAGCGGCCCGCCCGCTCCCACACCTCCACCGCGAAGGGGGCCGGCCCTCCCACCTCCTCCCGGGAGACCCGGTGGAAGCCCTCGGGGACCGGGGGAAAACGGGCGTCGCCCCCGTAGCAACCCGGAACCCTGGTGAGGACCAGGCGGTGGGCCCGGCCGATGGTCTCGGCGAAGACCTCCGCCCCCCCGATGACGAAGACCGGGGCGGCGCCGGCGTCTGCCAGGGCCTCCTCGAGGCTTCGGGCCATCCGGGCCCCCGGGGCGGCGTAGCCGGCCTGCCGGGAGAGCACCACGTTTTCCCGGCCGGGCAACGGGCGCTTCGGCAGGGACTCCCACGTCCTCCTCCCCATGAGGACCACGTGGCCCCAGGTGAGGTCCTTGAAGCGGGCCTGGTCCAGCGGGAGGCTCCAGGGAAGGCGCCCGCGGAGGCCGATGGTCCCGTCCTCCGCCACCGCGGCCACCAGGGTGAGGAAAGGGCTCCCAGCCGGGCCCTTCACGGTTCCTCCAGCCCCTTCCGAAAGGCCTCCAGGGCCTCCACGCGGCTCCGGAGGCTCCGGACCTCCTCCTCCAGGCGCTCGAGGCGGCCAAGGATCGAGGGCGGGGGCGATTCGGCGGCGGAAGCCTCCGGGGAATCCCCTTCCGCCACCGGGAGACCGGAGAGGGTGTGGGCCCACCGGACCTCCTTCTGGCCGGGCCTCCGGGGGAGGGGAACCGCCAGGGGGCCCTCCTCCCGTCCCTTCAGCTCCCCGAGGACCGCCTCCACCTCCTCCGTCGAACCGAAGGGGAAGAGCCGTTCGCCGCGGCCCTTGAGTTCCCCTGCCGTCTGGGGCCCGCGGAGCATGAGGAGGCAGAGGACCGCCTGCTCCGCCTCCGAGAGGTCGAAGGCCTCCCGAAAGCGGTCCTTGTACTTGGGAACCCGCCCCTCGGGGCTGGAGACCACCCAGAGGAGGTGCTTCTCCCTCAGGCCGTGGAGGGCTGCCTCCACCAGCGGCGCCTCGTAGGTGACCACGGGGTCCCGGCTCGACTTCTGGTTGCAGGCCGCGGTGACCGCCACCAGGCTCAGGGGGTAGTACTCGGGGGTGGTGACGGACTTCTCCACGAGGCTGCCCAGGACCCGGACCTCTTCGGCGGTGAGGGTGACGCGCATGGGGTGCTCCTTCCTTTTTCCCGGCCCGCGGGGCTTCGCCCGCCCCTACTCCGCCTCCGCCACGAGGTAGAAGAGGGCCCCCTCCCGCTCCACCTGGAGGACGAGCGGGGTTCCGGGGCGCCTTCCCTGAAGGAGGCGCTCCAGGTCCTCTAGGTCCTTGACGGCCGTCCTTCCCACGGCGTGGATCACGTCCCCGGGGAGGAGGTCCCCCCCCTCGGCGTTGGGGGGGAAGATCCGTTTGAGGACCTCGGCGCCCCCCTCGATCCGCAGGCCGCCCCGGCCGGCGGGAACCGTTTGGGCCACCACCCCCAGGTGGGGAAGGGGCCTGGAAGCGGGGGTGAGGCGGGCGGCCAGGCGCTCCTCGCCGCCTGGAAATTCCCGGAGGGGGGCGGAGAAGGCCCGCCGCTCCCGGCCGTCGAGGACCTCCACCCGCATGCGTTCGGGGGCCTGCGGGTCCTGCACCGCCCGGAGGTAGTCGGAGAGCCGCCGCATGGGGCGCCCATCCACCGAGAGGAGGAGCTGGCCCGGCCGGAAGTCCGTCCTATCCCCCTCGCCGGAGAGTTCCACGTCCTCGATGAGGAGCCCCTCCGCCGCCGGGAGGGAGAGGCCCGCCGCCAGGAGCGGCGTGAGGGGCCGCACGGTGATGCCCAAACCCAGCCGGCGGACGAAGCCTCTTTCCTTCAGCTCACGGAAGGCGAAGCGGGCGGTGTAGGCGGGGATGGCGAAGCCGATGCCCTCGTTGCCCCCCGATTCGGTGTACAGGAGCGTATTGATGCCCGCCACGCGGCCCTCCACGTCCACCAGGGGGCCGCCGCTGGAGCCGGGGTTGATGGGGGCGTCGGTCTGGACGTACGCCACCGCCTCCTCGCCCTCCAGCAGGCGGGAGGCGGCGCTGACCACGCCGAAGGTGACCGAGTCGGAGAAGCCCTGGGGACTGCCGAAGGCGAAGACCACCTCCCCCTGGCGGGGAAGGCCGTCGGGGCGGAAGTCCAGGGCCGGCAGGCCCGAGGCCTCCACCTTCAGCAGGGCCAGGTCGAGGTCCCGGCTGAAGCCCACCACATGCGCCTCCGCCACGGAAGAGGGAAGGCCCGCCGAACGAACCGCCTCGGGGTGGAAGATCACCTGGACCCTTCGGGCTCCCTCCAGGACGTGGCTGTTGGTGAGGATGTAGCCCTGGGGATCGAGAACCACCCCCGACCCGATGCCGGCGTACCGCTCCTTGAAGTCGGCCACCGCCGAAGTCTCGGGGGCGAAGGCCCGGGCGCTGACGGTGGCCACCACCTGCACCACCGACGGGGCCACCCGGCGGGAGAGGGCCTCCACCTCCTCCGAGAAGGCCCTGAGCCCTTCCGTTCCCCCCGCGGCGGCGCCGGGGGAGAGCCAGAGGACCGCCGAGAGGAAGAGGGAGACGGGGAAGCGGGGGAGGGGGCGGGGGGCCATGGCAGCTCCTTTCCTCGGAAGGCCGAAAGGCCGTATTCTACCAGTGTCCGGGAAGGATGGAGGAGACCATGGTGACCCTCGTTCTGCTGCGTCACGGAGAGAGCCTCTGGAACCGGGAAAACCGCTTCACCGGCTGGACCGACGTGGACCTCACCGAGAAGGGAGAAGCCGAGGCGCGGGCCGCCGGGCGCCTGCTCCGGGAGGAGGGCTACACCTTCGACCTTGCCTTCACGTCGGTCCTCAAACGGGCGGTGCGGACCCTCTGGCTGGTCCTCGGGGAGATGGACCTCCACTGGCTCCCGGAGGAGAAGGACTGGCGGCTCAACGAACGGCACTACGGGGCCCTCCAGGGCCTCAACAAGGCCGAAATGGCCCAAAAGTTCGGGGAGGAACAGGTGAAGGTCTGGCGGCGGAGCTACGACGTGCCGCCCCCGCCCCTCACCGGCGACGACCCCCGCCACCCTCGCCACGACCCCCGGTACGCCTCCCTGGACCCCCGCCTCCTCCCGGCGGCGGAGAGCCTCAAGGACACGCTGGCGCGGGTGAGCCCCTTTCTCGAGGAACGCCTCTTCCCCGCCCTTCGGGAGGGCCGGCGCGTCCTGGTCACCGCCCACGGCAACAGCCTGAGGGCCCTGGTGAAGATCCTCGACGGCGTCTCTGACGACGCCATCGTGCACCTCAACATCCCCACCGGCATCCCCCTCGTCTACCACCTGGACCAGGGGCTCAAACCCCTCCGCTCCTTCTACCTCGGCGATCCCGAGGCCGTAGCCCGGGCCCAGCAGGCGGTGGCCGACCAGGGCAAGGCCAAAGGGGCAAAGTAGAAGCCTCCACCCCAGCGCCCATCTTGTCCGGCCTGGCTTGGCCCGCGGTGCGCGGAAGCGAAAAGCTGTCCAAGATCGTTTTGGGCAACG
>JBMFRA010000018.1:0-42199 GCA_049968315.1 Acidobacteriota bacterium
GGGGAAAGGGATCGGGGGGGGAGGCCACCATGGCCATGACGTGGCCGGGAACTCGGAGGGTGAAGGAGAAGGGGGGGCCATCCGGGCGGGGCACGCGCGCGCCGGGGCCGCAGGCCTCGATGGCACCGTCCACCCAGAAGACGGGAAGGCCGAGCCGGGTCCAGAACCGCAGGAGCCAGAGGCCGAGGTAGACCCCGGCGGCGGCGGCGAAGTCGCGCACCTCTTCCGGGGGGCTCTCTTCGCCGAGGTACGGCGCCAGCAGGTGGTCGAGGACGAAGGCGTCGGGGTACTCCCCGGTGAGGGAAGCCTTTCCTTGGGAACCGGAGGCGATCTGTCCCACGAAATCGCGTCCGATGGCGACGGCGGTTTCCAGGTCGATGGGCCGGGTCACGGTACCTTCCTTTCGCAGTCCGGGGGGCGGAGTTCAGGGAAGCGGGAGGGCCAGGGCCGCCACCGTCCCCTTCCCTTCGGGGCCCGGCTGGAGCCAGACCCGCCCTCCATGGTCTTCGACGATCCGCTGGACGATGGCCAGGCCCAGCCCCGCCCCATCCTTCCGGGTGGTGAAGAAGGGCTCGAAGGCCCGCTGGCAAAGTTCCGGCGGGATGCCGGCGCCCTCGTCGGCGACGTAGGCCGCCACCTCCCGGGAGGTCCGTTCGAAGGAGACCCGCACGGCACCGGAAGAGGAGGCTCGCAGCGCGTTGTCCAGCAGGTGGGCGAAGGCCTTGACCAGGCGTGCCCCCTCCACCCGGGGCAGGGGCCCCTCGGGGAAGGGCCCGATCTTCACCCGGGCCCGGGCGTCGCGGTGGATTCCCTCCAGGGACCGGAGGGCCTCGGCGGCCACCACGTCGAGGCGTCTGGGCTCCCGAAGGTCCTCCGAGCCCTCCTCGGCAAGGTCGCGGAGGTTTTTCACCAGGTCGGAGAGTTTCCGCACTTCGCCCAGGGCCACCTCCACGTACGGGGCCCCCTCGGGCCACTGGCCGGCCTTCTTTCGGAGCGCATCCAGGGTGAGGCCCAGGGCCAGCAGGGGCTCCCGCAGCTCCTCCGCCATCCGGCCCGTGAGCTGGCCCGCCGCTTCGAGGCGGCGGTACCGTTCGAGGCGGGCCTCCGCTTCGAGGCGCCCCGTGATGTCCTGGCAGAGGCCGAAGACCTCCACCACCCGCCCGTTCTCCACCACCGGCCGCTCCACCGCCTCCACCGTCAGCAGGCGGCCGTCCCGGTGGCGGATCTCCCACCGGAGAAGGGGAGGGGGCACCCCCTTTCGCAAGCACTCCTCGGCGACGCGGTCGCTCTCGGCGTTCATGGGGTTCTGGGTGGCGATGGGAGGGTGGGGACCCAGGAAGTACTCGGGGGGGTAGCCCGTCACCGCCTCGATGCTGGGGGAGATGTAGGTGAAGCGCCCCTCGCCGTCGTGGACGTAGAAGTAAAAGCCTGTGGCATGCTCGACGATGTGCCGGAGACGGGCCTCGCTCTCCCGGAGGGCCTCCTGCACCTTCTTCCGCTCGGTCACGTCCCTGGCGATCCCGCAGAGGCCCACCACCCGGCCCTCGGGGTCCCGAAGGGGGACCTTCACGGTGTGGAAGTGGTGGAGACCGTCGGGAAGTGCCTTCACCGGCTCCTCGTCCACCGTCTCCCCCTGGAGGACCCGGAGGTCCGACCGCCGGATCCTCTCCGCCGCCTCGGCCCCGAAGAGATCCCCGTCGGTGGCCCCGAGGATCTCCTCCAGGGGCCTCCCCAGGAGGGCCGCCATGGCGGGGTTGGCCTGGACGTACCGCAGGGAGACGTCCTTGATGAAGAGGCAGTCCTGGGCCCCCTCGAAAAAGGCCCGGAGGCGCCCCTCGGACATCTCCAGGGCCCGGCGGGCCTCGTCCTCCCTCGTGGCGTCCCGGATCGCCACCAGGTCCACGGGCTTGCCCCGAAAACGCGTCCGCGTTCCCAGGCATTCGATGACCAGGGGATTGCCTTGGAGGTCCCGGGCACCGTAGCGGCAGACCTCGTGGTAGTTCTCCTCCAGGACCCGGCGGAGGTCCTCCACCACCCGGGGCCGGTCTCTTTCCTCGATGAAGTCGAGGAACGACCGCGTCCCCACTTCTTCGAGCGAGGAGAGGCCGAACATCCGCAGGAGAGCGGGGTTGGCCTCCAGAACCTGGGGCTCCTCCACCGAAATGACGGCGATGCCCTCCATCACGTTCTCGAAGATGGCCCGGAAGGCCTCCTCGCTCTCCCGGAGGGCGGCCTCGGCGGCCTTCCGCTCGGTGACGTCCCGGAGCGTCAGGATGGCCAGGCGGCCGCGGTCCACGTAAGTAAGGGTGATCTGTTCGAAGAAGGTCTCGCCGGAGGCCCGGCGCCCCTGGAGCTCCCCCGACCAGTACCCCATCTTCCGGAGTTTGGGAAAGATCTCCTCTTGGATCCTCCGGACCTCGTGGGGGGGGTAGAGGTCCATCCACCGGCCGTCCAGGATGTCCACCGGCGCCTCGAAGCCGTGCAGGCGCGCGAAGGCGGGGTTGGTGTAGAGAAACCGGCCCGAGAGTTCCAAAAGGGCCAGCCCCTCCACGGTGGCGTCCAGGGCCTTGTAGAGGGTGAGCAGCTCCTGCTCCTGGGATTTTCGCTCGGTGATCTCTCGCCTGAGGAGGAGGAGCCGCCCCCCCGCCGCCGGCTGGGGGAGGCGCGAGGCATCCACCCGGAGCCACACCGGCCTCTCCTCGAGCGTCGCGCTGTACTCCAGCGTGAAGGACTCCTGCCGGCCGGCCAGCACCGACCGGATTCCCTCTTCCAGGAGGCTCGAGTAGGGGTTCCCCGCCCGGTGGGCCCGGCCCAGGGCCTCGAGGAAGTCCTCCCCCGGCTCCGCCGACCCCAGGGCCGCCCCCTCGGCGTCGCGGCGCCGCCAACTCCCCCCGGCGTGCAGGACGCGGCCCTTTTCGTCCAACAAGAGCGCTTCGAGGGAAGGCGCTTCGAGGAGGGCAGAGAGGACCTGGCCCTCCCTCTCTCGGGAACCCCTGGAGATGCTCAACTCGCGCTCCTCCCGCCCCGCCGCTGGAGCTGCCCGCACCGATCCTCGGGGGGGTTGAGGCTCAGTGTAGCACGGCTCCGGGGCGGAAGGGGGAGCTCTCGCGATTCCGAGACCCAGAGGCCAGGAATTCTTGTTTTCGAGACTCCCCTTCCGCCCCGTCGAAGAAACTGCTTGAGAATTCAAGGCTTCGAGATTCTCCCCTCCCCTGGCACCGTTCCTGCTTCCAGGAAAGCGGGAGGCACGAGCCATGAGACCCGAACCCGAATCCCGGACCCCAGCGGCGGAACCCGAGAGGGAGACCGGCCGCTACGACGTCTTCTGCCCTTCCTGCGGGTGCCTCTACAACGCCGTGGAAGCCGACTGGTGCGCCTGCATCACCGACAACCCCACCCTCGTCTGCCCGGAGTGCGGCGCCTGCTTCTGCCACGCGGGCCCCGAATTCCGGCGCGACTTCTGGGCCGCCGCCCCCGACGCCATGCTTCGGCGGCGTTTCCAGCGCAAGGATCTCCGATCTCGCATCGAGCCTCCCCTTCAGGAGGGCAACCCCCTGCGGAGGCCGTTGATCCTGGTGGCCGACGACGAGCGGGACACCCGGCTCATCGCCTACCACGTCCTTTTGGCCCTGGGCTACGGCGTCGTCCTGGCCTCCGACGGCCAGGAGGCCCTGGCCCTGGCCCGGAAGTACCGGCCGGACCTGGTCCTCACCGACCAGATGATGCCGGGGCTGGACGGCAAGCACCTTTGCCTGCGCCTCAAGGAAGACCCGGCCACCCAGCACATCCCGGTGATCCTCATGACGGGCCTCTACAAGCGCGAGAGCCAGCGCATCGAGATCTTGAGGGATTTCAAGGCCGACGACTTCCTGATGAAGCCCATCCCCTTCGAACGCCTGGGGGAGGTGGTGGAGGGGTGGCTGGCCCCCGTGGCCGCCTCCCGGTGAGGAGGCGTGGTAGGCTTTCGGCGAGAGGGGGATGAAGGAGGTGGACGGGCGGCGGAGGGAGAGCCACACCCCCGGGGAGACCCTCGAAGGGGCTTTGGCCCTTTCGCTGGAGGGGATCTCGTCCCCCGCTGTCTTCGCCGAAGGCCTGGGCCGCTTCTTCGCCTCCCGCCCGGTGGTGAGGGAGGCCATCCTCGTCTGGCCCGAGTGGGGGTCCTTCGCCCGGGCCTTCTGGATCCGCCCCGGCGAGCCTCCCTGCCCCTGGAGCGGGCCCGCCGCCGCCTTCGGCGCCGGGGGGGTGCCGGCCTTCCAAGGTCCCCGGGGATCCGAGGTCCCCTTCGCCGGAACGGCGCCCCGGCGCCTCGAGTTGCTTTCCGCCGACCCCTCCGGCCCCTTTCTCCTCTACCTTCCCACCACAGAAGGCGGCGAGATGGAGGCCCGGTGCGGGCCGGTGCTCCGCCTGGCCGCCGCCCTCCTGAAGCGGTTCACCGTCCTCGCGGAGGCCAAGACCCAGTGGGAGAAGGCCTTCGACGCCGCTTCGGAGATCTTCGTCCTCCACGACCCCGCAGGCCGGATCTTCCGGGCCAACATGGCCCTCGCCCGCCTGGTGAACCTTCCCATCCGGGAGTGCGTGGGGCGCCGCTGCGCCGACCTCCTTCCGGGCCTCTGCACCCCCTTCGACGCCGCCCAACGGGAGTGGAGCGACCCCACTTCCGGGCGCCACTTCGCCGTTACCACCCAGTGGATCAACCTGGAAGGGGAGGAGGCGGCCCTCCACATCCTACGCGACGTCACGGAGGAGCAGCGGCTCCAGGCCCTGGAGGCCGAGCACCGCCAGCTGGAGTTCACCCGGAACCTCCTCCAGGGCGTGGCCCACGAGATCCGCAACCCGGTCTTCGCCGTGCAGACCCTCCTGCAGGCCATGGCCCTGAGGGGGATCGGCGGGGAGGAGGCCACCCCCTTCACCGAGAAGGCCCTGGCGGAGATCCGCCGCCTGGATGCGGTGGTTCGCCGGTTCCTCCAGCTGGCCTTCCTGGAGGACGGGACCGAAGCGGAGCGGGCCTCCCTGGAGGCCCTGTCGGAGGAGGCGTGGCGGGAGGCGGCCCGGGCGCTGGAGGAGGAACCCCTCCCCCACCTCGCCCTCTCTCCCCAGGCCCGGCGCACCTTCGTGCGGGTCCACCGGCGTTCCTTCGTCCTGGCCCTCGCCGAGCTCTTCGCCAACGCCGCCGCGTACAGCCCCCCGGGGGCCACCGTCCACCTGGCGGCGGTCTGGGAGGACCCCCGGCACCTCCGGCTCGAGATCCGGGACCTGGGCCCCGGCGTCGAAGAGAAGGCGGCGGGAAGGATCTTCGAGCCCTTCTTCACCACCCGCCCCCGGAGAACGGGCCTGGGGCTCACCCTGGCCCGGGCCGCCGTGGAGCGGGAAGGGGGAAGCCTTTCCCTCGGCGCCTGCCCCCCCGGTTCCCCCGGCGCCCTCTTTCTGATACGCTTGCCGGCAGAAGAGCAAGAGACCGGGGAGAAGGGACCATGAAGAAGGTTCTCCTTGTGGACGACGAGCCGGCGGTTCGCTTCGGCATCTGCCGGTACCTGGAAGGCCAGGACATCCAGGTCACCGAGGCCGCCTCCCTCCAGGAGGCCCGGTCGGCTCTAGAGCGGGAGGTCTTCGGCTCCATTTTGCTGGACGTGCGCCTGCCCGACGGGTCCGGCATGGACCTCCTCCGGGAGATCCGCCGCCAGGACGCCGCCGTCCCCGTGATCCTCATCACCGGCCACGGCACCATCGCCATGGCGGTGGAGGCCATGCGGGAGGGGGCGGACCACTTCCTGACCAAGCCCGTGGACCTGAGGGAGCTGGAGGTCCTCCTGGCCAAATCCCTGGAGCTGGGGACTCTGCGCCGGGAGCACCGCGCCTTGAAGGAGCGCCCCCGGGTCCTCTCCCCCTTCCTGGGGAGCTGTCCCGCCATGGCCCGCCTCGTGCCCCTCCTGGAGGCGGCCTGCCGCCACCGGAGCCCCGTCCTCCTCTGCGGGGAGACGGGGACCGGCAAGGGCCTCCTGGCCCGCCTCATCCACGAGAAGAGCGCCCAGCGGGCGGAACCCTTCGTGGAACTGAACTGCGCCGGCCTCAAGGGGGAGTTTCTGGAGAGCGAACTCTTCGGCCACGCCAAGGGGGCCTTCACCGGGGCCGTCCAGGAGAAGGAGGGGCTGTTGGAACGGGCCCACCGGGGGACCCTCTTCCTGGACGAGATCGGCGACATGGACGTCACCGTCCAGAGCAAGTTTCTCAAGGTTCTCGAAGAGAAGCGCTTCCGGCCCCTGGGAAAGGTGGAGGAGAAGGTCTCGGACTTCCGCCTGATCTGCGCCACCCACCAGGACCTGGAAAAGGCCATCCAGGAGGGACGGTTCCGCCAGGACCTCTTCTACCGGATCAACACCCTGACGATCCTCCTGCCGCCCCTGAGGGAGAGGATCGAGGACTTCGAGGACATCGTGAACCACATCCTCGGCTTCATCGCCGGAAGCCGGAAGGTCCCCGCCCTGACTTCCGAGGCCCTGACGATCCTCAAGGCCTACCGGTGGCCCGGAAACCTCCGGGAGCTGCACAACGTGCTGGAGCGCGCCTACATCCTCTCCGACGGGAAGGTCCTGGAGGCCCACCACTTCGCGGGGCTCACCGCCCACTTCGCCCACCACGCCGAGAGCCCGGAGGAGGAGCCCCAGGCCCTGGACCTCAAGTCGGCGGAGAAGGCCCACATCGCCAAGATCCTTCGCCTCACCGGGGGGAACGTCCCCGAAGCCGCCAAGATCCTTGGGGTCTCCAAGGCGACGCTGTACCGGAAGATGGCCCAGCACCGCCTGCGGGCGGGGGGAGGGCGCTGAGCGATGGAGCCCAGGAGGCTTGCGCCGTCCCCGCCCGGAACCTAGCTTTTCAAGTAGACCGGCAAGGGGCCCTTCGCCCCCCTCGCAAGGAGAGACGCCATGGCCTACAAGATTCTGGTGGTGGACGACGAGAGCGCCACGGCCTTCGGCCTCAAAGCGCTCATGGAAACCGAAGAGGTGAAGGTCCTCACGGCCACCAGCCTCCAGAGCGCCAAGCGGATCCTCGAGAGGGAGAAGGTGGACGTGCTCCTCACCGACATCCGCCTCACGGGGACCCTGGGGAGCGAGGGGCTGGAGCTCCTGGAATTCACCAAGGCCAACTACCCCGACACCCGCGTCATCCTCATGACCGGCTACGGGGACCCCGCCGTCATGGAGAAGGCCCACAAGCTGGGGGCCGACTGCTACTTCGAGAAGCCGGTGGAACTGGGAAGGCTCTCGGAGACCATCTGGTCCTTCGGGGTGCCCAACAAGCTGGGGGGAGGAAACACGTGAGCGCCGACGACGACGTCCGGAGTCTGATCCGCCGGGGTTTCCTCTCCACGGCCTTCCAGCCGATCTACCACCTCAACACGGGGAAGATCGTGGGGTACGAGGCCCTCATGCGCGGGCCGTCGGACACCTTGCTGGCCAGCCCCGCCCGGATCTTCGGGCCCCAGACCCGCCTGAGCCGCCAGGTCATCGGCGAGCTGGACGCCGCCTGCGTGGCCGCCGCCTTCCGCTCCGGCCGCATGCTGGTGCCCTACGGCCTCCTCTTCGTCAACGTCCACATTAGCACGCTTCTGCGGATCCGGGAACTGGCGGACCACTTCCGGAAGCTCCTGGAGTCCAGCGGCGTCCCTCCCCAGGCGGTGGTCATCGAAATCTCCGAACGCGCCAGCACCCGAAACCCCCGGGCCCTCAGCCGGATCCTCAGGCTCCTCCGCCGGTACGGCTTCCGCTTCGCCCTGGACGACTTCGGCCTGGCCTACTCGGGCCTCCAGCACCTCTACTGGTTCGAACCGGAGTACGTGAAGCTGGACCGGGGGCTCATCCTGGGCATCCAGCGCTCCGCCCGGAAGCAGGCGCTGGTGGCGGGCTTCTCCAGCATGTGCCGCAAGCTGGGCAGCGAGGTCATCGCCGAGGGCGTGGAGTCCAACGAGGAGGTGGTCACCCTCATGGGGATGGACATCCCCATGGTCCAGGGCTTCCACTTCGGCCGCCCCCAGGCCCCCCTCTTCTGGCTCTCGGAGCGGGAGGTGGCCAACGTGCAAAAGCCCTTCTTCCAGGCCCGCGACCTGAGCGGTCCCGGACCGGAGGAGGGGGAGGCCCCCTAGGCCCCCTCACCTCCCCTCTTGGCTGTGCAGGAGGCTGCGGGCCATCTCCACGATGCCGGCCTCCATCTCGGCCCCCAGGGTGTTCTTGACGGCAAAGAGCTGGAAATAAAGCAGTTCGTTGAGGTCCCGCACCAGGGCCGCCTCCCTCTCCCCCGGAAGGGCCGCCAGCCGTTCGAGGAGCGTCGCGGTGGGGAGGTTCCCCCCGTCGTCCAAGCCCAAGCCCGAAAGGAGGGAGCCCCCCGGCTCCAGGCCTTTGAAGAAGGCGCCCAGGATGACCTCCACCTTGGAGCCCACCTCCACGCGGAGGGCCTGGTAGATGGTGGAGAAGACGTTGTTGTAACTCTCCAGCCGGGCCAGCAGGAGGTCCCGTTCCTCCGGCGGCAGCCCCAGCTGCGCGGGAATCTCCGGCGAAGCGGGAGGGGCCTCCCCCGGGGGGCGCACCGTTCGGATGAGGCCGGCGGCCAGGAGGGAGGCCACGGCCTTCCGCCCTTCCATGTCCCCCACCCGGGCCTGGGCCACCACCTCGTCCACCGTCCGGATGCCGTTCACCTTGGCGAGAACCAGTTCCTCCTCCGGAGAGAGGGCCGTACTGGCCGTCACCTCCTCCGCAACCTCCAGGACCGTCTCCGGCGCGGGAAGGCGGTCCTTCAGGCGGGCCCATTCGTCGAGGCGCCGCGTCGCCTCCATGACGTAGTTGGTGGTGGTGGAGGGCAGCCCCAGGACCAGGCGGGGATCCAGGGTCCCGTTCTGGAAGACGAACCGACCCTCCGAGAGGCCGAAGACGGCGTAGATGCGCTCTTCCACGCACTTCACCCACTGGGCGCGGAACTCTTCCGGGGAGAGGTCGGAGAGGGTCCTGAGGACCGCCAAGGGGTCCTCCCCCTCGTCGAGGAGGCGCCGGCCCTGGGCCAGGTCCTGCTCCGTGAGGAACTGGCGCCTGAGGAGGTGGGCCGCCAGCGAGTGGCGGGGGTCCTCGGCGGTGGCGAAGACGAGGCTTCCGTTGGCGAGGAAGCAGCCCCACGCCGTCCGCCCCTCCACGAGAAGGGCGCCGCTCTTCTTGCTGGCGGAGAGGAAGAGGAAGACGTCGCTCAGGGAGAGGAGGGAGAGGTCCCCCTCGAACTGGACGGCCTCCGCCGTGCCCTGCCGAAAGGAGCGCTCCAGCACGCGGGAGAGGGCTTCCGACTCGTGGTAGCGCCGGAGGAGGGCGGGAAGCTCCCCCGCCTCCAGGTCCACGAAGACCGGCGAGAGAACCAGGCACCCCGTGCGGACGTGGACCACGGCCTCCCGGGCCTTGCCGAAGATCTCCTGGGCCAGATCCGCCGGAAGGACGATGGAACCGTCCGGCTGGACCGGTAGGGTCTTTCGCACGGGGCCTCCCCCCGCCATGCTAGCGGCACCGGCCCCGGCATGTCAACGCGGCGGCTCGGGCCGCCTGGCCCCCAGGCACGGCCGCGGCCCAAAGCCGTCTCGCCCCGTGCCCCCCACCCTTGCCCGGCGGCCCTTCCCCCGGTATGCTCGCCGGAGGGGTTGGGCCATGGAGGAGCGGGAAGAGAAGGCAGCGGAAGTTTACGCGGGGCTCATGTCGGGAACCTCCGCCGACGGGGTGGACGTGGCCCTCGTGTCCTTCGGCGGCGACGAGGGGCCGCCGGTCACCCTCGTGGCCCACGAGACCCTGCGGTACTCCCCCGAGGTCCAGGCCCGCATCCGCGCCTGCCAGGGGGCCAAGGTGGCTTCCCTGCGGGAGGTGGTCCTCCTGGACGCGTACCTGGGAGAACTCTTTGCCCACGCCCTCCTCCGCCTTCTCGAGAAGGCCGGCGTGGAGAGGGAGGCCGTCGCCGCCGTGGGGAGCCACGGCCAGACCCTCTACCACCACCCCCGGTGGGAAGCCTACCCGGGTTTTTCGGTCCACGGGACCTTCCAGGCGGGAAACCCGGCGGTGATCGCCCAGCGGACGGGCCTCACCGTCGTCTCCCACTTCCGCTGCCGGGACATGGCCTCGGGAGGCGAGGGGGCTCCCCTGGCCCCCCTGCTCGACCACTTCCTCTACCACCACCCCTCCCGGGGCCGCCTGGTCCTCAACATCGGGGGCATCGCCAACGTGACGGCCATCCCGGCGGGGGCGGGGCTGGAACGGGTCGTCGCCTTCGACACCGGCCCGGGGAACGTCCTCATGGACCTGGCGGTTCGCCGCTACACCGGCGGAAAGGCGTCCTACGACGCCAACGGGGCCTGGGCGGCGGCGGGCCGGGTGGTGGAGCCCCTCCTCCGCCGGCTCCTGGAGCACCCCTTCCTCAAGACACCGCCTCCCAAGTCCGCCGACCGGGAGGCCTTCGGCCCCGCCTTTCTGGAGCAGATTCTGGCGGAGTTCCCCTCCGTGGCCCCCAAGGACCTCCTGGCCACGCTGGCGGCCTTCACCACCGGCAGCGTCTCCTCGGCCATCCTGGAGTTCCTCCTCCAAAAGGAGCGGTACGAGGAGGTGATCGTCTCCGGCGGCGGCGCCGAGAACCCCGTCCTGATGAAGGGCCTGGCCGAGGCCCTCCCCAAGCTCATGGTGACGAAGGCCGACGACTACGGCCTCCCCGGCCGGGCCAAGGAGGCGGTGCTCATGGCCTTCCTGGCGCGGGAGACGCTGGCGGGGCGGCCCGGGAACGTCCCCTCCGCCACGGGGGCCCGGCACCCGGTGGTCCTCGGCTCCATCACCCCCGGCTCCCGGTTTCCCTTTCCCCTCCCATGAACCGCCGGGGGTGCGGGGCGGCGCTCCGGCTCCTGGCCCTCTCCGCCCTTCTCGCCCTCCTCGCCGCCGCCTGCGGCCGCCCCCCTCCCCGGGCCTCCCTCGTGGTGGCGGTGGAGGCGGACCCCGCCTCCCTCGACCCGCGGCTGGGTTCGGACGTTGCCTCCGACCGGGCCCACCGCCTGCTCCACCGGGGGCTCTTCGCCACGGCCCCCGACGGCAGGCCGGAACCGGACCTCTGTGAAGCCTTTCGCTACGAGGACGAAAGGACCCTTCTCCTCACCCTCAGGGAGGGGGTCCGCTTTTCCGACGGCCGCCCCGTCACCGCCTCCGACGCCGCCGCCACCCTCCGCTCCATCCTGGAGGACCGCCCGCCTTCCTTCCGGAAGGGGGACCTCGGGGCCGTCGCCTCGGTGGAGGTGCTGGACCGCCGCACGCTGAGGATCGGCCTGCGGGAGCCCTTCGCTCCCCTGCTTTCGGTGCTGAACTTCGGGATATTGCCCGCCCGAGAGGCCCGGATGGCCCACCCACCGGAGGTCCCCACCGGCTGCGGCCCCTACCGCCTCCGAGGCCGGGTGCGGGGCCAGTGGCTCTTCTTCGAGCGCAACCCCTACGCCGACCCGGCCCCCCGCTCCCCCACCGTGGCCTTCAAAGTGGTGCCCGACCCGGTGGTCCGGGGGCTGGAACTGCGCCGGGGCGGGGTGGACCTGGTGGTGAACGACCTCCCCCCCGATTCCCTGGGCTATTTCCTGCGGAGGGGCTACACCGTGGTGCGGAGCCCCGGTTCCAGCTTCGCCTACGTCGGCCTCCACTGCGCCCACCCGCCCCTGGACCGGCCGGAGGTGCGGCGGGCCCTCTCCCTGGCCCTCGACCGGTCGGCCATCGTGCGCCACATCCTGTCGGGCTTCGCCCGGCCGGCGGCCGGCCTCCTCCCCCCGGAGCACTGGGCCGCCGCCCCCCTCTCCCCCCCTCCCTACGGTCCGGCGGAGGCCGAACGCCTCCTCGACGGGGCGGGCCTTAAGCGGGGACGGGACGGGATCCGCTTCCGCCTTTCCTACAAGACTTCGGAGAACAAGGTCTCCCGAGCCGTGGCGGCGGTGCTGGCGGAGCAGTGGGCGGCGGTGGGGGTCGAGGCGGAGGTTCGCTGGCTCGAGTGGGGGACCTTCTACGGCGACGTGAAGGCCGGCCGCTTCGACGCCTTCGGCCTCACCTGGGTGGGCGTCACCGACCCCGACGGGCTCCGCCTGCGCTTCGCCTCCACGGCCTTCCCCCCGGAGGGCCTCAACCGGGGACGGTACGCCAGCCCCCGGGTGGACGACCTCCTGCTCCGGGGAGCCCGGGAGGGGGACTGGGAGGCCCGGCGGGCCCTTTACGTGGAGGCCCAGCGGATCCTCGCCGAGGAGGCACCGGTCCTGCCCCTTTGGCACCCCGACGCCGTCTGCGTCGCCCGGCCTTCCGTCACCGGAATCGTCCTGCCCCCCGACGGAAATTTCTCCTTTCTAGCGCATGTGGCCGCCCGGTGAGGGGGAGGCGCCGTCCCCGCGGCGCCCTCAGCCCTCCCGGAGGAGAGCATCGAGGAAGGGCCTGTCCAGGGAGAGGCGCAGGTCGGCGGCCTCCCAGAGGGCCTCGTGGACCGTCAGGGGGTGGCCGGACCGGGGTCCGTGGGCCAGGGCGAAGGTGAGGCCCTCCCGCTTGACGATCTCCACGGCGGGAAGGAAATCCCCGTCGCCGGAGAGCAGGACGATGGCGTCGGCGCTCCTGCGGGCGGCGGCGTAGACCATCTCCACCGCCAGCAGGACGTCCACCTGCTTCTGCTCCAGCACCGGCTTCCCCGTCTGCTCGTCCAGTCCCCGGAAGGCCAGGCGCCCCAGCTTGACCTCGAAGCGGTCCAGCTTCTGCAGGCGCTGGTAGAAGCCCTCCTTCTTCCGGAAGGCCTCCTGGTCCTCCGGTGAGGGGCTCGCCGACAGGTACGGCAGGCAGTTGAAGTAGGTGCAGCGGAGGAGCGAGAGGTCGAAGGCCCGGCAGATGGCCTCCGCCAGCCGGCCGTAGTCGAGGCGCGGCGATCCCATGGACCTGAGGAGGAAATCGAAGTAGCCCCCGTCCATGAGCAGGAGGGCCTTTCCGGCGCTCATGGGTCCCCCCCTTGCCCCCTCGGCCGGCTCTTCACGCCCGGCCTTCCTCCGGGTTGTCCCTGCCCGGGGCGGCGTGCTTCACCGTCAGGGCCCCCAGGGCGATGGAGTACATCTTGGCCTCGGGGGTGTCGGACCGGCTGGGGATGAGCACCGGCGCCGCAGCCCCCATGATGACGTGGGCGAGGGGAAGCCGGGCGAAGTAGGTGGTGGACTTGGCCAGGAGGTTGGCCGAGACGATCTCCGGGCAGAGGAGGATGTCCGCCCTCCCCGCCACGTCCCCCTTGTGGCCCTTCTTGGCCACCGCCTCGGGGGAGATGGCCAGGTCCAGGCTCAAGGGACCCTCCACCTCGCAGTCGGCGAGGATCCCGCAGTGGGCCATGCGGGCCAGGGCCGCGGCGTCCATGCTGGGCCCGTGGCCGGGCAGGACGTTCTCCACCGCGCTCAGGACCGCCACCCGCGGCCGAGCGAAGCCCAGGCGGTGGTAGAGTTCCACGGCGTTCTCGAGGATCTGGCGCTTGGCCTGGAGGTCGGGGGCCAGGTTGATGCCGCCGTCGGTGATGCAGAGGAGGCGCACGCCATCCTTGCAAGGGCACTCGAAGAGGAAGCAGTCCGAGAGGAGGCGCCCGGTCCTCAGCCCCTTCTCCCGGTCCAGCACGGCGTGCATGAGGGTTCCCGTCTGGGTCTTCCCCTTGAGGAGGATCTGCCCTTCCCCGGAGCGGACCAGCTCCACGGCCCGGCGCACCGCCTCTTCCTCGTCGGGGGCGTCCACGATCTCCGCGTGTTTCAGGCGCTCCGGAAGGGCGTCGAGGGCCGGTCCGATGAGTCCCGGGTCCCCCACCAGGATGCCGTGGGCCAGCCCCCGGCGCTCCGCCTCCAGGAGGGCCGAGAGGGCCGCAGGGTCGTGCCCCGCCGCCACCACCACCCCGTAGGGCGCCCGCTTGAGGGCCGCCTCCAGAACTCCTTCAAGACGGCTGATTCTCGGCGACATCGGTAACCCCCCTTCGAAAGGCCTTCAGGCAGGCCTCCTGGATCTTCTTCGGGAAGCGCTTCCGGATGGCGGCCTCCCAGTTCTCCGAGGTGAGGGGAAGGTGCCGGGAGAGGGCCCCCAGGAGGATGAGGTTCACCATCCGGATGTCCCCCTCCTCCTTGGCCATGCGGACGGCGTCCACCCAGACGAGGCGCGGGGCCTTCTCCTCGAGGATCCCGTCGATCCCCGGCAGGTACCCCGAGTCCTTCTTGAGGCTCTGGGTCAGCGGCGGGATCTCCAGCGGGCAGACGAAGGCCGTTCCGCCGGGTCCGAGGAAGTGGAGGTTCCGCACCGCCTCCAGCTTCTCGAAGGCCACCAGGAAGTGGGCCCCTCCCGGAGGGATGAGGGAGGAGGGGACCTCCTTCCCGATGCGCACGTGGGTGTCCACGTTGCCCCCCCGCTGGGCCATTCCGTGGACCTCGCTCATCTTGACGTCCAGTCCGGCGTCCACCGCCGCCAGCGCGAGCACCCGGCTGCTGGTGAGGATCCCCTGGCCGCCGACCCCCGCGAAGAAAATGTTGGTGATCTCCATGGCCTTCCTCTCGTACCGTTCCGTTTGGGGGGAGGCCGGACAGAGCTCCTTCGCCCCCCGCCCCTCACTCCCCGCCGGGCAGGGTGAGGCTGCCCGACTCGCAGACCTGGACGCAGACCCCGCACCCGGTGCAGAGGTCGGGGTCCAGGTCGGGAAACCCGTCCTTTTCGTGGAGGGCCATGCAGCCGACCCGCACGCAGGCCCCGCACCGGTCGCAGGTCTCCAGGTGGATCTCCACCGGCCGGCCCTTGGGGATCCGGCCTCCCAGGAGGCAGGGCGCCACCGCCACCACCACCGACACCTCCGGGGCCTCCAGCTCCTCTTGGAGGACCTTCCGCGTGGCCTCCAGGTCGTAGGGGTCCACCTCCCGGACCCGCCTCACCCCCAGGGCCCGGCAGACCTCCGCCACGTTGAGTTGGGGCGCGTCGTTCCCCCGGATGTCCTTTCCGGTTCCCGGGTGGGGCTGGCCGCCGGTCATGGCGGTCCACCGGTTGTCCAGGATCACCAGCGTGGCGGTGCTCCGGTTGACGATCATGTCGATGAGGGCGGGAATCCCCGAGTGGAAGAAGGTGGAGTCGCCGATGACCCCCACGGTCTTCCCCTTCTCCTTGGGCCCTCCGAACTTCTCCAGCCCTTCGGCCATGCCCACCGAGGCCCCCATGCACATGCAGGAATCCATGGCGGCCAGGGGCTTGAGGGCCCCCAGGGTGTAGCAGCCGATGTCCCCCATGACCCTGAGCTTCATCTCCCGAAAGAGGGTGAAGATGCCCCGGTGGCTGCAGCCGGGGCAGAGGGTGGGGGGCCTGGAGGGCACCTGCACCGTCCCGAGGTCCACGGTGACGCGGCTTCTCGCCTCCCCCAGCAGGGCCTTCTCCACCAGGGGAAGGTTGAGCTCCCCCGTGTACGGGAAAAGCTCCCGGCCGCCGTGGACGGCGATTCCCGCCGCCCGCATCGCCTCCTCCAAGTAAGGCTCCAGCTCCTCCACCACGAAGAGGCGCTGCACGGAGGCGGCGAAGGCCCGAATCCGTTCCAGGGGAATGGGGTGGCTGAGCCCCACCTTCAGGATGGAGGCCTCGGGAAGCACCTCCCGGACGTAGCCGAAGGCCACGCCGGAGGTAACGACGCCCACCTCCGAAGTCCCGCGGAAAATGGGGTTCCAGAGGTCGCTCTCCTCCGCCAGGGCACGGGCGGACTTCAGGCGCTCCTCCACCTTGTGGCGGCGCTCCCGGGCGTGGCTGGGGAGCATCACGTACTTGGGGATGTTCTTGAGGTACCCCTTGGAGGCCCACTCCACCCGCTCCTGGAGGCCCACGACGCCCGTCTGGTGGCAGACGCGGGTGGTCATTCGCAGCAGGACCGGCGAATCGAAGCGCTCCGAGAGGGCAAAGGCCTCCCGGGTCATCCAGCGGGCCTCCTCCACGTCGGAGGGCTCCACCATCAGGACCTTGGCGGCGCGGGCGAAGGCGCGGTTGTCTTGTTCGTCCTGGCTGGAGTGCATGCCCGGGTCGTCGGCGGAGACCACCACCAGGCCCCCGCCCACCCCCATGTACGAGGAGGAGAAGAGGGGGTCCGCCGCCACGTTGAGCCCCACGTGTTTCATGGTCACCAGGGCCCGTACCCCCGCCAGGGAGGCCCCCATGGCCACCTCGTACCCGACCTTCTCGTTGGGGGCCCACTGGACCGCCACGTCCTCGTAGCGCGCCAGGGCCTCCAGGATCTCGGTGCTCGGAGTGCCGGGGTAGCCCGACCCGAACCCCACACGGGCCTCCCACGCCCCCCGGGCCACCGCTTCGTTACCCAGCATCAGTTCTCGCACGTCGTCTCTCCCGGATAGTCGATGGGATCTTCCTCGCCCCGAAGGACCCGGATGGCCCCCATGGCCAGCGCCTCCATCTCGAACTCCCCGGGAAAGCGGAAGATGGGGGCGAGGGAGCCGATCCGCTCGGCCAAGAGTTTGCAGAAGAGGTTGGAGTGGCAGAGGCCTCCGGTGAGGACCACCGCGTCCAGCCGGAAGGAGAGGACCGCCGCCATGGCGCCGATCTCCTTGGCCGTCTGGTAGGCCATGGCCTCGTAGACCTCCCGGGCCTTCTGGTCGCCCTGGGCGATCCGCGCCTCCACTTCCAGGGCATCGTGGGTCCCCAGGTGGGCCACCAGCCCGCCCTCCCGCGTGGTCATCCGCTTGAGGTCGGCCGCCGTCACCGTTCCGGAGAAGCACAGGCGAATCAGCGGCTGGGTGGGGAGGGTTCCCGCCCGCGTCGGCGAGAAGGGCCCGCCGGAGTTGGCGTTGTTGGTGTCCAGGATCCGCCCCCCTTCCATGGGAACGATGGAGAAGCCCCCTCCCAGGTGGGCCACCACCAGCCGGCTTTCCTTGAGCTTCTTCCCAAGCCGCTCGCAGGCCTTCCGGGCCGCCGCGTGAAGGTTGAGGGCGTGGGAGAGGGCCTGCCGGCGGATCTGGGGAAGCCCCGTGTACCGCGCCAGGGGAAGCATCTCGTCCACCGCCACCGGGTCCACCACGTAGGCGGGGACGCCGTACCGTTCGGCTACGGCGTGGGCGATGAGGCACCCCAGGTTGGAGACGTGCTCCCCCTGGTACCCTTTCCGGGCGTCCTCCAGCATGGCCTCGTTGACGATGAGGGTACCGGAGGGGACGGGCCGGATGAGCCCCCCGCGGCCCACCACCGCGTGGAGGGGCGAATCCCCCCGCTTTCGAAGGAAACGGAAGACGCCCTCGATCCGCCCGGGAAGCTGGTCGAGGAGCGCCCCGCCGGAGGCCCCCTCCTGGACCGTCTCCTCCGCCTCGGGTCCCTCGTCGGTGAAGAGGGCCAGCTTGGTACCGGTGGAGCCGGGGTTGATCACCAGGACACGGAAGGCAGGGGCCATGGCGCACACTCCGTTCGTCAGGGTAGGAGCATAGCCGCTCCCCCGGCCCTCCAGCAAGGGAGCGAAGGCACCCTCCCCGAGAGGTGGGGCTTCTGGCGCCGGCGGCGGGGACGGTGCCCCAGGAAGGGCCTATCCGCTTCCCCCCCCCGCCCAGGGGTATACTGGACAGGAAAGGGATGGCCATGGCCCCCCAGGAAGGATTGGCCCTCCAGGAGGAGCTGGAGCGCCTCAAGGAGACCAACGAGGCCCTCTGGGCCATCTTCGGCCTGGGCCACGCCCTGGCGCAGGCCGACACCCCGGAGGCCATGGTGGCGGCCGTCCACGGCGTGGCCCGCCGGGTCCTCCCCGTGACGGTGACGGGTCTCGCCCTGAAGGGGCCCCAGGAGGTCCGCCTCTTCCTCTGCCAGGAGGGGGGGGCGGCGAGAAGCGTGGCCGTTCCGTTGGAGGGGTGGAGCGGCCTCTTGGGCGCCGAGGAGGCCTCCTTCCGGGGGGGAGAGGCCCTCTCCAAGGGCCTGGCCCAAATCCTGGACCTCGAACCCCTTCCCGGAATGGTGCGGAGCCTGGGAGACCCTCCGGCCGCCTGGCTCCTGGCCCTGGGACCCCGCTCTTTCGAAGAGCGGGAGGCGGGGCTCTTCGCCCGCATCGGAGACTTCCTCTTCAGCGCACTGGCCCGCTGGGAGCGGCTGGAGGGCGCCCTCCGCAAATCCCGCCAGGTGGCGGACCTCTTCGTCCTGTTGGCCCAAGAGAAAGAAAGGCTGGACAACGTGGTCCGCAGTGTTCCGGTGGGCCTGCTCCTTCTGGACGGGGGGGGGACGATCCACCTTTCCAACGACGCCGCCGCCAAGGCTCTGGGCCTCTCGCCGGTGGAGGTCCGGGAGAACAAGGTCTTCGCCGGCCGCCCGGCGGGCAGGGTCCTCCTGGGCCTCCTGGACAAGGCCCGGGCCGAGGGGAAGACCGTCACCACCCCCTACGAGATGGAAGGGCGGTGGTTCCAGGTCCAGGTGGTCCCCTGGCCGGGGATGGCCCTCTTCCTCGTGGTCACCCAGGACATCCAGGAGTGGTACGGCCTCAACCGCCTGAAGGAGGACCTGATTTCCATCATCTCCCACGAGGTCAAGAACCCCCTCTCGGCCATCGTGAACGCCGCCGACCTCCTGGCCGGCGGCCGGCCCGGCCCCCTGAACGAACCCCAGGCCCGCCTGGCCGCCCTCATCCTCGAGAACGCCCGGAACATCCGGGGCATCCTCGACGACGTGGTGCGCCTGAGCCGCCTGCACCACCTGAAGGGGGAGGCGGAGCGGGTCCCGGTGAAGGCCCTCATCGAGCGCATCCGGGACGGCCACCGGGATACCCTCCAGGGGAAATTGCTGGGCTGGCGGGAGGAGCTGGAGGAGGTCCACCTCCTCTGCGACGCCGGGATGTTGGAGAATCTGCTGGCCAACCTCATCGGCAACGCCGTGAAGTACGCTCCCATCGGCGGGACGGTGGGGGTGCGGCTCCGCCGGGACGGGGAACGGGTGGCCCTCCGGGTTCTGGACGATGGTCCCGGCATCCCGCCCGCCGAACGGGACCGCCTCTTCACCCCCTTCTTCCGGGCCAGCAACGTGAGGAACCTCGTGGCGGGAACGGGCCTCGGCCTGGTCATCGCCCGCAACATCGCCGAACGGCTGGGGGGGAGGCTGGACTGCACCTCCCCCCTGACGGAGGAGGACCGGCTCTTCCTGGGCCCCGCCTCCTCCGCCCGCCCCGGCACCGCCTTCGAGGCGGTCTTCCCCTTCACCCCCTAGGAGAGCGCCATGCGCCAGAAGCTGATCATCGCCGACGACAACCGGGCCATCACCGAAGTGCTGAAGCTGAACTTCGACCTCCTGGGGTACGAGGTCTTCGTCGCGGCCGACGGGGAGGAGGCGGAGGCCCTCTTCCGCAAGGTCCGCCCCGCCCTCATGATCCTCGACGTCATGATGCCGCGCAAGAACGGCTACCAGGTCTGCCGGGACCTGAAACGGGATCCCGAGCTCATGCGGATCCCCATCGTCCTCCTCACCGCCAAGAGCCTCAAGGAGGACGTGTACTGGGGGTACGATTGCGGGGCCGACGCGTACGTCACCAAGCCCTACGACCCCCACCAGCTGGAGCTACTGGTGGACCAGCTCATCCGGGAGGCGGCCTCGGGGAGCCGGTCTGTCGCCTGGACGGGACTTCCCGACGCCTCCAAGGTGGAGGCCGAGTACCGGGCCCGGCTGGAAGCGGGGGCACCGGCCCTCCTCCTGGAGGCGCGCCTCCTCCTCGGAGGGCGGGAGCTGGGGGGCAGCCCCGACCCCGCCCACCGGGACCTCCTCCACCAGACGGGGTGGATGCTCCACGAGGCGGCCCAGGAGGCGGCCCAGGCGGCGGCGGTGGGCCAGACGGCGGAGGACCGCTTCTGGGTGGTGTTGAGCCCCGGGGAGGCCGGGGCCTTCCGGGCCCGGGCCGAAGAGCGTCTCCAAGCCATCGCTCCCACGGCGGGGGAGCTGGCCCTTGCCTGGGAGACCCTTCCCCCGCCGGGCGGCTGACCGCCCCCCCCGCTCACCCCCTCTGGATCCAGAGGAGCCCGCCCAGCGGAGCCCCTTGCCCGTCCTTCAGCGAATAGGCCACGGCCCTCAGGGAGCCGCGGGGGCCCAAGGGGATCTCCGCCCGCTCCCGCTTCCCCTCCAGGACCTCCCGGAGGGCTTCGGCAGAAGCGGCGCCGCCCTCCGGAAGCAGGGCCTCCACGAGGGCCCCTTCCCGGGCCGCGGGAAGCAGGGCCTGCGCCGCGAGGCTGGCGTTGCGGAGGCTCCCCGCTCCGTCCACCACCACCCACGCTTCCCCGCTCCCTTCGAGGATCCGCGCCAAGGCGGCGGCGTGGCGATCGGCCTCCTCCCAGAGCCGCTTGGGTTCGGTCACCTCCCGGCTGATCCCCCGGTAGCCGGCCCAGCGGCCTTGGCCGTCGAAGACCGGGACGCCGCGGACCTCGATCCAGCGGGGGTTCCCCTCCCGGTCCTGGACCCGGAGCTCCACGGGGCCAAAGGGGGCCGGCTCCCTTCTTAGGCGATCCAGGAAGGCCTCCACCTTGGCCCGGGCCTCGGGGAAGACCCGGTGGAAGATGCTCTTGCCGTAGAACTCCTCCGGAGGAAGGCCGCCGATCTTCTCGATGACGCGGTTCATGTAGGTGTACCGAAACTCCGTGTCCACCTCCCAGATGAGGTCGCTGAGGTTGTCGGTGAGGTCCTTCAGCCGGTGCTGGCTCCGGGCCAGGGCCTCCCGGCTGGCCTCCAGCTCCGCAAGGGCCGAGGCCAGTTCCCGGACGGAGGACTCCGCCTCCCGCCAGAGGGCGGCGTTCACCACCGCCATGGTGGCGTGGCGGGCGAAGATCTCCAGGACTTCCAGCACATCTCCGTCGAAGAAGCCCTCCTCGCCGGCGTAGAAGGCCGCCACCCCCCGCACCGCCTCCTCGTGGAGGAGCGGAACGGCGCAGATGGAGCGGAATCCGCGTTCCAGCGCCATCTCCCGCCAGGGGGCCATGGCCGGGTCCCCGGCGGCCATGACCACGGAGCGCCGGGTCTTGATGGCCGTCCCCACGGGCCCTCGCCCCCGGGGGGATTCGTCCCACCGGACCTTCAGGGCCTCGGTGTACCCTTCGTCCCACCCCGCCGAGGCCACCACCGAAACCTCCGTGCTGAGCGGCTCCACCACGCCGATCCAGCAGAGCGGCAGGCCGAAGGCCTCCACCGCCGCCCGGCACATGGCCCCGGCGGAGGCCTTCAGGTCCACCTTTCCCGCCATGGCCTCCGAAGAGGCGAGGAGGGCGGAGAGCTGGCTGGCCTTCTTGCGCAGGGCCTCCTCCACCCGTTTTCTCTCGGTGATGTCGAAGGCGGTGGCGATGCCCGCCGGCTTTCCTTCGTACTGGACGAAGGTGGCGGTGAAGTCCACCCACCGCGTCTTGCCCTGCTTCGTGAGCAGTTTTATCTCGTAGTGGCGGGGGACGGGCGCCCCCTTCTGGCGGGTGAGCCCCCTTTCCTTGACCATTTCCCGGTGGTCGGGGTGGACCACCTCCCAGAAGGGGATTCTAAGGAGCTCCTCCCGAGAGTATCCGGTGATGGTCTCCGTGGCCCGGTTCACATACTTGATGGAGACCCCCTGGTAGATGAGGATCCCCGCCTCGGTGGTCTCCGCCAGGCTCCTAAAGAGGGCCTCGCTCTCCCTCACGGCCATTTCGGCGAGCCTTCGCTCGGTGATGTCCCGGGCGTTCACCACCACGCCCTGGATCGCCCGGTCCCCCAGGAGGTTGGTGAGGACCAGGGAGAGGATCCTCAGGCTCCCGTTCCGGTGGCGGAAGCGGACCTCCACGGAGGGCATGGGCCTTTCCGGGGAGGCCAGCGACCGGGACAGCGTCTCCCTCCACACCGGCAGGTCCTCGGGCGCCGCGAACTCCTCCAGGGTTCGCCCCAGGACCTCCTCGGCGGCGTACCCCGTCCAGGCGGCGAGGGAAGGGCTGGCGTAGAGGACCCTCCCGTCGGCGCCGAGGACCAGGACCACGTCGTGGCTGTTCTCGATGAGGCCCCGGAAGCGGCGCTCGCTCTCCCGAAGCCGCTCCTCCGCCTCTTTCCGGTCGGTGATGTCCCGCCCCACCCCCACGATGGCGGCGACCCTCCCGTCCTCCGTGAGGACCGCCTTGTCCGACCAGGCGAGCCACCTCCAGCCGTGGACGGTCCGGGCCCGCTGCTCCACGGTGCAGGTCCAGGGGGGCCGGTAGAGGTCCTTCATCGCCTCCAGGGTCCGGCGCAGGTCCTCCTCGTGGACCAGCGGCATGAAGGTCTTGCCCAGGAGCTCCTCTTCCGTTTTCCCGAAGAGCCGGCAGTAAGTGGGGCTCACGAAGAGGAAGCGCCCCTCCGTGTCCACCTTCACCACCAGGTCCGACTGGTTCTCCACCAGGAGGCGGTAGGCCTCCCGGCTCTCCTCCAGCCGCCGCTCCGCCTCCCGCTGGGCCGTCACGTCCTCGGCAAAGAGGACCCGCCGGCGCCCCTCGGGCCCCTCCGCCTCCGCCAGCCAAACCCTGAGGAGAAGCTCCGTCCCGTCGGCCCTGAGGCACCGCCACTCCCCCCCCGACTCCGGCAGGAGCGCCCGCCGCTCCCTCAGGAGGCACGCCTCCGCCTCCTTCCGGCTGGCGGGGGAGATGCGTTCCAGGAGGGACCGGCCCCTGGCCTCCTCCAATCCCGAGAGGCCGAAGAGGCGGAGGAAGGCCCCGTTGGCGAAGAGGATCTGGCCGTTTGTGAGGAGGGCGACGCCGAAGGGAGCCCCTTCGATGAGGTCCCGGTAGCGCCGCTCCGATTCCTTGAGGGTCTCGAAGCGGGTCTTCCGCTGAAAGTAGCGAACGGTAAAGAAAGCCCAAACGGCCAGGAGGGCGGCCAGGGAGAGGAGGAAGGCCACCAGGGGGCGCCAGTCCCGGGGCGGTTCCAACGGGAGCCACTTCTCCTCGATGCGCCCCAGGACGCCGCCGGCTTCCAGCCCTTTGAGGGTCTCGTCGAAGGCGTCCCGCAGCCCGCCGAGGTCCCGCCGGAAGGGAAAGGCCAGGCGGTCCCGCGTGAGGAAGAGCACCCCCGCGGGGCTCCGTCCCACGGCGATCTTGCCCTGGTAGCGCCGGCTCACCAGGAAGAGGGTGTTCAGGTAGTCGTTGAGGACGGCGTCCACCGACCCCCGGGCCAGGGCCTCGAAGCTCTCCCCCGTCTCGTCGAAGAGGACCACGCCCTGGATGGGAACCTGCTCCGCCAGGCGCCGGGCCGCCGCCTCCCCCGTGGCCCCCCGCTTCACACCGAGGATTAGGCCCGCGAGGTCCTTCCGAGACCTCACGGGGTGGGTGGGGCCGTGGGCCACCACCAGCCCCGTCCGAAGGTAGGGCCGCGTGAAGAGAAACTCCCGCTCCCTTTCGGGGGTGAGGTAGAGGGCGCCGATGGCCATGTCGGCACTTCCGTTCCGAAGGCGGGTCCAGAGGTCGGGAAAGGAGGTCCACTCCACGTCGAAGGTCCAGCCCCGGGCGGTGCAGACGAGGCGGAGGAGGTCCACGTCCAGGCCCCGGGCCTCGCCGTCTTCCAAGTAGGCGAAGGGTTCGTAGGGCGAGGCGGCGACGCGGAGGTGGACCTTGGCCCGCTCTCGCCCCCCGCCGGAGGGGGCGGCGGCGCCGGCGCAGGGAGCGAGCGCCAGGGCCGCCGCCAGCACCGCGGCTCCGATACTTCTCTCCCTCCACCGCCACCTCGGCACGAAAACCTCCTCCCCCCCGCGGGGGGCATGGGAGTTTCCTGGGGGAGGGTGACCTCCCACCCCGTCAAACCGGGCGGCTCACCCGGTTCTTTCCCTTCCGCTTCGCCTCATAGAGGGCCTGGTCGGCCCGGGCGAGTACGGCCCGGTGGTCCCCCCCGTCCTCCGGAAAGGCCGCCAACCCCACGCTGAGGGTCACCCTGCCCGGCCCGCCCCCGCCGGGGACGGGGACCTCGAGGGTCTCCACCGCCTGCCGGATCCGCTCGGCGATGGCCTCCGCCGTCGCCGCGTCGCACCGCGGGAGAAACACGGCGAACTCCTCCCCGCCGTACCGGGCGGGGATGTCCTCCCGGCGGATGGATCCCCGGACCACCTCCGCCACCGCCTTGAGCATGTCGTCTCCCGCCAGGTGGCCGAAGGTGTCGTTGACCCCCTTGAAGCCGTCCAGGTCCATCATCAGGACGGCGTAGGGCAGCCCCGCCTGGGCGTGCTCCCACCCGCCCCGGGCCAGGGCTCCCTGGAAGTACCCGTGGTTGAAGAGGCCGGTGAGGGCGTCCATCACCGCCTGCCGCTTGGTGAGGGCGTGGACCTGGGCCCCCTCCAGGGCGTTCACCGTCTGGTTGGCCAGCACCTCCAAGGCCCGGAGGGTCTCCAGGGAGGGGACCTTGCCGTCCACCGGCTCGTCCACGGAGATGATCCCCAGAAGCCGCCCGTCCTTGTCCTCCAGCGGGACGATGAGGGAATCCATGGGGTGCCAGTCGTCGGGCTCCTGGGGGAGCCGGGGGTTGAGGGGCAGGATGTCGAAGGGGGTGAAGACCGCCTCGGCGTGGCCGATGAAGTAGCAGGCGCCCATTCGGTACTTGGGGTGGAGAAGGCCCCGGACCTGCTCGGCGGGGGGGCGAACCTGGCGGATCTGCTCCCACCGGTCGTCCAACCCCGCCTGGGCCACACGCTCGAAGGCCTGGTCCTCTCCGCGGTAGAGGCTCACGAGGACCGTCTTGAAGCCCATTCCTTCCCGGATGCCCTCGGCCACCTTCTGCAGAATCCCTTGGACATCCAGGTGCACCTTCAGGAGGTTGGAGATCTTCAGGATCTGGGTGAGGTACCCCGTCTGCTTGAGGAGTTTGCGGTTGGTGTCCAGGAGCTGGCGTTTGAGGATCTCGTCCTGGACCTGGGCGGAGATCTGGTTGAGGGCCAGCTCCAGGAACTTGGCCTCCTCCGGCGTGAAGGGCTCCTTTCCCGGCTCCCGCTCGAGAAGGAGCAGGCCGAAGGCCAGCTCGGTGGTGACCATGGGGACGGCGAGCTGGGAGCCCGCCCGGGGGAGGAGCAGGGGGACCGCCTCGCCGTTCTTCAGCAGGCGGAAGGTCTTCAGCTCGGGCTGTTCCAGAAGGTCCAGCAGGGTTTCCTTGAGCCCATGGGGATCCTCCGGGAGCGGCTCCAGGGAGACAAGGAGGGGTTCCCGGGAGGCGGGGGCGCCGGAGTGTGGGGGAAGGACCAGCAGGATGCCGGCGTCCCAGTAGACGGTGTCCCGAAGGCCCTGGAGGAGGGTCGTGAGAAAGGCCTCTTTCTCCAGGGAGCCCGCCGCCGTCACCGCCAGTTGCTGGAGGAGCTCCTGCCGGCCCGTGGCCTTCACCAGGGTGAGGGTACGCTGCTGCTGTTCCCCGTAAAGCCGCATGGCCCAGAAGAGTACCAGCAGGGTCAGGCTGCCCAGCAGGACGGCAACGTACCGCTCCTCCCGCACCGCCCCCACCACCAAGGCCACCAGTGGCGAAGAGAGGCCCACCCACCCCAGGTTGCTGAAGAAGGCCCTCCGGAGGGTCGCAAGGAGGGGGGCCTTGAGCACCGCCGGCTTTCCGAGGATGAAGGCCGCCCAGTTCACCGCCGTGCAGAGGGCCATGGCGAGGAGCAGAAGGAGGAAGTCCCGCAGGGTCGCCTCGGGGCCGTTCCGGCTGGCGGAGAGGTAGAAGGCCCCGCCCAGGGAAACGGAGAGGGCCGTCAGGAGGGCGCCCCAGAAGTTGATCACCGTCAGGCCGGAGAGTCCCTTCCGGTAGAGGCGGCTGGCCAGCAGGCCCGCCCCACCCAGTAGTCCAGCCGCCACGGGGTTCTGGAGGGCCGCCACCGCCGGGAAGGCCACCACGTGGTCCAGGTTCAGGTACCCGAGGCCCGGCACGTGCACGTCAAACTCATAGGAGAGGAAGAAGAAGAGCAGCACCGCCGGGGCCGCCCAGAGCGCCTGGAGCGACCAGGGCCACCGCGTTCCCATCCAGACCAGGAAGGCGAGGGCGAGGACCGACAGAAGGAGGCTCCGGCCTTTTTCTTCCATGGCGTACCTGCCCGCTTATCGTAGCATGGGCCGGCACCTTTTGCGATAGGAGGTCATGGCCCCGCCGCCAAAGAGGGCCGTGAAGAGAGCGCGGAGAAGGGCGAGAGGCAAGACGAAAGGCCCCGAATGGAACCGGCGGGGCGGCGAAGCCCGGCGGCCCTTCCCCTGATCCCGCCTCCCGTCCGGCGCCTCCCTTCCCCCGCCTGCGGAGGAGGCGGGCGCCGAAGGCCGGCAAAGCCCGCGGTCCGGGACCAGGGTCCCCAAGCCCGGGGCACCTTCCCTTTCGCGCTGCCGTCTCCATCCCCCCTTGCCCGCATCTCTTTCCACGGCCGCTGCGCCCTCGGTAAGGGGCGGCGGGAGGCACGGAATCGTATCAATTTGTTTCAGGGTAAGGCTTGAAAAATCAAGGGTGTTTTCCTTGGGGTCTTGGCCCCTTTTGGGCTTTTTCACCCAGGCAGGCGCACCCCCGGCCCTAACGGGCGGTTTCTTGGGGGAAGGACGTATATTGGGAGCCTGGAGGGTGTGCTTTTTTCGACAGGGGGAGAAGGAGATGACCATACTGGTGTTCGCGGTGCTTTACCTTTCCGCGGCGGTCTTTTTCATCGCCACCGCCGCACGGGCCGTCCTCTACGCCCGCCAGCCCATCCACCTCCGCTGGGAGCTCTACCCCGTTCCCCACGAGCACCCGGAGAGGGTCAAACACGGCGGCTCCTACTTCGAAGAGCTGGATTGGTGGAAGAAGCCGCCGAGCTTCAACCTCCTCGGCGAGCTGTCGTTCATGGTCCCGGAGATGCTCTTCCTCAAGGCGCTCCACGAGTTCAACCGGAAGCTCTAGTACCGCTCCTTCCCCTTCCACTTCGGCCTGTACCTCATGATGGGGACGGTGGGGCTCGTCCTGCTGGCGGCCCTTCTCGCCCTCTTCGCCCCCTCCCTTGTGACCGGTCCCCTGGGAACGGGCCTGCACCTTCTCTACACGGCCACCGACGTCGCGGGGGTGGTCCTGGCCATGGTGGGCGCCCTCCTGCTCCTGCACCGGCGGCTCACCGACCCGGCCCTGAAGATCTACACGACGCCGGGGGACATCTTCAACCTCCTCTTCTTCCTGGTGGCCTTCGGTGTCCTCGCCGCGGGCTACCTGGCCAAGGGACCCGGCTTCCCGGGGGTTCGGGGCCTCGCCGAAGGGCTCCTTCGGGGGGACCTGAGCCTCTCCATCCCGCCCCTCTTCGGAGTGGGGCTCATCCTCTCGGGGCTCCTGGCCGCCTACATCCCCCTCACCCACATGTCCCACTTCGTGGGCAAGTACTTCACCTACCACAGCGTCCGCTGGGAGGACCACCCCAACCGCCCCGGCGGCGCCATCGAGAAGAAGCTCGCCGAGTACTTGACCTACAGGCCCACCTGGGCCTCTCCCCACGTGACGGCGGACGGGAAACGAACCTGGGCCGACGTGGCCACCACCAACCCCAGGCAGGGAGAGAAGAAATGAAGGACAAGATCACCCTCTCCGACATGTCCCGGCCCGACCGGAAGCCCCTCACCCACGTGGAGAACACCGACCTCATGCCCCTGCCCCCGCCCCTCGATTCGCCGGAGAAGGATCGTCCTTGGACGCCCCTCTCCGACAAGGTGAAGCAGGCGGTGGAGTGCGGCCTCGACGACACCTGCGCCCTCAACATTCCCCAGCCCAAGTCCCGGGAGGAGGAGGACGAGCTGGTTCGAAAGTTCCTCTCGGGCCTGGACAAGCTCTTCACCAAGGAGAACAACTGGACCTTCCTCCAGCCCCTGGTCCTCACCATGGAGCACTGCGCCAAGTGCCAGACCTGTTCCGAGGCCTGCCACATCTTCGAGGCCAGCGGCGGAAACGAGCTCTACCGGCCCACCTTCCGTTCGGAGATCCTGAGGAGGCTCTACTTCAAGTACGTCAAGCACGGCGGCCTCCTCTCCGCCTGGCAGCACGGGGACATCGAGGTGAACTGGCCGCTGGTAGCCCGTCTGGCGGAACTCTCCTACCGCTGCAACCTCTGCCGCCGTTGCGCCCAGACCTGCCCCATCGGCGCCGACAACGGCCTCGTGGCCCACGAACTCCGGAAGCTCTTCAGCCAGGAGATGGGCATCAACGCCAAGGAGTGCCACGACAACGGCTCGGTCCTCCAGCTCAAGGTGGGCTCCTCCACCGGCATGTCCTCCCTGGTGGTCAAGGACAACATCGAGTTCATCGACGAGGACATGACCGAGAAGACGGGGATCAAGGTGGAAACGCCCTGGGACGTGGAGGGAGCCGACGTCCTGCTCATCCACGACGCCGGGGAGATCATGGCCTGGCCGGAGAACCCGGGAGCCTTCGCCGTGATCCTCAACGCCGCCGGCATCACCTGGACCCTCTCGTCGGAGCTGGCGGGCTACGACTCCATCAACTACGGTCTCTGGTACGACGACGCCCAGTTCGCCCGGGTGGCCATCAAACACGCCGAGGCGGCGAAGAAGCTCAAGGTCAAGAAGATCGTCCTGGGGGAGTGCGGCCACGCCCACAAGGCCCTCTCGGTCATCGCCGACCGGGTGCTCACCGGGGAGCTCAACATCCCCCGGGAGTCCTCCATGACCCTGCTCCGGGACATCGTCATGAACGACCGGATCAAGCTGGACCCGTCCCGCAACGACTTCCCCGTGACCCTCCACGACCCGTGCAACCTGGTGCGCCTCATGGGGGTGGTGGAGCCCCAGCGGGAGATCCTTCAAAAGATCTGCCCGCAGTTCCGGGAGATGTGGCCCCACGGGGTGGACAACTACTGCTGCGGCGGCGGCTCGGGCTTCGCCATCATGAGCGGCAACAACTTCCAGGACTGGCGCTTCCACGTCTCCGGCCGCAAGAAGCTCCAGCAGGTCCTCAACGCCTTCGCCGACTGCCTCGATCCCTCCATCCACAAGTACATCTGCGCCCCCTGCTCCAACTGCAAGGGACAGTTCCGGGACATGCTGGCGTACTATGAGATGTGGGAGAAGCACCGCATCCTGTACGGCGGGCTGGTGGAACTCATCGTCAACGCCATGGTGGACGTGAAACCCGGCTTCATCGAGTGGGAGTGGCACTGAGGAAGCGCATGTTGCGGAGCGCGAACCGCCAAACCTGAGGTGCCGAAGGCCGTCCTGCTCCTCTGCCGTTCGCGGCACGCAAGCCGCAAGGATCTAGGGGGATCCCAAATGGCGAAAAAAATCCTGGTGGTGGACGACGAACCGGACGTGGTGACGTACCTCTCCACCGTTCTCACGGACGCGGGCTACGAGGCCGTCCCCGCTTACAACGGCGACGAGGCGCTCCGGAGGGTGGCCGAGAGTCGGCCCGACCTCATCACCCTGGACATCACCATGCCGGAGATGACGGGGGTGAAGGCCTACCGGAAGCTGAAGGAAGACCCGGGCCTCCGGAAGATCCCGGTGGTGATCGTCACCGGCGTCACCCACGACTTCAAGCGCTTCATCTCCACGCGGGACCAGGTCCCGCCTCCGGAGGGCTACCTCGAAAAACCGGTGAAGCCCGAGGATCTCCTGGCGGAGGTCCGGCGCCTCCTCGGCTGAGGCCGGCGGCCTCTTGCAGGGCCCTGGGGGTCCTTCCTTCCCACGGCGGGGATCAGGCGTTCTTCCGGCCGGCGTGAAGGGGGACCCGGAGGGTAAAGCGGGAACCCTTGCCGGGAGCGGAAAGAGCCTCCAGCGTTCCGCCGTGCTGTTCCGCCACTTTGCGGGCAACGTAAAGCCCAAGCCCCGTCCCTTCGCATCCCTTCGTGGAGAAAAAAGGGGCGAAGAGCTTGGCCAAGGTTTCCTCTTCCATCCCCACACCGTTGTCCTCGATTTGGAAACGCGCATAGCCATCCTCCCGGGCCAGGGAAAGGCGCACGCGGCGGTGTGTGCCCTTACCGGCAAGGCGGCAAGCATCCAAGGCGTTCTCCAGGAGGTTGACGAGGCTGGCCTGCATGGAGGCACGGTCCACTTCTCCTTCGATGGCTTCTTGGAGTTCGGCACGAAGCTCCACCTGGGCGCTGGCGGCGCGGGAACGGACAAGGTCCATGGCCGAGCGCGCAAGGTCCCTCAGGTCCAGCATTTCCCAGCAGGGTTCCCGCTCCTTGGCCAGGTAGAGAAAATCGTGGACCACCCCGCGGATTTCCGCCACATTGCGCTGCAAGATCCGCCACCCCTCGGCCACCCGCTCCGGGCTTCCCCGTTCGATGCCGGTTTGGAGCAGATAGCTCCCCCCGTCGAGCCCCATGAGGAGGCCTTTCAGGCCGTGGGAGAGGGTTCCCGCCAAAAGCCCCAGGTTGGCCAGCCGGTCTTGGAGCTGTCGGATCTCGGTGATATTCGCGGACATTTCCATCACCGCCTCCACCTCCCCCGCCCGGTTTCGGAGGGGTGCCGTGGAGACGAGGGTCTGGAGGCGGCGCCCGTCCCTGGCGAAGACCGTCTCCTCGCTGTGGTGGACCCTTCCGTCGCTGAAGGTCCGGGCCACGGGGCAGTTCAGGCACGGCTCTCCCCGGTGTTTGTAGACCTCGTAACAGTAGGCCCCGATGTAGTCGCCAAAGTCCTCCCGGAAGCTCCGGTTGCACTGCAGGATGCGAAGGTCCTGGTCCTGTACCGTCAGGTAGCAGGGAACCTCCTCGAAGAGGGCTCGAAAGCGCTCCCGGCTCTCCCGGAGCTTCTCCTCCAGCGCCTTCACCGGAGAGATGTCCGCCGAGATTTCGACCACCGCTTCCACCTCCCCCTCTGGACCCAATAGGGGAGAGGTGTAAACCAAAATGGGCAAGGGGGTTCCGTCCCCCAGGATCACCTCTTGGTGGCTGGTATGGCACTTTCGGTCTTCGAAGGTTTGGACCACCGGACAATGGGGACAAGGGGTGGTTCGGCGCTTGTAGGCGCGGTAGCACGTGGAGCCTACCCCCGCACCAAAGGTAGTTTGAAAATTTTGGTTGGCGGCGAGGATCCGTCCCTCCCGATCCTGGACGGTCATGAAGCAGGGGGCCTGCTGGAAGAGCCGCTCCACCTCCGAGAGAAAGCGCGGTGTCTCAAACCCGTCCATTGACTGCCCTCCTCGGGAGCTCCCTCCCCCCCACCTCCCTCAGGGTTTGGACCGGTCCTCAAGAACGCGGGAAAGCCAGGAGCCCAGCCGATTCAGATCCACCGGTTTTTCCAAAATGCCCTCCGGCGGAGGCAGGGGGTGGCAGTTCCGGTCAAAGAGTTCAAACTCCCCTCCTCCCGTCAGGAAGACGACCAGGGGGCGTTTCTCCCCCTCCTCCCGGACGAGGGTACGGTAGACCTCCACCCCGGAACGGCACGGCATGTGGACGTCCAACACCACCAGGTGTGGCCGTTCCGCACGTACGACCTCCAGAACCTGGAGCGGGTCGGTAAGGCCCAGGGCACGAAAGCCCTGGTCTTCGAGCCAGGCGGTCAGAAAGATGAGGGTGTCCGGCTCGTCGTCCGCCACCAGGATGGTATGGCCGGCGAAGGCCGGAACGGGGGCGTGACGGACGTGCACGCGGGTCTTTCGCTCGGCCGGCGCCAGGGCCTCCGAAACGAGGTTCACCAGCTGGGTGACCTTCATGGGGAGGCCGTAGTGGCGAATGAGGTCGTTGAGGCCGTCCACGCAGTTGTGGCAGGAGGTCACCACCACCTGGGCCCCTGTGGCCGCAAGCTGGTCGGCTTTGACCTTGGCCGATTTCAGCCTCCGGGGGGCATACTCGGACATGGACATGGCCCCTCCCCCACCGGTGCAGCAGAAATTCTCCGCGCGGTTGGGGTACATCTCCCGGAATTCGGTGACGACCTGCCTCAAGAGCTCCCGGGGCTCTTCGAACATGCCGCAGGAGCGGGCGTTGTTGCAGGAATCGTGGTACGTGGCAGAGATGGCGTTCTTCCGGCGGTCCAGCCGGATGCGCCCCTGTTGGGCGTACCGCAGCATGGTGACCACCGAGCTCTCCATTTCGAAGGGGATATCCATTCCAGCCCAGTTGGGGCCCTCGCAGCGGGTGGAACGGTAGCCGCGGCCGCACTCGGAGATCACCAGCTTCTTCCCCCTTAGCTCCTGGACCTTCTCAAAGAGGCGCCGCGCCACGGCTCCGCCCAGCTCGTCGTCCCCGGAAAAGAGGCCGAAGTTGGTCATGTCCCAACCTTCGCTGGGCATGGTCCAGTTTTCCCCCGCGTAGTAAAAGATCTTCGCGGCGTCCTTGATGGTCCTTGGGTCGTACTTCACCTCCCGGGGGTTGATGGCGTAGACCACGTCGGCGTCCTTCTTGTCAATGGGAATGGCCGCGGCGGGGTCTCCCACTTCCTCCACCAACTCTTCGGACATCCATTCCAGCGTCTCGAGGTAGTCCTCCTTGAGGACCCCCATTAGGTTCCCGATCTCCCATTGGTCCTTGCTGACCACCGCCACCCCTTCGGGCATGACCCCCACGTGGACCAGAAGCCCCCGCGTGACGCGGTTGAGGACGGCGAAGTCCACCCCCATGGGGCACTTCAGCGAGCACCGCCGGCAATTGGTGCACTTTCCAAAGGCAATGTCTTTCAGTTCCTCCAGTTCTTCGTCGGTGAAGACGCTTCGGGCACCCACCCACCCGGGGAGGACCCTGCCGGTCCAGTCGATGTGCCGCTTGAAGATCTTCCGGATTTGGTCGGCCTTGTAGGCGGGTGCGTAGGTCACGTCTCCGGGGTTCGCCAGCACGTAATGGCACGACTCGGTGCAGAGACCGCAGTGGACACAGGCCACCAGGGACGTGACCACGGGACGGGAGAGCTTCTGGGGAAGGCGCTCCAAGAACTTCTGGACCTTGTACGACCGGATCGTCGCCATGCATCACCTCGCTCACCCGGTTACGGAACCACCGGCTTGTAGGTCCGTTCCAGGGGAAATACCCCCCGGTGGCCCAGGGTCCGGCCCAAGAAATACCGCCCGAAGGGGTAGTACAGGTAGTGGGAGATTTTGCTGAAGGGAACGTACACCAGAAGGAAGGCCGTCAGAAAAAAGAAGGCGAGGAGAGGCCCCTCCCCCCTCTCCGGGGTGTTGGGAGCCGCCAACAGGGAAAAAAGGAACCAAACCGTGAGCAACAACAGGGAGAAGAGGTCGTCCGGGGTGGAGATGGCCCGCACGTAGGGATTGGACAGGCGGCGGGCGATCCGCAAAACCCCCACGGCAAAGGCGGCGCCGGTGAGGATCTGGAAGGCCAGAACCACCGGCCGGGGCCGAACCACGGAGGGGGCGTAGGGGATGAGGAAGGAGAGGGTGATGGCCGCCGCCACCCCCAGGTGGAAGACCACGAACTGGAGCCAGAAGAGGAGATTCTTTCGGGTGCTCTCCATGGCCCACGGCATGGCCACGTTGAGCAGGGAGTAGGCCACGGCCCTCCTTCGGTTTTCCTTTCCGCCCTTGCCGGTGGGGGCCTGCCGCTCCGCTCCGAACTTGAAGGAGAACATCCACTTCAGGCGGAGGGCGTAGACCACCGCCATGAAGAGAAGGGCCACCTCTTGCAGGCGGTGCTCGGCGAAGTGCAGAAGCGCGCTCTCGGTCATGGACCCACCTCCCCCGAAAGGGCCTTCAGCCGTCCTTGGAAGGCCTTCATTTCCCGGCTGTCGTTGAGGCAGAAGACGATTTCCTGCAGCCGGGAGCGGTTCTGGAGGTGTTTCATGGATTCCTCCAAAAGAACCCGGCTGCAGAGCTCCAGAGAGACCCCGTAAAAGCCCGCTCCCAGGGCTGGGAAGGCCAGCTGGCGAATCCCCGCCCCCTCCGCCGCCTCCATGGAGGCCCGGACGGCGGCCCTCAACTTTTCTTCCTCGTCTGTTTCGTGAAAGCGGGGGACAACGGCGTGGACGATGTGGCGGGCCTTCAAGTTTCCCGCCTTCGTCAACAACGCCCTTCCCGGGGGGAGGGGAACGGGGTGCCGTCCCAATTCCTCTTGGATGGACGGTCCGCCGCGCTGGGCGATGGCACCGCCGAAACCGGTTCCCAGCTTGAGGTCCGGAGCCGCGGCGAAGACGAAGGACTCCGCCTCGAGGTCGGTGATGTCCCCCCGAACCAGGCGGAGGGTCTTTCCGTTTCGTTTCCATTCGGTCATGGCCGGCCGTCCTCCTCCATCGGGAGAGCCTTCCCCCTGACCTTCCGACCCGTACGGACGGGGAAGCGGGAAGCCCCCCTCTCGGGTGCAGCATGGGGCCGCCCGCGGGCCGATTACCAATCATTCCATATACTCAAAGTGGATTGGTGCAAAATACCCCAAAATCCCCCCTTTTCCCCAAAGGACTTATGGGAGGTGGCGATCGGGGGGGAGGCGCTGTGGTTCAGCCCTTTCCTGAAAGCTCTTTCAGCCTGCCTGAAAGAAGAACCGAGGGCGTTTCAAAATGATTCCACCGCCCCTCGCCCCCCCGAGGTTCCTCCCTCAGGCGGCCCCTGGGGAACGTCGGGGCGGCTTCCCCAGCTCCCGGGCCAGGCGGTCGTGCCAGGAGGGGTCCCGAAGGTCTTCGAGGGTGTAGGCGGCGAAGACCTCCACGATGCGCTTGTTGATGAGGGCGTAGAGGAACCGGCACTCGCAGGATTCAACCTTGGCGCAGGTGTCGGGATCCACCAGGCAGTCGAGGATGGCGATGGGGCCGATGGTGGCTTCCACGATCTCCTGGAGGTTGATCTCCCGGGCCGGCCGGGCCAGGCGGTAGCCACCCTGCTTGCCCAGGTAGCCCTTGAGGAGGCCGGCGTTTCGGAGGGCCAGGGCCAGCTGTTCGAGGTACCCCCGGGAAACCCGGGTCCGCTTGGAGACCCCCGAGAGGCTCACGGGGGTCTCTTCCCCGCCGGACCGGGCGATGTCCAGCATCATCCGCAGGGCGTACCGGGCCCGCGTGGACAGCTTCAGCGCCATGGCTCCCTCCCGGGGCTAGGGCCCCTTTTCCTCCTTCTTGCCGTCTTTCGTTCCCAGGATCTCGATCTCCCGCCGGAGGTACTCGGCGGTCTCCTTCCGCGCCTCCTCCAGGTGGCCGGGGTGCTCGTGCTCGTACATGCTTTCGGGCATGCGCCCCGTGAGCCACGAGGGGTTCATGGGGTAGACCTCGGGGTTGAAGACCGTCGAGTAGAGGTGCCAGACGGCGATGGCCAGGGTGGCCAGCCAGGCTTCGTAGTAGTGGACCACCAGGGCCACGTCCAGGGCCCCCTTGGGGAGGTAGTGGATGAACCAGTTGTCGAACCAGAGGAGGATTCCGGTGAGGGCCATGACCACCGTGCCCCACACCAGGGCCCAGTACTCCGCCTTCTCGACGTAGGAAAAGCGCTGGATGCAGGGAGGCTTCTCCTGCTTGCCCAGGTTGTACAGGATCCGCTTCCAGAAGAACTCGAAGTCCCGCTTCTTGGGAAGCATGTCCTTGAAGAAGACCCGGCCCCGCCGGGACGCGACGAGGAAGATGAGGTGCCAGGCGACGGTGAGGAGGAAGAGGACCGCCGCCACCCGGTGGACCGTGCCGCGGAGGCGGAAGCCCCCCTCCCAACCGAAGAAGAAGCGGGCGATCCAGCTCTCGCTGAACCGCAGGGAGAAGCCCGAGACCACCAGCACGAGGAAGGTGGCCATGAGGGCGCCGTGCTGCCAGACCTCCTCCAGCCGCATCCGGACCACCTGGGGGTGCTTCCGGAGGAGGTTGAGGATCTGCCTCCCCAAATCCAGGAGCCAGTGGAGGACCATGAGCCCGATGATCAGGACGATGGCCGCCACGTAGACCTTGGCCACGATGTCGGCCGCCTTGGTGCGGAGTCCCCCGCGGATGCCGTGGATGGGGGTCTCGGAGAGGGCCTTGGAGATGCCGGGGTGGCATTCGCCGCAGGTCTTCTGCAGGTTGTTGGGGTTGACGGTGGAGGTGGGGTCGCTGCTGGGGAGGATCCGGTGGACCCCGTGGCAGGAGGCGCAGTTGGCCACCCGCACGTCCCCGGCCTTGGTCTTCAGGCCGTGGTAGGAGTCGATGAAGGTCACCAGGCGCCCCGTGGGCAGGCCGTACTTCTCGTTAAGGGTGGCCGACTCGTGGCAGGGGGCGCAGGTGGCCTCGGCCATCCTCACCGGCGACACGGGAGAGCGAGGGTCGGAGGGCGGCAGGATCCCATGCTCCCCGTGGCAGGTGGTGCAGACGGGAACGTCGGTCTCCCCCCGCATGGCCATCTTTCCGTGGATTCCCTCGAGGTAGTCCTGCTCCACCCCCTTGTGGCACTTGCCGCAGGTGGCGTGGATGTTGAAGTGGTTGATGGAACTCCGGGGGTCGCCGGGCGCCAGGATCTCGTGGGCCGACCCGTTCACCGAGTGGCAGTCGATGCAGGTGGCCGCCACGTACACCCCCCCCTTGGCGGCCTTTCCGTGGACGGAGGCCTCGTAGAGCTCCACCGGTTTTTCGATGGGGATCTCGTACTTCTTGACGAGGTTCACATTCTCGTGGCACGCGCCGCAGGTGGCCGGCAGGTTGGAGGGGTGGGTCCGGGCATCCCGGTTGGAGGAGGGCAGGACGTCGTGGCTTCCGTGGCAGGAGGCGCAGGAGGGGATGTCCTCGCATTTCCCCACCGCTTCCCGGCCGTGGCTCTGGTACTGCTGGTCCTGCTCGGCGTGGCAGCTCCGGCATCCCTGGCAGCCCGCGCGGAAGGGCGGTGCCGCCTTCCCGTGGGGAAAGGTGGTCTTGTCCTGGTGGCAGTCCTGGCAGGCCAGGTCCTTGTGGATGGACTTGTGGAGATCTGCCGCGATGGGGGTCTTCTGCAGACTCTCCTCGTGGCAGTTCACGCAGGAGGCGGAGTCGATCTTCTCCGGCTCTTCGGCCCAGGCCCCAAAGCCGGGAAGGAAGGCTGCCAGGAGGACCACAGCCAGGAGTTCAACCGTATGCCCTCTTCTGTCCATGGGGTCTAAACGTCCGTTCATTCACCCAATGGCAACCGGTCCTTTGTGCCCCTCCGGGAGAAACATAACGACCGCGCTAAGGTTTGGGTGCCCTTTTCCTCCCCCGCTCCCTTGCTTGGGGCAAATCGCTCAATCCTCCCCTGACCTCCCTTTTGGGCCCTCCTGGGGGGCTGCCAACGCCGCCGGAAGGGTCCGAAGCCGCTACGTAGGGTTTGATGTCCAAGAGGGGGGTTCCGTCCACCATGTCCACCCCCTGGACCCGCAGGCTCCGGCCCGACCGGCCGAGGAGGCGAACCAAGGTGAGGCCCAGGGGGTTGGGACGGCAGGGACAATGGGTGGCGAAGAGACCCGTGAGGGGACCGGTGCCCCGCCTTCGCACCAGGAGGCTGAAGCCCTCCCGGCAGTGGAGAACGAAGAGCAGCCACAGGTGGCTGTACCCCTCCACACCGTTGAGGGCCTCTTCGAAACCCGGGAAGACCTCCACCGTTCCTTCGGCCTCCAGCGGTTCCCCCGAGGAGCCGGGAACCTCCTCCACCCGGGAAAAGGGGGTCCGGATCACCCCAACCGGCGAGACCCGCCAGAAGCTGCCGGAAGCGGCCAGGGCCTCGTAGCGGAGGACCGCCTCCTCCCGCTTCCGCCTCCCCGTGAGCCCGCCGGCCACGCCCGCTTCTCCTTCTCAGTGGCGGGCGGCCGACAGGGCCTTCACCAGGTTGTCGAAGAGGTCGGGGTACGTTCGCCCGCCGGGAAGGGCATCGAGCGAGGAGGGGATCTCCAGCACCCGGGCGGAGGTCCCCTCCCGAAAGGCGCGGCCGTACTCCGGGGGGGTGTTGGGATCCACGATCACGACGTCGGCCTTGAGGCCCTTCACGTAGTCCACCAGGGATGCGGGAGAGGGAAGGACCCCGTTGGTGCTCTTGCAGGCGGCGAAGGTGGGGCCGCCGATCTGGGAGAAGTTCTGCCACCCGCACTGGGCGCTGAAGATCCGCAGCTCCTTGAGGGGTGCCAAAGCCTCCTGCCACCTTTCGATGTGGCCTTCCATCTCCCGGGCGAACTGCTCCGCCCGGACGAAAAAGGCCTCCTTCACCTCCGGCCGGAGCAGGGCCAGGCCCTCGGCGGCGTTCCGGGCGATCACCGCCCCGTTCTTCGGGTTGAGCCAGAAGAAGGGGTCACCCTGCATGAAGGAGACCTCCACGTAGCCCTCGCAGCTGGAGATGGGGACGTTGATGCGGGCAGCGCCGCGGGAGACGTCGATCCAGAGCGGCCTTCGGCCCTCCTCCCCCTTTCGGTCCAGGAGCCTCACGCTCTCGTGGATGGCGGCCGACTCGTTGAAGAAGCCGGTCCAGACCACCGCGTCGGCCCTGAGGAGGCGTTCGCGGACCGCCGGCTCCACCTGCATGTCCTTCCTCAGGATGCAGCCCTTGAAGAGGGTGAAGGTCTCCACCTCCTCCCCGCCTACCCGTTGGACGATGGCCTCCACGTCCTTTACCGTGACCGCCACCTGCAGCTTGCCGGCGGGGCGGGCGGGAAGGGCTGCCCCCGCCGCCAGCGCCGCCATGAGGATTCATCCCATCGACCTTCCGTTCATGGTGCCCTCCCCGCCTGTGGGCCCCGGTTTCCGTCAAGGACGCTTCGCTCCCTCGGTTCCCCTTTAGGCAAGAGTCGTGCCCGGCGCAGCAGGATTCCAACCCGTTGATTCCTTTGACTTTGACCACACACCCCCGCCGCCGGCTATCGCAAGGAACATCTCACTCCCGGATCTCAGTAGTTGCATCCTGCATCACTGCTCCCCGGCCCTTCCTCCGGTCACCATGGCCTTCAGAAGGAAGAGGGGGGAAGGTCCCGTCGTGGAGAGGTAGATGTGGCCCACGAGGAAGCTCAGGAAGAAGAAGGCGAGCAGGGTGTGCAAGGGGGCAAGGATCCGCAGCCCTCCGGCCTTCTCGAAGATTTCCGGCCACCGGTCGGCCCCCCAGAGGAGGACCCCCGTGGCGATCTGGAGGGGAAGGAGGACGTTGAGGAGCGCCAGGTAGGTGAGCTTCTGGAGGGGGTTCAGCTTTTTTCGCGGGTCCGTCTCGAAGGGGTGGGGCTCCCCCCGGAAGATCCCGACGAGGTAGTAGCGTGCCTGGTGCACGGCACCCCCGGTGAAGTCGTCGAAGCGCGGCAGAAAGTGGTGGTACTTCTCCGCCGTGAGGTGGTAGAAGAGCCCCAGGAAGGCGTTGGCGAGGAGCACCAGCCCCAACAGCCCGTGGAGGTGAACGGCCCGGGCCATGGAGCCGAAGAGGGGGAATCGGTCGGGGTAATGCAGGGCAAAGCCGGTGAGCAGGAGCAGGATGAGGACCCCGGCCTGGATCCAGTGCCAGAGGCGTTCGTGGAGCGAGTACAGCGGTTGGCGGTTCATGGGCGGCCTCCCAGGAAGATTCGGAGGGTTCCGTGGACGAGGGCGAAGAAGAGCGCGCCGGCCACCGAGATCCAGCCCAGCCACTCGATCCAGAGAACCCGGCTGTTTCCGATGATGTAGAAGGAGGAGAGGAGGGTCCGGTTGTCGAAGACCGGCACCTTTCCGGAAAGGTCTGCCACCGGACGTTCCTTCCCCATGTAGAACACCGGCACCCCGCGGGGCAGGAAGTCGTCGAGGTCCAGCGGGTTGTGGAGGAGGCTCTTCCGGGCGTGGCAGGCGGTGCACTCCTTCACGGCCTGCTCCTTGGGGGCGGTGCTGTGGCTCATGGCCCAGGGGACGACGTCGATGCGGAGCTCCGGGTCGGCGATGCCGGCGTACTTCTGCAGCAGCCCCCGGACGAGGGCCACCTTCTCCGGGCTGTCGTACCGGGCGGTGGCGGGGTCCACGATCCCGTCGGCGTCCCCGAAGGCCTTCACGATCTCCTCCCGGTAGACCCACCCCTCCTCGGGGCTCCAGTGGTCGAAGAAGGCCTGCTGGACCTGCCAGGTGAAGACCGGCCGGCCCTTGGCCCCATCGAACCAGTAGAGACCGGTGATGAGGTTGGTGGGGCGGATCTCCAGGTGTCCGTCCTTGGCCGGCGTCGGAATGTACGCGGGGTGAAACCCGGTCACCTCCGAATCGGGATCCACGATGTCTCCTTTGATCCCGCGGAAGGTGATGCGGCTCGTGCCCGTATCGCCGAGCAGCCCCCATTCGTCGCTGCGGTAGGCCCAGAAGTGGACCTCGGGGATGTGGCAGGTCTGGCAGGCTAAGGCGCGGAAGTGAACACCCTTGTAGGGTAGGAAGGCGTGGCCCTTCTCCGCGTCGTGGCACTCGCCGCACCCCCGCATGGTGTAGTGACGGGTGACGTTCACCGTCTCGGGGGGGATGTTCCCCCGGGCGAAGTTGTGGTCGGGGCGCTTGAGGTACACGGCGGGGTCGGCCTCGCCGGGCCGGTACTTCAGGTGTTGGGCGGGGTCCTCCTGGATTCTCCGTCCGGGGTTGTTGGGGGAGAAGTGGCAGTCGATGCAAACCAGCCCCTTGGCGGCGTGAACGTCCCAAGGGTAGTCCATCTTCTCCTTCCCCGCGATGCGGGGGGAGGTCGTCTCGGAAATCTTCGCCCCGTTGTAGATCCACCCGGCCTTCTCCGTTCCGCGCATAATGTCGGCGTGCTGGATGGGCTGGATGACGGTGGCGTTCCGGGCGGTGAAGCCGTGGCACTGGGCGCAGTTCTCCAGCGTGGGGTCGGAGAGGGCCAGCACTTCGGTCTTGACGGTTCCGTCGGGGTTGAAGGCCTCCCGGCGGTACCGGAAGGCCCCCTCGCCGGCCTTCTCCACAATCCCCGTCTCCAACAGGGTCGCATTGTTGGCCCACCGGAAGTTCCCGCTGCTCATGGCTTCCCGGCGCGCGCCCCGGCTCGCCTTGGGCACGTGGCAGAGGAAGCAGTCGGCCTCGGCCACCCCGCTCTTCTCCCAATCCCAGGGAACCACCCTTCCCGTCTCACGGTCCCGGATCGTATAGGAAGGATCCAGTGGGCCGCTGGGCCGGGCCTCCGGGGAACCAAAGGGCCGCCCCTTGAGGTCGGTCTCGTTGATGCCGCCACCCGTGTGGCAGACGCCGCACTTGGTGAGCCACTCCGGCTGGCTCATGTCGTAATCCGAGACATCCTGGACGCCGGCGTGGGTGAGCTGGCGGTTGGGGATGATGGAGAACTTGCCGAACATCCCCGGGGAACTGTTGTAGGATGCGATACCGTGGGCCCGGAGCAGCGCCGGGTCCATTTCGTTCTTGCCCTGCTGGAAGTGGAAGCTGTCGGTGATGAAGTCGTAGTCGTGGCACCCTCCGCAGGTCTTCCGGGTGCTCACGGGCTGGCCCGACCTAAGGACGTTCTCCCCCCGGCTGTCCAGGAACGGGATGGCCGGGTGCGGGAGGCGAGGGGGCGGCGGCCCCTCCGCCGCCACAAACCCGGCGCCGGAGACCACGGCCGCCAGCACCGGCGGAAGAAGAAGTCCCTTCCACCACCCTGACCTACCCCTCTGGAAACGCACTCGGGGGAGCCGCTCGCTCCCCGCCTTTCGAAACCACGCCATGGAAGCCTCCCCGAGGGCGCCCGCCGCCGGGGGCGGCAGGGGCCTTCGTAAACGGGCGGGGCAACTGGCAAGATTGCTGCCACTGGGAGCGAAGGGGGCGTTTTGCGCGAAATCGAAAGGAAGAAGGCCTCAAGCCCCCGGGAAGGGATCGGGAGAGGCTGCAGTATATTGCTACTTATTGTCCTCCAAGGGTGTCTCTTCTTGCATCACTTTCCCCGGTCCGTGCCGCCGGGTCCGGCGCTTCCCGCCCGGCGGGCCAGGTGGGAAAGGTACCGCTTCCAGGCCTGGGGCGCCCGGGCGAGGGCCTCCGTTTCCAGGTCCGCCGCCTCTCCGGCCCGTCCCGCCGCCCGGAAGACCGCGGCGGCCCGGGCCAGGGTGAGGGGAAGGAGGGCCCGTTCTTCCGGGTCCAGGAGGGCCGCCCGGCGGCGGCGGGCCACGGCGGCCGCCATCTCCGCCCGGGGCGGGCTCCCGGGATGGGCGAGAGAACGGACGAAGGCCTCCGTTTCTCCGCCGTCCAGGGCATCCCCCTCGAAGCGGCTGTGGAGATTGTTCAGGAGCGCCTCCGCCCGCCCCTCCGCCCGGTCCAGGGCCATCCCTTCGTTACCCCCGTAGACCGCACACCAGAAGGCCGCCAGGGAGGCCTCCCGGTTCAGGGAAGCCGCCTCCGGGGGCAGGGCCCGGAAGGTGGCCAGGCCCCCGCCAGGCCCATTGCTGTCCAAGATCGTTTTGGGCAACGGTTTTCCGCATGTTGCCCAAG
>JBMFRA010000019.1:0-32666 GCA_049968315.1 Acidobacteriota bacterium
TCCCGGACCTTGGGCTTTGTCGGACTTCGGGGTCCGAATCCTCAACGTACCCTAGGTGGAAGGTCAACGATACGCCCGCGGCAAGAAGCCTTCCCTGGCTCCGGTGGCTGGCCCGCCCACCCGGTGTTTCTAAGGCGGAGGCGGCATCGGGCCTAGGGAAACCCCTTCCCGGCCACCTCGAGAACCGTCCCCCAAGGGGGGAACGGGGCGGGGAAAAGGCCGGCCCCGGAGGGCCGGCCTCGCAGGCTCGCTGGAGCGCCCGTCAGTGGGCGATCTCGTAGCCCATGCTCTCCCGGATGGCCAGGGCGATCTTGTAGAAGACGGTGATCATGAGGAAGCCGATGGCCCAGATGCCGAGGACGATGAGGAGCTCCGGCAGGGTGGGCGTGTACTTCACCACCTCTCCGAGGGGGGTGGGGGTGAATCCGCCGATGATCAGGCCCAGCCCCTTGTCGATCCAGAGGGAGAGGAAGACGATGACGCAGGTGAAGGGCAGGATCTTGAGGTCGTTGCGGAACCTGGGCACCACCAGGAGCACGAGGGAGAGGGCCGCCAGCCCCATGGAGGTCCACATCCAGGGGACCAGGTAGTTCTGGCCCTGGAGCCCCACGAAGAGGAACTGAAAGTGCTGCTTGTGCTCGGGGATCCCGCTGTAGAAGACGGTGAAGACCTCCATGAGCACGAAGAAGCAGTTGATGAGCATGGCGTAGGTGACGATGAGGGAGAGCTTGCGGATGGCCTCGTCCCCGGGGTCGAAGGAGGAGACCTTCCGCACGATCATGCAGAGGAGGATGAGGAGGGCCGGGCCGGCGGCGAAGGCGGAGGCGAGGAAGCGGGGCGCCAGGATGGCCGTCAGCCAGAAGGAGCGGCCCGGAAGGCCGTTGTACAGGAAGGCGGTGACGGTGTGGATGGAGACGGCCCAGGGGATGGAGAGGTAGATGAAGGGCTTGATCCACCCGGGGGGCGCCACGGCCTTCCGCTCCGCCGACAGGGCCACGAGGCTGATGAGGGCGTTGAGGAAGAGGTACCCCGAGAGGGAGACCATGTCCCAGAACATCATGGAGTTTGGGGTCGGGTGGAGGATGACGTTGAGGACCCGGGTGGGCTGGCCCATGTCCACGAAGATGAAGAGCATGCACATGGTGACGGCGGAGATGGCCAGGAACTCCCCGAGGATGGTGAGCTTCCCGAAGACCTTGAAGTCGTGCAGGTAGTACGGGAGGACCACCATCACCGCCGAGGCGGCCACGCCCACGAGGAAGGTGAACTGGGCGATGTAGAAGCCCCAGGTCACGTCCCGGGAGAGGCCGGTGATGCCCAGTCCTTCCCGGAGCTGGTAGAGGTAGCAGAGGAAGCCCGCGCCGATGACGACGAGGAGGGCGAAGACCCAACTCCAGTAGCGCCGGCTCCCCGAGAGCGCCTTCTCAAACATGAACATCGGGCTTCCCTCCCACCACGTAGTAGATCTCCGGGTCGGTGCCCAGCTCGGGCTTCCGCCGGATGGTGAAGGTCTCTTCCAGGATCGCCCGCACCTCCGAAGCCCCGTCGTTGAGGTCGCCGAAGACCAGGGCCTTCTCGGGGCAGGCCTCCACGCAGGCCGGGAGCTTGCCCTCGGCGAGGCGCTCCTCGCAGAGGGTGCACTTCTCCACGACCCCCTTGGTGCGGGTGGGGTAGTCGGGGGTGATGGCCGGGATCCGCGGGCGGGGGTCCAGCCAGTTGAAGGAGCGGGAGCCGTAGGGGCAGGCGGCCACGCAGTACCGGCAGCCGATGCACCGGTGCCAGTCCATCATGACCACACCGTCCTCCCGCTTCCAGGTGGCCTTGGTGGGGCAGACCCGGACGCAGGGCGGGTTGTTGCAGTGGTTGCAGAAGACGAGGACCGGCTTCTCCCGGAGGTCCTGGGGGACCCGCTCGTGCTCCTGCGCGAAGGCCTTTTCGTAGGGCTCCTTCCAGATCCACTTCACTTCGTGCTTCCGGTCGGGGAAGGCGGGCACGTTGTGGACCTTGTGGCAGGCCTCGGCGCAGGCCTTGCACCCCTCTTCCTTCAAACACTTGTAGGGCTGGATGACCATGGCCCAGCGCTTGCCGGCCTTGGTTTCCGGTTCGGAGCCCCCGCCCGACGCGGCCCGGAGGGTGGCCCCCCCGGCCAGGGCCAGGGCGGAGAGCCCCGCCACGCCCAGAAAGGTTCGCCTGTCGGTGCTCATCCCCTGGCCTCCTTCGGCGGCGCCACGTGGCAGTCCCAGCAGTAGGGCTTCACGGCGGCGTAGTTGTGGCAGGCGTCGCAGAACGCTTCCTTGTCCGAATGGCACTTGAGGCAGGTCTTGGTGAGGCTCCGCGTGAAGGTCCTCCCCCCTGGTCCCACGAAGGTCCGGTCGCCCTGCCGCACGTACTGGTCCCTCCACGTCATGAGGATGTCCATGTGGGACGCCCGCATGGTGGGTCCCGGCGCCACGCACTCCTTCTCCCCCTCGGGGAGCTTGAGCTGCGGCGGCGCCGACTTGGGCCCCGCGGCCAGGTTCCACCAGACGGGGAAGGTCACCAGGAAGAGGAAGACGAGGAGCCCCACGACGATGGTTCCCCGGTCACGCATCGCTCCCCTCCTTTCCCCGAAGCGGATTCAGTCTCAAATCCACCGTCCGCTCCTTCTCGCCCTTCATCACCAGGGCGTTGCCCACGAACTCGTGGATGCCGCCCACCTGCACCTCCGGCACCCAGTACTCCATGAGGGCCGAGAGGTTGGCCTTGTCGATGGCGCAGATGCAGGAGAGGATGTTGACGCCGTAGTGGTCGTGGACGAAGCGAACGGCGTTGGCCCTGGGGAAACCGCCCCGCATGCGCATCTCGAAGTTCTCGTCGGTCCCGAGGCCGGCGCCGGAGCCGCAGCAGAAGGTCTGCTCCCGGATGGTGTTCTCGGGCATCTCGTGGAAGTTGCGGCAGGTGGCCTTGATGACGTACCGCGGTTCCTCGAAGAGGCCCATGGCCCTGGCCGGGTTGCAGGAGTCGTGGAAGGTGACGTTCCAGTGGTCGTTCCGGCTCGGATCCAGATTCAGCTTTCCGTTCCGGATGAGGTCCGCCGTGAACTCCGTGATGTGGACCATCTTGGTGCTCTTGGCGTTCTCGAAGCGGGTGCCGGTGACGGGGGAACGGGGGACCTCCAGGAAATCGGCGGGGCCGTTCATCGTGTCCATGTACTGGTGGAGGACCCGCCACATGTGGCCGCACTCCCCGCCGAGGATCCACTTCACGCCGAGGCGCTTGGCCTCGTGGTAGATCTTGTGGTTCAACCGCTTGATCATCTCGTGGCTGGTGAAGAGGCCGAAGTTCCCGCCCTCCCCGGCGTAGGCGCTCCACGTGTAGTCGAGGTCCAGCTCCTTGAAGAGCATGAGGTAGCCCATGAGGGTGTAGTAGTGGGGGGAGGCGAAGTAGTCGGCGGAGGGGGCCACGAAGAGGATCTCCGCCCCCTTTCGGTTGATGGGGGGGGCGATGCGGATCCCCGTGATCTCCTCGATGTCGTCGCAGGCCATGGCCAGGGAGTCCACGAAGCCGTGGGGCTGGATTCCCAGGTGGTTTCCCGTGCGGAAGCAGTTGGCCACCGGTTCCATCACCCAGTTGATGTTGCACCCCACCAGGTTCAGGAGCTCCCGGCCGATCATGGTGACCTCGGCGGTGTCGATGCCGTAGGGGCAGAAGACCGAGCAGCGGCGGCACTCGGTGCACTGGTAGAAGTAGTAGAACCACTCCTTCAGCACGTCCACCGTGAGGTCCCGTGCCCCCGCCAGGCGGCCGAACATCCGCCCCGCCGGCGTGAAGTACCGGCGGTACACCGAGCGGATGAGCTCGGCCCTCAGCACCGGCATGTTCTTGGGGTCACCGGAGCCCACGTAGAAGTGGCACTTGTCGGCGCAGGCCCCGCACCGGACGCAGATGTCCATGAAGAGGCGGAAGGAGCGGTACTTCTCCAGGCGCTCCTTGAGGCCGTCCAGGATGATCTTCTGCCAGCCCTCGGGCAGCTTCCAGTCCTCGTCGTGGGGCTGCCAGACCCGGGGGTTGGGCATCCCCAGGTACTCGAGGTTCTTGGGGAGGGCGCTGTAGCAGTAGGTCCCCTTGCGGAACTCGGGCTTGGTGTCCATCCAGTCCCGGGCCGGGGGTTTGTAGTCGATGCGGGTGAGCTCTTCCGGTCTCGGATGCTGTTCGGCCATGGCTCACTCCTTCTCCAGCGGGAGGCCCGCCATCTTGATCTTGTCCTTGAACTCCTCCTCCCACTCCTCGTAGGTGTGGACCTTCACCGGGTAGTTCCAGGGGTTCACGTGGCGCTTGGCCCGGTTGTTGTTGGCGAGGTTCCTCGTGGGGCTGAGGAAGACGCCCCCCAGGTGCATGAGCTTGCTGAAGGGGAAGTAGGCGATGAGGGTGGAGAGCAGGAGGAGGTGCACGAAGACCAGCGGGCCCACCGTCTCGGGGACCACGGGGTGGAAGGTGACCAGCCCCATGGCCATCTCCTTCACCGCCACCACGTCCACCCGGGTGAAGTACCGCATGAGGACACCGGAGAGGGCGAGGCCCAGAAGGAGGAAGAGGGGGAAATAGTCCGCCGCCAGGGAGACGTACCGCACCTGGGGGTCGAAGAGGCGGCGGTAGAGGAGGAAGAGGAGCCCCGCCAGGAGGAAGACGTCGGTGAGGTACAGGATGGGGGCGCCGATCTGGAAGAAGGAATCGGCGGCCTCCACCAGGCGCACCAGCCCCGGCACCGGCTCCATGAAGAAGCGGAGGTGGCGGAGGAAGACCACCAGGAAGGAGTAGTGGAAGGCGATGGCCGCCAGCCACAGGAGCTTCTCCTCTCCGTAGGTCAGACGGGGGCCCTGCCGGAGCTCCGCCTTGGTGTTCCGGAAGAGGGAGCGGAAGAGCAGGACCTCCAGCGCCATGCGGCCGAGGACGCCCCAGAAGGTGAAGGGGCTCTCCAGCCGCGCGTGGCGGATCCAGGGCAGGGACTTCTGCTGGCCGCAGGTGGTGGGGATGCGGAAGGGGACCGGGACCCTGGCCCAGGCCAGGATCTTGAGGGCCACCCCCGCCAGGAAGACCGCCACCGCGGCGTACGGCACGATCACGCCGAAGAGCGTGCGGAGCCCCGCCGCCGACCCGCCCAGGTAGGCCAGCGCCGAGAGCACCGCCACAACCGCCAATGAGAACAGGACCTTCATGGACCCTCACCTCGCTCGGGATGGGTGGGCATGGTCAAGGGGCCGGAACCGGTTTCGCCCGCCGCCTCCTCCCCGCCGGTTCCGAAGCGGCGCAGGAGCAGAAACGCACGGCGGTTCGCGTCTTGGACCTTGATCTCGGAGATGCGCTCGCGGCAGCGCACGTAGGCCTCGAAGGCCCGGAGGAGGAGGTCGTCCACGGCGTCCTCCAGGGCGGTCCGCCCTTCGGCGTCCGTCCCGGCCTCCCCCGCCGCCTGCCGGAGGAGCCCCTTCAGGATACGGACGAAGGCGAGGGCCTCTGCGGGCGAACCGTCCTGGACCGCCTTGAGGCGAACCAAAAGGTCCAGGGCCCTCTCCCAGTCCTCCTCCGGCGCGAGGCCGCACAGGCCGTCGAAGATCACCGGGAGGGTCTCCCGGAGGGTCGCCCCCACCGGGTTACGGAAGGGATCCTGGATTTCCCGCAGAAAACGGCCCGTCTCCGAGGGGTAGGCGTCCATCACCGCCTCGGTCCACTCTCGGACCAGGTCCCTCCTCCGCTCGGCCACCCACGGCGGCAATCCCATGGAATCGTCCCCCGTTCCCCCGGGCCGGTGCCGTACCGGGGGGCCGGGGCGTCACCGCCCCGCCCCCCGGCGGCCGTTCCGGGGCGCCAAGGGCGCCCCGGAACCTCCCCCCCTCCGGCGGATGTCCCTTACACGCAGCCCGTGGGCTTGGGCAGGCCGGCGAGTTTGCAGGCGCCCTTGGCCGGGCCCGACGGGAAGAGCTCGTAGATCTCGTTCAGCTTGAACCCCGTCTCCTTGCAGAGCTTCCGGATCATGGGGGCGATGCCGTACTGGAGGTAGTAGTTGCGCAGGTAGTGGATCACCTTCCAGTGGTTCTCGCCCAGTTCGGTGATGCCCTCGGTGGTGGCGAAGTCCCGGGCCACGTCCTCGTTCCAGATGTTGGGATCTTCGAGGAACCCGTCCTCGTCCACGACGTACGTTCTTCCGTTCAGCGTGATTTCCGGCACGGTGGTACCTCCTTGGCCGTCCTTCCGGCGTTTCCTCTGCCCGGCTGGGTGGGGCGCCGGACCCCGTCCCGCCTCGCACCTGCCGCTGCGGCTCTCTCCAAGCCGGGAGGAACCCCTAGACCAGGTCGATGTACCCGCAGGGGCACTCCTCGGCGCACTTCTTGCACCCGTTGCACAGCTCCAGCTTGATCTTGTAGTGCTCGCCCTTGGGCTGCTTGACGAAGCAGGAGTTGGTGCAGAACATCCAGCAGGTCTCGCAGTCCATGCACATCCCGCAGGACATGCAGCGCTGGGCTTCGGCCTGGGCCTGCTCTTCCGAGAGGCCCAACTCGATCTCCGTATCCATCCCGCGCTGGTCCACCGGGACGTGGGACCGCTCGTTCCGGGCCAGCTCTTTGTACCAGGCGAGTTTCACCCGTTCCTTGGGGATGGGCGGCAGGGGGGCCGGCTTCTCCAGGGGCTTTCCCCGGAGGTAGGCGTCGATGGCCTCGGCGGCGAAGCGGCCCTGGGCGATGGCGATGGTGACCAGCCCCAGCTCCACGTTGTCCCCGCCGGCGAAGATCCCCTCCTCCTTCGTGTGGCCCCACTCGTCCACCTTGATCCAGTCCTTGCCTTCCTTCAGGGGCTCGAAGCCGTCGAAGGCCGGTTCCTGGCTGATGGCGGCGATGATGGCCGTGGCCTCCATCACGAACTCCGACCCCTCCTTGGGGACGGGCCGGCGGCGGCCCGAAGCGTCGGGCTCGCCCAGTTCCATGCGAATGCACTTCATCCCCACCGCCACGCCGTCCTTCACGAGGATTTCCACGGGGGCGGCCAGGAACTCGATCTTCACGCCCTCTTCCAGGGCCCCTTCGATCTCGGGGGCGATGGCGGGCATCTCGGCCCGCGTCCGCCGGTAGACGATGGTCACGTCGGCGCCCAGGCGCTTGCTGATGCGGGCGGCGTCGATGGCCGTGTCCCCACCTCCGATGACGAGGACCTTACCGCCCACCTTCACCTCTTCCCCGCTGTTGACCTTGTTGAGGAACTCCGTCCCCGTGAAGACGTTGGGGGCGTCCTCTCCCGGCACCCGCAGCTTGATCCCCTTGTGGGCGCCGATGCCCACGAAGACGGCCCGGTATTCCTTCTTGAGGGTCTCCAGGGGAACGTCCTTCCCGATGACGGTGGAGCACCTCAGTTCCACCCCCAGGTCCAGGATGTTCTGGATCTCGGCGTCCAGGACCTCGCGGGGCAAACGGTACTTGGGGATCCCGTAACGCAGCATGCCTCCGGGCTTGCTGAAGGCCTCGAAGACCGTCACCGAATAGCCCCTCCGGGCCAGTTGGTAGGCGCAGGAAAGCCCCGCCGGTCCGGCCCCCACCACCGCCACCTTCTCGGGGTGTTTTTCTTCGGTCAGCTTCTGGAGCTTGAGTCCCTTCCGCAGGCCGAAGTCGCCGACGAAACGCTCCATGGCGTTGATGGCCACGGCGCCGTCCTTGGCGGTGCGGTTGCAGCCTTCCTCGCAGGGGTGCGGGCATACGCGGCCGCAGACCGCCGGGAAGGGGTTGCGGTCCGTGATCATCCGCCAGGCGATCTCGTAGGCCTGCTCGGGAGTCCGGCCGTAGGCCTCGGCCTGGGCGATGGTGGTGAGCCAGCCCCGGATGTCCGTCCCGCTGGGACAGGTTCCCATGCAGGGCGGGGTCTTGGGTTGGTACCGCGGGCGGAGGGGGCTGATCTCGCCGCCCGACGCCGGCCCCGATTTGATCACCGGCTTCTTCACTTCCTTGAACAGACCCATGGCCTCGTCCTTTCGTCGTGAAGGTCCTCATGGGAAGGGGGAAGAACGAGGGGAACAGGCTCGGGGGCCTGCCCTTCTCCCTCATTCTTCACTCTTGCCCTTCACCCTTCACCCTTCGCTTTCCCTACGCGTAGGGGTAGATCTTCCGCTTGAAGTCCTCCAGCTGGGAGAGGAGCCGGTCGTGCTTCTGCTCGTCCTGGATGAGGTAGGAGAGGAGGTGGCGCTGGACGAAGAGCCGGCAGTTCTTCATGGCCTTCTCCGCCAGGTCGATGGTCTCCTTCTCCATCTTGGCGTGGTCCTCGATGAGCGTCCAGATGTCCGCCAGCTCCTCCGGGGTCAGGGTGAAGGCCTGCTTCTCCAGGCTGTCGAGAATCACCTGCTGGACCCGCTTGTGCATGGCCGAATCCTGGCGGATGATCTCCATCACCAGCCGGATCAGGGGATTTTGGGTCTTCTCCATGATCTGGGTCGTGTGCTGGATGGTGGCGGCTTCGATCTCCTGCCACCGCTTCAGCGTGGCGACCAGTTCCTCGAGGTTTTCCGCGGCTCGTTCGGTCATCGGATCCTCCTGTCCTGGATCCCCCGTCCTCCTCCATCCCCTCGGGGGCGGGCGGGGGACGATCCCCCGCCCGCGCGTCGGCCGGGTCTCATTCCGGCGCGGCTCCCTCCTTGTGTGGCAGCGTGATGTACGAGCCGCCGAAGTAGCTGTACACGCAGCGGCCCGAATCCATGAGGAGGCGGATGGCGGCCTTGCAGTCGTCCTTGGTGACCTCGGCCTCGCCGTACTTGGCGATCATGGCCTTGGTCAGGTCGCCGGCCTTGAGGTTCTTCTTCCCCATGGTCTCCTTCACCATCTGGTACATTTCCTCGGCCAGTTGCTCGTGCGAAATGGCCATCGCTCTCACCTCCAGGGACCGGCGGGGGAGGAGCGGGGGCTTTCCCCGCTCCCCGCTCCCCGCCTCCCCGCTAGAACCGGATGTGGGTGGACCGGCTGTAGGTCAGCCCGGCGTTCTTGAAGTCGTCGATGTGGTACCGGGTGAAGGGGATGCCGGTGAGCTCGAAGAACCGGGGCCAGCCGATCCGGTCGATCCACTCGCCCATACGCTCGTACTTCCTGGCGTTCTTGGCGTACACCTCCACGATGTTCACCACCGCCTCCACCACCTCGGGCCACCGCGGGGGGTTGTTGGGGATGAAGGGGATGGCGAGCTTGGAGAACTTGGGGGCCGTCCGGGCGTTGCTCACCTTGCCGCCGACCCAGATGGAGAGGCCGTCGTTCTCGGGGTCGTTCAGCGGCATGGCGGGGCAGACGGTGTAGCAGTTGGCGCAGTACATGCACTGCTCCTCCACCACCTCGACGGACTGCTTCCCGTCCACCGTCGCCGGGCGGATGGCGCCCGTGGGGCAGGAGGCGATGAGGGTGGGCACCTCGCAGACCTTGGGCAGGATGTCGTGCTGGATCTTGGGGGGTCTGCGGTGGACGCCCAGGATGGCGATGTCGGAGCAGTGAACGGCGCCGCACATGTTGAGGCAGCAGGCCAGGGCGATGCGGAGCTTGGCCGGCAGGTTCTCGTTGGTGAAGCGGTCGATGAGGGCGTCCATGACGCACTTCACGATGCCGGAGGCGTCCGTCGCCGAGGAGTGGCAGTGGACCCAGCCCTGGGTGTGGACGATGTTGCTGATGGCGTTGTTGGTGCCGCCCACGGGGAAGCCCGCCGCCTGGAGGTCCTTCTTCAGCGGCTCGATGTTGTTGGGGTTGTCCAGCAGGAACTCCACGTTGTTGCGGCTGGTGAAGCGCAGGTACCCGCCGCAGTACTTCTCCGCCAGGTCGGCGAAGAGCCGGATGCTGGCGGTGCTCAGGAGCCGGGGGGAGCCGGCGCGGACCGTGTAGATCTTGTCCCCCGTCTCCGACACGTGGCAGAGCACCCCGGCGCCCAGCGACTCGTGGTACTTCCACTTGCCGTAGTTCTTCTGGATGACCGGGTGGAGGAACTTCTCGTAGTGCGGAGGACCGATGTCCGTGATCCGCTTCACAGGTTCGGCTGCCATGTCTTCTTCTCCTCAACTCAACGGGTCGGCCGCATCGCGGCCGGCCATCCAGCCAGTCCTACTCTTCCGCCTTGAAGAAGATGTAGGGGTTGTCCCTCGGTGCCGTGATCATCTCGGGCACGGGATCCAGCCCGATGGCGTCGAGGAAGTTGGCCATGCCGACGCGCTGGATGAGCTCGCCGATGCGCTCCCGGTTCTTGCCGTACTCGTCCCAGAAGTCCCAGCAGCGGCGCACCAGTTCCTTCACCGTCTCCTCCAGCTCCTCCGCCGGCACGAAGGGCACCAGCACGGAGGAGAGGAGGGCGCCCTGGACGATGGGGGCCTTGGCGCCGATGAGGAGGGTGGCCCCCCGCTCCTTGCCGGGGGCGAGGGCCTTGGGCATCACGTTGATGCAGTGCATGCACCGGACGCACTCCCGGTTGTTGATGGTGAGCTTCTTGCCGTCCCAGGCCATGCACTTGGTGGGGCAGCGGTCGCAGACGTCCTTCTGGATGTCCACGGTCTTGGCGTACTCCGCCACCGCCGCGTCGTCCTTTTGGATGTCGTCCTTCCAGGTGCCGATGATGGAGAGGTCGGCCCGGGCGATGGAGGCGACGCAGTCGTTGGGGCAGCCGGCGCACTTGATCTTGAACTTGTACGGGAAGGGCGGGCGGTGGAGTTCGTCCTGCCACTCCATGGTCAGGTTGTAGCAGAGCGCCATGGTGTCGTAGCAGGCCCACTCGCAGCGGGCCATGCCCACGCAGGCCGAGGGGGTCCGCATGCAGGAGCCGGAGCCGCCGAGGTCAAAGCCAGCCTGCGTCAGTTCCTTGAAGCAGGGCTCCAGCTCGTCGGTCTTGGTGCCCAGGAAGATGATGTCGCCGGTGGATCCGTGCATGTTGGTGAGGCCCGATCCGTGCCGGTCCCAGATGTCGCAGAGGGTCCTCAGGGCGTTGCTGGTGTAGAACCAACCGGAGGGTTGGTTCACGCGCATGGTGTGGAAGTGGGCCACCTCGGGGAACTTCTCCGGGACGTCGCTGTAGCGCCCGATGACGCCGCCGCCGTAGCCCATGACCCCGACGATGCCGCCGTGTTTCCAGTGCCCCTTCTTCTCCGTGTAGGAGAGCTCGAGCTGGCCCAGAAGGTCCGTGCAGGCCTTGCTGATGGCCTGGGCCTTCTTGATCTCCTTCACGAAGGACGGCCACGGACCCTTTTCCAGCTCGTCGAGTCGTGGGGTTTTCACCTTGTCATCCGCCATATCCTGTACCTCCTTGCGTCAAGTGCGACCGGTCCGGTTTCCACCATCCGCCGCCTCCGAAATCGCCGATCCTCCCTTCCCTACCTCTTCCCCGCCGCGGCGAGGGCCACCGTGCGGTAGACCATGTGGGCGAACTTGGTGTACGGGGCGAAGAGGAAGAGCACGAAAATGAACACCAGGTGGACGTAGTAGACGCCGTACATCACCGGCTCCGCCGACGCCAGCCGCAGGAACTGGGAGGCGATCCCCGTCAGGACCACCGCCGTCAGGCAGAGGAGGAAGAGCCAGTCGAAGTACGTGCTGTTCCTTCGCTTTTCACGGTCACCTATGCGGTCCGCCAGCAGGATGCCGAGGCCCGCCAGGATCACCAGCGCGCAGACGTTGGCGAAGATCTTGAAGAAGGACTCCACCGGCCGGGAGGGGTCCAGGAAGGGAAGGGGGGTGTGCATGAAGCCCGCCATGGTGCCAATGCCCACCACCGTCCCCATGAAGGCCAGCCCCGCAAAGCCCCAGAGGGTCAGCAGGTGCCCCCAGTACCGGTTCTTCTCCTTCCCGCATTCCTTGAAGCGCTTGTGGAGCAGGATCTCCACCAGGGCGGGTACCAGCCCCCCCAGGATGCTCCCCGTGGCCCCGTGGGCCCTAAGCCCCTTCACGAAGCGGGCCAGGGAGACGGCGAAGCTGAGGACCACCAGCCCCGCTACGGTGAAGAAGAGGGCCTCCAGCCAGGGGATGGGGAAGCGGGCGGCGAACTCCAGGACCTCGTCCTGCTGGCCGGGGCTCAGGGAGGCCATGGCCCCGAAGAGAAGGGCCGGGATGAGCAGGAGGATGAAAAGCCCCGCCGGCCGGGCCGCCAGGCGGCCCACGAAGCCGGGGAAGGCGAAGTGCTGGATGGCCTGGTTCCGCAGGGCCCCGAAGACGTCACCGGGGCGGGCGCCCCGCGGGCACCGCGTGGAGCAGTCCCCGCAGTTGTGGCAGAGCCAGATGGCCGGGTCCGAGAGCACCCGTTCTTTGAGCCCCCACTGGGCCTCCACCATCTGCTTCCGCGGGAAGGGCCTCTCCTCTTCCGACAGCGTGCACACCACCGAACAGGTGGCACACTGGTAGCACTTCTTGAGGTCCCCTCCCCCGGACGTGAGGACCTCCTGGATGAACCGAACATCGGGTTGAACCGTCATCGCCTCAGCCATGGACTCGGCTCCTTTTTCCCAGTCCCCTTCTCCCCTGCCCGCTCCCCAGCTCCCGAGTCCCCCCTAAAACCCCTTGTAGGGGTTGGGGCCCATCTCGCGGATCTTCTCCATGAAGGCGTCGATGAGGCCGGGCAGCTTTCCGTACTCGTTGATGGCCAGCTGGTGGACCTCGATGCGCTCGCTCTCCAGCTGGAGGCGCTGGAGGGTCTCCTTCACGTTTTCCAGGCGGCGGTTGGCCAGCTCGGAACCCCGCACGAAGTGGCACTGGTAGTCGTCGCCGTACTTGCACCCCACCAGCATCACGCCGTCGATGCCGCCGGAGAGGGCGTCGGCGATCCAGACGATGTTCATGGAACCGAGGCACCGCAGGGGGATCACCCGGACGTTGGGGTCGTAGGTGACCCGGTTCAGCCCGGCCACGTCCAGGGCCGGGTAGGCGTCGTTCTCGCACATGAAGACCAGCACCCGAGGTTTTTCGTCCTCCTCCGGCGGGACCTCGATGGCCTTGATCATGGAGGCGATCATGTCCACCGAATAGTTCTTGAAGGAGATGATGCGCTCGGGGCAGGCCCCCATGCAGATGCCGCAGCGGCGGCACCGGTAGGGGTTGGGCTTGGGCGTCCCCTTCTCGTCCTCGTCGAGGGCGCCGAAGGGGCACTCCTCGGTGCACCGCTTGCACTGGGTGCACCGCTGCAGGAAGAAGGAAGGGAAGGAGAGGTCGCCGGCCCGCGGGTGGACCGCCTGGCCCTGGGAGGCCAACTCCACGCACTGGATGGCCTTCATGGCGGCCCCGGCGGCGTCCTCCCGGGCGTGGGAGGCGTCCATGGGGGCCCGCACGCAGCCGGCGGCGTAGATGCCCGTCCGGCGGGTCTCGTAGGGGAAGCAGACGAAGTGGGAATCGGGGAAGCCGTACCGGAGGGCCGGCAGGTCGGGGCCTTGGCGGTAGGTCAGGTTCAGGATCTCCGTTCCCTCGTGGGCCTTCAGCTCCTCGGCCTTTTTGGCGGCCTCCGCCCGCTGGCCCTCGGTATCGCCCTTGACGGCCTTGACCTTGGCGTCCATGAGGGCGCGGATGGCCTCGCCGTCGGCGGCGTTGGGAACGAGGCCGGTGGCGAGGACCACCAGGTCCACCTCCAGGGCCACCGCCTCACCCACCAGCGTATTTTTCACCGTCACCCGGAGCTTCCCGCCGGCGGTCTTCTCCACCGCCGCCACCTCCCCCTTGGTGAGGAAGTTGCCGGGGTGGTCCTGGGCATCCCGGTAGAAGCGCTCGTAGGGCCCCGGCGTCCGCATGTCCTTGTAGACGATGAAGACCCGGGCGTCGGCGTTCTGTTCGTGGATCAGGGCGGCGTGCTTCAGGGTCGCCATGCAGCAGACCGAGGAGCAGTAGGGGAGGTGTTCCTTGTCCCGGGAGCCGGCGCACTGGACGAAGAGGACAGACTCCACGGCCCTGCCGTCGGAGGGGCGCTTCAGGGCCCCTTCGCCCAGCATGCGCTCCATCTCCACGTTGGTCACCACGTCGGGGCTGAGGCCGTACCCCAGGTGGGCCAGCTTGGTGGCGTCGTAGGGCCTCCAGCCGGTGGCCATCACGATGGCCCCCACCCGTTCCGCCACCTCCCGGCCGCCCACCTCCAGCGTGACGTCGAACATCCCCGGCTGGCCCGACGTCTTGAGGATCTTGGCCGAGGTGTAGACCTTCACCTTCGGGTGGTAGGTGACCTCCTGGATCTTCTGGGCCACATCCTCGGGGGTGAGCCCCACGTAGGGCGGTGCCTGGGGATAGCCGCGCTTCACGCCGGCCAGAAAGCCCCCCAAGTGGGCCTGCTTCTCCACCAGGACGACCTCGTATCCGGCGGCGGCGGCCTCCAGGGCGGCGGTGATCCCCGTGATGCCTCCGCCCACCACCAAGAGGGCCTTGGAGACCGGGTCGTTCACGGGCTCCAGCGGCTCGGCCTTCTGGGCCTGGACGACCCCCATTCGGAGGTAGTCCTCGGCCAGCATCTGGGTGTCCTCGTCCTTGGGCTTGTGGCACCAGGCCACGTGCTCCCGGAGGTTCACGCGGCAGAGGACCATCCGCGGGTCGAAGGCGAAGGCCTCGGTCTTGACCCGGGGCGAGCAGGCGCCGATGACCAGGGCGTTGACCCCCTCTTCCATGTCCTTCCGGATGAGGGCCGTTCCCTCGGCACCGCACAGGAAGGGGTGGACCTTGACGACGGGAGCCTTGCACTCCTTCTCGGCCACCTTGGCGAGCTTCGCGACGTCGAGGGCGTCGCCGATGCCGCACCCGCTGCAGAGGTAGACGCCGATCTTCTTATCCATGGTGAGCGCTCCTCACGACGCACTGGAAGGCCTTGAGGGCCGCCCCCGTCGCGTCCTGGACGGTGGCCGAGACCTCCTCCGGCCGCCGGACGCAGCCGGCGCCGTACAGCCCCGCCTTCCCCTCCGGATGGGCGACGAAACCGAACTCGTCCCGCGCAAAGGCCGCCGGCAGGCTCCGGGTCTCGGGCACGATCCCCGTGGCCAGGACCAGGAGGGAAACCCGCTCGGTGATCTTGCGGCCGGAGAGGACGTCCTCCGCCGTGACGAGGAGGTCCTTCGTGGCGGGGTCCTCCTCCACCTTGGCCACCTTCCCCTTCACCAGGTTGATCCGGGCCTCGGCGGCGGTCTTCTGGTAGAAGTCCTCCAACCGTCCCGGCGTGCGGATGTCGATGTAGAAGATCGTGATCTCCGCCTCGGGGTAGAGGGCCCGGACGTAGGTGGACTGCTTGAGGCTGGCGGCGCAGCAGACGGCCGAGCAGTACGGCAGGTGGTTCTCGTCCCGGGAGCCGGCGCACTGGACGAAAGCGACCTTCGCGGGGGCCTTGCCGTCGGAGGGGCGGACGATCTTGCCCTGGGTGGGTCCGTTGGGGGCGGCCAGGCGCTCCATGATCACGTTGGTGACGACGTTGGCAAACCGCCCGTAGCCCAGGTTGTCGAGCCGGGTGGCGTCGTAGGGGGCCCAACCGGTGGCCGCCACCACCGCCGCCGCCTCCACCTCCCGGACCGCCTCCGGCATGGCGAGGTCCACCGCTCCGTAGATACAGGCGTCCTTGCAGGCGGTGCACCCCTCCTTGCAGGCCGCCCGGTCGATGGCGTAACGGGCCGGGAAGGCCATGGCGTGGGGCAGGTAGGCCGCCTTGGTCTTGGAGAGGCCGTAGTTGAAGTCGTCGGGCCTCTCGGCGGGGCAGGCCTCGGCGCAGGCGCCGCACATCGTGCAGGCCTCCGTCACGTAACGGGGGGTCACCTTGACGGTGGCGCGGTACTCCCCGGGGGCTCCGGAAAGGGCCGTCACCTCCGCTCCGGTGAGGACCTCGATGCGGGGGTTGTTCTTGATGCGCTTGAAGTTGATTTCGAGGCCGCACGCCGGGGGGCAGAGCTTGGGGAAGTACTGGTGGATCCTGGCCACGCGGCCGCCGAGGAAGGGCGACCGCTCCACGAGCACCACGGAGCAGCCGGCCTCCGCCGCTTCCAGCGCGGCCGTCATGCCCGCGATGCCGCCCCCGATGACCAGGACGGGTTTCGTGCTCACTGTCGACTCCATGTCCTCCATCCTTTCCGGATCCGGAGCCCCCGGCGCCTAGGGCGCCGGCGCGCCGGCGGCCTTCTGCCGGACCGTCTCGGGCGCCTCCGGCCTCATCCGCATGGTCTTCTGGCCGAGGAGACAGAAGCGGATCCATTGCACCGCGAACTCCAACAGCTCCTCGTCGTCGCTCTTCATGACCTCCACCCGTTCCTCGTCCACCGTGAAGCGCTTCAGGAAGCTCGTTTCCAGCACGAAGCGGCGGAAGCGGTCCAGGTCGTAGAGGGCCATCACGTACATGTCCCGTTTCTCGGGGGAGAGGGGCTCCCCCTTCTGCCAGAACTCCTCCAGCATGAGGTCCCGGAAGGGAGCCCCCATGCGGTCGTAGTCTTCGATACCCTGCTCTTCGATCCACCGGCGGACCGAGAGGGTCTCTTCGGCGCCGTGGCCCTTGCAGAGGTCCTCCCGAAGGAGGAAGTAGAAGCGGTTGTCCTGGGCCGTCGGCGTCCGGGGCTCGGCGAGCCCCAGGGGGTACATGCGGCAGGCCCAGGGCCGGTGGGCGTAGACCCCGCACCCCTCGGGCCCCACGAAGGGGCACCGCTTCTCCTCGCCCTCCATCCGCAAAAGGACCAAGGGGACACGCTGGTCCGGAGATGCGGGCAGGAGGGCGTGGCGGTTCAGAAATTCTGTGGAATCCATGCGGAGCGCGTGTTTCAGTCTCAGGACGTCGTAGGGCGTCAGGACGATGGTGACGTCCTTGCAACAGTGGGTGAAGCAGGGAAGGTCCTTCCCGCACCGGAAGGCGAAGGTGTCGTCCGCCTTGAGGCGCGGGTATTCCTTGAGGATCCTGTCCTGGGTGGGGGCGTCAGCCATGGGGGGTTTCCTCGGGTTTGTCCAGGATGCCGCTCTTCAGGGCGTCCCTGGACCAGACGGGCAGGGGACCGGTGGAGCCGTTGGTGGGGTCGAGGCGGTGGCGGTAGGAAGCGTTGACGTTGAAGTGGGCCTTCATCCACTCCCAGCCCCGCACGAAGTACGGGCAGTCGTCGTTGAAGCAGACGAACTGGAACTCTCCCTGCCAGTTGGTGAGCTGGGGGTTCTGCCACCGGACCATGGCGCCGTGGCAGTGGGGACAGGTGGGAGGGTTTTCTTCGGCCATTTCCTGTTCGCCTTCTCTCCGTCCCTCGCTCCGGGGGAATGGAAAAGGGGAGGCCCCCGCCCCCCGCGGGGGCCTCCCGAGAAACCCCGGCGTCAGCCGCCGAGGAGCTCGTGTTCCTTGGCCTGCGGGAAGATGTGCAGGATGGGCCGCTTGATCATCTCCCACTTGCCGGTGTTGGGATCGTACTTGCAGTTGGCGAAGCAGAGCCACTCCTGCTCGTCCAGCTTGGGCTTGTCGGCGCGGAAGTAGTAGCCGGGCCACCGCGTCTCCTCGCGGAAGAGGATCGTGCGGACGTGGGCCTCGGCCTGCCACATGCGCTGGACGTTCTCCCAGCAGCGCATGAGCTCGTGCAGGTTGGAGGCCGCCAGCTTCTCCGAATCCTCCTTGAGGAAAGCGAGCAGCTCGAGGGCGCGCTCCAGGGACTGCTTGTTGGTGGTGAAGTTGGCGCTCACGCCGCCGGCGTACTCGTCCATGATCTTCTGGAGGCGGAACATGAACTGCTTGGGCTTGATGTAGTTGGGGTTCACCTCGGGGTCGGTGGTGGCGTTCTTGTACTGCTCGTAGGTGTCCAGGGGCTTGAGGATCTGCGCCTTGAGGGCCTCCACCTGGGCCATGTCCACGTTGGGCATCGTGTTGTTTTCCACGATGAACTTGATGGCGGCCTTGGCGGCGATGCGGCCCTCGGCGTGGGAGCCCGAGGAGAACTTGTGGCTGGAGGCGCCCGAGGCGTCGCCGGCGCAGAAGAGGCCCTTCACCGTCGACATGTTGCAGTAACCCCAGAAGTACTCCTTCTTCGTCTCCTCGGTCTGCAGGTCTTCGGGACCGGAGACCCAGGCACCGGAGGCGCCGGAGTGGGAGCCGATGAAGTAGGGCTCGGCGGCGGCGATCTCGGAGGACTTCTCCTCGGGCTGGACGTTGCTGGCGGCCCAGAGGATGGCCTGGGAGATGGTCATGTCGAGGAAGTCTTCCCACGCCTCGGACTCCAGCTCCTTCATCTTCTTCTTGTAGGCCTTCTCGTCGTCCTTGTACTGCTCGGCGAGCTTGGCGATGGCTTCCTCGGTCCTCATGTAGATGGGGCCCTTGCCTTCCATCACGTCCAGCATGCCGAGGTAGTTACGGAGGTTCGCCGGAATGGGCTTCACGCGGCCGTAGGGGCCCCAGTTGTCCAGCTCGGCCTTGCGCTCCACCATGTACTCGCCGCCGAGGGCGTTGGTGGCGCGGGACTTGAAGAGCAGGAACCAGGCACCCACGGGGCCGTAGGCGTCCTTGAAGCGGACGGGGATGAAGCGCACTTCCTGGCAGGTCATCTCGGCGCCGGCCTTCAGGGTGAAGTAGGCGGAGGAGCCGGAGTTCCACGGCGGATACCAGGCGCGGCCGAGGCCCTCGCCCGAGCTCCGGGGCTTGAAGACGTGGACGGCGCCGCCCATGGCCAGCATGACGGCCTTGGCCTTGAAGATGTAGAACTTGTTCTCGCGGGTGGAGAAACCCACCGCGCCGGCGATCCGGTCGCCGTCCAGCAGGGGTTCCACGATGAAGACGCGCTCGAAGTACTGGCCCACGCCGGACTGGATGAGGGCGTTCTTGGCGGCCTCGGCCACGATGACCTTGTAGGACTCGCCGTTGATCATGAGCTGCCAGCGGCCTTCGTGGACGTAGTTGCCCTGCTCGTCCTTCCAGATGGGCAGGCCCCACTTCTCGAAGAGGTGGACGGTGGAGTCCACGTGGCGCGCGATGGAGGCCACCAGGTCTTCCCGGGTGACGCCCATGAGGTCGTTCCGGACGTAGTCCACGTAGTCCTTGACGGTGTTCTTGCCGGAGCGGAGGTCCACGTACTGGTTGATGGCGGAAAGGCCCATGGCCACGGCACCGGAGCGGTCCATGGCCGCCTTGTCCACCAGCGTGACTTTCAGGCCGTGCTGCTTGGCCCAATAGGCGGCCTCCACGGCGGCACCGCAGGAGGCCATGCCGCCGCCAAGGATCAGAAGGTCGGTTTCGACCACGACGTTTTCAAAGTTGGCCATCGTTCTCTCCCCCCTTTACTTTTTCAGGGTGAACACTTCGGGTCCGCAGAGCGAGGCGGGCTCGGTGAAGAGCGCCGGCGAGTTGAGGTCCGCCTTCGTCTCCCAGCCGCCGTCCGGAACGGCCGAACCTTCGGGGGTGGTCCGGATGGGGAACTTGAAGCGCTTCAGCATGCCGTTGCGGAACTTCACCGTCCACATGATGGAGTCGGTGGAGCGCATGGGCGTCACCTGGGCCCCCATGGGGACGAAGTCCGCGTAGCCACGGATCTCGATGGCCTGGCTGGGGCAGATCTTCACGCAGTTGTAGCACTCCCAGCACATGGAGACGTCGCGGTTGTAAGCCTTCATCTTGTCCTTGTCCAGGACCATGAGGTCGTTGGGGCAAATGTACTGGCAAGCGGTCTTGTCCAGTGCCTTGCACCCGTCGCACTTTTCCGGGTTCACGTAACTCGGCATCAGGTCACCTCCTCACTGAAAGACCTCTTCCTACAGGTTCGAGTCCCAGGAATCCCCTCGGGCCCATTCCACCGCATCTCCTCTCACCGGGGCGGCGGGGCCGTTCTCGCGTCTGCCTCCTCTCGGTCTCCCCGGGCGTAGGCTCCGCCTTTCCGGGAACCCGCCCGGCCTTTCCCGGCGTGATGGCCGCCCTTCCGAAAACTCGGTCTTGATCCCACGTCCGGCGGGCCTTTTCTCGAAAAAGCCGAAGTCCGCCGGCCACGGTCCCAATGTAGGCCCCCCCGAAAAGGGGGGTCAACGGACGCCGGCGCCCCGGGGGGATCTTGGGTGAAATCTCGCACGGACAGAAACACTCACCGCCCCCCCGTATCTCCAGGCAAGGTGCAATCCACTGAAATAGAGAGGGATATTCTTCGATTTCCCGTGAAGGGGGATTTGCCGGCGGCCAGGGTGAGTAAAAATGTTACATCTGAGACGCCGCCCCGCCTTCCGTTTCGCCCCCGCTTCTCGCCCCTCCCCTCCCCCGTCTCCCCTCTCGGGAAAGAGGCGGCTTTGCGGCGGCAAAAGGATCCGGCGTGGAGAGGGCGCACGGAAAGGTTCCGGCCAACGGCCTGCCGGTGAGAGCCGGCCGCCGGGAGCCCGGGGGGAGCGGCCCTCCCCTTCGGGGAGAAAAAGAGGCGGAGGGGCCCGCCGCCCCTCCGCCCCGGAATGGGGTTTCCTTTCCGCTAGTGACCGCTCTTTTCCACCTCCCGTTGCCGGGTGAGGTTCATGACCCTGAGAGCCCGGTTCACGCCTCCCTCGGTGCGATAGACCACCCGCACATCGTCCCCCACCACCGGCGCATTCCCGATCTCGGCGGAGGCGATGTCCAAGGCCAAGGGGGGGGCGTCGGGGCGGCGCTCGTCGGCGACGAGAATCACCTTCCCCTGTTCCTCCACGGAGGTGACCTTTCCCTGGACCACCGGCGCCGGAGGGGCGCAGGCGGCCAGCAGGGCGAGGAGAGCCAGCAGGGCAACGAAGACGGAGGCTCCCATGCGCGCGGCGGGGACTTTCATGGCCTCACCCCCTTCTTGGCGCGGAGCTCGCGAGCGGCGCCGCGGAACATGCCCACCATGACCACCAGGGTGAGTACGGAAACGGCCCCCATGACCACCCACGTGGCGGCCTGGGTGAGGCCGACCTGCTTGAGGATGACGGAGATCATGGCGCAGACCACCGTGATGCCGAAGATGAGCCGGATCCCGTAGCCGCGGATGTACTTGGTGGCGATGGTCCCCACCTGGGCCCCGGGGGCGGCCCCCATCAGCATGAAGAGGACCGCCAGGAACTCGATGCGGCCCTTCATCCCGTAGGTGAAGGCCCCGTAGAAGCCGGCGATCATCACGGTGAAGAGGTCGGTGCCCACCGCCACGTAGGTGGGGCAGCCGATGAGGTAGACCAGCGCCGGCATCATCAGCAGCCCGCCCCCGATTCCGAGGAATCCCGCCAGCACCCCCACGAGAAACGCCACGGTGGCGGGAAGCCACATGGAGCACTCGACCCCGGCCACGGGAAAGCGCACCATGGGGGGGATCTTGATCTTGTGCAGGCTCTCGTGCCAGCGGACGGCGCTCCCTTCCGGCGTTCCGGCGCCGGCGGCGGCCTTCTCCATGGCCCGCTTCTTGAAGTAGTCGTAGAAGACCAGGGAGGCGATGAGGAAGAGGAAGACGACGTAGACCCACCGGATGACGGGCCCGGCGAGGCCCAGCCGTTCCAGGAACATGACCAGCCGGGCGCCGATCTCGATGCCGATGACGTCGAAGGTGAGCATGGTGAGGCCCAGCTTCATGTCCACGTTGCCGAACTTGGCGTGCCGGCGGGTGGAGATGATGGACTTGCCCGCCATGTGGCAGAGGTCGGTCCCCACGGCGAAAGGCATGGGGAATCCGAAGATGTTGAGGGCCGGCGTGACCATCCAGGCGCCGCCCATTCCGAAGAAGCCCCCCAGAACCCCCACGGCGACGCCGAGGAGAACCAGGAGGAGGACGTTGACGGGAACCCCCGAGATGGGCAGGGTCACGGTCAGAAGGTCCATCATGGCCCGCCCCCTATTCCTTCTCGTCCCGGTGGCTGAGGTCGATGCCGATGCGGGAGACCAGCAGGTCCATCAGCAGCCCTAGAAGGAGCCCCACCAGCGCCGTGATGAGGACCACCTCCACGGTAAAGAGCAGGCGGTTGGTGTTGTACAGGTCGGCGAAGTACAGGTTGAAGCCCTTCAGGTTTCGCGTGTCGGCCACGTGGACCAACTTCCCCTGCTTCTCCCCCCCTCCCGCGAACAGGAGCGTGGGGGCGAGCAGCAGGACCGCCGAGGCCACCGCCGTTCTGGCCCATCCCAATCCCTTCGGAAACGCCATGCGCACCTCCTCCTCCGCAAACTCCCCCGCCTCGGGGCGGGCTTGCCAAGACTATAGGGAGGGCGGGCAAGGCGGGCCCCCTCCCCGCTTCGGACTCCGGCGAAGGGGAGGAATTTCCCCCACACCCTTGAACTCCAGAGTGTAACATTATTCTTCTTTCTTCGGGCCCCGGGGGCCGGATGGAGCGTCGCCCCGTCTTGACAGGGGCCCCCATGGTAGCATGGAGACGGAGGGGAACATGGACAACCGACCGGGGCCGTCGCCGGCACCGGGGGGCGGGAAGGGCCGCCTCCCCCACCGGGGTCTGCGCCGCCTCCTGGCCCTTCTGGCGGCGGTCCCCTTGCCCTTTTTCGCTCTCCTGGCCCTCTTCGCCCTTCGCCCCGGCCCGCGGTCCCCCGGGTGGGTCCTCGCCGTTGCCGCCCTGGGTGGCCTGGCCACCGCCGCCGTGGCGGGGTTGGCGGCCCGCCGGATCTCCCGCCGCCTCCGGGAGGTGGAGGGCCAGCGGGATTCCTTCTTCGAGGAGCTCTCCCGACTCTCCCGGGTCTCCTCCCTCGGCCAGGTCAGTTCCTCCATCGCCCACGACCTCAACAACCCCCTGGCCATCCTCAACGAGGAGGCGGGGTGGCTCTCGGACCTCCTCTCCGGCGCGGCGGGGGCCGACGGCCCCGCCCTTCGGGAGGAAATGTCCGCCTCGGTGGCCCAGATCCAGGAGCAGGTTCGCCGCGCCCGGGAAATCAGCCGCCGGATCCTGAGCTGGGCGCGGGAGACCGAGGGCGCCTCCGGGCGGGTGGACCTCAACGAGGCGGTGGTCAAGGCCCTCCACCTCCTGGAGGGGGACCTGGGCGGGGGACCGGTGCGGGTCCAGCGGAACCTTGCCCCCGGCCTCCCCCCCGTGCCGGGGACGGTGGCGGAGGTCCGCCAGGTCATCCTCCACCTGGCCAAGAACGCCCTGGACGCCATGGGAAAGGAAGGGGGGACCCTCACCCTCTCCACCCGAAAATCCGACGGCAAGGTGGTTCTCAGCGTGGGGGACACCGGCCCCGGTATCCCCCGGGAGAACCTCGAACGGATCTTCGAACCCTTCTTCACCACCAAGCCCGAGGGACAGGGAACGGGGTTGGGGCTCTCCATCAGCCTCTACATCGTGAAGAAGCTTGGCGGTACCCTGGAGGTGGAGAGCCGCCCCGGGGAGGGGACGGTCTTCCACGTGGTCTTGCCGGCGGCCGCCGACACCGGCGAGCCGCCCCTTCCGGGAGGATGGCATGCGGGTCGTGAGACTGCTCCTGGTGGATGACGAGAAGCGCTTCACCGAGACCCTCGGCAAGCGCCTCACGGCGCGGGGGCTCTTCGTGGAGACGGCCAATTCGGGCCCCGAAGCCCTCGCCGTCCTGGAGAGCCGCCCCGTGGACGTGGTCCTCCTGGATGTCCGGATGCCCGGCATGGACGGCCTGGAGGTCCTCCGGGCGCTGAAGAAGGCCCACCCCCTGGTGGAGGTGATCCTCCTCTCGGGAAACGCCTCCATCCACGCCGCCATCGAGGGGATGCGGCTGGGAGCCATGGACTACCTGTTGAAGCCCGCCGACCTGGAAGACGTCCTGGCCAAGGTGGAGGAGGCCTTCGAGAAGAAGAAGGTCAACGAGGAGCGGGCCAAGGAAGACCGGCGGTCCCGGGGGCTGCCGTAAGCCCTTCGGGGCGGGGGGCCGTTGGAGGGCGCCATGGGCTTTCTGCGGTGGTGGAAGGACTGGGGACGGGGCCACCGCTGGCGTCCGGTGGAGGTCCACCGGGATTCCCGCGCCGCCCTGACCCTCTCCTACCTCACCTTCAAGGATCTCATCACCTCCAACGACGAGGTCCTGGAAGCCATCGCCGACCTGGAACAGAAGCTCCAGGGGGACACCTTCTTCGGGATGAACTACGTCCGTTACCGGTGCGTGACGGCAGCCACCCACACCTACCGGATGATCGCCAACCTCAACAAACTCTCCGGCCGGCGCTACCCCGAACTCCCCGTCGTCTTCTCCCAGATCCAGAAGACCATCGAGGCCGTCCTGGAGAAGGGCCGCCACCGGGCTTCCCCCGCCGGCCCCTGGGTCTTCGATTTCGCCGAGGTGGACGCCTCCTTCCACGACCGGGTGGGAGGCAAGAGCGCCAACCTGGGAGAGTTGCGGAACCGGGTGCACCTGCCGGTCCCCGAAGGCTTCGCCGTCACCACCGACGCCTACCGCCTCTTCCTCGACCGCAACGCCCTGCACGAAGAGATCCGTGCCCGCCTCATCCACGTGGACTTCGACGACCTGGACAGCCTGCGGGAGGCCAGCGATTCGGTGCGGGAGGTCTTCCTGGAAGCCCCCCTCCCCCCGGAGGTGGAGGCCGCCCTGCTGGAGGGCCACCGGCGCCTTTCGGAGCGCCTGGGGCGGTCGGCCCGGGTCTCGGTGCGGTCCAGCGCCGTCGGAGAGGACGGAGAGGTCTCCTTCGCCGGGCAGTACGTCAGCCTGCTGAACGTCACCCGGGAGACGCTGGTGGAGGCCTACAAGACGGTCCTGGCCGGTCTCTATACGCCGAGGGCCATCTTCTACCGGCACGTCCACGGGATCCCCGACGAGGACATCCCCATGGGCGCGGCGGTGGTGGCCATGGTGGAGGCGGCGGCCAGCGGCGTGGCCTGCTCGGTGAACCCCGCCCGGCCCGAGGGCGGGACCCTCGTCATCAACGGCGCGTGGGGATTGGGGGTCGGCACGGTGGGGGGCTCGGTGAGCCCGGACTTCTGGGAGGTGGAGAAGGAAGGGGATCTCCCCATCCGGGAGGCCCGGATGGGCTCCAAGGAGACGAGCGTGGAGCCCCTTCCCCAGGGCGGAATCGCCCCCGTCCCCCTGGACCGCCACCTGGGGGCCTCCTTCTGCCTCTCCGAACGGCAGGTCAAGGAGCTGGCCCTTCTGGTCCTCGCCGCCGAGAAGCACTACGGAAAGCCCCAGGAACTGGAGTGGGCCCTCGACGCCCTGGGCCGTTTCACCCTTCTCCAGTGCCGCCCGCTGCGGCTCTCCGACCGGAAGGAAACGGGGGAGGCGGAGCCCCCGCCGGAAGTGGAGGGCCACCGGCTCCTGCTCAAGGGCGCCTCGGCCTCCAACGGGACCGCCGCGGGCCCCGCCCACCCGCTGGCGAGCCTGGACGACCTCCCCGCGGTCCCGGAAGGGGCCGTGGTGGTCACCCGCCATTCCAGTCCCCAGCTCGTGAAGGTCATGGGGAGGGTGGCGGCCATCGTCACCGACATCGGTGCCCCCACGGGCCACATGGCCTCCCTGGCGCGGGAGTTCGGCGTTCCGGCGGTCCTGGACACCCGGGAGGCCACCTCCCGCCTCGAGGCCGGCCGGGTCGTCACGGTGGACGCCGGCCGCGGCGCCGTGTACGACGGGCGGGTGGAGTCCCTCCTCCAGAGCACGGCGCCGCCCCTGCGGAGGACCCTCAAGGGGACACCGGTCTACCGCCTCCTGGAAGAGGTCGCCCGCCACATCCTTCCCCTGAACCTCACCGACCCGCGGAGCCCCGACTTCCGCCAGGGGGCCTGCCGGACCTTCCACGACATCGTACGGTTCGTCCACGAAAAGGCCTTCGAAGAGATGTTCCGCCTCTCCGACCGGGTGACCGACGCCGCCTACCGCTCCGTCCGCCTGCGGGCGCGGCTTCCCTTCGAGCTCTACCTCATCGACATCGGGGGAGGGCTGAAGAGGCTCCCGGAAGGGCCGGAGATCGCCCCCGAGGAGCTCCGCTCCGAACCCATGAAGGCCCTCCTCAGGGGCATGTGCGACCCGGCGCTCAGGTGGTGGGAGCCCAAGGGCATCTCCCTCTCCGGGTTTCTCTCCGTGGCCACCGAGTCCCTCTTCACGCCGGTCCACGACGCCGCCGAGCGGAGGCTGGGGGACCGCTCCTACGCCATCGTGGCAGAGTCCTACTGCAACTTCTCCTCCCGGATCGGCTACCACTTCACGGCGGTGGACGCCTTCTCCTCCGAGACGTTGAGCCGGAACTACGTCTCCTTCCGCTTCAAGGGCGGCGCCGCCGACGACCTGCGCCGGGCCAAGCGGTGCGAGCTCATCGGGGAGATCCTGCGCCGCCTGGATTTTCAGATCGAGCGGAACGGGGATCTGGTCAACGCCCGCCTCCGGAAGTTCCCCCGGGAGACCATCGAGGACCGGCTGGGGCAGCTGGGCCGCCTCGTGGTGGCCACCCGCCAGCTCGACATGCGGATGGGGCCCGGGGCCCCCGTCTCCTGGTACGTGGAGGCCTTCTTCCGGGGGAACTACCTCTTCGACCCCGGCGAAGGCCCTCCCCCCGAGTCCCTGGGAGGGGCCGCCCCATGAGCCTGCCTCCTTTCTTGAAGCGGTTCTTTTCGAGAACGGGGGACGCCGCCACCGCGCGGGAGCGCTTTCTCGCGAAGTACGCGGCCTACCGCAGCCTCGTGGCGGCCAACAACAGGGCCCTGGAGCGGCTTTCCGACATGCAGGCCAAGGCGTCGGGGGAGTTCCTCTTCGACGCCAAGTACCTCGAGGACTCCCGGCGGGGGATCCTGGACGATGGCCGGGCGGTGGTGGAAGCCCTGGAGTCCCTCACGGGAAAGCCGGAGAAGACCCTCCGGGACCTGCTCCAACGGTTGGAGGAGGAGACGTCGGAGGTCCTTCGGTCCGAGGTCGCCGTTCCCCAAGGCCCTCCAACCCTCCCTTTCGCCGAGGTGGCCTCCGCCCCCGTTCCCCTGGTGGGGGCCAAGGCCTCCCGGCTGGCCGCCCTTCGGACCGCCGGCGTGCCGGCCCCCGACGGCTTCTCCGTCACCAGCCGGGCCTGCCGGGATTTCTTGGAGGCGGGGGGGCTCCTGCCCCGGCTCCTCGCCATCCTCGGGACCCTCCCCCTCTCCGACCGGAAGGCCCTGGAGGAGGCCAGCCGGCTTCTCCGGGAAGAGGTCACCGCCGCCCCTTGGCCCAAGGCCCTCGCGGATTCCATCCTGAAGGCCTTCGACGACCTGGAGGAGCGGACCGGCCGGGAGGGGCTTCTCGTCTCGGTGCGGTCCAGCGCCGTGGGGGAAGACGGGGAGTTCTCCTTCGCCGGCCAGTACACCACCGTGCTCAACGTCGGAAGGGAAGGGCTCCTGGACGCCTGCCGGGAGGTGGTGGCCAGCGCCTTCGGGCCGAGGGCCCTCGTGTACTACAAGGCCCGGGGGGAGGGATTCTCCCTGCTTCCCATGGCGGTCTGCGTGGTGGAGATGGTGGACGCCCGGGCCAGCGGGGTTCTCTATACCCGAGACCCCCACAGGCCCGACGCCGAGGAGATGGTGGTCTCGGGGAGCTGGGGCCTGGGCCCCTCGACGGTGGACGGCCGCGTCACCCCCGACACCTTCACCGTCTCCCGGGAGCCGCCCCACGGCCTCCTCTCCTCCAGGACCGCCTTCAAGGAACGGATGCTCCTCTGCCGGGAGGGGAGGGGACTGGTGGAAACCGAGGTCCCCGGCTGGATGCGCGGCCAGCCCTGCCTCACCCCCGGCCAGCTGGCCCAGCTGGCCGCCGCGGGCCTCGCCCTGGAGCGGAAATTCGGCCAGCCCCAGGACGTGGAGTGGGCCCTGGACGAGAGGGAACGGATCCTCGTCCTCCAGTCCCGGCCCCTGCGGCTTCACGCCGGGGCCCGGCGGGAAGAGGAGGTGGTGGCCCTCCGGAAGGGCCTCCAGCCGATCCTTTCCGCCGGTACCCTCGCCTGCCGGGGGGTGGCGGCGGGGCCCGTCTTCCCCGTCCTTCCCTCCACCCCCCTCTCGGAGGTCCCGCCCGGTGCGGTGGTGGTGGCGCGGGCCGCCGAGCCGAGGTTGGCGGAGGTCATCGACCGGGCCGCCGCCCTGGTGGCGGAGGTGGGCTCCGCCACGAGCCACCTGGCCACCGTGGCCCGGGAGTTCGGCGTCCCCGCCCTTTTCGGGGTGGCCTCCGCCCTGGAGCGCCTGCCGGCGGGCCGGGTGGTGACGGTGGACGCGGAGATGGGGCAGGTTTTCGAGGGCCGCCAGGAGGCCCTTCTCCAGAGCGCCGCCCGGCGCCGGCAGGCCGAGGCGGCGGACAACCCCATGGCCCGGCGCCTGCGGGAGGTCCTCGGCCGCCTGGCTCCCCTGAACCTCACCGACGTCCGTGCCCGGAACTTCCGCCCCCGTGGATGCCGCACCCTCCACGACCTTCTTCGGTACGCCCACGAACGGGCCATCGAGGAGCTGTTCCTGGCGGGGGGAGCCTTCGGGCGCACCGAGAAGGCCGCCCTTCGGCTGGAGAGTCCCCTGCCGGTGGCCTTCTACTTCATCGACCTCGGCGGGGGTCTCGCCCTCCCCCCGGGGGAGGGGCGCCTGCGGCCGGAGCATTTCCGTTGCCGGCCCCTGAAGGCCCTCTGGCCCGGCATGGTGGAGGTCCCCTGGGACGCCACGCCCGCCGCCTCCGGGAGGGCGGTGGCCTCCCTGCTCCTCACCGGCCTCACCTCCGCCGAGGCCCAGCGGACAGCCGCCGAGCCCAACTACGTCCTGGTCTCCGAGGTGTACCTCAACATGAACTTCCGGCTGGGGTACCACTTCTCGCGGGTGGACGCCAACGCCACGCCCAACCCCCACGAGAACTACGCCTCCTTCCTCTTCCACGGGGGCGCCGCCGACGAGGCGGGGCGGAGCCGACGGATCGACTTCCTGGAGAGGGTCCTCGAAGGGGAGGGGTGGCGGACGGCCCGCCGCCGGGACGCCCTCTTCGCCCGCCTCGACCACCTGGACGCCGAGGCGCTGGACCGGCGGCTGCGGGTCCTGGGCCGGCTCCTCGTCGTGACGCGGCAGATCGACACCCTCCTCGGCGAGGACGGCGCCGTGGCGAGGGCGGCGGAGGCCTTCGCGCGCCAGGACTACTCCCTGGGTATGGGGGAGGCGGCGCCATGAGAAGCCCCCTCCGCATCACCCGCCGCTCCGTCCCCCTCCTGGGCGCCCTCGCCGCCGTGCTCCTGTTGCTCCTGGCCTTCTTTCTCGGCCTGGTCTCCTTCGGCAAGATGCGCCAGGTGGTCACCGAGGAGTTCAACCAGCAGCAGCTGGTCCTGGCCCGGAACCTGGCGGTCCTGATGCGCCAGGACCTGGATTTCCTTCGCCGGGAACTCCTGGCCCTCAACCGCTCCCCCCTCGGCGAGACCGACGATTCGGCCACCTGGCGGCGCCGCCTCCTCGTCACCTTCGAGGCCGTGGAATCGGGCGAGCTGGTGGAGATCCGGACGGTGGCCCCCGAAGGCTCCCCCGTCCTCTCCCTGGCCCCCGACGGGACGGTCCGGGAGGAGGGCGGGGATCTTCGGGACGATTCCATCCTCCTCTGGGCGAAGAGGCCGGAGAACCGGGACCGCGTCCATCTCTCGGCCTTCGGCGTCCCCGACCCCAGCGACCCCGAACGGCGCCGCGTCTACCTTCTGCTCTCGGTGGGACACTTCCACGCCCCCGGCAACCGGAACCTCCACGACCCCTCGGGGACCCTCTTCGCCGGCCTGGTGCAGTTCGTGGTGGACGCCTCGGCCCTGGCACGCCGCTTCACCGCCGACGCGCGCTCCGGTACCACGGGCTACGCCTGGGTCATCGACGAGCGGGGGACCTTCCTGGCCCACCCGGAGGCGGACTTCATCGGCAAGAACGCCTTCAAGGCCCGCCACGAAAAGGACCCCCGCCTAGCCTTCGAGGGCATCAACGTCATCATGCGGGACCACATGCTCCGGGGCCAGGAGGGCACCGGGGAGTACGTCAGCGGCTGGCACCGCCAGCTCAAGGGCCCCGTCCACAAGCTCATCGGGTACACCGCCGCCCCCCTGGACCCCGAGAGGCCGGAACTCTTCTGGTCGGTGGCGGTGGTGGCGCCCGCCAGCGAAGTCCAGGGGATGGTCCGGTCCCTCTACCTCCGCCAGCTCCTGGTCCAGGGGGCCATCGTCCTGGCCATCCTGGCGGGGAGCGTCTCCATCCTCCGCCGGGACCGGTGGTGGGCCGCCCTCCAAAAGGAGAAGGAACGCCAGGTGAACCTGAGCTCCCGCCTGGCCTCCCTCGGGACCCTGGCCGCCGGCGTCGCCCACGAGATCAACAACCCCATCGCCATCATCCTGGGCTTCACCGACCTGCTGATGGAGAAGATCCCCCCCGGGACGCCGGAGCACGGGCACCTCAAGATCATCGAGAAGCAGGCCCTCAACTGCAAGAAGATCGTGGAGAACCTGGGGCGCTTCGCCCGGATCCCCGAACAGCGGGCCGAGACCTCCGACCTCAACGAGGAGGTCCAGCGCATCGTCGCCATGGTGCAGAACACCCTGCTCACGGAGAAGATCCGGTGCGTGGTGGAGCTGGAGGAGGGCCTCCCCCCCGTCACCGGAGACCCCCAGGGCCTCCAGCAGGTTCTCCTGAACCTCATCACCAACGCACGGGCCGCCATGAAAAGCGGCGGAACCCTGACCCTTCGAACCCGGCGGGCGGGGAACCGCGCGGAGGTTTCGGTCAGCGACACGGGGACGGGGATTCCCCAGGCACTCCTGGAACGGATCTTCGATCCCTTCTTCACCACCAAGGCCCCCGGAGAAGGAACGGGGCTGGGGTTGTCCATCAGCCACGGGATCGTGGAAAAGGCGGGCGGTTCCATTCGCGTGGAAAGCCGGACGGCGGAAGAGAGCGGCGAGGGGCAGACGGGAACGACCTTCCGGATCCTGCTCCCCCTGGCCTCCCCCCACGACGGGCCCGTGCCCGAGAGCGGCGGGGAGCCCCCGAGCGGAGGGTGATTTCCCATGGCCGAAAAGATCCTGGTACTGGACGACGAAGTGGACATGCTCCTGCTCCTGGAGACCATCATCACCTCGAAGACCGACCACGACGTGGTGACCACCAACAACCCCCTGGAGCTGGAAGAGCTGATGGCACGCCACACCTTCTCCCTGGTCATCAGCGACCTCAAGATGCTCGGGCGGGACGGGTTGGAGGTGGTCCAGAAGGTCCATGAACTGGATGCCACCGTTCCCGTGGTGATCATCACCGCCTACGGGAGTCTCGAATCGGCCCAAGAGGCCATCCGGAAGGGCGCCTACGACTACATCACCAAGCCCTTCCGGAAGGAGCAGGTCCTCATCGCCATCGAGCGGGCCCTCGAATGGCGGCGGCTGATTCTCGAGAACCGGCGCCTCAAGAACGGCGGCGCGCCGCCTTGATGTTGGACCGTGGCCGGATTTCTGGGGAGAATGGGTCCAGTCCGGCCACGGGTGTTCAGGGACCGCCGAAGGGGGAGTGATGGCCCTGCCGCGCATGATCCTCACGGGGGCCTCCGGGTTTCTTGGGCGGCACCTCTTGGAGTTCTTGAAGGACGGCTGGGAAATCTACGCCATCGCCCGCCGCTCCCCCCAGGAGTGCGGCGTTCCAGACTGGCCCAACCTCCACTGGTTCCAGGTGGACATCGGGGAGGCTTCCCACCTGAAGTCCGTCTTCGACACCATCCTCGCCGGAGGCGGCGTGGAGGTGGTCATCCACCTGGCCGCCCACTACGATTTCACCGGTGAGGAGCACCCCGAGTACTGGCGGACCAACGTGGGAGGCCTCCGAAACGTCCTGGAGCTGAGCAAGCCGCTACGGGTCCGCCGCTTCTTCTTCGCCTCTTCCGTCGCCGCCTCCCGCTTCCCCCCTCCCGGAAAGGCTCTCAACGAGGACAGCCCCCCCGACGGCGAGCACATCTACGCCGTCACCAAGCGGGTGGGGTAGGAGATGCTCCGGGAGTACCGAGACACGGTGCCATGCACCATCATCCGCTTCGGAGCCATGTTCTCCGACTGGTGCGAGTACCCCCCCCTCTTCAAGTTCCTCGAGACGTGGCTCTCCCGCTCCTGGAACGCCCGGGTGCTGGGAGGGAGAGGTCTCTCGGCCATCCCCTACTTTCATGTCCGGGACGCCGTGGCCTTCTTCAAAGCCCTCCTGGAGCGGTACCCCCTCCTCGCGCCCTGCGAGGTCCTCATCGCCTCCACCAGCGGCTGCACCACCCACCGGGACCTCTTCAAGGCCGCCACCCGGGCCTACTTCGGACGGGAAGTGCGCCCCATTTTCATGCCCAAGGTCCTCTGCGGTCCCGGCATGATGGCGAGGGACCTCCTGGGCCGCCTGGCGGGGGAGCGGCCCTTCGAGCGGCCGTGGATGGCCCGTTACATCGACCTCCAGATGACCACCGACGCCACGCGAACCTACGAACGCCTCGGCTGGCGCCCCCGGGAGCGCCTGGACATCCTGCGGCGCCTCCCCTTCCTCGTGGAGAACTTCAAGACCAACCCGGAGAAGTGGAACGCCCTGAACCGGGCGGCCATGAAGGAGGTCCGAATCCGCGTCAACCTCCGGATCCACCGGTTGCTGGAGGCCTACGAGGAGGCCATCGTGCTGTCCCTGATGGACGCCTTTAGGGGCCCCAAGGCCAAGCCCTGGTTTCTCTCCTACAAGCGCTTGAGCCCCGAGGAGCTGGAATGGTCCCACCGGCAGGTGCTCCGGCAGGTGATGAACGTGGTGCGGACCCGGGAACGGGCCCTCTTCATCGGCTATTGCCGGGACCTGGCCTACCGCCGTTTTTCCCAGGGCTTTTCCCTCCATGAACTCACCGACGCCCTG